>CADAZX010000005.1:67011-124514 GCA_902792515.1 uncultured Ruminococcus sp.
GCTTCGAGAAAAAGCCTAAACAGAGGGAATTTGCGAGACTCAACGTCACCTACACCGTTATGAGCAAGCGCTACCTCCGCCACCTCGTGGAAACCGGCGCCGTCGACGGCTGGGATGACCCCCGTATGCCCACTCTCTGCGGTTTGAGAAGAAGAGGCTACACCCCCTCCTCCATTTTCCGCTTCGTCAAAAACGCGGGCATCGCCAAGGCGAACTCCCTTGTCGACATCGAGGCACTCGAACACTGCATCCGCGACGAGCTCAATATGAACGCCCCCCGCAGGATGTGCGTTCTCGACCCTGTCAAGGTCACAGTCACGAACTATCCGCGGAATCAGATCGAATTCTTCGAGGTCGCCAACAACCCGAACGACCCTGAAGCGGGCACGAGAAGAGTTCCGTTCACGCGCGAGCTCTACATCGAGCGCGCCGACTTTATGGAGAACCCGGTTCCGAAATTTTTCAGGCTAAAGCCGGACGGCGAAGTCAGGCTGGCAGGCGCGTACATCGTAAAATGCACGGGCTTCGTCAAGAACTCCGACGGTTCCATAAAAGAGATCTTCTGCGAGGCCGACATGGAGACACGCAACGACATGCCGAAGGACGGCCGCAAGATCAAGGGAACGATCCACTGGGTAAGCGAGAGCCGCAACATAAAGGCGCGCGTGATGCAGTACGACAAGCTCTTCACGGAGGCGAACCTTATGGACCTCCCCGAGGGCAAGACCTACAGCGACTACCTGAATCCCGACTCGGTGAAGGTTTTCGAAAACGCCCTTCTAGAGGAGAGCCTCGCGGACGCGAAGCCGGGCGACAAGTTCCAGTTCATCAGGAACGGCTACTACTGCAAGGACACGAAGAACGAAAGCACGTTCAACAGCGTTGTAGGCCTCCGCGACACGTTCAAAGAAGAGGTCGGAAACGCCTGAAAATTTATTTTAAAATAATATGCGAAAACGGGTCCCGCCGGCCGGCGGGACCCGTTTTCGCATGTTGACGATACTGTTTTTATTTGCAAATCAGATTTTGTTCTGCGTCACAATGAGAACGTCCGGTCTGTTCTCCCTAAGCCACCCGCAGATCTCATTTTCGTACTCCCTTGAAACGAACAGGATGATCGCGTCTGAACTTTTTTTCGGGATAAACGATATCGTCTGCGGGCTTACCCGCACGCAAACAAACTGATCCCAGGCTTTTTTCGTGGCACTCGACCCGTCGTTATTCAGGAGCCGGAAGAATTCTTCGTCAAAAGTTAAAGTCCTGGGTTTAAAGCCTACTTTAAGACTCTTTCGCTGCGCGTTCATAGTGATGAGCGAAAACGCGTTCAGAAGCACGACAAGAGCCATGATAACAATGCCTGTTATTATCAGAAAATCCGGTTTGTTTATGATTGCCAGACCTGTAAGCAGGGCGAGCAGAACGGCGCTCGCGATAAGGAGCGCAGTAAAACGAACGTACATATTTCTGAACTGATAACGCGGGTTCTTCCACAGATTCGCCGACTGTACCGTAATGTTGACCGTTTCTTTATAAAACTCGTCGCTTGCCTGTTTGTTAAGCTCGATTACCATATTCCGTCCTCCCCCAGTTCGTTGACAAACACTCCGATTTCACGGTCGTACCCCTCTTCGTCGTTGATTCTGATGTGCGAGTGGCCGCCCTTGTGGAACCAGACGATCTTCTTTTTTGGCGAAACGCACGACTCGTAGAGCTTTTTACTCTCCTCCGGCAGCGAGTAGATGTCTTTGTCGGTGTAGATGAAAAGGATCGGCCGGTCGAGCTTTTTGACGGCCTTGTAGGGGCCGTAGCTTATCGCGCGCGTGCCTGTGTTCATATATAAAAGCAGCATGACCTGGTAGCAGACCGGGAATACCGGCTTGTTCCGTTCGATCATGTGGTTCTTGAACGTCTCGAAAAAGTTCTTGTACATGCCGTCGGCGCACATCGCGACAAAATAGTCCGGGCAGTTTTCCGACGTCAGCGTGTAGATCGCGGTCGCGGAGCCGATGCAAATGCCGTGCAGGAATATTTTCGAATTCCCGAGCGTGTCGTGAAGAAGCGCGCCCCACTTGAGGACGTCGGCGTACTCCCTGCCGCCGAGCGCGTAGTATTTCCCGTCGGAAAAGCCTGTCGCCCTGCTGTCGAAAACGAGCACGTTAAAGCCGTTTGCCCTGTACGGTTCCGCGAAGTAGTAGGAGTACGCGAGGCTCTCGGTCCTGCCGGGAATGATAATGACCGCCCTGTCGGCGCCGAAATCGTAGTACTCGCCCACGAGATGAAGGCCGTCGTTCTCGACGGAGACGTCTTTTTTCGCAGAGGCGTACTTCTCCGCCCACTCGAGTCCCCTGTTGAACATAAGAAGCTGTTCGGGATCGGACGGGAACGAGCATTTTCTCTCGCGCTTCTCCTTTTCGGGTCTGAAAAGCGTCGCCGAGTAGACTCTCCACGCCACGTAAAACGTGAACCCTACGGAAAAGACGAGTCCCGAAGCGAGTATTATTCCGAGTACGAGCAAAACGATTTGAAAAGGTCCCATGTCAATGCCTTTTTCTGCCTAAAATAAGCTAAAATATCACTGTGACCGGTGAAGGTCAGACTATCGCGAAAATGTAATCCGGCGTCGACTGGCCGCCCTCCACGAGGTTGAACTCGATGTCCGGGCACGCCTCTTCGAGTGCCTCCTGAATTCTGTCCGTGACCTCCGGATCGGCGTTCCCGCCGGTGAAGACGATCGCGGTCTCGCGGTTTTCGATGTCGGGAATGTTTTTGACCGCAAGCGCGGCGACATCACCCGGGTCGTCCGGAGAAACTGCCGAGAGCTCGCCCGAGGATATCGCGATCCAGTCGCCCTCCGCGCATCGGATTCCGTTGTTGCCGTAGTTTTTGGTCGCCTTGAGAACCGACAGCGTGGCGGCGTTTTCCGCCATCTCTGTAAGCGTTTTTACGCGTTCGTCGACCTCGAGCTGAGGGTTGTCCGCTGCGATCCCGAAGTAGCACGCGGCCTGGTTGTGAGCGCGCGCGATAAATATCCTGTCGCTGCCGGAAAGCCTTACGGCCTGCTCTGCCGCGAAAAAGATGTTGGGGTTGTCCGGAAACACGATTATGGTTGCGTCCGGAGCGTTCGCGAGAATCGACTTGAAGCAGTCGAGAAACTCACCTGAGGAGGTGTTCATCGTCGGCCCGCCGTCGATAATGATATCCGCGCCGCACTCTGTAAGGAGCGCCTGCGCCTGTTCACCGTTCGCCACGCAGATCTTGTAGAGGTCCTTCACGGCCATAACGGTCTCTCTCTTTTTGAAGAGCTCCTCGTCGTCGATTTCAGCGAAACCGGCCGTTCCGGTGTCCGCGCCGTTACCAGCGGAGTCCGCGGCTTCTCCGGTACGGTGATCCGTGATGTCATCCGCGCCTTTGCCCCGGCCTTCTGTCGCGGCCTGCGTCTTGCCTTCGATTCCCTGTTCGTTTTTGCCCTCACCGTAAATCGTGTTATGCTGGACGCACATGTTTTCGAGCTTGAAGCTCACGAATTCGCCGTAGTTCTGGGCGAGCTCGATGACTCGTGCCGGTTTGAACGTGTGGACGTGGACTTTTACGCGCGAGCCGATCTTGGATACGACGACAGACTCTCCGAGGCGCTCGAGGTCGTCGATAAACGACGCCATGTTGAACGTGGAGATGTAGTTCGTCCCCCGCATAAGCTGGAGCAGGAATTCCATACAGTAGCCGTACGTGAAAACGGTGTTTTCGTTGAAAGCGGCCGCCGAAAGGTTGACCTTCGCGGTGTTTTTGCGCTCCTCGGCAACGGGCATCACGCCTTCAATGTACGACGGGTCGTTGAGGTACATCAGCATGCCCTCGAAAATGAGCACGAGTCCCATTCCGCCGCTGTCGACGACTCCCGCCTCTTTAAGGCACGGAAGAAGGTCCGGCGTATTCATAAGCGAAACCTTGAGGCGCGATACGTACATTCCGAGAAGAGTCTCGAAAGAGGCGTTGCGCGGAAGCTGCGGACGGATGAATTCGATCCCCTCGCGCGCGACCGTCAGAATCGTGCCTTCTTTCGGGGAGCGGCAGCCCGCGTAGGCCTGTCTGTAGGCGTGAACGAGCGCCGCGGCCATAGAAGCCGCCGACATGGTCTCGTAGCGTCTCAGACTGCGCGCGAAGCCGTCGAAAAAGTTGGATACGATAACGCCGGAGTTGCCGCGCGCGTTGGTGATCATTCCGTCGGCGAGCGCGCGGAGATATGAGTTCAGCTTCTGCTGACCCTCCGCGTCACTGATGCCGTGCTGAACGGTAAGTCTCATATTGGTGCCCGTGTCGCCGTCGGGAACCGGGAAAACGTTCAGGTCGTTGACCTTCTGCTCGTTCTCGCTTATTTTCTTTAACGCGCCGCGCATCATCTTCGAAAACGCGGTGCCGTCAATACGATATGTTGCCATTTGCCGCCTAAATAAATAAAAATTCGGGCGCGCCGGCCGCCCCTATAAAACCAAAGCGGCCGGCGGCGCTTATTCTCCTTAAAATCAAATCAATTCACAAACCGCGCGCTAAATAGAATCAGCCGCCGAGGCGCGCGAAAATTTCGCCCTCTTCCTTGAGGTCTTCGGAGATCGGCTTGCCGGTGTAGTAGCACGCCATGATTCCGGGGCCCGCGTTCGTGCCGCTGCTTCTGTAGATGTCTGTGTAGTAGATTTCCTTCGGGTTGAAGCGCTCTTTGATCATCGCGAGGAACTTCTCGGCCTGGGGTCTTCTCGCGGAGCTGGCCACGATCATGACCTGCTTTTCAGGCCCGACAACCGTTTCGCCGATGTAGTCGAGAAGGATCTTGAACGCGCTCTTTTCGCCCTTGATCTTGGTCAGAACGGTCGTCATGCCGTCCTTCGAGAAATCGCCGCAGGGCTTGATTCCGATGAGCGTGCCCATGAACGCCTTCGAGTTCGAAATTCTGCCTTTTTTAGCGGAAAACTGAAGGTCATCATGCCAGCCGGCCTGGTGGATGCACCACTTGATCTCTTCACAGTAGGCGGCCGTCTCCTCAATGCCGATGCCCTCTTCGCGCTTCTCCGCAGCCAGAACGGCGAGAAGTCCCGCGCCTGTCGCGAACTTGCGCGAGTCGACTACGAATATCTTAACGTCCGGGTATTTGGCTTTCAGATCGTCTCTCGCGTTGCACGCTATATCGTAGGTGCAGCTCATTTTCGAGCTCATGCAGAAATAGAGCACGTCCTCGCCTTTTTTGGCGTGTTCCTCGAAAACAGCGGTGACCTCGGGAAGCGTCGGCGGCGCAGTCTTGTAGCCGTCGGGATTCTTCTTGAGCTTCGCGTAGAACTCTTCGCAGGACTCGTCGCCCCACTCCATCGCGGAGATTATCTCACTGCCGTCCGGAGTTGTCAGATGGCCCTTGATATACTCGATACCGAATCTTTCCCTGATCTCGGGAGCGAGATCGCACGTAATGTCGATAACAATCTTAAAACTCATTTCAATACCTCTCATTTCTTGCTGCGGGCGGCGCGGTGCCGTCCGCGTTTTTAATCTAAAATTCGGAGAAAACTATGCCTTGCGCTTTTTAAATTCCGTACTTTTCGATAAAGCGTTTGAGGGCGTTTCCGACCTTCTCCGGGTCGGCTATAAAAGCCTCGGCGTGGCCGGCTTTTTCGACCGTGACGATGTCCTTCCTGTCCGTACCGAGCGCCTTCAGGTGGTCCTCCGACGCGGAAACCGGAACTATGACGTCGGCCTCTCCGTGGATGAAAAGCGCCGGAACTTTGCACTTGGCGAGTCTTCCGTTCATCTCCTCGCGGCCTATGTCGAAGCCGCCGAAAATGATTCCCGAAATTCTCGTCACGTTGGCGAGAAACCTGCCGAACGCGCCTATTTTGTGCATACCGTTCTTGATCGTCTCGCAGCCCGTTCTGTAGCCGCACTCGAGCGCCAAAAGCTTGACCTCGGGGTAATCCTTGAACCTGTCGGAAGCGAGGCAGATCGTGGCGGCGCCCATCGAAACGCCGAAAAGCGCGACGTCCTTCCCGCCTGTCCTGTTCCGCAGCCAGTCGAGCCACCTCAAAAGGTCGTTTTGCTCACGGATGCCGAACGTGATTATTCTCCCGCCGCTCTCAAAGTGGGCGCGCTGCGACACCAGAAGAACGTTGTAGCCGAGATCGCGGAACGTTTTAAACGCCGCGTGGACGTTGTTGAACGGGATCGCCTTGTATCCGTGAAACGCCACGACGGTCTTCTCATTCCCGAAGTCGTAATATCGCGCGCCGAGAGTGATCCCGTCGCCGGATTTGATCCTCACGGGTTCGTAAGGGATCGACTTAATCTCCGTGAGCGTCGCGAGGAGTCTGTCCGCGTAAGGCGCATAGTGCGTCTCCGAAAGGTCGAGCGACTCGAGGGGAATCTCCTTCCCGCGGTGGAACGTTCTGAAAAAAGCAAAAATGAAAAGACCCGCAAGAGGCGCGGCGACAAGCACCGCTGCCGCGATAATCCAGTACATTTTCACTCCTTTCCGCCGCCCCGTTATCGCGCGGCCGTTCTGCGTTTTTACCTATAAGTAGAGCAAACGTCTGCCGTCAGCCCTGCTTTTTCGCGTTTTCGATGTAGCTGACGACGTCGCCGAGCGTCTTGAAATCGCCCATGCCGACGTTGTCGAAGCTGACGCCGAACTCGTTTTCGATAATAATAATCATGTAGATCATACCGACCGAGGACAGCCCGAAATAGTCGATGAGGCCCGATTCCTCGGTGCCTTTTTTGATCCTCTCGCTGTCTCCCGGGTTCTGGTAGATCAGTATTTCCTTAAGCTTTTCCGCTATTTCCTCACGGGTGAGCATGTTTACGTACACCTCCGAAGTTTTTATAAGCCGCCTGATTTAAGGCGATTTCGCGTTTGTCAAAACGTGTATCAGCCGAACTTCTTGTATCTCTTGATCTTCATCGCCGGCGTGCGCTCGAAGTCGGAAGTGCGGACCGTAATTCTCTGCGGACGCTGGTAAGCGGGAAGAGATTCCGTCACCTTGTTAACGGCCTCCATGAGCTTCGCGTTCGCGGTCTCAGCGTCGAACTGCGCGAGTTCTGTCTTTCTGGGAACGATCTCGAGGTGGAGGAAGTGCGGGCCGTCGCCGTCGGCGTCCTCAAACAGCTGGCAGTCCTGAACGTAATTCAGCTCGTCGTAGTGAGCCTCGACCTCCGCGGGCGAGACGTTTTCGCCGTTGGAGAGAACGATGATCTCCTTTGTCCTGCCGGTGATGTAGAGGTAGCCGTCTTCGTCGAACTTCGCGAGGTCGCCTGTCTTGAACCAGCCGTCCTCCGTGAAGGCGATCGCGTTTTCCTCAGGCGCGCCCACGTAGCCCTTCATGATGTTGACGCCCTTGATCCAGAGCTCGCCGTCGACGAGTTTGAACTCCTGGCCGGGATAAGGGATTCCGACTGATTCGGGCTTTTCGGCGGGAGTCGGGTTGCCGGAGACGAGGTTTGCAGACTCAGTGAGACCGTATCCGGGGTAGATCGTGACGCCGAGCTTGCCGCACTCGGTGATGAGATAAGGCGGAACCCACGCAGCGCCGCAAATAACATACTCTATCGTACCGAACATGTTCTTTTTAAAGAGCCTGGAGAGGCCGAGAGCCATTTCGACAAGCGCCGGAACGGTCACGAGAACGTCGGGTCTGTACGCGCCGATGTCGGCGAAAAGGTCCTTGTTGTTGCGGCAGATGCAGAGTGTGCTGCCCGTGTAGACGCTGCACATAAGGTTTCTGACGAGACCGAAAACGTGCGAGAGCGGCAGGCAGAGGATGTATCTCCTGTAGAAAACGTCCTTCAGGCTGTAGCAGCCGAAAACGGTGCCCGCGATAATATTGCGGTGGCTGAGAAGCGCGCCCTTGCTGCGTCCTGTCGTGCCGCCTGTAAACATAATCACGCAGTCGTCGTCGGGCTGAACGTCTTTGTCGTATCCGGTTTCGGGTCCCTCACCGTCAGAGAGGAGCTTCACGAAGCCGGGTTTTTTAGCCTCGGCAACAGCCAGCTTCTCCTCGAGACCGCAGCCCGAGACGATGCCCTTGAGACCGAACATCATCGACACGCCGAAAACCGTTCCCGGGTCGAGCTGAACGGGAAGCACCGCCACCGTGACGCCCATTCCGCTGAGAGCGAAAAACGCTTTGACGAAATCGGCAGAATTGGGCAGCAGAATGCCTACGCGGTCGCCCTTCACGATACCTTTTCCGGCGCAGTAGCCTCTGAGCTTCTTGATCAGGACGTCAAGCTCCGAGTAAGTAAGGACTGTTTCCTTGTCCTCGATCGCGTGCCTGTCGCCGTATGAAGCGGCCGCCTCCCACATCTCGCCCACCGATTTGTGGTAAACGAGGCGCGAAAACGTTTCGCTGTCGGTAAAACGTTCGAAAAAGCTGATGTCATTTGCCTTCATAACAACCTCCGTTAAAATTCAAGTCCATCAATCGCGCGCGCAACAAAATAAAAAAGCGCGCGCTCACGGTTCATTTTTTATTCCGCCCGCGGGTCCCGGCTTCGACAAGAGCCTTTAAACGGTTCTCCTTTTCGCCGAGCATCCTCGAGACCTCTTCGATCCTGTCCATAGTGGGCATATTTCCGAGAAGCGCCTTCACGTCGACAGGCTCCCCTATCGCGATCCTCAGGCGGCCGAAAAAGCCCTTGTCCTTGCGGACGTAGACAGGCCATACAGGCACGCCGCTCTGGTAGGCCATAAGCACCATGCCTGACTTTAAATTATCCAACATCGGCGACTTTTTTTCAAGTTCTTTTTTAGGGGCGCCGCTTGATTCGTCGCTTGATTCGCCGGGATCGCCGCCCTCCTCTTCAGAGCATCTTTCTCCGTTATTTTCGCGGACGACGTGGCCCTCGGGAAAAATCACGCAGAGGTCGCCTTTTTTGAGGCGGCCGGTGATCTCTTTAAAAGAGCTCATTCCGAAGTTCTCGCGGTCGATAGGGATCGTAAGAAACTGCGTGAATAGCCAGCGCCGGAACGGAGTGCTGTAGAGCTCCTTCGCGCAGACGTAGTGGTGGCGGCGGTACCAGATGCAGAGCATGAGGTACATCGGATCGACCATCGAGTTGTGGTTGCTGATCATAAGGGCGCCGCCCCTGACCTTTTTCTTCGCGTTTTCGTTCTCGTATATTTTTTTCGGCCTGAACCACAGAAGCGCGGGGCTCGCGGTCACAAGCACGAAGTCGTAAACAAAGCTGCCCATACGGCTTTCCTTTCTGCCTTTTAGTCTATTCGTCTTTTCGACTTTTCGCCCATCAACACGCAAACGCGCTCTGAGCCGTTTTAAACGCGTTTGCGGGCGTTTTATTTTCCGGAGTGTAATTTCCCGTCCATTGCTTCTCCGAGGCTTTTAACGGCCTCTCTGAGCTTTTCCGAGCACACGGCGAGGTTTTGGCGCTCGGGAAGATCGGGATCGTACCACTCGAAAAGGTCGAGCGGCTTTCCGACCATGACGTGCGGGCGCTTGAATACTTTAAAATAGCGGCCGTCCGTGTAGACCGGAATCACGGGAACGTTCATGGCTAGCGCGATATACGCGGCGCTCGGTTTGAATTCAAGCGGCCTCTCCTCTCCCTCGAGCGGAAGTCTTGACTCCGGGAATATCCCGAGCGCGCCGCCGTTGTCGAGAATCTCCTCGGACTTCGGCACAAATCCGAAATCCTTGGCGTCCCTGTCGACGTAAACGGCTCCGAGCATTTTCAGAAGCCTCGCGAGCCCTTTTTTCTTATAGAGCACCTCGGCGGTCTGGAACCTTACAGTCCTCCAAAAGAAAACGAACATGATCTGCACGTAGTCGAAGATCGACGTGTGGTTCGACACGATCACGACAGGCCCTTTCAGATACGCGCGCTTGCTTACTTCACACTCCCGCCTCCTTCAGATACTTCGCGAACCCCTCGGCCGTCGTTATGCCCTCACCGTCTCGCCCCGCGGGGAAGCCCGCCCCGAACTCTCTCTCAAGGTCGGAAACGAGCTGAAAATAGTCGAGCGACGTGCCGCTCAGATCCCGAAAAAAGTCGCTGTCCGGCCTGACTTCGGACGGTTCGGCGCCTGTCGCCGCGCACATGAGCTCAATTACTTTTACGGTCAGCGCGTCGCTAACGGCGTCCGCTTCACCGTTTCCGCCGGCGTCTCCGTCCGTGCCTTCAGGTCCTCCGGCTACTGAATTCCCGGAATATTTCCCGGAATATTTCCCGGAAATGTCGGTTATCGCGCCCTCCTCGAGAAGCCTTCTTATTTTCGTGCGTGACACCTTGAAGTCGCCGTCCGCGATAAGCTTTAGGTCGGTAATCACGATATCCGAAAGCCTTCCGCGAAGGTTCGACGCTCCTGCGGCATTTGCGAGCCTCTCTTTAAGCGCCGCGGCTTCACCCGGAGGAGCAAACCTTTTGACCTCCGCTACGAGGACCGCGCCGGCGCCCTTTTTGACAAGGCAGACGCTTTCGGCGCCGGCGTCCTTAAACACCTTTTCCGCCTCGTCCGGGTTTATGTTTTCGCCGTCAGAGAGAACGATGAGGTCGTCGCTCCTGCCGAGGATGGTGTAATAGCCGTCCTCCTCGGACGCGAGGTCGCAGGTCGCGAAAAAGCCGGCGGTCTCGTGCTTTCTGCCGTTTTCGATAATGTATTTGGCGTTGACTTTGCCTTTAACCGACAGCATTCCGTTTCCGTCGAGCGAAAACTCAACGCCGCCGAGCGGCCGGCCGACCGCGCCTTTAATTATATCTCCGACGCGGTTCCTTAGCTCGACGCTCGTTATTCCCGTCTCGGTCATGCCGTAGCCGTTCACGAGCCTGTAGCCGATAAGGTTGAAGAACCGGAGCACCTCGCGCGGGACCGGTCCGCCGCCGCTTATCATAAAGCTGATGCTCTCACCGAACATCCCCCTTCTGATCTCCCTGAATGCCGCCCTTGAGAAAGCGTTTCCGAGCACGTTTCCGACTGCCGGCAGCGAGTAGATCTTTTCCGCGATTTTCATTCCCTTTTCGAACTTCGCGACGGTCGCGGGGCCTCTCGCCCGTATCTTTTTCATCGCCGCGCCGTAGACCTTTTCCCAGAAAAGCGGAACGGCGAAAATGTGCGTCACGTGCCTGCGCCTCACGGTCTGCGTGACGGTGTCGGAAGCGAGGTCGTTAAGCAGCACGAACGTTCTCGAGTAGAACGCGAACCAGATGTAAACGGCCACGAGACCGAAAATGTGGTAAAACGGCAGGAACGTCAGGTGCTTGAGCTCGCCCCTGTAGTGCCTGGCGAGAAGTTTGTTCTTTTTGATGATCTCAAACGAGTATTTTATCTGGCAGTAGAGCTGCTCGGCGCCGTAAGCGCAAATCTTTACGCCGGAAGTCGTTCCCGAAGTCATCAGGAGTATCTCGCCTCCGCATTCGCGAAGGTCCGGCGAAGGGAGCTCTGAAAGGCTTGACGCCTCCTCAAAAATCTCCCGCGCCTCGAAAGCCTCGATCCCGCACACCGTTCCGTCATTGCCGGCACTGTCGGCGACGACTGCCTTAACACCGCACATTTCGCACGCGCTTCTTAGCGTCTCTTCCGGGACCGTAAGGTTCATAAGGAGCGGACGCCTGCCGCAGAGGATAACTGCCCAGAACATCTCGATCCAGAGAAGGCTGTTCTCCATGTGGATGCCCACTGGCGCGTCTGCGGGGATGACGCCGAGTTTCCGGCGCAGCACCGAAGATATCCTCAGAATGTCGTTTTTTGCCTCGTTGTAGGTCGTTTTTTCGACTTTTAGGCCCCTCATCCGCTCAATAAGAATATTCTCCCCTTCGGAAAACATCAGCTCAAAAAGAGAGCCGAAGTCCTTTTCCATAGAGGAGAACCGCGCGAGCTTGCTTGCGACATATTCGTTTACGGAACGGGCGCCGCCGAGGTTTTTGATCTTCATCATTTAGTTCCGATCTGATTTAATTTTCCGGGGCTTGTCAGCGCCCGGCATTCTTTTCGAAAATGCTCTCCGCCGCGTAAAGCGTGTTCTTGAGAAGCATCGTGATCGTCATGGGGCCGACGCCGCCGGGAACGGGCGTTATCGCGCCGCAGACAGGGTAAACCGAGTCGAAGTCGCAGTCGCCGCAGAGCTTTCCGTTTTCGTCGCGGTTCATTCCCACGTCGATAACCACCGCGCCGGGTTTGATATACGAGGCGTCGATCATTTTCGCCCTGCCCACAGCGGCGACGAGAATGTCGGCGTTTCGTGCGATTTCCTTAAGATTCACCGTTTTGGAGTGGGCAGTCGTGACCGTACCGTCGGCGGCGAGAAGAAGCGCCGAAACAGGCTTTCCGACAATGTTGCTCCGCCCTATGACAAGGCAGTTCTTTCCGCGGACTGAAGTTCCGGTCGCGGCGATAAGCTCCATAATGCCGGCGGGTGTACACGGGAGAAAACCCGGCTCGCCTATCGAGAGCTTGCCGACGTTCACCGGGTGGAAGCAGTCGACGTCCTTGTCGGGCGAGATCTCGTTGATGATTTTCTTTTCGTCAAGGCCGCGCGGAAGAGGCAGCTGGACAAGGATTCCGTCGACGTTCGCGTCCGCGTTAAGCCTTCTCACTAGCGACAGGAGCTCGTCCTCTGAAACGTCAGCGGGAAGCGCGAACTCGAGCGACGTGAAGCCGACCTCTTCGCAGGCGTTTTTCTTGTTTCGCACGTAAATCCTGGAAGCGGGGTCGTCGCCGGCAATGATTACCGCAAGCGCGGGTTTTCTGCCGGATTTAAGCTCAAATCCGGCCGCCTCTTTTCGCACCTCAGCCCTTATCCTCGCGGAAACGGCCTTCCCGCTTATAATCTTATTCGAAAACTCGGGATTTCCGGTCTCCTCAGCCGCCCGCGCGTTTTTGATAACGTCAGTCATTTTCAGCCTCTTCTTATAACTTTTCCCGGCTTTCCGCCGACCGATCTCTCGACGTACCCGTCGTCGACGAGCTTGTCGAAGTAGTTGGCGGCCTTGTTGTAGCCGATGTTGAACTGTCTTTGGATCTTGGAGATCGAGACGTCGTCGCGCGACACAACGAAGTCCACGACCTGCTTGTAGATGTCCTGCGTCTCCGCCTTCGTGCCGCCCTGCTGCTGTCCCGCGGCACCGGCACCCTGATCCTCGGCGTTGTCTATCGCCTCGACAATACTGTCGTCGTAGTTGCCACCAGCGGTGTTGCTCTTGATGAAATTGACAACCGCCTCGACGGAATCCGAGTCGGTAAAGCCGTTCTGGATTCTCAGCGTCTTGCCCTCCGCGGGCGCGAAGATCATGTCGCCCTTTCCGAGCAGCTTTTCGCCGCCGGTAGCGTTCAGAATGATCTGGGAGTTGACCTGGTCGGCGACCTTGAGGCAGATCCTAGAAGGAATGTTAGCTTTGATAAGACCCGTGACAACGTCTCTCGAAGGACGCTGTGTGGCGACGATAAGATGCATTCCGCACGCGCGCGCTTTCTGAGCGATCCTGTTGATCGCGAACTCTACCGATTTTCCGGCGACCATCATAAGGTCCGCGAGCTCGTCGATGAAAATGAGTATCTTGGGCATCGTCTTCCAGCCCTTGCGGACAGCCAGCGCGTTGTAGTCGGTAATGTCCTTCACGTTCCTCTCGGCGAAATACGCGTACCTTCTGTCCATCTCGACGGTCGCCCACGCGAGCGCGGAAGCGGCTTTTTTCGGGTCGGTGACAACAGGCAGGAGAAGGTGCGGAAGTCCGTCGTAGCGCAGGAACTCTACGCTCTTCGGGTCGATAAGGATGAACCTGACCTCGTCGGGCGACGCCTTGAACAGAATGCTCATGATCATACCGTTCGTGCAGACGCTCTTGCCCGAGCCTGTCGTGCCGCCTATAAGAAGGTGCGGCATTTTTTCGATGTCCGTAACGACCGGGTTGCCGAGAATATCCTTGCCCAACGACGCCGCGACCTTTGAGGTCGAGCGCTTGAAAACGTCGGACGCGATGATCTCTCTCAGGAATACGGTCGAACGCGCCTTGTTCGGCACCTCGATTCCAACCGCGCTCTTTCCGGGAATCGGAGCCTCGATCCTGACCGTCTCAGCCGCGAGGTAAAACGCGATCTCGTCGGAAAGCTCTTTTATGCGGTTCATTCTGATGCCGACCTTGGGAACTATCTCGTAGCGCGTAACGGTCGGTCCAACGTAGTAGTTGGTGCACGTCGCCTCCACGCCGTAATTTTTGAGCGTCGCGATAAGCTTCTCCTTGGTGGCGCTGCACTCAGCGAGGCTCGCGTTGTAAGCGGCCGTCTTGGACGCGCCGTCGTATTTGAGCAGGTCTATCGAAGGCAGAACGTAGTTCTTGTAGGTGTCGTTGTTGAGGACGGGAAGGTCGTTCGCACCGAAGCGCGACTGCTTCTTATCGTCCTGCGTCTTGTCCGTGTTATCGGGCTTATTGACAGCCGTGCCGGCGCCTGAAGCGTCTTCCTGCGCGTCATCCGTGTCACCGGTTCCTCCGGTCCGGCTGTCATTAACTTCGCCGGCGTTAAGTGTGTCTGCGTTGCCTCCGCGTGAGCGCGAAGAGGCCGTAGAGGCAGTGCCGTCTTGGGCGTCATCGGTGCCAAAAGTTCTTCCTACCGGAGATGAAACAGGGTCGCCGAAAGCGTTTCTCTTTCCCGAAGCATCAGCGAAGTCGATTCCCGCAAAGGAAGTCTGACCGGAGCCGTCTCCCGTTCCCTGCGCGTTTCCTTCGCCCGCGGTGGCGTCCTCACCGCTTACGGAAGAGCCGCCCGGGAAATACTCCCCGACGTCAGGGAAATCGGCGCCGTCAAAAACGAAGTCGACCTTTCCGCGGTAGTCTGTATCCACCGGAGTCCCCTCGGAGCCGAAAACGTCGCTGCTCGAGGGCGTGCTGTTTTCGATGTCGTCCTCGTCAAAAACAAACCTGCCGACTTCTTCTTTTTTAGTGAAAAATTCGTCTGTATAGTGCTCTTTGGGCTTGTTTTCGTCGTCTTCCGTACTCTTTCCGTCTTCGGTGGGCTTAATCTCGATGCCTGAAACAGGTGCGGTTTTCTGGTCTCCCGGCACCGAAACGACCTTGATTTGGTCGGTATTCTCCTGCCTTTTTCTGTCGCGGCCGAAAAGCTTTCTGAAACCGTTTCCGACAGACGTGCCGACCTTAGACGTGACGTCGCCGACCTTCGTGAAGAAAGGCAGCAGCGAGAACTTGAAAAGAAGCATCGCGAAAATAAGAGTCAGCGGGATGAGCACAACGAGTGCGCCGACCTTCGAGATCGTCGCGAGAAGAGCCGTAGCGACGCCGCCCGCAATGAGTCCGCCTCCGAACGGGCTGACCTCATGAGATTTCCACAGCGACAAAAACACAGGCAGGAATTTATAATTCTGTCCGTACTCCGCGACGTAGCTGTCGAAGCAGTTGGAGAGCGAGTGGAAAAGCGCCGTCAAAAACAGGAAGAAGAATATCATGGTCGCGGTAGTGCGTCCCGTAAACGTCTGCGACTGAGTGCCCCTGAGTATCGAAAACGACAGCACGAGCACCGCGATCAGCAGAAGGATCGTGCCGACAAGCCCGAAAACACCGTAAAGAACGTCCCTCACAAACGAGCCGACGATTCCGGCCTTCCCGAGCATGCACACGACGACGAAAATGCAGACCGAGACCATCACGATTGCGGTGATCTCGCGCGTGTTCGCGCTTCTGTGCTTAACGGTAACGAGAGCGTCCTTCTTCTCTTCCTTCGCGCCCTTCTTCTTTTCGGCCTGCCTGTCCTGGGAAGCCCTCTTTGAGGTGTCGGCCGCCCTCGCGGTCTTCTTGCTTCCCGAAGAAGATGATTTTGTATTCGATTTGGATTTGTTCCTGTCAGTCGCCATATCTGTCCCTTTTATCTTTTGTTTTTGTCAGGCGTTTCCCGGAAGCGCGTCCGGTCCGCCAAAAGTCTGTTATTTCCCGGAAAATTTCCGGAAAAACTATTTATGCGCATGCGCGCGCAACATAAAAATCAAATGAAAAAGCCTTCGATCGCAGCCTCCGCGTCACGCAAAAGCGGCGTCACGTATTTTTCGGTCTCGGACTTCGCGTACGCGTCGCGGATAGCGTCGGCAACGCTCTCTTCAAAAGCATCGCCCTCCGGAACGCCGGCCTCGAGACAGTAGAGCACGTAAAACCCGCCCGTTCCCTCGATAACGTACTTTCCGTCAGCCTCGTACTCCCCGCCGTCGAAAAACGACGTAAGCGCGCCGTCTCCCGCAACCGAAGAGTCAACGCCGGACCGGTCGTAGAAAAACACCGCGTCCTCTGACTTTCCGTCGCTCTCCGAGTACTCCTCAACGAAGGCCATCATATCCTCAGCCGAAGTAACTCCGGAAAGAGCTTCCTCGATCCACTTTTTAAAAGCGGCCGCATCTCTTATTTTACCCTGAACATCCGCCGGCTTAAAGTACGCGTACATAAAAACAGCCGAAAAAAACGAATCGCGGTGTTCTTCAACGTACTTTTTGACCGCCCCGGGGCCCGCGTCGGCACCTTCGGCGAGTTTTTCGGCAAGCAGCTCGGTACGCTTCAGCATCGCCGCGAACGTCACGTACTCCTCGCCCGTAACTCCGTAAGTCTTTTTCGCAAACTCCGCGACGGTTCCGCCGTATCCGGAAGAAGCGTAAGCCTCCGAAAACTCTTCGAGAGCGTTTTCGTAAGCCTTTTTAACCTCAGGGTCGTCTTCGCCTACGCCCTTTTTTTCGCACATCGATATCTCGGCCGCAAGTCCGGCGGCGGCGCGAAGAGCTGTCGTCTTAACGTTCTCCCCTGTTGACTCTCCGCTTTCGTCTTGTGTTTTTCCCGAAAATCTCGAGAGCAGAGCGTCGTCCTCGCCCGAAGCGTTTTCGATCAGGAACAAAAACCTCTCGTAGCAGAACTCGTAAACGGGCGTGCCGTCGGAAAGCGAAAACATGACCGTTTTATCGTCCCGGACAGGGTTTTCGGCCGTCGGCGACGGGTCGTTTTTGCCGCCGGCGCAACCCTGAAGCACCGCCGGCGCAAGAACCGCGGCCGCGAGAAGCAGCGTGAGCGCGGCCGCGAACATTATATTTTTCTTAGTACGCATTGGCGCTCACCGTCCTTTTTTGCCGCTTAAGGCAGCACGAACTCGAAGCCCTGAGACCTCGCGTAGTCTATAAACCACGGCAGATTCGCGGTCGTAAGCTCGGACGTGGTATGGAGATAGAGAATGCATCCGGGGAAAACCGCCCCCTTGAGGATCTCCTTTCCCTCCTCGAGCGAAGGCTCTCTCGACGCGTCGTAATCCATATACGCGAACGTCCAGAAAACCGTTTTGTACCCGAGATACTCGGCAAGCACTATGTCGCGCTTCGACGTGGAACCGGACGGCGCCCTGAAATACACGAGGTTGTACGAATACCCGAGCTTCGCGTCAAGTCTCCGCTTGAAATTGTTCATCTCTCTCACAAACGTCTCGCGCGTCTCGAACGGCAGCTTGATGTGCCTGTCGCCGTGCGAACCGATAATGTGACCGTCGCTTACTATCCTGGGCACGAACCTCCCCGCGGACGACCACACGAACTCGCCGGTCAGGAAGAAAATCGCCTTCACGTTTTTCTCTTTCAGCGTGTTCAGGACCTTGTCCATCGTTCCGGCGTCGTACCCGGACGTGAACGTCAGGCAGATTTTCTTTTCGGTAGTCGTAGGAAGTCTGTCGAACGAATGGTGCTGCCTGATGAACCCGAGCGATTCCTGCCCGCGGTCCCAGATCGCAACAGTCTGTCCGTTCTTATATACGAACCTTCCGCACGACCACTCCCTCGTGTTAGGGTTGGTGTCGGCGAAAAACTCGCTCGATAGTCCGTTCAACACCGAAAAATCAAATTCATTCGGTTCAATGATCTGCGCGCCTCCGCCCGGAACAGCCGTTCTCAAAGTGCCCGGAACAGGCGTCGGAGTCGACGTAGGCTTAGGAGTGGGGGTTGGAGTCGGCGTAGGTGTAGGCGTGGGCGTAGGGGTTGGCGTGGGGGTTGGCGTCGGTGTAGGCGTAGGTGTAGGTGTGGGTGTTGGCGTAGGCGTGGGTGTAGGGGTTGGCGTAGGCGTAGGCGTAGGAGTAGGAGTAGGTGTTTCCGTAGGCGCCGGAGTCAACTCGACAAAAGGCGTAACGTCCGCGTCCGGATCATCCGTTTTCGCCGCAAGCACGTCGCCTAACTGCCTTCCCGGCTCGGTCTCCCTTCCCGTAGCCTCCGCCGTGTCCGCTTTAAAAGTCCCTGAAACGATCATAAAAACGACAAGGGCAACGGCAGCCGCCGCCCCTGTAGCAGACAGTATCGATTTAATTCTGTCAACGACTTTTCCCATGAAACTCCCCCTGCGCTCAGTCGGCAAGCACCGTGAGCCTGAAGCTTTTCACCACGTCCTCGATCTCGCTCTTGAACATGGAAAACTCCTCCGTTTTGTCATACGTCACCATGACCATATAGCAGCATTTCGGTCTTTTCGCGCAGTAGACGTAACCGTAAATGTTCGCCTCGTCGCCGTAGCCCTTAAAGTACGACGAATAAAGGTCCGTATTCTCGCTTCCGACGTTGATAATATCCGCGGGTGTGAACTGGAAACCCGAATAGTCGCCGGAAATAAGCCCCTCGCGAATGCGCTTCTCCCAGATCTCAAGAACCTCCTGAAGCGTCACGTTCGCATAGTCGACGCCGTCCTCGGCAAGGTAGTAAAACCTGACCTTCACGCCGTCGTACTTCTGCAGCGAAAACACAACGCCGTCCATATCCTTCGTGGCAACAGCCGGCGTCAGCACCGAAACGAGCCCCGACTCGCGGTCCATAAGGAATCCTCCCTGGCCTTTCTCGGCTGCCCAGTTTTCGGGATAGTCGTACCTGAAAAAGTACCTCGAGGCGTTGAACGTAAGCTTGCCCTCCGGCGGCTTATCTTCAATGACGCGCTCCAGCTCCTTGACCATCGGCCAGCTGAAAGCGATCACAACGGCGATAACGAGTATCAAAAGGAACACGAACCGCTTCCCGCCTGTGTTGTTGTGTTTAACCTCACCGTCATTCTTCACGGCCGTGCCTCCTTTCATCAGTCAAAAATAAATGTTTCAGAAATCAACAAACCCGGTGTGTCTCCGCTTGGTCTCCGGTTTAGCTGCCGCACTTACCTTAATTCAACGACGCCGCAGCTTTGCATCGGCGTCGCGAACGATAAAGCCTGTGTGTTTCCACTCAGTCTCCGGGTTTAGCTATCGCTAAAAGTCGCCTTCGTGCGAAACACACAGGCTTTTACGAAGTAATAAGGTGCCTGCGTACGACATACGGCATTTGGAGAAATGCTGCGGTGCCGAAGGCGATTGCGCGGCAATATCAACATTGTGGAAGAGCCGCCGCAGCTTTATGTTGGCGTCACGAACGATTCTGGGCTTTGCCCAGTCAAGTGAGGGGCGCAACATAAAGTGCGGCCGTAAAGAGCCGAAAACAAGCGTGATTTGAATCGCAAAGTCCGGAGCTATTTTTCCGTGCGGCCGTCCGAAGCTGTATGAATATACTGCGAGAGGCGGCCTCACGGAAAGCAGTTTGCCGGGCAATTGCCGCAGGCACCTTATTAAAACTAATAATTCGGCAAACTGCGCAAAGAGCCCGGAATCTGCGATTCAATTAGTGGTCGATGCGGCGGATCTCATATCCCTCTGCGCGGATATAATCGATCAGATCGCCCAAAACCGTTGCGTTCGTTGACGAAACCGCGTGCAGCAGGTAGACGCAGCCAGGATGAAGCGTGTCTTTCATTTTCTGAAGAGACGGTCCCGGATCGGGCTGGCTCGACGGCTCATAGTCGCCGTAAGCGAACGACCAGAACACAGAATAGTATCCAAGGTAGCTCGCGAGCGCGAGGTCTCTCGGGCAGCTGGCGCCCTGAGGCGGTCTGTAGAAGAGCATCGTAAAGTCGTTGCCGAGAGCGTTTTTGAGTTTCCTGTAGACGGAGTTGAGTTCCTCGACAAACTCGGTATCAGAAAGAGTCGGCATCACCTTGTGGTGCTCGGTGTGAGATCCGATGAGGTGACCTTCCGCGAGCATGCGCTTCATGATCGGGAGCGTCTTGCTGCCCTCGTCGACGAAACCGCCTGTTACGAAGAAAATAGCCTGGACGTTTTTCGCTTTAAGCGTGTCGAGAATCTTTTCGGTGTTGCCGTTTTCGTAGCCGCAGTCGAACGTCAGGTAGCAGACCTTCTTGTCGGTGTTTTTGCGGTAGATGCCGCCGTAAAGCTTAAGGAAGTTGAGCGTGCTCGGATAACGGTCCCAGGGATACGTCACGTTGCCGTTGGCGTCGCGTTTGACTGCGCCGGGATACCAGTCGTAGCTTCCCGCGCTGCAATCCTCAAAGGGCTCTCTTGATACGTCGTTCAGGAACGAGAAATCGATCGTCGAAGGGTCTACGATCCTTGCGGCGACGTCGTCGATACCGTGAGGCGCCGTCGGATTTGAAGAAGTCGCCGTAGGGGTCGGGGTCGGCGTAGGAGTCGGCGTTGAAGTAGGCGTGGGGGTAGGCGTTGAAGTTGCCGTTACTGCAGGAGCGTCGGTCGCGGGATTAACGTTCGCGGTCGGAGTCTCAGGTTCCTGAGTGTTGTCTGCAGCAGGAGTCGGAGTCGCGTCGGTCTGTTCCGTATTGTCAGCGGGCGCCTGTGTCGCCGTAGCGATCGCAACGTCGGTCGGCGAAGGATTATTCCTGTTCTTGCCGGATTTAACGAGCGCTGCGATCTCGACGCCGATAAAAATGACAAGAATCAGAATGATAATAATCATAAAAGTCGACTTTTTGTTGCCGCTGAATTTGGAGCCTTTAACGTTTTTATCATTTGCATTCATAGTAGTTACCCCCGGGGCGTTTTTATGCCTGAAAAGAAACAATAACGTCTCTCATTTGCATACAAATTTATTATACAACTTCCCCGCTCCTGATTCAAGCATTTTAGCATTTTAGCCGCCGGATGCCGCCGGATGCCGCCGGAGCGCTGTTTGCGCCGCAGGAACGCCGGAGCCGCCCCTTTCCGCCGCTGTCAACGAACCGTGGACTCATTTAAAGCACGTCCGCGTAATAATATAAAAGAAAAGGCGTCCCTCCGCGTCTTAAAAGACGCTCCGGTCCGCCCTCGCGAATCATAATGTCCGGCCGCCCCCAAAAAAGAGCGGCGGCCGGACACCTTTAATATAATCTTAAGCGTTTTCGACCACTTTGACGACCCAGCCCTCGGGTCCGGGAATCCTTCCCATCTGGATGCCGGTGAGCGTGTCGTAGAGCTTCTGCAGCACGGGGCCCATTTTCTCCATGCCGCTCGGGAACTCGATAACGCCGCCGTCGTATGTGATCTTTCCGACAGGCGAAATTACTGCCGCGGTTCCGCACAGGCCGCACTCCGCAAATTCCTTGACCTCGGTGAAAGGAATCTCGCGCTCTTCAGCCTTCATTCCGAGAATCTCGGAAGCGACGTAAACGAGCGAGCGCCTTGTGATCGAAGGCAGTATCGTGGAGGATTTGGGAGTGACAACGGTGCCGTCCTTCGTGACGAACAGGAAGTTTGCGCCGCCCGTCTCCTCAACGTACGTTCTTGTCGCGGCGTCGAGGTACATGTTCTCGTTAAAGCCGAGCTCATGCGCGTGTTCAATGGCGTAAAGGCTCATCGCGTAGTTGAGGCCGGCTTTGACGTGGCCGGTTCCGTGAGGAGCAGCGCGGTCGAAGTCGCTGACCATAAGACTGACGGGTTTCGCGCCGCCCTTAAAATAAGGTCCGACAGGTGAAACGAAAATTCTGAACTCATAGTTGACCGCGGGTTTTACGCCGAGAACAGGGCTCGTGGCGAAAAGAACAGGCCTTACGTAGAGTGTAGCGCCCGAACCGTAAGGAGGAACGTAGTCAGCGTTCGCCTTTATGACCGCTTTCACCGCTTCGACAAAACGGTCCTCCGGAAATACCGGAATGCAAAGGCGTCTCGCGCTCTCTGCGATTCTCGCCGCGTTAAGGTCGGGTCTGAAGCAGACGATGTCGCCCTTTTCGGTCCTGTAAGCCTTAAGCCCCTCGAAGCAAGTCTGCGCGTACTGAATAACGCCTGCGGACTCGTTGATGACGACGTTCGGGTCTGTTGACATTCTGCCCTCGTCCCACTTGCCGTCCTTGTACTCAGAGACGAATCTCACGGGCGTCTCGCGGTACTGAAAGCCGATGTTCGGCCAGTCCATTTCTACTAAAGCCATAATATCACTCCTTTATTGAGGTTTCTGAAAGCGAAAATCCCCGGTACACTAAATACCGGGGAAATCCGTCCGTAACGCACGCCGCCGCCTTTAAAAGGCAACTTTAAAATTCACCTATAAACAGGCAAATTGTCTCAGTTCCGGAACCAAATTTTGTCCGCGAAAACGATGAAAAGGAAAAATCCGAGAGCGAAAACGGCAGCTATCAGAAGCGCCGCGCCGACAACGCCCATATAGAGCCAGAAGGTCTCCTTTTTGCTGAGCTTTTTGAGCTCCTCGGGGGAGCCTTCGGGCTGGTCGGGACGTGTGTACCAGGGCATACCGTCAACGTTCATGTTGGCAATCACCCTGCCGTCGTCTTCGAATTCTTCGCGCTTTTTCTTCTTCATCACTTCTTTTTCTTCTTATTGGGACGCTTTGCGGCTTCCTCGGCCTCCTTGCGCTCCATCTCGGCCATCTGCTTCTCGAACTCGCTGATCTCGGACGGTGTGTCGTAGATGTGGCAAGCGCAGAAGTGACCCGGCTCGATCTCCTTGTAAGGCGGCTCGATCATCGAGCAGACCTTCATGTTCTTTTCCTTGCACTCCTTGCACCTTGTGTGGAACTTGCAGCCCTTGGGCGGGTTGGCCGGCGAAGGAATGCTTCCCTCGAGCACGATTCTCTCCATCTTGTAGTCCGGATCCGGAACAGGGATGGCCGAGAACAGCGCCTGCGTATACGGGTGCAGAGGCTTGTCGAATATCTTTTCGGTCTCGGCGTACTCGACAAGATTGCCGAGGTACATGACGCCGACCGTGTCGGAAATGTGCTCAACGACGGAAAGGTCGTGCGAAATGAACAGGTACGTGAGGTTGAACTCTTTCTGGAGCTGTCTCAGGAGGTTGATGATCTGCGCCTGGATCGAAACGTCGAGAGCAGAAACAGGCTCGTCGCAGACGATGAAGTCAGGGTTGAGAGCGAGCGCTCTCGCGATGCAGATCCTCTGTCTCTGTCCGCCAGAGAACTCATGAGGATATCTGTCCTTGTGATACTCCTGAAGACCGCACGCCTTCATAACGCGGGAGATGTAGTCGTCAAACTCCTCGGGCGGCACGATATTGTGCTCTCTTACGGCCTCGCCGATGATCTCGCCGATAGGCATTCTCGGAGAGAGACTCGAGTACGGGTCCTGGAAAATGATCTGGATCTTCGGCCTGATCTTGCGGAGCTCCTTCTTGGAGAGCTTGAAAATGTCCTGTCCCTTGTAGAGGACCTCGCCGCTCGTGATGTCGAGAAGGCGGAGGATCGTTCTGCCGGCGGTCGATTTGCCGCAACCGGACTCGCCGACAAGGCCCATAGTTGTACCGCGCTTGATCTTGAACGAGATTCCGTCGACGGCCTTTACGTTTCCGACCACAAGTCTCAGAAAGCTGCTCTTGATCGGGAAGTATTTTTTCATATTCCGGACTTCAAGAACGACTTCGTCGTCGTTCTGAACCGGCGCTGAAACTTCATTAAGGTTGTTGTCTCTTTTGATTTCTTCCATGATCAAAGTTCCTCCGGATTGATTATGATCGGCTTGCCGAGAATCTTGCCCTGGTCGATATACCTGTAGCAGGACACAACGTGCGTGTCGCTTATCTGAATCTCGGGAGGATACTCGCCTTCGCACTTCGCTGTGCAGAATTCGCAGCGATCCTTGAAATAGCAGTAGTTGGGCATATTGATCGGGTTCGGAACGTTGCCGGGAATGTTGTAGAGCTCGTCAACCTTCTTGCCGACGACAGGCTTCGACTTCATGAGGCCGATCGTGTACGGGTGGCACGGATTGTGGAATATGTCGGAAGCGGTTCCCTTTTCCACAACGCGGCCCGCGTACATAACGACTACGTAGTCGGCCATCTCTGCGATAACGCCGAGGTCGTGCGTGATAAGCATGATCGAGGAGTTGATCCTGTCCTTCAGGTTTCTCAGAAGGTCGAGGATCTGCGCCTGGATCGTAACGTCAAGAGCCGTAGTAGGTTCGTCAGCGATGATGAGCTGCGGGTTGCAAGCGAGCGCGATAGCGATCATGACACGCTGGCGCATACCGCCTGAGAGCTCGTGAGGGTACATGTTGTAAACGCCCTCCGCGTTCGCGATACCGACCATCTTGAGAAGCTCGATTGTACGCTCCTTCATCGCTTCCTTCGTCATCTCGCCGCCGTGGAGCTCGAGAACTTCGTTGACCTGCGCGCCGATCTTGAAGACCGGGTTGAGGCTCGTCATAGGCTCCTGGAAAATCATGGAGATCTTGTTTCCTCTGATTTCCTGCATTATGGACGTAGGCGTGTTGACGATGTTGTAAGCCGTTCCGTCGCCGTTGTTCAGCCTGATCTCGCCGCCCACGACCTGGCCGGAGGGGCGCTGAAGAAGCTGCATAACGGAAAGAGACGTAACGCTCTTGCCGCAGCCGGACTCACCGACGACGCCGACAGTCGACTTTTTCGGGATCTCAAACGAGACGCCGTCGACCGCGCGGACTGTGCCGATATCGGTGAAGAAGTACGTGCAGACGTTGTCGAGCTCGAGAACGTTGTTCTCGTTCTTCATTTTGGTTATGTAGAGCGACTTGTCCTTCTTGGAGTTGTCTCTCTCTTTTTCGAGTTTCCTCGTAATTTTACGGTTTCTTCTCGAAATACTTCTGGATTCTTTTCCGGAAATATATGAGGTTTTCTTTTTTCCTGCCATGGTAATCTCCTTCCCGCAAAAATCAGCGCTTCATCCTCGGGTCAAACGCGTCGCGGAGGCCGTCACCGACGAAGTTGAACGCGATAACCGTGAGACAGATAAGAACTCCGACAGGAATCCAGATGTACGTGTAAGACTTCATCGCGTCGATCGTGGAGACCGAGTTGATGATGTTACCCCAGGTAGCGAGCGGGTGCTTAACACCGAGACCGAGGTAGGACAGCGCGGACTCCGTGAGGATGACGCCGCCGAGACCCATTGTCATCGAGACGATAAGCTGAGGCATAACGTTCGGAACGAGGTGTTTGAAAATTCTTCTGGAGGTCTTGAGACCGGTAGCCTCCGCCGCGATCATGAATTCCTGCTCTCTGAGGCTCAGGATCTGTCCGCGGACGAGTCTCGCGATACCGGACCATCCAAGGATACCGAGCACGACCATCATCCAGAACAGACGGTTGTAAGGAGGCATCTGCAGCTGGTCGAAAAGCGAAGCCAGAATGATCATGATAGGCATCGTCGGTATGCAGTAGAAAATATCAACGAGTCTCATGATGAGCGTGTCAACCCAGCCGCCAAAGAAGCCCGCGATACCGCCCATGATAACACCGAGGATCGTTTCAAGAATAACGACAACGAAGCCGACGATAAGCGATACGCGGCCGCCGTACATGATTCTCGAGAATACGTCGTAGCCGTCGCCGTCAGTACCGAGAATGTGCTTTGCGGAAGGCGCGCCGTAAATGTCGATAACTTCCTTGCGCTGCGAGTATGTGACGTAGTAGCGTCTCTCGCCTGCGGTTTCCTTCGGTGTTACGGAAAGAGTCTCTCTTTCAAGGACGTAGTTGCCGTTTTCGTCAACGTCGTACTTCTTGGTCTCAGGGTTGAGCTGAGGCACGTCGTACTCGAACGTCGCGAACTTTTCGCCTGATTTTTCCATTCCGGAAACGACTTCGGCAACCCGGTTCTTGAAGTCGATGTCAAAGCTGTCCTCACCGCTGGCGTGTCTGATCGAGTAGTGCGAAAGAACGACGTAAGGATTGCCGGAAGCGTCCTTGATGACGACGTTGTCGCCCTCCCCCGTCTCGAAAGTATAAGTTGCGCCTTCATATTCGAAAGCGGAACCTGTATCGAGCGCATTGAGCACCGCGACCTTGAAGCTCTCGCTGATGTTCGTACCCGTTTTTACTGCGTCGAGAACGAGCTTCGATGCGAGAATGACCTCGATCTTTTCCTCTGCGGGAACCTTCACGGTGACGACAGCAAGAGTTTTGCTCTTCTTTTCGATAACGTAATGACGGCTGCCGAGGTCAAACTCCGTCTGCCTGCTCTCGATTGCGGAAGCAAGAGCGTCTTTTTCCTCATCGGTAAACTCTCCAGACTTGGGAGCTCCCGTGAGCGCGTCGATGTTGCCGAGCACGAAGCTCGTCGCGTAGACGCGGTAGAGGTAGTCGTTCGATTTCTCGATTATAAAGCTGGAATTGCCGCGGGAAAACTCTCCTGAATTCTCGCCTTTCTCGTTGAGCGTCTTAATAAAAGAGTCTACGAGCAGTTTCGCGTCTTTCGCGGCGTCGTCGTTTACAACAAGATATTTGGTAAATGACGTGAGCTCGCCGCAGACGGCGTAGTCAAGCTCGAGAGCGTTGACGGTCGAGAACTTGTCGGTCTGTCTGTAGGGGTAGAAAAGCGGACCGATGAAGCTCATCGCGAACATGAAGATAAGTATGGCAAGACCGACGAGCGCGAGCTTGTTTTTGAAGAAGCGCTTCGCTACAAGACTGCTCGGGCTGAGGACCTTGATACGCTGAGCGTCGTCAAGTGCCAGAGGCTTGTTATCGTCGGCATGAGCGGCCGCGTTCCTCTTCTCCTCTTCCTCTTTCTGCTTCAGTTTTTCATTTAAAAGATTCTGTTTGTATTCTGCCACCGGGATCACCTCAATTCACACGGACTCTCGGGTCGACGACCGCGTAGAGAATATCGGAAATAAGGTTTCCGAGAAGCGTCAACACAGACATGAGCGACAGGTAGAACATCGTGAACGGGATGTCGCCGCCGACCATGGAATAGTACGAAGCGTAGCCGATACCGTCAATGGCGAAAAGCGTCTCGGTGATGAGAGCGCCGGAGAAAAGTCCCGGAAGGGATCCGCCGAGAATGGTAACTACAGGAATCAATGTATTTCTGAAAGCGTGGTAGCCGATAACTTTGCTCTCGGGAAGACCCTTCGCCCTCGCGGTACGGATGTAGTCCGCGTTGAGAACTTCGAGCATATTGGTGCGCGTGTAGCGCATGAGGCCGCCGATGCTTATAACTATCAAAGTGATTGCAGGCAGAACGAAATGCTTCGCGATATCGAGAATCGTCTCGAGCTGCGTGGCGTTTTCGGCGATATAGTTTCTGCTGTGCATGCCGCTGATGTCAAACCACCTGAGTTTTACCGCGAAAATAAGCTTCAGCAAGGTGGCGACAAAGAACGTAGGCAGCGAAATACCGATAAGGGACACACAAGTGACCGTGTAGTCGGTAATGCTGTACTGCTTCCTCGCAGCGAGTACGCCGAGAGGAATGGCTATGATAATCTCAAAGATAAATGAAATAAGACCTAAGAAAAAGCTGTTCCAGATACACGATGAAAACTTCTCTGTGCAGGGCATATTCCACTTCCAGCTGGTTCCGAACTCGCCCTTGACGGCAGAACCAAGCCAGGTGAAATAACCTCTTACCACACCCTTGTTCATACCGTATTGTTCATTCAGCTGATCCAGCCATTGCTTGTATGTCTTGCCGCCCATTTTAGACGAGGCTGCCGCAAGCTCTCTCGCCGTGGTTTCAACATAACTGGACGGCAGATTGTAAATCAGCGTATATATGAGAAACATGGCGAAGAAGAAAATCACTACGCTGAGCAGCAATCTTCTGACTATAAATTTGAACATAGGAAGTTCTCCTTAAAGTTTAGCAACGGCAAGCACCCGTTTTTTCGAGCGAGTGCTTGCCGCTTTCATTATTCTACTTAAATATTAGCTATTTAAGCCGAATCAGTAAGTTAATCACTCATTAACCTTTAACAGGGTTCATCTCAAGATCCTGAATGTCGTTCATCCATCCCCAGAAGGTCGTGATATCAGGAGTCAGGGTGCTGATGTTGACGCGCTCTGTGCTGAAGATAATAGCGTTCTGTCTCTGGTAGGTAGGAATCTCAACGCCCCAGTCCATGATGATTTCGAGGCACTCTTTGTACACGGCTTTTCTGTAGTCGTGGTCAGCGCTCTCTCTGGCCTTGAGGATCAGTTCGTCGAGGTGGCTGTCCTGAATCCTGTAGTGGTTGGACTCGGAAGAACCTTCAATGCCGACAATGTTCTGGCTGTAGTAAACCTGGTACATATCCGGGTCAACTGATGCGCCCCAAGCAGCGGTCCAGAAGTTCTGGGTTCCGGCGTCGAGAGCGTTCCAGAGAATGTTGGAGTCGGACGGGTCGTTAATGTTAAGGGTGATACCGATCGATTCGAGATCAGCCTTCGTGTCGGTGAGGATACCGTAAGCCGGGTGGTCGCCAACACCGTCGCCGGGGACGATTACTTCGTATTCGAGCTTAGCGCCGTCAGGAGCAGCCGTGAACTTCTTCGCGGCGTCATCCCAGGTGTAGCCGGCTTTCTTGAAGAATCCGATAGCGGCCTGCAGAGCGGCAGCGTTCCTCTCGTCCTCAGTCATGTTAGCTGTGTAGATCGCGTTTCCGTCAACGTCCTTGGAGTATGCAAGAGCGTAGCCTTCGTCGTTCGGCTTCGGAGCCGCCCAGGAAGTGTTGGAAATAGGATACTGGATAACGGCAGCTCTCTCTTTGTAGTAGGAGTAGATGTTCTTCTCTCTGTGTACAGCGAAGAGGGTTGCGAAAGCTTTACGGAGAGCCTTGGACTCAGCGCTGTCGGCAACGCCGCCAACGTTAACCGTGATAGCGTTCGCACCGATGTAGCCGTAGCCGAGGTTGTCAACCGTGTCAGTCGTGATAACGTTGCCGACGAGCTCGCCGTTGCTGTTAAGTTTCTTAACACCGGTAACAGCCGCGTCGTTGAAGCTCGGGTTAGCTACGTCAAACGTACCGGATCCGACACCGGGAACCATATCGGCATCGGTGGTCTCCTGGAACTTGATGTAGGTGATCTTCGGGCATCCGTCGAAATAGTTCTCGTTTCTCTTGAACGTAACAACGCCGTCTTTGTAATCCTGGAAGACGTAAGCGCCTGCGCCGAGAGGCTGGCTGGTCTTCGCTTTAACGGAAGCGAGGTCGCCCTTCGTGAAACCGAAGGAGTTGTTCGCAACGTCAAACTTGGAAGCGTCTCCGTAGTAGTGGAGAGGAGCGATTGTGATGCCGAGCTGGTAAATAGCAACAGCGTCAAACTTCTCCATCTTTACGTGGAGCTCATTGTCGCCAACAATGGTGATACCGGAGATGTTGGCAGCGGATTCACCGGTGGAAACACCGGCGGCGTAGTAGTCGGCCTTGTCGCCGAGCTCGGCGTCGAGGTATGCCTGGAAGCCATCGTCGTAAGCCTTCTCAGCTGAGATGCCGGCGATGTTATAACCATAATGGGCAAGAATCTCATTCCAGTAGAACTTCGCATCCGGGTACTCACCTTTGTTCATATCAAAAGTGGTTTTGGTATAGGGGGTTGTGAAGGTGCCGTCGAACTCTTTATATTTCTGTTCCTTGCCTTCTTCATCAAGGATGGGTTCGCCGTTTTCATCAACCTTAACTTTGATTTCTCCATTTGCGGTGCCGAATCCCCAAAGAGCCATACCGAGGACAACCTTGAGTCCGTCATTTGCGTTGACTTCGTCAGCAGTCTTGCCGATGTAGCTGGGCGCTAAAGAAATGTATGCGGAGTTGACAGCATCAATGATGTCCTGAGCGAACTTCAAACCTGCTTTGTCGGCAGCCGGCCAGAAAGCGGCGGCATCTTCAGCCGTGTAGAGGTCGGAAGTCTTGTCCGGGCCGTCAGAGAAGATGAGGGTTCCGCGAGGAGTCATGTTCGCGAGATACTCTTTCATACCGACGATCGGGAGAGCCGAGAACGTGGTGGAGCCTGTGTACGTAGGATCGCAGTAAACGTAGATCGTGAAGAGTACGTCCTTAATCGTCAGAGGTTCGCCGTCGCTGAATTTGACGCCATCTCTGAGTTTAACAACGTAATCAACGGTTCCGTCTTCATTGATAGTCTCGGTAACATCAGACATACCGGTGTAGGTATATTCGGTGCCGTTGAACGTTCTCTTCTCGCCTTCGATACCTTTGTAGACAACATTGCCCTCACGGTCTGTGGAAATCAAGCCAACGTTAACCATTCCGGCGACATCCTGGTCGTAAGCGGTTGTCGCAAAGAAGGGGCTGAATTTGCCCGAGAATTTTTGGTAACCGACTACGAGTGTATCAGCACCGGTGTAAGGAGCATCTGTTGAGGTAGGCTCGTCAGTCTTGCCGGGTTTGTCGGGATTGTTCACGCAGCCAACGAAAGCTGTGCAGAGCATCGCAACGGCAAGAAAAAGAGCGAAAATTTTGAAAACCTTTTTCATTTTTTTACCTCCAAATAGAATTAAAATGTTAGCCGAGACCCTGCCCTCCGGAAAAAAATCTTTTCCTTGAAGCGGCTCTCAACGCTTATAAACCTGTATTATAACACAACAAAATTAATCGTGTCAACTGTTTATTTTTAGTTTTTTCTATTTTTAATAAAATAAACCGACCGAGGGGCGTTTTTATGCATTTGGGCACTTTTTTGCGCGATTCCGAGCCTTTAATGCTTGAAAACCGGTCATCGCGGGGTTTGGGCGCCGGAAAACGGAGCGCGGCCTTCCCTTTTTTCGTTACCCGGGAAGGCCGCGCGCAAGTCATAATAATAATTAATTATGAATAATTTACTTTTATCTCTTTTGTACCGAACGCCTCGTTTGCCCTGAACGGTCCCGTTTATTCCGAGCGCCTCATTTGTCTTGAGCGTCGTCAGGTCCGGCAACCGTGTCCATTACGAACTTTTCGCGTGTCGAGAACGCGAACCCCGCGGCAGCGAGCAGTCCGAGCGCCGAGAGAATGAACACGAGGTCGTTGACCGTAAAGTTCCTTGTCTCTGTTCCGGCCGCCTTCAGTATTCCGGCGACTGCGATTCCCGCGACCGCAAGACCGTCGAGGATCAGTATTCCAAGCCCGGATTTGGCGACGCGGTCGCGCATTTTGTCCTTCCGCTCGTTAGTCACGCGGCCGTCGTCTTTTGTTCTCAGAATGTAGCACGCGGCGATAGCGAGGTAAAGCAGCGGCAGAAAACACGCCGCGAACGGAATCAAAGTGTAGTACTGCGCGGAAAAGCCGGTGTTCCTGTAGAACGAAATTCCCGTGACAAAGAATACTATTCCGGCGGCTGTCGCGGCGGTGAGTGACGTTTTGGCTTTTTTCAGCGCCTCGCCCTTTTGTCTGAACCCGTAGTAGTTCCCGACGTAGACCGCCTTCGTGACGACGCGTCCTTTTTTGTTCGTTACGTTTTCGAGCTTATAGTCTTTTACATATTTGTTAATAGGCATATAACCCTCCGCACGCTTGCTTTATCTGTTGTCTCCGGTTTCTTCAGGACCGTTTCCGCCCTCAGTAGTTTTTGCCTTGCCGGCGTTTTTGAAGCTCAGCTTCGACTCGGTGCCCTTAAAAAGCCTGTCTATGTTCGCGCTGTGCCTTACGATCAGGAGTACCGCGAGGAACACGCAGACGACGAAAAACACGCCGAACCTACGGCATTTTTTGAAGCATACCGGCAGAAACAGCGCAAACGGAGCGAACGCGGCAAGATTTCCCGCTACGTTCACGATAAAGTGCCTCGGCAGATAATTTCCGGCGATAAGCGCCTTCGTCTGACGGTAGATCATTCGGAACGGAACGGCGTTTCCTAAAGCATCACCGAAAACGATACGAGAACGCCCTTTCCTCCCCTGAAGCCGAAATAGACCGGCCAGTTGTGGCCGACGACGCACCCTACCGCCGCCGCGAGCATCGAGTCGAGTCCGACACGGTGGCTGCGGAATCCGACGTAAACTATCAGGCACGGCAGCAGACACGCGACGATCCCTTTCAGGAAGTCGATGACGAGCGTAAGCGCCGCGGCCTTTTTGCCGAACGTTCTCAGCATGTTCGTCGTGCCCGCGTTTCCGCTTCCGAAGTCCCTGACGTCTTTTCCGAACATCACCCGCGAAACGAGCACGCCCGCGTTGAGGCTGCCGATAAGATAGCCCGCGAGCGCGAAAAGTGAAATAACCAGATAATCTGTGAACGTCATCACGAAAATCCTCCGTTAGTATCAGTGTACGTTTTCCTCTGCCGCCTGCCGCTCCGTTTTTTCTCTCAGTTTGAAAACGATCGGCGTTCCCTCGAAGCCGAAGTTTTTGCGGATCCGGTTCTCGATGTAGCGCAGGTAGGAAAAGTGGAAAAGCTTCACGCTGTTGCAGAACACCGCGAAAGTCGGCGGCGCGACGGCGACCTGCGTCATGTAGTAGATCTTAAGCCGCCTGCCCTTGTCGGAAGGAGGCTGCACGACCGCGACAGCTTCGTTGAGGACGTCGTTGAGCATTCCTGTCGAAATGCGCTTTCTGCTCTCATTATACACGTTCACGACCGTTTCGAAAAGGTCCCCCACTCTTTTTCCTGTAAGGGCCGAAATGAACACGATAGGCGCGAACATTATGAAGTTGAAGCTGTTGAGCACGCCCTCGCGGTACTTTTCAAGCGTTCCGGTCTCCTTGTCGATAAGGTCCCACTTGTTGACCGCGACAACGAGTCCCTTGCCCTTGTCGTTGGCGTACCCCGCGATCTTGGTGTCCTGTTCGGTAACTCCGTCAACCGCGTCGACAACTATTACGCACACGTCGCACCTGTCGACCGCGTCCAGCGCGCGCATGATGCTGTAGCGTTCCACGTCGTCGTTAATCTTGCCGCGTTTCCGCATTCCGGCGGTGTCGATAAAGCAGAAGTCGCGCCCTTTAATTTTAACGTAAGTGTCTATCGCGTCGCGCGTTGTTCCGGAAATGTCGCTGACGATAACGCGGTCCTCGCCGAGGATCTTGTTGATCAGAGACGATTTTCCCGCATTAGGCTTGCCGATCACAGCCACTTTTATGACGTCCGCGTCCGACTCCTCTTCGCTCCACTCGGGAAGGCAGTCGTAAACCGCGTCGAGCAGTTCTCCGATGCCGAGACCGTGCGCCGCCGAAACCGTGAAAAGCTCGCCGATTCCGAGGTTGTAAAAATCGTACGCCTCCGCCGGCGTCTCGCCGATTGTGTCGACCTTGTTCACGCAGAGGATCACCGGTTTTCCGGTCTTCGTCAGCACCGCCGCGATCTCCTCGTCGGCAGAAGTGATGCCGTCCTTGAAATCGACCATAAACACGACAACGTCGGCCATTCTGATGGCGGTCTCCGCCTGCCTGCGCATTTCGGACGGAATCACTTCCTCCGAAGCCGGTTCGATACCACCCGTGTCAACGAGCGAAAACCTTCTTCCGCGCCACTCGGCGTCGGCGATAATTCTGTCGCGCGTGACTCCCGGCGTATCCTCCACTATCGATATCCGCTTGCCGCATATATAATTGAAAAGCGACGATTTGCCGACGTTCGGCCGGCCCACTATCGCCACAACGGGTTTTCCCATTTTTCCACTCTCTTTCTTCGCGTTCTTCCCGTTCTGCCCGTTCTTCGCGTTCCGCCCGTTCTTCGCGCGGTTATCAACCGAAAAGAAGCGCCTCTATAAAATCCGCGCCGGTTTTGCCGACCGGGATGATTCTGACTCCGAGTTCCTTTTCCGCATCGGCGACGGTGACGTCGTCGAGAAAGACGTTTTCGCCGGCCTTGAGCATGTTGACGGTGATAAAAACTCTATCCTGTTTGCCGGTTCGTTTTTTGCCGCGTCCGCGTCCGCCTTCGCCTTGCATCTCCCGCGTCTCTTTAAGCTGCTTAATAAGGTCGCCGCCCGTTATCAGGCCCGAGACGGTTACGTTGCTACCGAAAAAGTCGTTTCTGATGGCCTGCACCCTGAAATCGGGCTTTTTTCCGCACGAGCGCGCGAACGCTGCAACCTTTTCCGTGACTTCCCTTAGCTTCGAAAACGCTATCTCGCCTGTCGCGACAGTCCCCCCGATGCGCCTTTTTTTGAACAAAAGCCTGCGCCTGAGCTTTTTGACAGTCGCGCGGTCGCCGAGAGCAGCGTCTACCTCCGACTCGAGAAGTCTCAGCATGCCCACGCCGTCCTCAAGCGACGGAAATCCGTCGTAGTCCTCCTCACCGGGAAGCGGAAGTCCGGCCTTCACGTAGAACTCGTCCGACGCGTACACGAACGAATTCCCGCGCATTATTCTCGCCATCTGCCTGTAGTCCTCGATAAGCCTGACTGTCTCGAGCGCCTCCTTTTCTGTAAAAGGCCTGAGCGGGCAGAGGCCGTCGCGGTACCTCGTCAGACCGACAGGAACGACCGAGACGGAGTTGAAATTCTCCGGAAGTGCCAGCAGCGAGTCAAGCGTGAACTTGAGTTCGGCGCCGTCGTTCCAGCCGGGAACGAGCACTATCTGGCCGTTGACCGTAATGCCGGCGTCGAGCAGCACCTTAAGTTTTTCCGCGATGTCGCCGGCGCCTTTATGGCCGAGCATTTTGACCCTGAGTTCGGGGTTCATCGTGTGTATCGACACGTTCACCGGCGAAATGTGGTAGCCCGCGAGCCTTTTCAGCTCCTGCATGGTGCAGTTCGTGAGCGTGACGTAGCTGCCTGTCAAAAACGACAGCCTGAGGTCGTCGTCCTTAAAGTAGAGCGTGTCGCGCATTCCGGGCGGCATCTGGTCGATGAAGCAGAAAATGCACGAGTTGGCGCAGTGCCTGTCCTTCGCGAGCATCGGATTCACGAACTCGATGCCGGCGTCCTCATACTCGTCCTTTTCGAGCACGACCGTAAACTCGCTTCCGTCAGGTCTTACCGCCGTCACGGACGGGTCCGGATCGGTAATGTAGAACCTGTAGTCGAAAATGTCGACGAGCTCGTGTCCCGAAACGGCTGTCACCGCATCCCCTGCTTTCAGTCCCGCACGTTCCGCGGGGCTTCCCGGGTCGACGCTTTTTATGATTTTTTCTTTAAGCTCATAATGCATTGTCTTCCCTCGCCGGAAACACGCGCGCGGCCGTTTTGTCAGTCCGTTTGTCAGGCCGTTTTGTCAGGCCGTTTAATCCTGCCGTTTTATCCTTCCGGATCCTCCCGGATGCCGCGGGGCAAAAAAAATACTGTCTTACACCCACAGGGCACAGCGTCCGGAGATCTGTGCCGCGGTCAAAGGCAGTAATTTAACCTGAAGCGGATAAAACTATCATTTTAACAGCCGAACCCGGGAACGGAACCCCCGTTACTCAAAAACAGCTGTCAATAAAATCAACAGCTGTTTTAAGAGACGGAATCATTCCTCTGCCATCTTGATAACCTCACGGCCCTTGTAGTAACCGCAGGAACCGCACACGGAATGCGCGAGTTTAAGATTATGGCACTGCGGGCATTTCACAAGGCTCGGCGCCTCCAGCTTCCAGTTAGCTCTTCTGGAACGACTTCTTGCCTTAGACCATCTTCTCTTCGGACAAATCATTTTTCACACCTCCTGCTGTAAAAGCTGATTTTAAGTTTCGCGTGCCTCTTTAGAAGCATCGCAAAACGCTATCTTCAAAACAGACGGATATTATTATACCTCTATTGTGCGGGCAAGTCAACAAGTTTTTTTCAAAAAAAACTCAAAAATCGCAAAAAAAGGCCCGCGGCGGAAAAACCCGCGTTTTCCCGTTTTTCCGCCCGCCTTTTTCAGCTTGATCCGGCCGGCGCGCCCTTAAAGTTTAAGCGCGCCGGCCTTCCCCGCCCCGTCAGCCGTCAAAAGGCATTCCCGGGGACGTGTGATGATAGAAAGTCTTGATGCCGTTGTTGAACGGGTGCGTCGCCTTGGCGGTCGGTTTTGCCGTCGCCTGCTCTGTAAACTCGATGTTGACGTCGTGAGCCGCCCAGCCGTCGTTCTCGTCGTTTGCCGCCATCGCGGGAATTCCGACGGTTAAATAATACGTGCCCGTGTCTTCATCCTTCGACGCATAAGTGATCTTGCCTGCCGGGAACGGTCCGCCCGCGTTCCAGATCGCGAAATTAACAGTGCGGTCCGGTCCCACGTAGAAGAATTTACCGTCCGTATCGGTCCAGTAGCCCTGGTACTTCTCAACGAATTCGTTGATGATCATATCGCTGAAGAAGGCGGGCATGCCCGGTTCGGAGTGGCGGTAGAACTTCTTTGAGCTCTTCTCAAACGGATGGTTGGAGAGCGCCGTATCCGGGTTGGACGTCAGCACCTCAAAGGAGAGGTAGTACGTATAAGCTTCCCAGCCGCCGTTTTCGTCGTTGGGAGCCACCGCCGAAATGTCGATCGTCACACTGTATCTGTCCCCGTCCTTGTGAACGTCGGTGATCTTTCCGCCCGGGAAGGGTCCGCCGGCATTCCAGATGGCGAAAAATACTACGCCGTCTTTTGTTATTTCAATGAAGTTGCCGTCCATGGCAGTCCAGTAACCCGCGTATTTGTCAACGAAGTCGGCGATCTTCCGCTCGGTGAAGAACGAGGGATACGCGAAATTCTCGTGGTAGAAGTACCTTCTCTGAACTGTCTCAACGGGCGTGGTCGTGTCGATGGAGCGCGGATAGGTATCGTTGTCGATAATCGAGAACGTAGCCTCCTTCTTCCAGCCGTCAGCGGTGGTAAGCTCGCACGTCACGAAGTAGAGACCGTCTCCGGCCTTGCTGACCTTCGTTACCTGACCTGCCGGGAACTGTCCGCCGGCGTTCCAGACCGCGAACATGGCGTAATACTTGCCGTTCTCCTCGGAGAAGCTGATAAACCTGCCGTCCTCCTCTGTCCAGTAGCCCTTGTGCGAGTCGAAAAACTCTTTCATATAGTCAGGTTCCGGAGCTTCGGTCGCGGGTTCTTCGGTTGCGGGAGGCTCGGACGGCGGAGGAGAGATCTTAGGCGCGTCGGTTGTCTGCGGCGCCCCGGTGGCGTCCTGCGCGGGAGTTGTAGAAGGCGCTTCAGTCGAAAAATCGAAAAGCGACCCGAAATCGCAGGCGGCGAACATAAACGTCACCGCAATCAGCGTCAGAATTGCAATCAGTTTTTTCATGGCATTTTCCCTTTCTGTTACAGTCTAAGCTTCGTACAAATCAATTCGTATAAATCAAAAAGATCCAAACTCGGCGAAACAATCAATCAAACAGTTATTTTATACCATTATTTCGGCTGTTTGTAAAGCAAAAACGTGATTTCAGGCCCCCGGTCCGCGCGCCGCGGCAGAGGCTGCGGCTACTTAAAGCGAGGTTCCGAGGAGATTTTCGCAGGCAGCGCGTATTTTTCCGCGAATTTCCCGGAAAAAAACATCTCGCGCGCCCAGAGCGCCTGGTACCTGTAAGGAAGCTTTTTGTTAACAGCGTTGCGGCCGTATTTCCCGTCGCCCGCGACCGGATGTCCGAGGTGGGCCATGTGCGCTCTTATCTGGTGAGTCCTGCCTGTGACAAGCATTACGTCGCACGTCACGGTGTCCGTCTCAGGGTCGTAGGAGACGGGCTTTACCTTGGTAATGATCTCGCGCGCGAGCTTCCTCGGAGCGTCGTAAATGTAGACAGTTCCCTTTTTCGCGTCTTTAAAATGGTACGCCTTGAAGGTTTTGAACTGCTTCCCGTATCCGAAGAGATTCCCGGTCCTGCCCGTCAGCACCGCGGAGTAGATTTTCGATATCTCGCCGTCCTTCATAGCCTGCTCCGCGTCCGCGAGCGCAGCTTCGTTTTTGGCGAAAAGGACTATTCCGCCGGTGTTCCTGTCGAGCCTGTGGCAGAGCGCGGCGCTCCCGCAGACCTCGCGCTTAACCGCCTCAATGAGCGAGTCGTCGTCTCCCGGGTCGGGAACGCATACGACCCCCTGCTCTTTTTCAACCGCTATAAAATTGGCGTCCTCGAAAATTACCTTATACATATTTCCTTCCGTAACACCCCTGCCGGCCTCCGGCCGCGTACGTGCAAAATTTCAATCAAACCAAAGACGCGTCGCTAGCCTGCGGAAATAATATTTCCCGGAAATCCGCGTCCCAATAAGCCACAAAATCCACCGCGTTGCCGCGATGGATTTTGCAAGAGTATATCCGGAAGGCATCAGCCCACGTCGGAAGTCTCCCAGCCCTTCTTTCTGAAGTCGCCGATCGTCTCATAGTAAGCATCGTAGTACTGATCGTAGAGCTCAGCCTTTGCTTCGAACGTTACGATGAAGTACTCAACGCCCTGCATGACGATGTTGTAAATACCGCGCCAGTTTTCACCGTCTTTGGTAAACGTGTAAGTGACTGTCGAGAACTGGAGTTTACTGTACTTCGCGGTGAAGATAACCGGGTCGCCCTTTTCAAGGAAAGTCTCACGGGGAGCTCCGTTGAAATGCTTGTTGTTGAAGTAGAACTTGGACTCGGGATCCTGGAGCCATTTTACAACGTCGTTTCTGGATGTCGTCATCGTGATGCCTTCGCCGTTGTGGAAGTACACGCAGTACTCAACGCCATCAACAAGCTTCTGAACCTTGGTCTCGTTGCCGTCAGCGTCGACAACAACTTCCTCTTCAACGGTGACCTTGCCTTCTTCGTCAACAGTGGAGACCAACGGAGCCATAACGAGAATCAGACCGGTTTCTCTGTCAAGAATTCTCTTGTCGGCATCCATACGGGTAATCGTCCAGTCAGGTCTGTAGCCCTGCTGGAAATAGTAACGATAATTCTCATACTGTTTAGGAAGAACACCGTTTTCATCGGAAAAAGTGAGTTTCTTCGGTTTGCACCCGAAAAGGGCAACAGCAAAGCACACAACAAGCAGAGACGCAACAACAATCCTTATAAGTTTCTTAAGTTGCACAGTAAATCCCTCCGTTTAAGAAAATTAGAGCAAACTCACGTCACCCGCGTTCGGCAGAAGCGCCGGAGTTTCTTCATGATTTATTATTTTATCAGCATCTTTCCAAAAATGCAATACCTTTTTTCATTTAAAGGCGCATTCAATTAAAATTTAAAGAACTTAAGACCGTACCCGGCGCAGAAACGTTACCGCCTACGCCTCGCCCGCCGTTTTCCTCACCGCCTCCGCGCCGTGATAACGGGCGGTTATGTAGAGAATGAGGAAAATGACCATATACGCGATAAGGCGCCTGTCCACGATGCCGAGGATCAGATTCACGGCGTATTTCATCACCGAGAGAAGGTTCTGCTCGCGTGCGATGCTCTCCGTGCCGTCGTAATACTTGAGCGAGTACCTGACCGTTCCCGACGTGTCGGAAATTCCGTCGTAGCAGAAATATCTGCCGTCGGCAGCCTTTCCCGGATAGCAGTAGAAATCAGACGGCATGTAAATTTTCGCCGAGCCCGAAGCGCTCATGTCGTGGTAGAGCCTGTAGCAGCTCACGCAGTATTTGTCCGAAGAGGACGACGCCGCGACCTTGGAGACCATTGTGGCGATGGCGGTTTTGCCGTTCTCCTCCTCGAGCGCGATACCCTCGGGCAGGAACGTCACGTCGCTGATGCCGAACGAAGAGTCGTCGGACAGGGGCGTGTTGATGAGCCCGAGCGAACCCGTGTCGGGGCTGATCTCGCACAGGAAGAACGTGCACCACGGATCTGAGTAGTAATCGGACGAAAGAAGCACCGCGCCGAATTCGCGCTCGGTCGAGATCGCCTTCTCCGAAACCGATGTAAACTTCACAGCCCGGTCCTCGTCTGTCGCGTCCGGGAAGAACATTTCCGCGTACGCCTGGCGGTTGAACCTTCTGCCGTACATGTACGTTTTTCCGTCGCGTGCCTTCGTGAACCCGTCGATTCTGAACGACGAGAGGTCTTCGGAGACGGTGATGTTGAACCTTTCCTTCCCCTCCGCGTCGAACGCGAAAACGCACGGGAGCTTGCCGTCGCCGCCGGTCAGCGTTCCGTTCATGAAGAACACGCCGCCCGCAGCCGAGACGCCACTAACCGCGACGTCCTCGGAAAGGACCTTCTCAAAAAGCGTCTTCCCTTCGACGTCCTTTACGGTGACACGGTTGCCGCCCGCGACAGTCGCCGCGAAAACGCCGCCGCCGTAAATTCCCGCGAAATACGAAACGCTTCCGGTCTCGTCTTCGGCTTTCGAAAGGCTGAGCGAGCCGTCGATCTTTCCCTCCTGCGAGACAGCGTATATCTCCGCGCGGCCCTCGTTGTTGACGAGAAGAAGCACTGTGACCCTGCCGTCCGAGCAGCTTGACGCAAGCCGGAAATCGCGTTCCATGGAAAGTCCCGCGACGTCGAGGAACCGGCCGTCCTCTCCGTACATTTTTACGTAAACCGAAGGGTTGCTGAGGATGTCGTCGCCCTGCAGGAACGTTCCGACCACGTTCAGCCTGCCGTCGTTCATAGGGTATATCGCGTCGACCGTCATCGACGTCATGAACATGTCGTTCGCGTCGGCCTTATAAAAGGAATTGACGTAGCGGACCGAAAACAGATAGACCGCGCTGACAGCCAGCACAAAGCAAAGCACTATTATTATAATTCTGAGCACGACGTTGACTCCGCGTTCCATTTTTCCGGTTCACCTCCGTCCTAAAAGTTAATTTATCCGCCGTCCCGCGTTTTTATACCGCGTTTTTATACCGCGGTTTATGCGGCGGCGCTGTTATGCGTCTCCGCAACGGTATTCCGCGGCGTTGCCGCAACGTTTTTTACTTGAGCTTCTCGATCTTCGTGTACTTCGAAAGGCCGCTGCCGTCCTCGACTTCGCGCTTGATGACCACCCTGCGAATCTTGATTCCGTTGGAGAGCGGAAGGTCCTCTTTCGTCGCGAGGCAGTAGTTGAGCTTTTTGTAGACAGGCAGCCCGGCGTTTCTCGCAGCGACTTCGCGGCGGAGCTTTTCGATGAGCTCGGGGTCCTCGACGTACGCGGGTTCGACCTGACATACAAGAACGATGTCCTCGTATACGCTTCCGCCGCCCTTGTTGATGCCGAGTACAGTGAACGCCTTGACGCCTTCGATGTTCAGGAAGGAGTCCTCCAGTTCGTCGGGATATACGTTTTCGCCGGACTCGTTGACGATGACCTCCTTGAGCCTTCCCTCGATGTAGAGAGCGCCCTTTTCGAGCCTTCCGATATCGCCGGATCTGAACCAGCCGTCCTCGTCTGTGGCCGCCGGCGCGTGCTTGCCGTTTTTGAGCATGCCGCTGTGGACCGAACCGCCGCGCATCACAAGCTCGCCCGCGGACTGATCGTTGTCGTTGAAGGGCACGATCTTGTATTCCATGGAGGCGACCGGAACGCCGACGACGCCCTGAAGCCTGTATTTGATCTTTCTGCGGCGCTCCATGGAGGAGATTCCGACCTCGGTCATGCCGAAGCCGCACAGCGTGTAGTAGCCGATGCCGTTGATGATTTTCAGAGACTCGGGAAGCACGTGACCGCCGCCGCAGATGATGCACTGGATGTCCCTGCCCGCGAGTTCTTTAAGAACCGTTTTGTTGAAAAGCGCCTTCGCGACCGCGATACCGAAATCGGGGCCGATCCTCTGCGCGAAAATGCTCAGATTCAGCATGAAGTTGAACATGAACTGCTTGAATTTGGACTGCTTCGAGAGCTTGCCCTTGATGCCCTTCGCGATGTTGTTGACGAGCAGCGGCACTGCGAGAATGTGGGTGACCCGGTGGTCGCGGCACGTCTGAAGGAGAACAGACGGCGCCATTCTGTCGGGCATTACCTGCGAGGCACCGAAAAAGCTGTACCAGAGGTAGTTCGCCATGAAGCCGAAAACGTGGTTGAGCGGCAGGAAGCAGAGCATTCTCTTGTCTCTGTCGTCGCAGATGTTCTTGTCGGCTCTGATGATCGGGCCGGCGTTCATGACCTGGTTGTAGATCGCGTCGTTGTTATAGATGAAAATCTTGGCAGTGCTGGTGGTGCCGGAGGTGCAGAGCGCTACCTCGTCGCCCCAGTCGTAGGAATCGATCCGCTCGACTGCGGTTCTGGACGATTTGTCGGCGTTGACGGCGATCTCGAGGATCTGTCTCTTGTCGAGTTTCAGAATGTCAGTCGCGGCGATCGTGACGCAGTTTTCGTACTCGTACTGATGACCGTCGTTCGTAATGATCGCGACTGCGCCTCCCTCGTCGATAAAGTACTGTGTAAGCTTTTCGTCGTGGCGCGCGTCAATGAGGAACGGGCTGAAGCCGGCCATGAGAATGCCCCAGAAGATCTCGAACCACTCCGGGCAGTTGGCGAGCTTGAAGCAGACGAAACCCTTTTGGACGCCGCTCATTTTCTCGCGGATTCTCTCGGCGCAGTACCCGCTTACGAGTTCGACGTCGGTGAAGCTGAGCTTTTTGATCTGTCCGTCAAGCTTGTACTCGACCGCCGGCTTGTCGCCGTGGTGCGAATAGACCTTGAAAATTCCCTTGTAGGAATGCTCGCCCTTTTCGAGCATGTCCAGGCATTCGAAACAATACTTGTCCATTTAGTAAACTCTCCTTAAAATTAATGAGATCTTAAGTTTCCGGAAGCGCCTGCACGCGAACGGAATCGCCGCGCGGTGCCCCGGTGTCAGTCAAAAATCAGTCGCGCGTGTAGCCCGCCTCCGCGAGCAGCTTTTCCGTGAGCGGCTTCATGACCGCCTCTTCCTCGGGCGTCTCGTGGTCGTAGCCCATCAGGTGCAGAAATCCGTGGCAGAGCAAAAACGCGAGTTCCCTCTTCTCGGAGTGACCGTACTCCTTCGCCTGCTCCCTGACCTTTTCGACGGAAACGACGAGCTCCCCGAGCATTATCGCTCCGTTTTCCGGATTCAGGTCGTACTCGTCGAAAATGCCGTCGCCCTCGTTCATGTCGAGGAACGGGAACGAAAGAACGTCGGTGGCGCGGTCGATTCCCCGCTCTTCCTTGTTGATCCCGCGGATCATTCCGTTGTCGACAAAATAGACGTTGACGGTGGTCCCTGTGTCCGCCGCGAACTCGGGAAAATTCTTCTCAGCCTTGGTCAGAATGTCGTCGGCGACCGCGCAATACTCAAGCAGCTCGGCGTCGGAAAGCAGTCCCCGCACCGGCTCTTTGGAAGCCGCGTCGAGATCGTCTCTTGTCTCCGCCGTGCTCACCGCGGGCGAGAACAAATACTCAGCAATCATTTCTTAATTTCCTTCTCCTCGTATTTTTCGTACGCTTTTATAATCTTTTTCACAAGCTCGTGCCTCACGACGTCTCTCTCGGTGAAGTTGACAAACGCGATTCCTTCTATGCCGTCGAGAATGTTCTTCGCGCTCTTGAGGCCCGAAGCGGTGTCGCGGGGCAGGTCTATCTGCGTTACGTCGCCGTTCACGACCGCCCTGGAGCCGTTGCCGATTCTCGTCAGGAACATCTTGAGCTGCTCGCGGGTCGTGTTCTGCGCCTCGTCGAGAATGATGAACGCACTGTCGAGGGTCCTGCCCCTCATATATGCGAGCGGCGCGATCTCGATAACGCCCTTCTCGAGCTTCTTCTGGAACGAGTCGAAGCCCATTATGTCGAAAAGCGCGTCGTAAAGCGGTCTCAGGTACGGGTCGACTTTATTCTGAAGGTCGCCCGGCAGAAAACCGAGCTTCTCGCCCGCCTCGACAGCCGGCCTCGTAAGTATAATACGCGAAACTTGATTCTTCCTTAATTCAGAAACAGCCTCCGCGACGGCGAGGAACGTCTTTCCGGTGCCGGCAGGTCCGATTCCGAACGTGACCGTGTTTGAGACGATCGCGTCGACGTACGCCTTCTGGCCGGCCGTTTTGGGCTTTATAGGATTGCCCTTCGCGTTCAGGCACACGCAGTCGGTCAGAATGGTTCCCGGCGCGGGCGCTTTTCCGACGCTCTCCATGTCGCAATAATAAGCGACGAGCTGACGCGTCACGATTTCTCCGGCCTTCGAAGCCTCCGCGACGTTTTTAATAACGTTCAGCGAGTGCCTCACCGCGGACTCGTTTTCGCCCTCGACCGTGATGATGCCGTCGCCCAGAATGACGCTTGTCATAAAAGCGTCCTCGACGATGCCCATGTTTTCGTCGTTTCTGCCGAAAATGTTTTTTAAATCTTCAAGTGATCCGTCAAAAATGTAATTCTGAGTCGTCAAACGAAAATTTCCTTCCCGCGCGCTTTTAAGCCTCCTGCGCTTTTGCAGGCCGCTAAGCGTTTTCACCGAGCGCGCATCTTTATAATCCCGGCCTCTTCGGCCTCAAATTTTATTTTACAACAACGCCGCCCGTTTTTCAAGCGTTTTGAACGTCCGCGTATGCGTTCGCGTATGCGTATGCGCGTATGCGCGCGCAAAGTCTCCGCCCGCGGCCCTCCGAGCCGCTTTATCCGCCTTGACAAAAAGCCCCACGGAGTGGTATCATCGCGCGTGCCGCCGCGAAAGCCTTAAGGCGGCGCGCAAATCACGGAGCGGAAATGAAAAACATCGCAAAATCGTATTCGGCATATCAAAAAGGACTCATCTTTCTCTGCTGGGCAATCTATACCGTCTCCTATTTCGGCAGACTCAGCTTCAGTTCCAACATCACGAACATAATGGCCTCGTACAACGTTACGCACGCCGAAGCCGGCCTTGTGACGACGTTCTTTTTCTTCGCCTACGGAGCCGGCCAGTTCGTGAACGGCATCCTCTGCAAGCACTACAACAAAACGTTTCTTTTCCCTGTGGCGCTGACCGTCTCTTCGGCGATCAACGTAGCGGTTTTCGCGGGCCTTCCGTTCGATCTCATCAAGTACTTCTGGTTCGTAAACGGCTGCTCGCAGTCTGTTCTCTGGAGTTCGGTTATTCTGATCCTCGGCGACAACCTCGACAGGAAGCACGCCGACCTCTCAGTGGCGATTCTTGGAACAACTACCTCCATAGGCACGTTTTTGTCCTATTTTTCTGGGTTTGCGTTCACCCGCGCCGGCAACTACAAAATCGTTTTCCCGGTCGCGGCGGCGGTTATGCTTCTCATAGCCGTGCTGTGGCTCGCATTTTATCCGCGCCTGATCAAAAATATCAACGCGCTGAAGCCGGCGGCTGAGGACTTGACGGCAGAAAACGGGAAAGCGGACCCGGCGGATCAAAAACAGGACAAATCTCCCTCTGACGCCGCAAAACTCGCGGGCCGCACAGCCGTTGTGACCGTCGCGGTTTTCGCGCTGTTTTCGGTCGTCTGCAATTTTCTGAAAGACGGTCTGCAGACATGGGTGCCCGCGATTCTCAAGGAGACGTACAAACTAGAAGACAGCCTCTCGATCCTGCTGACGCTCGTGCTTCCGGGAATCTCGGCTTTCTGCGGCGTCATAACGCTGTGGGCTTCGAAAATCATCAAGAGCTTCCCGCTTCTCGCGTCCGTGATGTTCGGCATTTCCGCCGTCTGCGCGCTCGCGATCAGGCTGACACTCGGCGTGTCGTTCGTCGTCGCTCTCGTGTTTTTCGGCATCATCTCGCTGCTCGCCCACTGCATCAACGCGGTCTCGACGAACCTGCTGCCGCTCAGAGTCCGCGGCTCTCTGAATCCCGGAACAGTCTCCGGTCTCCTGAACGGAAACTGCTACGTCGGCTCTACGATCAGCGCGTACGGTCTCGGACTTATTGCGGACAACAGCGGCTGGGACGCGGTTTTCAGCGTATTTCTCATCGCGGCGGCGGCCGCTTCGCTCACAGGCCTCGTATTCTTCTTCATCGAAAACTCGAAAAAACGGTCGTAAAAACCGCCCTGATATTTCGTTTAAAAAGAATTTCCACCGTTTGCGGTCAATCGACGAAACGCTCCATTTGTGTCATTAACCGCGCATTATTTACATAAACGCGTTTACTATTCTCGCGGTATGCGCTATAATCAAAAAAAAGCGCTCAACGCTTTAATCAAAAAACGCTCAACGCTTTAATAATCATTTTCGGAGTTTACAAATGAAGGAATTTTTCGGAATCGGCGGTTATACGCGAACACCCGAGGGCTACATGTCCCCGGCGCATATTATTTTTGTGTCGTCGCTCATGATCGTCATGATTGCGGCTGCCGTCATCCTCGGTCTTGCGTACCGCAAAAAAGATTTCAATCAAAAAATCAAAGTTATCGCCGCGGCTGCGATAATCATGGACTCGATCGAGCTTTTCAAGATCGTTTTCGTGTGCTGGCGTGAACACAGTTTTTCGCACGTTCTGCTAGTCCTGCCGCTGTTTTTGTGCAGCATCCCGCTGTTCACTCTGCCTCTCTCGGCGTTCGGGAAAGGCAGACTGCGCGAGGCGGCGCTCGACTTCACGTTCATTTTCGGCCTCTTGATAGCGTTCCTCGGCACATACGGCGCCGGCCAGAACTACTCCGCGTACCCTGTCCTTGGGTTCGACAACGTCGTCTCGGGAATCACGCACGCGATCGCCGGGTTCGCCGCGCTCTACATCGCGATCGCCGGACTGCTCTCAATGAAAAAGGAAAACATCGGAATTTCGTTCGGGATTCTCTGCAGCTTCTGCGTCGCGGCATACGTCGCCGACGTCCTGATCCCCTACAATTACATGTTCCTGATGCGCGGCGACGGAACGCCCTACGACATCTTCTACAACCTCGTGAACGGCAGCAAGGTCCTCTACCCGCTCATCGTCGTCTTCCTTTTCCTGCTATACATTTCGTGCTTCTACGCGGTGTTCTTCCTGATAAAAAAACACCGGGCGAAAGAGAAACAGACGGCCTGATTAAAACTTATTAAAATAACGAAGCCCCGCGCGAGGCAGCCTTTCTTGATCAGCCTCGCGCGGGGCGTTTTTCATATTGTCATACTGTATTTCCCGGAAAAGCCGTCATTTAACAGCCTTCATTTAATGAAATCGAGGATATCCCTCACGACCTCCGGATACGCGGTATCGTTCAGGATCTCGTGTCTGTTGTTCTCGTAGAGCTTCATCCTGACGTTCTTGCCGTTCGCCGCGAGCGAGTCGTGGACCTTTGTGACGCCTTTTCCGTAGTCGCCCACAGGATCGTCCGAGCCCGATACGAGCAGCACCGGAACGTCGGCCGGGAAGCTCTCGAACCACTTTTTCGAGTTGCAGTTTTTCGTCAGCTCCATGAGGTCCGAAAGCGCCGAGACCGTAAACCGGAACGTGCAGTATTTGTCGGCCCTGTACTTGTCACGCTCCTCGGTGTTCTTCGTGAGCCAGGAGCGCACGTCGTTTTCGTCCTTGAAGTGCGAGTTGTAGGAGCCGAACGCGAGCCCCTCAAGGAGCGACGAGTAGGCCTTTTCGCCCTTAAATGCTTTAGCGGCTTTTGTCATCGAAAGCCCCGCGCCCGCGGCAGGATTCGGGCCGCCCGTTCCCATCACGATGAGCCTGTCGGGTTTTTGATAATTCGCGGACCCGATGTAGTTCGAGGCGGCAAGCCTCACGATGAACGAGCCCATGCTGTGGCCGAGCAGATAATACGGAAGTTCCTTCCCGTACTCCTCCCTGACTGCCTTCGCGAAAACGCCGACGTCGTCTACAAGGCGCTTCCAGCCGTCCTTGTGCGCGATAAAGCCGAGCTCTTCGTCGCCGACCGCGGTCTGACCGTGCCCGAGGTGGTCGTAGCCGAAAACGACGTAACCCTCATCGCGGAGCCACCTCATCAGCTTGTCGTACCTGCCGATGTACTCGGTCATTCCGTGAACGACCTGAAAAACGCCCTTCGGCGCCCCTTCCGGAACGTAAACGCGCCCCGCGAGCATGTGAACGCCGTCCGAGGACAGCACTTTTTTGTCTGTAAATCCCTGATTGTCCGCCATTTCAATCTCCTTTGAAATCAATTTAAAATCAAACGCTTAATAAGCCCGATAAGCATCTTTGAATCCGCCCAAATCGCCTAAATACAGGCAAAAATCACGGTTTAAACTCTCTGCACGCCCTGACGGCCTCTTTCCATCCGGACGTCAGTTTGGCGCGCTCGGCCTCGCTCATCGAAGGCACAAACTCCCGCTCGGCCGCAACCTTGACAGCCACGTCGCGCCTCGTCTGCCACATTCCCGCGGTGAGTCCCGCGAGGAACGCCGCTCCGAGAGCCGTCGCCTCGTTGTTGGCCGGCTTCGCGACCTTGACGCACGATATGTCCGCCTGGAACCTGAGCAGGAACTTGTTTGCGGCCGCTCCGCCGTCGACTTTTAAAGTAAGAGGTCTCTGCCCCATGTCGCCCGCGATCGACTGAACGAGATCGTCCGTCTGGTACGCGATCGATTCAAGAGCCGCACGCACGATCTCCGCCCTGCCTGTGGCGCCGGTGATACCGAAGAGGCTTCCTCTCGCGTCCATATCCCAGTAAGGCGCGCCGAGTCCCGCAAGTGCCGGCACAATGTAAAGCCCCTTGGAGGAGCCCGCTTTTTCCGCGATTTCCTCTGTCTCGGAGGCGTTCTTTATGACACCGAGGCTGTCGCGAAGCCACTTCACGATCGCGCCTCCAGTGAAAACGCTCCCCTCGAGCGCGTACTGCGCCTCCTCGCCCTCAAGCGTCGCCGCAATTGTAGTTACGAGACCGTTCGTGCTCTTTACAGGCACGTTTCCGGTGTTCGCGAGCAGGAAGCAACCCGTTCCGTACGTATTTTTCATCTCACCGGGATACCAGCAGCACTGTCCGAAAAGCGCCGCCTGCTGGTCGCCGGCGATACCCGCCACCGGAATTTTGACGCCGGCGACGTCCGCGATACCGTAAAGCGTTCCCGAAGCCTTGACCTCGGGCATCATCGACGCCGGAATACCGAAAAGCTCAAGCAGCTCCTCATCCCACTTAAGTGTGTGGATGTTGAAGAGCATCGTGCGCGACGCGTTGGTCATGTCCGTCGCGTGAACCTTCCCGCCCGTGAGCTTCCAGAGGAGCCACGTGTCAACGGTTCCAAACAGAAGGTCGCCGTTTTCGGCCGCCTCCCGCGCGCCCTTCACGTTGTCGAGGATCCACTTTATCTTGGTTGCGCTGAAATACGCGTCGAGTCTGAGACCTGTTTTAGCCGATATCATCTCACCAAAGCCCTTGATTTCAAGCTCCTCGCAAAGCTGGGACGTGCGTCTGCACTGCCAGACGATAGCGTTGAAAACCGACTTCCCGGTGTGCCTGTTCCAGACGACCGTTGTCTCGCGCTGGTTTGTGATTCCCATCGCCATGATCTCGTCCGGATTCACGCCGCCGGAAGTGATCGCCTTCGTGATCGCCTTCAGCTGTTTTTCGTAAATTTCCTCGGGGTCCTCTTCGACCCATGCGGGCTTCGGGAATATCTGCCTGACCTCGTACTGTGCGGACGAGACCGCCTTTAAATTCGAGTCGAGAACGATTCCCCTTACGCTGGTCGTGCCGGCGTCAACCGCCAGAATGTATTTTTTCAATTTCAAAAACCTCCCGCCGCCTTCATTCTATAATCAGGCTCGATCCGCAAAACCCAGAAGCGCCTTCAGCCTCTCCTCAAACGTTTCCGGATTCTCGTCGTAAGTGTAGTAATTCTCAGCCGCGCCGCGCAGCACTTCACGAAGGTCCGCGTTGTCCTGCCGCCTTATAAGATAAGCCTCAACGTCCTGGATGCCGTCGCGCGTGTTAATGAACCGCGCGGAAAGATTGTATTTTTTATGCTCCGGATCCGGGTAAACGATGTGGCCGTCGCCTTTAAACCTCGCGTCGTCGAAAAGTCCGTAGAGCTGCGAGCCGTAGTAGTTGAACCCCCAGTGCAGGAAACCCTTCGCGCCTGTAAGAGCACAGACCCACTCCATGAGCCTCGAGCGGATGAACGGCATGTCGACGAACTTGTTGATCCACCAGCCCTCCTCCGGGAAGCAGCAGGAATACGTCCAGACCTCCCTGCCGCCGGCGATCGCCTTTTCGAAAAACTCCGGGTCCTCCTCGTACACGTTGATCCTCGGGACCATAACGTCGCACACGTCGCAAAGCCCGTGCGCGCTCTCGATCATGTCAAGCGGCTCTCCCGCGGGAAGCTCAGGCGCAACCTCGGCGATTATAGCCCTTGCCCATCTCCACGCGTCAGTGGTGTGCGGTTCGTCCTCAATATGGGTGCGGAAAAGCTTAAGCGTGCCGTTGCCCTTTATATGCTCGTAGATCGCTCCGTAGTACTGCCTCAGGTATTCCGCGGCCTCTTCCGTCATCGTGTTCATCGTAACGTGTTCGGAATTTTCGCCGAGCGTGCCTATTGTCTTCCCCTCGACGGACTGGATCATCGCGGAGATCGTAAACGTCTTCGCGGCTCCCTCCTTAATGAACAGGTCCACGTAGCGGTCCCAGAGCGAAAAGTCGAACGTCCACTTTCCGTTGCCTGTCTTGCGGCTTCCCGCGCCTGCGAGCAGCGGGAACGAGTTGATCACGACAGCGTTGCAGCGGAGCTCTCTGAAGACGCGCGCGATCATCCTCGTGTACTCCCACCACTCGTCCGAAAACGTTTTCGCGCAGCTGACGTTTTTGTCGTTGAAGTCGAAAAAGTACTCATGGTTGAAGCGTCCCCTGTTGCTGTCGGGAATGACCGTCTCCGAGACGTTTACCGTAAAACATGCCGCGAATTCGCCGCGCGAGGTTATGACAGTCACCTTTGATTCAAAGGTCTTCCCCGCGAAGCAGGAAGGCACGAAAAAGTCGACCCAGAAGCTCTGCGCGGCGTGCGCCTTCACTTCCAGCGGCAGCGCCTCTTCGACAGGGGCAAGCTCGTCCGGGTAGTCGACGCGGTCGTTGTACATTCTGTATCTCTGCGCGAAAAGTCTCACGGCCACGTTTTCCGGCGCCTCCGCCTTTACGTCCGTAACCGTAAAATCCGCAAGCTCCCTTAAAACGACCTGCGCCGAGACGTAAGCGTTCGCGGCTGTGCAGAGCGTTTTCGAGGCTTTTGAATCTCTCTCCGGCCTCGCGCTTTTGAATACCTGTTTTGTTGAATACTCAGTCCAGATAAACATCGGGTTTTCTCCTTTTTATAGATAAAAATCACTTGTCTTTACAGATAATGTTCACTCATCGTACTTGCCGTACATCGTGGACGGCGGCAGCGTCGCGCCCTCTCCGTTCTCGTCCGGGAACGGCGTCAGGTCGTCGTGCTCGTAGAGCTTCCTGTCCTCTTCCTTCGAAAAGTCCGGCACCCTGAAGTTCTCGCCGTGCTTGAGGCAGCTCCGCCACGCCAGGATCGCGGTCGCCGACATCGCCACGCCCTTATACACGTCAAAGAAAGGCGTTTTGCCGTCGCGGAAGTAGTCGATCATATTCTGAACGATCCAGTAGTCGCCTCCGCCGTGGCCTGCGCTGAGCGCTTTTTCCGACTTCTCGCCCCAGTAGGAAATGTCAGGCGTCAGGTACTGCACGCATTCCTGAACGTCCTCCGGCTTCGTGTAATGCTCGTAGAAAAGCCTGACCTTGCCGTCGGTGTAGCCGCCCTGCTCCACAGACCCCAGATCGCCGACGATCCTGTAGCGGCTGTAGTCCGAAGCCATCGCGGTGCAGCCCGTGAAAACTGCCGTCATTCCGTTGTCCATCTCGCAGAACATCTGCGCGGTCCCGTCGTCGTTCGGCCTGTAGTCCCTGTACTGCTCAAGCCTCTTCGAGTGGACCGCGCGCGCGGAGACGTACTTCGGCATGGAATTTGTCATATACATAAGCGGTCCCATCGCGTGCGTAATGTAATAAGTGCGCGGCATCCACGCTCTCCAGTGCATCGGGAACGGCGTCAGGTACTTCATGTCCTCGAACGTGCCCGAGTGGTTGTACTCGCCCTCCGCATAGAGGAACGTCCCGAGCGTGCCGCCGTCGATAATCCGCTTCATCTCGAGGTTCGGCGTCATGAACGGATAATTCTCCGCGATCATGTACTTCCTGCCGGTCCGCTCAACGCATCTGACCAGGTCGACGCAAAGCTTGAGCGTGGCCGCAGAAGTGCACTCGCTGACCACGTCCATTCCGTTCTCCATCGCTTTGATTGCGAATTCCGCGTGCTGGTGGAAGAAATTGCACAGAAAAACGGCGTTCATTCCGGCGCTCTTCCCGTACTCCAGGAACGAGTCGAAGTCTTTGAAAAGCTCCGCCCCTTCGAGCCCCTTCACGCCGTCGAGTTTGTCGGCCTGCCTGTCGCAAACCGCCACGATTTTAATGACGTCCGGGTCTTCCGCGGCGATAAGATTGATGTAGCTGTTGCCGCGCCACGCTCCGAAAATACCGAGTTTAATAGTTTCAGCCATGATTCTCCTCTCCCGGAGGCACGCGGTTTCCGCCATCAATAATATGCGCCGCACGCCCCGCAAAAAACAGGTATACTCCTTTTTCACCATTATACCACAACGCGGCAGGTTCTTAAACCGTTTTTTTGAGCTTCAGGTTTCAGGATTCTTATTTAGCTCATCCGCGGCTTCTCACATCCGCAGTCGTCCACATATAAATAGGACATTCGGAACATGAAAAATACGGTTACCTCCTTATTCATACCCTAATAACAATTTATTACCGTGTGTCATTTTTCGACGCAGTCCATAATTAAACCCGCAGATTCTGTGTTAATGCACAACTGCAATCCAGAATCTGCGGGTCCCACGGCCTCGATGCGACGTGCTCCTCTTTAATTATTATACTTGTCTACCTTGACAGGGGCTGATCATAATCTCAAGGCTGTTTTTGTAGTGCGGATAGCAGGACTTGAACCTGAATGGAGTCCCCCCACACAGACCTGATGGTAGCGTGACCTTAGTGAAAAGCGTGTGACAGCGGTTAACTTTCCAACGCATTACCCACTAATACTTTTCCGTACCTGTCCACCCTATTAGCGATTGTAAATACGTTCCAATCCAAAGTGTTTTTCTCGCATATCGTTCTTAATATTATTAAAAAAACAATCTTTTTCGACTTCTGTGCCTTTAGTGAGAGAAGCTAGAACGTCTAGTTCTTCAATCTTAATTAATCTCCCCTTTTCAGATATTTGAACCTTAGGACTATGTAGTAAACAGTCTTTTGAGTATTCAAGAAAAGAAAGTATCTTCTTTGGTTTTTCTCCAATATATACTTCCAAGTAAGCAGTAAGCATTATTCGATCAACAAAAGAGCATGAAAAAATATTATCCTTTTCATTAGAATATAGATAATTCAGTAATGTTTTAGGATCCTCAATCATTTGATAAAAAGGAATAAGCCTTGAATCAACTGCATCTTTTACAATTTGAACCCACTTTTGTATAGACTCTTCTGTCTCATAAGGGACTGTCAGGCTGGTATGTCTTCCCGGTGAAATATCCTGCAGCCTGCCGCCGTATGTGTAATAAAAAAACAAGATGACATAATAATTGGAAAGAAGGAATAATCAAAATAAACGCTCCCGGTATTTGTGCATTCAAAGAACAAACAAAGTGATATGTAGTCGTTTATACGATAAACCATACTTCCCTTCTTTTTAAAACCTCTTGTGTTAAAATAGTCTCCAAATAATCTAAAAATTTCAACGCTTTTCATATTATCCTCTAATTTCAAATATTTTAAAAATTCCTTTTCCAGCAACTTCGATTATTTTTTCAACTTTTTCTGCTGTAAATGTCGCAGAACCTGTTTTTAAGTCCCATGCACACAGTGTACAAGTGAGTGGCGTTATAGTCCAAAAATCTTTTGTTTAGTAATCTCTATTATTCGTTGAAAATAGATAATACGTTCATCTGCGCTATTAAATTTTATCGAAATTAGGTCTTTGATTTCGGCTTCAAATTCAAATTTAAGTGAGTCAGATATATGAGATTTGTTGATTTCCTTAATTGCTTTGTTAAATAACTGAGATATACTCTTTGGATCGTCTCCCAGCATAACGCATAAATAAATTAACAACTTATAATGCCTTAAAATAGAGCCTTTGAATATTATTGGGCGTCCATTTAACAACAATGATTGAAGTATATAGGGGTTTTCGATTTCTTTGAAAACAGGTAAGATATGACTATCAACTGTAGTCTTAACTAATTCAATCCACTCTTTAATTGACGACTCTGTTTCGTACGGCATAGTCAATGAGGTATGCCCGGAGGCAATCTGTTCTAATCTGCCCCCATAAGCATAGTCAATGTAATCAGTAGGAACAAATAACGGTAGAAAAGCGTACCTGAAATATACACTGTTGGTATTTGTACATTCGAAAGAGAAAGAAAACGCTGAAATACTACCCATTTTAACTATGTAACGTCCATGTTTATTGAATCCCCTCTTCTCGAAAAAATCGCCAAACCATTTATATACTTCTGAATTCTTCATGATGTCTTATCCTCGCACTTCAAAAATACTAAAAATCCCATTTCCAACAACCTCAAGAATATGATTTATTCTATCTTCAGTAAGAGTGGCTTTCCCAGTTTTTAAATCCCATGCACATATTATTTCGCCATTTTCGTCAAATAAGACTACGTCTAGACGCACACTTCCTGTCTTTCCATATTCAACCTCGGCACCATTTAAAAAAGAAACCTCGGCACGCAATCGCGGATCCCCTAATGCTTCTATCTCTGCTTTCAATGCAGTGTGTTTATATGTGCCAACCACAGGACCATAACCAGGAATTCCATCACATGCTCTGTTTGCGGAATCTCTGACTTTCGCATCATAATAACTGATATCAGCACCGCTATTCGAACATTCGAAGGATATTTCCGTCTCTGGTACAATGAAATTGCATTCGCAAAATTGGATATAGTAGTAGTATATCGACATTCCGAGCGAGTACACGGTTGCAAAGGCGGACAAACCGCTTAGCGTACTATACCAAATTGTCGCTCCAACTCCACATTTATTTTCAATGCATTCATATGCGGTAACGCTAGCGGCAATAACACCCGCGATGATTGAACAAATCAGTATTACAGTGGCAACCGATATACTGTGGCCAGTTGGGTCGGTGTAGTTCACCGGATCATTCCCGCAATATGTGAACAGGTTGCATCCAAGCGGACCTTCTCCAACGTTCAATTGAGAGTCTGCGTTGATGAACCTCCCAATCATAGGGTCATAATACCTGCTCTGCAGATAGTAAAAACCCGTTTCGTTGTCGTAATAATACCCGCGGTATCTGATCGGGTTTATATAGCCGATGCTTGTGGTGTTGTAGGTTATATCCGTGCCGCTGCCGTCTTTGATGGATATCAGTTCGCCCCAGGTGTCATAGGTATATGCGGCAACGACCGAACCGGAATTGTTGACGATATGAGTTACGTCGCCCTGCGCGTTTCGGATATACTTGTAATACGTGGCCGGCCCGCCGTTTTGAGAATAGGCAAAACCGCATATTCTTCCGACCGCGTCGTAATCGTAAACAATCTCATACGACCCGTTTTCAGCCCACTCAGATTTGAGAGTGTTTCCAACCCAAAAATAGTTTATCTGCGTTGAAACTCCGGCATTGGACACAAGTGTTGGATCCGTAGTATGAAGAAAGCAGGTCTTTGAAAGTCGAATCGTATCCGAAAGGTGACTGGTATGCGAAAAGCGAGCTCGCCGGAGACAGCGCCGATGTGTCTATAATCGGGCAGTATGTGTATCCGACTCTGGATATGATGTTGCCGCCGCTGTCGTAGTTATATACTATCGTGTAGCCGTTTCCGTTGTTCAGCTTTTTGTTGTCCTCGCGAATGAGCTGACCGAGAGCGTCATACTCATATCTCGCGACCTGGACGTTGTTTTCAAAGATTTTCTCTATCTTCCCGTTATCGTAATAAGTATACGATATTTCCGGTATGGCGGAAAGAGAACATGCCTCCTCTGTGACAAGGGCAGTCTTGTTGATAACGGTTATCTGTCCGCTTCCCGTGTTTACAGTCTTGTTGTAGTCCTTGTAAGTGTACGTTTTCGAAACGCTGCCGTTGGAAGCGGTTGAAATCCGCCCCAGGGAATCGTAAGCAATCGTTTTTGTCCCGAGAGATCCTTGTTTTGTTATCGTTTTAGCCCCGTCATTTCGGGTTATGTAACTGTTGTATACTTCTCCGGTCGACGCGGAGGTAAATATCTCATAATCAACGTCTGAACTTGTCGAGTAGTGGTAGAGCACACTGTTCCCGTCGCTCGACATAATATATTTCAGCTTTCCGTCCCTGTTATAGCTGTATTCCTTTGTCACCGGATCTGACGCGTCGGAACGGTCAACATATTTCACAACGTTGCCGTTTTTGTCATAATACCATGCGAACGTCGCGGTGTCAACCGTCGCGTTCTGTGAATAAGCTATAAACGTCAGATTGCCCAGAGAATCGTAGCCGTAATATTTGTTCTGGCCGTTGCCGTAGCTGAGTCTTGATATCTGACCGAGTGCACCGCCATAGGTATAGGTTGCCATTGTACGGTTAAGACCACCGTTTGCGTCAAGTATTGTGAATGACGTCCGGTTTCCGGCATTGTCCGTTCCTAGCGAATACGAAAATCCGTTGTGCGATATATTTGTGTAGTATTGACCGTATGAAAGGCCGAGCGAGGCGGCGCCTTCGGCCTCATTTGTCAGTCTTCCGTACGAGTCATACGTGTAGGAGGTGACTTTGCCGTCACCGTCTGTTACAGACAGGAGATCTCCTGTACTGCTCTGGTACGAATATGTTACGTATCTGCCAGCCGTATCGGTCTCTTTTTCCAAGAAGCGTCCGTTTGAGGTATACGAATATAAAGAGTGCGAAGTCTGCGTTCCGTCGGTATACGTGGCTGATTCGATCAGAGAGCCGTGAGAGTTGTATGTATAAGAGGTCTCGGTCAGGATGTCGTCCGCTCCGGAGATATTTGGATCAAATGTCTCACTGATATGTGTAACCGCAAACGGATTCTGAACGTTATTGTAAGTGTAATTTACGGTTGTAACGTTTCCCTTTTTATCCGTGTACAGCGTTTGCCCGACGGATTCGGAAAAGCTGTCGACATAGGAATAAACCTTTTCTCCGCCGGAAAAGCTCTTTCCGTAAATGATTCTTCCTAAACCGTCGTAAAGGTACTGACTTCTGTCAGAGTAGTCGCCAATCCCGGTAACATATTCTGCAACAACTCCGCCGAAGCATACGTCTGTGTAATTATAACCGTTGACAAGGCTTATGCTCACATAGCTTGAGTATCCGGTGACAGGAATAATCACGCTGACGTACTGCCATTCGCTTACGGCGTTCGAGAAGAGCAGCTCCACGTCGTCGAAACCGGCGTTCGCAAAATGTACGGTTATTCCAAACTTTCCGGAACTGACCGCTTTCCCCTTGCCGAAACCGCTGACAACAAGGTAGCCGCCGCTAAACACGGGTGTGGGCAGGACCTGACTCAGGCTGCGTTCCTCATTTATACTGCCCGGGATGGTGACATAATAGATTCTGTCGCTGATAATCACGATCGGGGTAAACGTACCGCCCGGTGTCCAGGCGGATGTTCCGTTGTAGAATCCGCTGTTGGACAGCTGGTTTGTCGCTCTTGAATTTGCTCCTTTTGTTAGCGAAACGAGGTCGAAATACAGGTTGCCCTGCTGATTCTTTATGCCGATAAGAATACAGACACTGCCGAATATAGCGCTT
>CADAZX010000006.1 GCA_902792515.1 uncultured Ruminococcus sp.
AAACCGCGTTCACGCCGTCGAATTCGCAGCGGTGCTCCCTTCCCTCAAGCGCGTCGTACATCTCCTCAACGAGGTCGTCGATAAAAAGAAGCTCGAGCTCGACCGAGGGGTCTGTAACGGTCACGGGAAGGCCGCGCGCGATATTGTGGCAGAACGTCGCCACCGCGCTGTTGTAGTTCGGCCGGATCCACTTGCCCGCCAGATTCGGAAAGCGGTACACGAGCACCTTCGCTCCTGTCTCGCGCTCGTACTCAAAGAAAAGCTCCTCGCCCGCTTTTTTCGAAAGACCGTACTCGGATCTGCCGAAGCGGCCCGCGAGCGTCGCCTGGACGGACGACGCGAGCATCACAGGGCAGACGTTTTGATGCCTTTTCAGTGTCTCCAGAAGCGTGGACGCAAAGCCGAAATTGCCCTTTCTGAAGTCCTCGGGGTCCTGCGGCCGGTTGACGCCTGCGAGGTTGAAAACGAAGTCCGCCTTTTTGCAGAATCCGTCGAGAAGCGCCGGGTCCGTGTCGACGTCGTACTCGAAAATTTCGCCGATTTCAATGTCGGGCCTGGTGCGGTTTTTGCCGTCCCTGATATTTTTCAGATTTTCGCAAAGGTTTCTTCCGACGAAGCCCTTCGCGCCGGTTACGAGAACGTTCATTCTTTTCTCCAGACCATTTTGTTTACGATCCCGACGTACGACTGGATGATCTTCACGACCTTCGTCGAGACGTTTTCCTCAATATAATCGGGCACCGGAATGCCGAAGTCGCCGTTTCTGTTCATTTCAACCGCGGTCTCGACGGCACCGAGCAGACCCTTTTCGTCGATTCCCGAAATTATGAAGCACGCCTTGTCGAGCGCCTCCGGTCTCTCGGTCGAAGTCCTGATGCAGACAGCGGGGAACGGCTTTCCGATCGACGTGAAAAAGCTCGACTCCTCGGGGAGCGTGCCGCTGTCGGAAACGACGCAGAACGCGTTCATCTGCAGGCAGTTGTAGTCGTGGAAGCCGAGAGGCTCGTGCCTGATAACGCGGCTGTCGAGCTTGAATCCGCTCCCGTCAAGGCGCTTGCGCGACCTCGGGTGGCAGGAATAGAGCACAGGCATGTCGTACTTTTCCGCCATTTTGTTGATCGCCCCGAAGAGCGACAGAAAATTCTTTTCGGTGTCGATATTCTCCTCACGGTGCGCGGAAAGCAGAATGTACTTCCCTTTTTCAAGCCCGAGCCTTTCATGGATGTCGCTTGCCTCTATTTCGGGAAGGTTCGCGCGGAGCACCTCGGCCATCGGCGAGCCGGTGACGTACGTGCGCTCTTTGGGAAGGCCGCACTCGGCGAGGTAGCGGCGCGCGTGCTCGGAATACGCCATGTTCACGTCGGAAATGATGTCCACGATCCTGCGGTTCGTCTCCTCGGGAAGGCACTCGTCCTTGCAGCGGTTGCCCGCCTCCATGTGGAAGATCGGGATGTGGAGCCGCTTCGCGCCTATCACGGAAAGGCATGAATTGGTGTCCCCGAGAACAAGCACCGCGTCCGGTTTTATCTCTGCCATCAGCTTGTACGACTTTGCGATAATGTTGCCGCACGTCTCGCCGAGATCCGCGCCGACCGCGTCGAGATAGACTTCGGGAGGCGCGATTTTAAGGTTCTTAAAGAAAACACCGTTCAGCGTGTAGTCGTAGTTCTGGCCGGTGTGCGCGAGAATCACGTCGAAATAGCGCCGCGTCTTGTTGATGACAGCCGCCAGCCTTATGATCTCGGGCCTCGTGCCCACGATAATGAGCAGCTTGATCTTCCCGTTGTTTTTCCAGTTAACATTTTCGAACATCGTCCGTTCCGCCTTTCCGATTTTTGCCGGTACAGTGAAAAATGCGCATACGCACACATTTTATTATAACACGGCCGGGCGCGTTTGTCCATAATTATTACGCGCGTTTAAAGAGCGTTTAAAGAAGCGTTTAAAGAAGCTTTAAAGAAGTGTTTAAGGATGCTTAAAGCTCCGGCCGGCAAAACAGGCTGTTGCGAAAAAAACGCCCGGCGGGACGCTTAATAAAAATCCGTCCCGCCGGGCTCCCATTAAAAACCTGTTTTTTCTTTACGCGCCGTGCTTCTTTACGCGCCTTGTTTCCTCTTGTAAATATACATCGCGACCGCCGCGCCAACGCAGATGACAGCCGCAGAGCCGAGCACGATGCCGATGACGCCGAACACCTTTCCGGCAGCCGGCTTTTTCACGACGTTAAGCGTAAGCGCCTTTTCGACGCTGCCCGAGGCGTTTTCGGCCTTGACAACGAAGCTGTACGTTCCCGCTTTTGACGGAGTTCCGTAGAGTTCGCCGTTCGAGGCGTTAAATTTGATGCCGTCCGGTAGCACACCGACGACGCTTAGAGTGACCGGGTCCTCGCCCTTGACCTCGATAACGGCCGAGTAGTTTTTGCCCTTGACCGCGTCGTCGAGTTTTCCGGTGACGATCTCAACAGCCTTGCCGCCGTCTTCGGGCTTCGCGGTGGGCTCGGGTTCGCCGGTCGGATTTTCGGTCTCTCCGGGAGTTTCCGATTCGACAGGCGCGGCGGTTTCCGGCGCCGCCTTGACGGATATTTCAAGCGTGGCCGTCTTTGTGACGCCTGCGTCGGTGTAGCTGACCGTAACGCTCTTGTCGGAAGGAGTCAGCGCGCCGGAAGGCTCGAAAGTCACTTCAGACGTGACGTCCTTCGCCGTCCCGTTGCTGAAAAGCGCGGAGACTTCGATTCCCGACGGGTCGAAAAGCTCGCCCTCGTTGTAAACGACCTTGCTGGGATACTTTTCGATCGTTATCGATTCGGGCACGACCTCCGCCTCCGCGAACATTGCGTAGAACCGGTAGCCGCCCGCTGCTGTTCTGAAATACAGGTCGCCGTTCGCGGTTTTGGTGTAATACGGTTTGTCGGGATTCTCCGCCTGAGTCACTACCAAATCGCCGGTGGATCCGTTCACGCGCCAGCCCATAAAATTGTAGCCCTCCGCGGGCACCGCGACGAACCTTCCCTCGGTTGAATCGCCCGACAGCCAGTAGGCATAAACATTGTCACCCTCCTGGTCCTCAAGCGCGCCTACCGACTTCACCGTGCCGCCCTTGCTGCCGTGGACGTGCGCCTCCGCGAGAGCCTTATACTTCGCGTAAACGTAAATATCACCGGTCACGGGCGCGCCGGCGTCAAACGGAATCTCTTCGCCCGAGGCGTTTTTGACGTACCAGCCGTAGAACGTCAAGCTCGTCTTGTTCGGCGTGTACAGCTCATAGTCGGGAAGCGTCCCACCCTCTTTAACCTCTTTCACGGTCGGGGACTCCCCGTTCAGCGGATCGATCGTCACGTCGAAGTATCCCGTAACCTTTAAGGGAAGCGTCGCTGTCTTGGTGACGCCGCCGTCTCTGTACGCAAATACGATCTCGGTGACGTCCGGAGTGAGCCTCGAATTATCCTTAATGCTCGAAGCGACCAGATAGTTCAAGCCGGTAAGGTCAAGCTCTGTGCCGTCGTCGTAAACCGCCCTTAATTCGTAAGTACCAGTCCGGATGTAGTCGCCGTCGGTGTATTCGGTCTTAGGCGTTCCCACGATCTTCAGATCGGTCAGTGTTCCGTTCTTGACGCCGGGAATGTCGACCCTTACAAAAACGTCCGCGTAGCCCTCTTCGCCGGTTGCCGGCATCACAAAATCAGGCTCCACGCCGTTCACGGTGAAAACGGGCGGATTCTGCACGTCCCACTCATAGCCCTGCGAGCGCTTGTCCTCGATCTCGATTCTCAGGTAGTAAACCTTGCCGGCCGCGAGATTTCCGGTGTCATCGCCGAGCGTCTTCCAGTCGCGCGGATTCCCGGTTCCGAAGTCTCTTTCGACCAGCGTGGTGTACATTGTTCCGTCGTCAACGTACCATCCGTTTTTCGCGTTGTCGCTTCCGAACTGCGTGAAAGCCGTCTCCGCGAGCGCGAGTCTCCCTGTCACTTCCTGTCCGGTGGTGCCGAGACCGAGCTGAAGCGCGTCGATATTAAACGTGATCTCAATGGGCCCCTGAATTTTTCTAATGCTGTCTATCGGTAACGTGTACTCGCCGTATTTGTCCGGCTGTACGAGCGACGTCGCCCTTACGGTTAACGACTCCGCCGTCTCCGCGCGGTCGATCTTCAGCTCTCCGCTTGAATTTATAGACGTGCCCTCGAACGTTGTCTCCGAGGAGAGCGACCATTCGATGTAGTCCATGTCCGTGCCGGTCACCTCCGCCTTGAAATACACGTAGAGACCGGGATATGCCACCTCAACGTCAAGCGGCGTGACTTTTATCTGTTCGATAACGATCGGGTCGTCGCGGACGATAACGCGGCAGTGCGCCGTCACCAGCGGGTTGATTGCCGAAGTGGCGGTGACGTTTACGTATGTCTTCTCGTCCGGGCCTATCGTGACCAGTCCTTCCGGAGTGATGCCCGTTCCCGCGGAAACGCCGTCGTGAGTCCACGTAACATCGTCCGACGTTCCGTAAACCGTGTAATCGAGCTGTTTCGAAGTCCCGCGCTGTATCGCCGTGTCGAAAAATCTGAAACTGATCTCGGCGACCTGCTCCGACACCTCGTCGAAAACCGCCTTCACGAACACGTCGAAGTACCCTCCGCCCTCGGCCTTGTGAGCCGTCGAAAAGTCCGGTGCCTTGCCGTTTACGGTAACAGCGGGAACGTTGTCCTTCTCCCAGTCGAAGCCGTCGGCGTCCTCGATTTCAAACCTGTAATAGTAGTCGCCGTCCGCCTTGAGGAGCTCGTCGCTTTCGTTCAGCTTCGGCCAGCTCGCGGGGTCGGTCACGTCCGGGTCGCGCTCGACGATGCACGTGTATTCAGGCGCGGAGTCCACGTACCAGCCGTCCGCGGAATCCGTTTCGCGGTAATGGGTGATGTCCGCGAACGCGGCCATTTTCGAAGCGGTCGCGCCGGATATTCTCGTCGACACGAACCATTTTGAAGTGTCAAACGTGATGTTTATTGGGGCAGTGACCGGTGCGTCTCCTTCGTCGGCCGAGGCGCGGAGCAGGGACGTCATCGCGGTCATCGCAGTCATCGCGCCGAGGCATACGAGCGCGAGCACGAGTGCGAGCGCCGCAGGTGTTGTTTTTCCGTGTTTTTTCATGTGTCATCACTCCTTGAATAGGGGTTGTCCGCGGCGGCCGCAGGTCCGGCCCCGCTCCGAAAACGCGGCGCGGGAACCGCGAAAATCCCGGTTCCCGCGTGTTCGTTTAAATTTTTTTTGCGGTTTGAGAAGTCCTGCCCGCTTTATGCGGGCGTTTCTCTTTATTTGTCAAAGCCTCCACCACACAAGGCCGGACGCTTCGAGCTCTTTTTTGTCTATGATCGACTTGACGTCGACGAAAACCTTTCCGCCGTCCTTTTTCAGGAGCTTTTCGATCCCTTTAAGGCCGAGCTCCTTAAACTCTCTGTGGGCGACGGCGCAGATCACGCAGTCGGCGGGCTTCAGGTCCTCAAGCGGCGTGAGCTTTATATTGTACTCCCTCTGCGCCTCTTCGGGGTCAGCCCACGGGTCGGCGACCTCGGGAACGATGCCGTACTCGCCAAGCCTTTTCACTATGTCCGCGACTCTGCTGTTCCTCGTGTCGCGGCAGTTCTCTTTAAAAGTAAGTCCGAGGATCACGACGTGCGCTTTTTTCGGCGCGAGCTCCGCCTCGATCATCTTTCTGACGGCCGCGTCGGCGACAAAAGACGCCATTCCGTCGTTGACCGCCCTGCCGTTCGAGATTATTCTGCTGCGGCAGCCGAGCCTCTCCGCCTGGTACGTAAAGTAGTACGGGTCGACGCCTATGCAGTGGCCGCCCACCAGACCGGGCCTGAACCCCAGCGCGTTCCACTTTGTGTTCATGCCGTCAACGACCTCGTTCGTGTCGATGTCCATGCGGTCGAAAACCGTCGCGAGTTCGTTCACGAACGCGATATTGAGGTCGCGCTGGCTGTTTTCGGCCACCTTTACGGCCTCCGCGGTCCTTATATTTGAGACCGGGAACGTGCCCGCCTCGATTATCAGTCCGTATACGTTCGAGATCTCCTCAAGCGCCTCCGCGTCGTTTCCCGAGACGATCTTTTTGATATTCTCAAGCCTGTGCACCTTGTCGCCGGGGTTGATCCGCTCGGGCGAATAGCCGACGCGAAAATCCTTCCCGTACGAAAGGCCCGAAAACCTCTCAAGAACGGGAACGCAGACGTCCTCGGTGCACCCGGGGTATACTGTCGACTCGTAAACTACAATGCTGCCTTTGGAAAGATGTCTGCCGACGGTCTCGCTCGCCCCGATCACGGGAGTCAGGTCCGGAGTGTGGTCGGAGTTGATCGGCGTGGGGACGGCGATCACGAAAAACTTCGCCTCTTTAAGCGCGTTTTCGTCCGACGTAAAGAAAACGTCCGACGACCTTACGGCGTCGTCGCCTGCCTCTCCCGTCGGGTCTTTTCCGTCCCTGTAGAGCGCGATCTTCCGCGCGTTGATGTCGAAGCCGACAACTTTGGAGCCTTTGCGCGCAAACGCGAGCGCGAGCGGCATCCCGACGTATCCCATTCCTATGACGGCGATCTTCGTGCCGCCGTTTTTGATTTCCGAAAATACAGACATCGGTCGTCCCCTTGAAATCTTTTCCGGCCGCGGCTGGCGTCCAGCGTTTACCGTTTACGGTCTACCGTTTCCGCTTACAATTAACGGTTTACGTTTAACGGTGCGGAATGCGCCCGTCTCAGCCGGCGTTTTTGAGAGATGCGAAACGGATTATTTCGTGTTCTCCTTGATAAACTTCTTCTTTTCGAGCGTCAGCTTCGTGACGGCAGCGTCGCTCCTCGCGGAAGCGGCCTTCTTCTCCGCGATCTCCTCAGGGAATCTGGATTCGATCTCCTGAATCGTCTTTTTACGCACGAAGAGCCTGGGGCGTCTGTAGACCTTGCCGTCCTCGGGATTTGCCGCAAAATACGAATCGAGCGCCTGCTTGTACTCGCTTACGACCTTTTTGTTCGCCTCGATCTCCTCGTCGTACTTTTTGATGCGGTTGACTGTCGACGGCAAATTGTTGAACGCGTTTCTCAGCTTTTCGGCGAGAGTTTTCGCTGCGCCGTCGTAGGGCGAGTTCATCTTCTGCTCGACTCTCTTCGCGACGACCTGGCCGTTCTTGTCGGTGGTGTTCTTGTAGCCCACGAGGTAGACGATCGGCTTCGAGATCTCCGCCGCGAGAACAAGACCCTCGTTGATGACGCCGCGCTTGGGCTCCTCGAGGTCGGGGTTGGCGAGCAGTATCTCCTGCGTGAACATGTCGTTGACGCACTCGAGGTACTCGGAAAGCTGGTGGAGCGACTCAAAATGGTCCTTGGCCGAGTTGGCGTCGGCGAAAACGAAGCCCTTCTCGTGAACGCAGTACTTCGAGAAATACTGCTTTACGAAAGCGCGTACGCGGGACGAAAAGTCGACGAGGATCTGCTTCTTGTTCTCGCCGGTGTAGTTCTCGACCGACGCGTTTTTGGCGGCGGTGATGCCCTCTTTAATGCGGAGGTTGAGCGGCGCGGACGTGAGCGCGGCGGCGAGGCCCTTGTAGAGTCTTGCCTCCCAGTTGTTCGTCTTTTCGCCGGCGAGCGCGCTGAACGCCGCGAAGGCCTCCTGCCCGTCCCCGTTGTCGAGCGCGAGCAGAGCGGACTCACGCGTGACCTCCTTAAGATCCTCGGTGAGCTTCGTGCCCTCGATCTCGGCGGCGACCGCCTTTGTTATAACGTTCTGAAAATCGTTTTTGACTTTCTCTTTTTCTTTCTCGGCTTCGGCGGCGAGCAGCGCTTCACGTGCCGCCGCTACGTCAATTCTGGTGCCGCAGGCCTCGCAAAACATAAACATCTTGTCGTCGTCGGCTGTCGCCGGTGCTCCGCAGTTGGGGCAGGTAAGATTGATTGGCATATTTATATCCTCCTTCTTCGTATTCGAGCCGGATTTTATTCCGGTTTTATTTTACTATTTTTCGCGCCTCTCTTCAACCTTTTTCGTCCCGCGTCGCCACTTCACGCGCATACTTTTAAATTAATTTTAAGGATTGCCGGCCGGTGTGGCGGGTATTTGCATGGTGCCCGCATCATTTTTCCCTCCCTCGAAACGTATTCCCGCGCCTCGGCCGTCCTGAAACCGTCCTGAAACGTCCTGAAACCCTTGTAAAAAAAGCGCTCCTGTGATATCATTTCCGCATGACAACCGGAATTCCCGAGGCTTTTTTAACAGGCATTTTCCCGGAAGGAGACTTACGATATGGCGAAAAATCTGAACCAGCAAAACGGCCAGCGCGCAGTTTACGAGTGGGTACCGCAGAACAGACTTACGAGAGTCGACGACGTCTCTCTGGCGAGAGCGCGGTCTTTCTGGCAGCGCGGCTACGTTGAGAAAGTCGAAATAATAGAGAAAAAAGACGAGGAGAGCGGCGCGGTCGAACACGTTGTGAAGCTCTCGTTCAACGTCGTGATCTGCGTGCCGATACCCGAGGAGGGTGATGCGGAGCGCGACGGCGACATTCATTTTCTGACGAGAAGGCTGACCTCGCCCCTCAACTACTGCGGCGAGTGCACGTGCAACGAAAACCGATGCGTTCCCGAGATCGCGGCGTACATGAAATACCTCTCGGACAGGGGCATGCTCGAGGCCGCTCTAAAGGAGCGCGCAGCGTACAGAGAGACGTCCGGCAGAGGCGACGCGATCTACGAGTTTGACTGGACGCCAGAAAAGCCTGTTCTCGGGGAGGTTCCGGACCGCATTCTCGAGCTGGCGGAGCGCGTTCTCGCGAAAAATCTCGTCACCGTGAGGCCGCAGCTTTCCGACCAGGGCTACGTCCTCATCGACTTCGACAACAGGCTCTGCTCGACGCCGCAGAAGAACGACCCGACGTTTTCGTCGACCGACCTCTCACTCAAGCTCGACAGGATCGGCGACGACCCGTCAAACATGAAAGACGGCGTTACCGTCGGAACCGCGTTCGACCCGACGCGCGCAACGTGCGTCACCGCGTGCCCCAACTGCAAGTGCGACTACTGCGTTCCCGTTCTCGCCGCCTACCTTAAATACCTGCGCGGCAACGGCCTTTCCGTCAATATAGACGAGGCGTCAAAAACGCGCGCCGTCTATCCGGAAAACATCCGCTTCACCACGCGCGAGCCCGCGTACCGCCTCGCCGCCGACAAGATCGACAAGCTGCGCGACGAGCTGGCAACGCTCCCGCTCAACATGCTTGAGGCGGTCATCAAAATGGCCGAAGACCAACGCGCTTCCGTCGTTCCGTACGTTCCCAAGGACGGCGCGGAGGAGGAGCGGCCCGCGCTCTGCACGGTCTGCATGCGCTACAACAAGAACTCGAAAAAGCCTCTCGGCGCCGTAACTTCGATCGAGGACTTCGAACTCGGCGACGACCCTATGAAGCAGGACATCTACCCGATCTCGGTCTACACGCTCGATTTTCTCAGCAAGGAGATCAGCTTTTTCACCAGGATCATCACGGTCGTTGCCGCCGTCGGTCTCCTTCTGCAGCACGGAATTTCCGCCGAAACGCTTCTCAACGAGCGGGGCGAGGTGCTCGACCGCTTCCTTAAGAGCTCGCGCAACACCCCCGGCCTTGAGCGGATCATGAAGCTCGCGAAAAACGAGAAGACAAACTCTCTCTACTGCGTCGTCGAGGGCAACCGCAACTCCGGAAAGACGCAGGTCGTCGAAAACATCGCCGACGTTCTCGCGCAGCACGGCAAGATCAAGACAAAAGAGTATCAGCGCTGCACCTTCGACGAGATCATCAAGACCTTCGTGCGCCAGTGGCAGCCCGAATTCCGCGAAGACGGCGACCCCTACAGCTTTCCCTCCGGAAAATATTACGCCGGCTACAAGTTCAACGTTTTCGAAAAGAACGTTCTCTACGTCATCTCCGGCCTCTCGTCGTTCCTGAAGTCGCTCAAATCGAACGAGTACGGTATGTTCGAGACCGACCACATCAAGGAGATCCTCGGCCGCGCGCTCCGCGACACTTACATTGTCATCATCGGGCTTAACTCCGAGGACGTCGAGGAGTTCCTCTCGCTCGACAGCCGCTACAAGTTCCTCTACGGCCGCAACGTTCTGCACCTCGAAAACATGACGACCGAGCAGATCTACGAGGCGTACATTTCCGAGCTCTCCGACGACGTGCGCGCGAAGATCGAAGACCCCGAGGAGTTCCGCAAAACGTTCGCGGAGTTCATGGCGTTCAACGAAAAGTTCCTGCCGATCGGCAACACCGAGCTCGTGAACTACCTCTCGAACTACAGTAACGTCGAAGGCGCCCCGGTGCTTCCGCCGAACGTCTACGACAACAAAAAGGCCGCGGCCGCTCTCGACGAGATGATCGGAATGAAGGCGATCAAGGAGCAGGTACGCGACTTCGAATCGTTCATTTCCTTCCAGAAAAAGGCAAAAGCCGCGGGCATCAACGTCGAGCACGGCAACATGCACATGCAGTTCCTCGGCAACCCCGGCACCGGTAAAACGACAGTCGCCCGCATCATCGCGACGATGCTTTTCGATATCGGCGTCCTTCAGAAAAACAAGCTCGTCGAGGTCGAGCGCAAAGATCTGGTCGCGCCCTACGTCGGCCAGACCGCGATAAAGACATCCGAAAAGATCAAGGAGGCGATGGGCGGCGTTCTGTTCATCGACGAGGCGTACTCCCTGGCGCTCACGAACGACGACTCCTACGGAAAAGAGGCTATCGCGACGCTCGTCAAGGCGATGGAGGACTACAAGGACAAGTTCATCGTCATTCTCGCCGGCTACGACAAGGAGATGGGCGAGTTCCTGAACTCCAACTCCGGCATCGAGTCGCGCATCGGCTACACCTTCCGGTTCGACAACTACTCCGTGAGCGAGCTTTCGCAGATGTACGTGCAGACGCTGTCCAAGCAGCACTTCACGGTCACCCCCGAGGCGGTCGGCGAAATGGAGCGCGTCACCGGGTACTTCATCAACAGACGCTACTTCGGCAACGGCCGGTTCGTCAAGAAAATGGTCCAGGACACGATCATCAAGCACTCCAAAAACGAGTCGCTTCCCGGCTGGGAGATCAGCGTCATCGCGATGCCCGACGTCCCCTCCACCGAAGACATGTCCGCCAAAAACACGACCGACAGAAGCCCCGGCACCGCCCTTTCCGAGCTTGTCGGCCTCGAGACGGTCAAGGAGCAGATCAAAAAGTTCCGCACGACGACCGAATTCCGCCGCAAGGCGCACTTCCAGGGCATCAACATCCCGCGCGGCAACAACCATATGATCTTCAGCGGCAACCCCGGCACCGGCAAAACGACGGTCGCCAGGATAATCGCGCGCGAGCTCTACGACGCGGGTATCATTTCCGAAAACAAGCTGATCGAGTGCGGCAGGCAGGACCTTGTCGGCCAGTATCTCGGCCAGACCGCTCCGAAAACGCAGCAGGTCGTGAACCGCGCGATAGGCGGCGTACTCTTTATCGACGAGGCGTACTCTCTGACCGGAGGCGCGAACGGCCACACCGACTCCTACGGCGACGAGGCGATCGCGACGCTCGTGAAGGCCATGGAGGACTACCGCGACAACCTTGTCGTGATCTTCTCCGGCTACGAAAAGGAAATGGACCGCTTCATCTCCTCCAACCCCGGCATCGCTTCGCGAATCGGCTTCACGTTCCGCTTTGAGGACTACAGCGCCGAAGAGCTCACCGAGATCTTCCGCCGCAAGATTTCCAAGTCCGGACTCGACGCCAACGCCCCCGAGACGCTCGAAAAGGTCCGCACGCTCATGCAATACTTCGTGTCTGTTCCGAACTTCGGCAACGGCCGCTTCGCGGAGCGCGTCGTCCAGACCGTTTTCGAGCTCCACGCAGAACGGTGCGCGAGCTTCGACGACCCGGCCGCCCTTAAAACTGTCACCTGCGACGACATTCCGTCGGTCAAGTACGTTCTCGACCACCTCGCGAACGGCGACGACATGATCAACCCGGACGACATTAAAGAGGAGCAGCACGTCCGCACCGCCGTCCACGAGCTCGGCCACGCGGTCGTCTGCAAGATCCTCTTCCCCGACAACCCGATCGAGCGCATCACAATTTCCGCGGAGGGCAGCGGCGCTCTCGGCTACGTGCGCTTCAACACCGGCGCCGTCGGGAACATGACCGCCACCGAGCTCCGCAACCGCATCTGCGTCAACATGGCCGGCATCGCCTCCGAGGAGATTTTCCTCGGCGAGTACGGAAACGGCGGCACCTCCGACCTCGACACCGCCACCGACATCGCGTGGCAGATGGTCTCCCGCTTCGGCATGTCGAAAAACGGCTTCTCCGTCACGGGCGAAAAGTCCGAACGCGACCGTCAGGAGGTCGACGAGATTCTTCGCGGCGAATTCGAAAACGCCCGCAAGATCATCTCCGAGCACCGGTCCGCGCTCGAACGCGCCAAGAACTTCCTGCTCGAAAAGCACACGATCTCCGACGCTGAGTTTACGGATATTTTGAACTCGTAAATTTTTAGAGTCTATAATCGGAGGGCGCCCCGGCCGCACGGCCGGGGCGCCCCATTTTTCCCTAAACTAAGGCAAAATCACTTCTTATTACTCTTTTTCTTTTTAGCCACGGCGACCATAGCCGCAGCAGCCGCGACTCCACCGGCAAGTACAAGCCCGCCCGCGACCCAAGGCAGGATTTTCGCGAACGTTTTTCCCGCCGGTAAACCGTTTCCGTCCTTCCCGGAGTCTTTACCGCTGTCTTTTTCACCGTCTTTCCCGCCGTTATTGCCGCCTTCGTATTTCGCTATGTAGTCCTCGCGCACGTACTCCTTCGGGAGTTCATCGGCCTTCAGCCAGCCGAACCCGGGCAGTCCGTCGTTCGTGAGCGTTCCGCCCTCGAGAGTCCATTTCCGCTGCGAGAAGACCGTTTTTTCACCTAAATTGTAAAACGCCCGGACGGTCAGCACGCTCCCCTCTTTGCAGTATTTCCGGTACGCAGGTACGGTAATATCGAAAACCTCCGTTGCGGTGCCGTCGCTCTTTCCGGGCTCAAACGCCGCGACGCTCATCGCCCTCCGCTCCGCATAAAGAACCGTTTTCCCGCTCTTTATGACGAGCGTCACGTCGAGATTTTCGACGTCTTCGCCGGTGTCGTTTATTAAAGTAACCGGCACTCGCGCTTTTTCACCGGGCACGCGCCTCTCCGTGTACGTTCCCACTGTGATTCCGAGCGGCGCGAAGCTGTTTTCGGCGAGATACTTGAAATACGGGTGGATCGAAAGCGACTTCGCGGTCGAGATGTCGGGCTCGAGTATGTCCGAAGTGATACCGCGCGCCGACGAAACGGAGGACGCGAGACCGCAGAAGAAAAGCAGCCCCGTGTACGCTCTTCCCGCCCTGAACGATTCCATCTGCGCCGTCATAAGGTCGCAGTAGTACGTGAGTCTTGTTGCGTCGTCGACGCCCGGAAGAGCGGCGTTCCACGTTCCCGCTGTTCCGCTCATAGCCTTGCCTTCGCGGTTTATCCAGTACTCGCCGTGTTCGTTCAGAATGAACGCGTGGCCGGGGTACTGCGAGGCAGTCCAGCCGATGTCCGCCGTAGTGACAATAGGCCGGTCGTTTGTCATCTTTTCGAGGCCTGAAATTCCTGACGACCCGATTATATACGGGTGGCACTCGACAGGGTCGTTTTCGCCCACCGGAGGCCGCCAGCCGTTCTCCCACGGCCGCGACTGGATGTCGTACGCGCGCCCCTTTTCGATGATTTTGTCGTTAAGGTCCAGCGTCGACTCGTTCTGCGCGTCGAAAACGATAACCGACGGGTGGTTGCCGCGGTCCTCGATCCACGCGTAGATCTCCGGAAGCATCCTTTTCAGCGTGTCTTTCGAGGAGTTGCCCCACGTCGGATACTCATCGAAAATCATCATGCCCGTCTCGTCGGCGATATCGAACCACTTGCCGTTGGCGTGTCCGAGGTGCGTTCTGAAGCACGTCCAGTTGACGCTCCTGAACTCCGAATAGAGCTTGCGGATCCACTCGCCGTTCCACGGATTCGTCCCCCTAAGCGGGTCGTCGAAATACCTCTCGATCGCGACGTTCGTGCCAAAAAGGAACCGCCTCGTACCATTCAGCAGCGCGTAACCCGTGCCTGCCTCGAACTCAAACGTCCTCATTCCGAAGCGCACAGAGTAAACGTCCCCCGCCGTCCTTATCTCAAGCCTGTACAAAAACGGATTCTCCGGCGTCCAGCACTTTTCCCGGCTCCAGTTCTCAAGCTTGATTTTCTCTAAATACAGGTCTAAACTTTCTCCCGCCCCAACGGCGGCGCCGGTCATTTTCAGCTCTCCGGCCTTTATCTCCTCCGCCTTCGCGACGCCGTTTTCGAAAATGCCGAGCTCGTATACGGTCGCCGTCACGTCCGTCGTGATTTCAGCTTCCGAATAGTTTTTAATAGTTATTTTCGCGTCGAGCGTTCCGTTTTCGATGTCAGGCGCCGTCTGGACAGCGCTGACCGCGGGATCTCCGCAGAAAATCAGCTCCACCGAATCGATAATTCCGGGCTCGTCCTCAGTCGACTCGCCGTCGTGAAGCACGTGCGCGACGTTCGCCTGGTCATTTGCCTGATGCCCCCAGTTGCCAAGCATGACCGTCAGCGTGTTCGTTCCCTTGTGAAGCATTCCGGAAACGTCCGTCACCGAAGGCGTGTAGTTGTACTCGTAAGAGCCGGCGAACTTCCCGTTGACGTAGACGTACCTTCCGTACAGCGCCGCCCCGATTTTCAGCAGAACGGTACCCGAAGGCTCCTCCGCGAGCTCGATCTTCCGGCTAAGCCAGAACATCGCCTGAGCGTAGTTTCCAAGCGAATACGCCGCGTTGCTCCACAGCCCCGGCACAGGCGCCGAGTCCGGAAAAATGAGCCCCTCCGGAACCTCGCCGGGAACCGTCCAAACGTCGTAAAACGTGGCGTCCGCGTCCCAAATCCCGTCCAAAACGACCGTTTTCCGCTCCCCCGCACTGGGAAGTCTCTCCACCGCTACAGGCAATGAATTTTCCGCAAAATCGGGCCTAATGTACGCGACCCTCATCTCGCCCTTCACGCACTTCACGGTAACGGTATCTCCGCCCATGAATGCTTCTGTCTTTACACCGCGGTTTTTGAATACCCGGAGCGGCGTAGCGGGCAGCGCGAAAACGCCTTTTTCGCCTTTTGATTCGATCTCAACCTGCGCGCCGTCCTCTGCCGAGTAGGAAAGATCGAGCACGTTGAAGCGTCCGTCCCCCGGAATCGTCACCGCGAACGTCCCTCCCTCCGGAACCGTCACGCATTTTCCTCCCGGCGCCATCATGTCGTCTTCAACACGCGCCTTGTCCTCCTTCGGGTCCCCGGCGTCAAACTGCCCCGGTCCGATCGCTTTCTCCGGCACCGCGTCGTCGCCCGAAACCGCCTCGTAAGTGAACCACAGGCAGTCGAGGTTTACGTCAACCGCCGGCTTGATCCTCACGTCCGACCCCTCGGGAATGTACACAACCGGAGACGTCGCCGTGTACGACGAATCCATATACCACGAATTGGAGGTCGAAAACTCGATCGTACAAAGCGTAATATACTCCTCCGAACCCGGATATTTCACCTGTGCCAGAATCGTCGACGTGTTCGGCGACGCGTACGCGATATGTATCAGATTCGCCTCGGGAACGTGCTCGAAAACGAAAAACTTGTTTCCGGTCACGCCGGCCGTGGCACCTCCCGACGCTTTCGGGTCGTCCTGCCGCACGTTCTGCACCTTTTTCGTGCCTTTGGAGTTGTACACCGGCACCGATTCGCACTCATATTTAAACCTGCCGGCAATGTCCTTCGTCTCACCGGAGTCGGCGCGCGCCGCGTTGTTTGGCGTATTCCCCGAAACCGCCGCCGACGCGAAAACAACCCCGAGCAGCAGCGCGAGAGTCTTCGAAAAACACTTTATGAACCTGCTTCCAACCATCGTCTTACATCCTTTTTATGAAGATAAGCGAACGCTTTACTTGATTTTATCATTTTCCGCGCGAAAAGTCGACAAAAAAGCAGCCCTTTAGCCTTTACGTCTTTAGCCTTTAGCCGAGCTTTAGCCGATCTATGAAACTCGCTGAATTTTTGGAACCTGAAAAAGTGAGAAAACTCACGAAAAGCGAAAAAATCGACGAAAAAGGCTGGTTCTCATAAGGATAATCAGACAACCAGCCTTTCGAGAGCTATGAGAAGAAGGCCAGAAAAAGCCATAAGATAAGCGCGCTAATTAAGCGTCTTCATTCCTTCATTAGCCCGAAGGGCGACTTCATTGAAAAATCCGTCCTTTCGGACGGATTTTTCTGGCGGAGATGGGGGGATTGCGTCGCCCCAAGCGCCGCTGACTCCGTCTTCCAAGCTCTTTTTTTCTCTTTCCCGCCTTTCGCTTGAAAGACTCCGTTTACGCCGCTGCGGCTCCTTTTCCCCACAAAGTCCCGGGACTTTGCGGGGACCCCGGAGTTCGAATCCCCCTACTGTTCTATACAACAAAAAACGACCCCGAAAGGAGTCGTTTTTTGTTGGCGGAGATGGGGGGATTCGAACTCCCGAAACCATGGTGTGGTTTACGCGATTTCCAGTCGCGCGCCCTCGACCAACTAGGCGACATCTCCGTGCATTAAAAAATGCGAATAGTATATTACCACATTCATCCGCCGTTTGCAAGCGGAATTTTCGCAAAATCATCAAAATCCTCGAAATTGTCGAAATTCCGGGAAATCCCCGAAAAACCGCCAAAATCAGTACAAAGCCGCTTTTTTCCTGCCGCGGCACTCCCTGAGGACCGTCTCGACAGCCTCTTCCTCGGTCTCGAATTCCCAGTGGAAGGGCGCCTTTCCCTTTTCCGATGTCTCCTCGACGCACCAGACGCCGTTTTCGTTCGCAAACAGGCCCTCTTCGAAATACTTGCTGTCCGGATCCACTTTCCTGTCGACCGCCCTGAATCCGGTGTATTCGTACCTCTTAAATTCTGCCGCGTAAACCTTCCAGAACTCTTCAGCCTTCATTTCATCCTCCGTTTTAATCATTTCAGGCAGCCGGCGCCGCCGGAAACCGCTTCTATTTTTGCAAAAATAAAAAAACGCTTGACGAATTATTTTTTTATGTTATACTTTACAGGCGGTTTGGAGATGTACCCAAGTTGGCCGAAGGGGCGCCCCTGCTAAGGGTGTAGGTCGGGTTACCGGCGCAAGAGTTCAAATCTCTTCATCTCCGCCACGTTTTGACCGTCCGGTTCCGTTCAGGATACCGGACGGTTTTTTGTTTGCTTTTCCGGAAAATCCGGAGATTATCCGTCTCTCGTAAGGTCACCCGAGCCTTCCGATAAGCTTCGGCAGCACCGGCTCGAACTTGACGCCGTACCAGTGGGAACTGTCGCCCTGGGTGTTCTTAATGCACTCGACCGTGTAGTCCGCAGCGATCGACGCCGCCTCGAAAATGCCCTTGCCCCTCATGAGCGCGCCGACAAAAGCGGAAGCGTAAACGTCGCCGGTTCCGTGGCATCCGCCGGGAAGCTGCTCGTGCCTGTAGTAGTCCGCCTTTTCGCGGTTTTCAAACCACACGCCCGTGAAGCCCTTTTCGAACCCGATGCCGGTCAGAACGACGTTTTTCGCTCCGAGGTCGAGAAGACGCTTCGTGATTTCGCGGATATACATCGCGTCGTATTCGGTTTTGTACTCCATGCCGGTCAGAAGGCAGGCCTCGGTGATGTTCGGGAGAACGATATCCGCGCGCGCGACAAGCCTCTTCATCGACTCGACAAAAGCCATGTCAAAGCCCACGTAAAGGCGCCCGTTGTCGGCCATCGCCGGATCGACAATAACGACCGCGCCGTCTGCCGCAGTCTCCTCGAAAATCCTAAGGCAGTGGTCGATCTGCTCGCTGCTTCCGAGATAGCCCGTATAAAAACCGTCGAATTTGATATTGACGCGCTTCCAGTGGTCGCAGATCTTGCCCATATCGCCTGTCAGGTCGCGGAAAGTGAACCCGTCAAAACCCGCGGTATGCGTCGAAAGAACCGCCGACGGCAGCACGGCCGTCTCGATCCCGCACGCCGAAATAATCGGCAGAGCGACTGTCAGCGAACACTGTCCCACGCAGGAAATGTCCTGGATCGTCAAAATTCTCTTGTACTCGTTACTCATTTTTCTCACCTCATGTGTGAAGTCAAATATGTTGCCGCCGGGGCCGTTACCGGAAAATGCTCTCGTAAACCATCCGGAAATGTTCCCGCGCGATAGTCCCGCCTCTCTGTCAGCAGGTCTCAACCGTTATAGGATTTCCCTCCGTGTCAGGCGCCGTTCCCGCCGCGATCATTTTCGCGTACGCGACCGCGAGCCTGTCGCACTCGTTGTTGTATTCGTTGTCGGCGTGTCCCTTCACTTTTATCCACCGGACCTTGTGAATCCTGCACAGCTCCGCAAGCTCCGTGACCAGGTCGACGTTCGCCTTGTTCTTGAAATTAATTTTCTCCCAGGCTTCGTACCAGCCGAGCGTAAAAGTGTTCACAACGTAGCTGCTGTCCGAGTAGAGATTCACGAAGCACGGCTCCTTCAAAAGCTTCAGCGCCTCGATCGGGCCCCGCAACTCCATTCTGTTGTTGGTGGTCTCCGGCTCGCCTCCGTATACTTTTTTGACGTGGCTGCGGTATATCAGAATCGCTCCGTACCCGCCGGGTCCCGGATTTCCCGAACACGCTCCGTCAGTGTAAATCGATACTTCCTTCAAATGTACCCCTCCGTTTTGACCGCCTTCGCGCGGCACGCGTCCATTCCCTCGAGAACGGCCTTCTTGAATCCCGCCTTCTCAAGCGCGTCGACAGCGGCTATCGTTGTGCCGCCCGGAGAACAGACCTCGTCGCGAAGAACGGCGGGATGCTTTCCTTTCTCAAGCAAAAATCCGGCGGTCCCGAACATCGCCCTCTCCGCCATCTCGAGTCCCTGCGCACGCGTAAATCCGACCTTGACAGCATAGTCGGCCATCGCCTCGATCATCATACAAAAATACGCCGGACTGGAAGAAGTCACCGCGATCATCTCATCGATCATTTTCTCGCTCGCGACCTCGATAACGCTTCCGACCGCTTCAAGGATCTTCATAATACCGCTTTTGAGTTCTGCGTCGCGCGCGTTTCCGGCGTCAAAATTCACGAAAAACGCACCCGTAATGCCCATTCCCGTTTGAGCCGGCAGATTCGGAATAAGCCTCACAAGCTTCGTGTCCCTGCCCAGAATATCCAGGTACGACGTCGCGGTAACGCCCGCGGCAACCGACACGACCGCCTTTCCGCCCTTCGCGTCCCTCACGGCGTCTTTTATCTTCTTAGAAACGGCGCCTGTAACCGCAGGTTTCACGCACACGAAAATAATATCCGCTTTCTCCGCGGCCTCTTCCTCGCTCCCGCACACGTTTACACCGTATTTATCCGCGAGCGCAGCGGTTTTTCCGCCGTCCATGTCGAAAACGAACACGTCTCCGCCGTCCGCGGCCCCTTTTGCCACGGTTCCCGACACGAGCGCTCCGCCCATTGCTCCGCAGCCTATGAACGCAAGTTTCATAAAATCAGCTCCTTCCGTTCGCGCCGCCGTCCCCTTCCCGGAGACGCGCTCCGCCGTTCCGTCCTGTCTGTGATACCCGCAAAACGGGCAACACGTTTTTATTATACACCAAAAATCGCGCCTATGCAAACGAAAAAACGCTCCATTTCCGCCGTTTTCCCGCTGTTTTCGCAATGTTTGCGCACCCCGGCAGTCAATAAACACAAATAAACACTGTCAGTTTATATTTATTGCGCGCGAAGGCGAAATCTGTTAAAATAAACCGACGTCAAAAACGCCATCCCGCCCATTGCTACGATCTCATTCGCAAAACCGGGGCGCACAACGAAAGGCCCTCTTATGTTACTTAAGCAAAAAATCAAGTTCGAAACGAAAACCACCCGCGCACAAAAGCCACGCTACCGCTTCGCTGCAGCCGCTTTTGCCGTCGCTTTTCTCCTCTGCCTGCTTTCGGGAATGCTTCCCGCACGCGCGCAGAACCTCGTGATCTGTCTCGATCCCGGCCACGGGGGAAACGACTCCGGCGCCAGCAGAACCGTCGACGGCGTTCTCTACGAGGAGAAGACATGCAACCTGAAAATCGCGATGGCGGCCAAAAAATATCTTTCCGAATACAAAGGCGTCGACGTCGTAATGACGCGCACCGGCGACGAAAAGCTCACAAACGCGCAGCGTGTCTCGCGCTCCAACGCCATGGGCGCCCACGTGCTCGTCTCGATCCACAACAACTCGGCCGACTCGGCCGACGTCAGCGGCGTCCTCGCCTGCTGCGCCAACAGCGCCTACCGCCCCGATCTCACAAAAATCACACAGGACCTCAGCCGCTCGATCATCTCCAGAATGACGTCTCTCGGCCTTCAGGACCGCGGTCTTCTCACAACTATGGCCAACACCGCCACCTACCACGCCTGGTACCCCGACGGCTCGCTTCAGGACTACTACGGAATGGTCATGCGCTCCATTCGCGGCGGTTTCCCCGGCCTCATCATCGAGTGCTGCTTCATCAGCAACCCTGACGACGTCCGCAAATACCTCTCAACCGACGAAAAGCTCGACTCCCTCGGCCGCAGCATCGCGCTGGGAATCGCCGACTACTACCACCTCTCAACCGAGACGGCCTATGTTGCGGAAACGCGCCACCCTGTCGACGGAAGAGCGCTCACCTTTGACGAAGACTACAAGCGCGCTCTTTTCTTCCCTCTTGAAGGGACTTCGATCGGCGGAACGTCCGACGCCGTTTTCACCCGTGCGGGCGGTCCCAAAGTCCACCTCGACTACATGGGAATGGCCGTCAACGCCGCCGACTTCAGTCACGTCGTAATGTCTCTCAAATCCTCCGTTCCCGGCGCCACTCTTAAAGTCTACGCCGGCGACGAACTCATAATCGAACCCGACGAGGCCTTCAGCTACACGCTCACGCTTACCGGCGAATACAGTGATTACGTGCTTAACCTCTCCACTCTTCCCGTCTGGGACAAGGCCTTCAACTTTTTCCGCTTCGAGCTCGGCGGAGCCGACTCTTTCTCGATTCGCTCTCTCGAATTCCACCCTGCCGGCGACGGCTGCATAAGCGGGGAAGAGCCCAATCCGGCAACGCCGACGCCTACGCCTACACCTGCTCCGACTCCTACGCCGACCCCAACTCCCGAGCCCACCGAAGCTCCCACTCCGGAACCGACTCCCGAGCCGACAGCGGTCCCGACCGAAGTTCCTACGGAAGTTCCTACCGACGAACCCACCGCGACGCCTTCCGAAACTCCTGAAGTGACAGCCTCCGAAGAAACGCCCTCACCGTCTGAACCGGCAACGACTCCTTCAGACGACCCGGACATCACCCCCGCGGACGCGACACCCGAAAGCGGCGAACCCCTCCCGAAAGGCTGCAAAAGCTCGTCCTACGGTCTGCTCCTTCTCCTCGCGGCAGTCACCCTGATCCTCATCATCGCGCTGGCTATCCTCTTCAAAAAGCCCTCCAAATAGGCAAAAACTCACAGGCATCCGCCGTGCGGCGCCACCCAAAAAAGCCGCCGCGTCATAATCATCCAGCCGAGAAGCCGGCGTCCCCCTATCGCTCGGGGCCGCCGGCTTCTCCATAAATCAGCTGCGACAAAACTCAGTTGTCCCTGTTTCTGTTTTCCTTATTCTTGTTCGGCCCGAACTGCCGGGTTCTCTTGACTCCCTGGCCTCCCTTTCTCGGGCCCGAGTGGAAGGAATTCCTCTGGCGGTTCTTTGCCGGCTCGGAGGACTCCTCCTCGCCCGCGGGTCTTAAAGTATTTTTCCTGTTGTTTCTTCTCTGCTTTCCCTGCCTGAATTTAGGCATATTCCCGCGTTCTCTGCCGGTTCCGCGACCGTTTTCCCCGCCTTCTCCGGCACCCTGGAACGCCCCGGAAGCATATCCGGAACCGGAGCCTGATCCGTCATCCGTGCCCGAAACGGAGCCCGAACCGGTCCTGAAGCCGTTGCCCTGCTCGCCCCTGTCGGTTCTTTCGCCGCGTGTGCCGTCATCCGCGCCTCTCGCGCCGCCGTCATATGAGCGCTTCCTCGTATCCTGTCTGTTTTTCTGGCGGTAGGGTTTCTCCTGCGAATCGCCCCGTTCACGGTCGCCGCGGTCACCCTGGCTCTGGTTGCCGCCCTCCTCCGCGGAACTTCTTTCAGGTTTCCGCCTCACAATCTCCTCGTCAAGCTCGTCGCGCTCCTTCTTCCTGAGCGCAATATACTCGCTGCGCTCCTGGTCCGTGAGCTGGCGGATGTCGTCCACGCCGTACGACTTGATCTCGAAATTCTGCTCGAGTCCGACCTTAACGGTGCACGTCTCTTTGAGCATATTTACAACTATGATCTTCCCGGGGCCGTCCGGAGTCATAATAAGCGAGCCGTTTTTCGGCATGATGCCGTGCGCGTACTCATACGCCGGCTCCTCGTGCCTGATGCAGCAAAGAAGCTTGCCGCAGTTGCCCGAGTACTTCGCCGGGTTGCTTGTCAGACCCTGGTCCTTCGCCATCTTGATCGTAACCGGTTCAAACGTCGTCATGAAGCTCTGACAGCAGAACTGCCTGCCGCAGACGCCGAGTCCGCCGACGATCTTCGCGTGTTCCCTCGGTCCCACCTGAACCATTTCAATTCGCGTCCTGATGAGCGGCGCAAGCTCCTTCACAAGGTTTCTGAAGTCGATGCGCTGATCCGACATATATGTAAAAACGGCTCTCGAGCGGTCAAGCGTAAACTCCGTCTTGAAAAGCTTCATCTCGAGGCCTTCCTCTTCTATCTTCTGCTTGCAGATTTGAAACGCCTTCCTCGCAAGTTCCGCGTTTTCTGAGGCGTCGGCAAGATCCTTATCCGTCGCGATCCTCACGACCTGCCTGAGTTCCGTTCCCTCCGGCTCCTTTTCGACCTCTTTTGATCCGTAAACGATCTCTCCGAGTCCGAGTCCGTAGGCGGTCTCAACTACCACAAAATCCCCCGGCTCCGGTGAGTTTTTCCCGGGGTTGTACATAATAATCTTTCCGTTAGGCGTCAGTCTAACGCCGCAAATTCTGGCCATAAAATCTCCTTGTCACGCCCAAAACGCGTGAACTGTTGTTCTTCTGTAATCAAATTCCGCCGGCTTTTCACGAAGTCCGTTCATGGTTCAAGCGCCGGCCGGTTTCCCTAAAAATTCCCTGACCGCTCAGCCCGCGATCCTTATCAGCATGTTGTCGGTAGCAAGCTCCGGCATCGCGTTTCTCGCGAGATTTCTGTAGCACGTGTCTATCTCGGTCAGCGCGTTTTTCAGCCTGTAATATCCGGTGTCCCTTGCCATCGCCGAAAGCTGCTCTTTCAAATCGGGATTCATGATCTCCGTTTTCGAGCCGAACCTTGCGATCAGCATAGCGTCCCTCGTGAACGACATCATCGAAAAGAACGCAAAATCGTAATTCTTGTTGCGCACGTCGATAATCGACGAAATCGCCGCTTTCGCTCCGTTTTTCCCCGCGTAAAGGTCGGAAAGCTTCTCCACAAGCTCGATTCTCGCGCGGATCAGCTCACCGCCGTCGGCGCAAAGCTCGCCTACTCTTCCCATGAGGCCGTCCGCATACGCGCACAGAAGCGACGTGTCGATTTCGGGAAGAACGCTTCCGGAACGCGCGCTTTCGTCCCGCAGCTCACGGTACTTTTGGATTATCTCGCTGTCCGTGTTTCTCCGGAATTCGATCCCCACTGCCCTCGATTTAACCGTTTCGAGAAGCGGCAGAACGCTGTCGCAGAGCAGAATGATCAGCGTATATGCCGGCGGCTCCTCGAACGTCTTAAGCAGCGCGTTTTGCGCGGATTCGTTCATCTTGTCTGCTCGGTCGACGATAAAAACCTTCTTCCGGGAAAAAACCGGCGCCTTGAAAACCTCATCGCATATCTGTGTTCTGACCGCCTCGACGCCAATCTGGGTCTTCTTTTCCTCAGGGGAGATAATTCTCAGATCGACGTTGTTTCCGCTCTCTCCCAGCTGGCACGCCCTGCACCTGCCGCATTTCCGGCCGTTCACCGGAGCGCCGCACATGGCGAGCCCCGCAAACTCAAGCGCAAACGTCATTTTGCCGATTCCGTCCGGTCCGCTGAAAATATAGGCATGGCTGAGCATTTCGCTTTCCACAGCCGCGGAAAGTCTTCTCTTAACGTCTTCCTGTCCGATAAGCTTCTCGAACGCCATCCTATTTTTCAACTCCTCTCACAAAACGTCAGCGCGAAACGGTCGGCACGTATCCGCCCTGGGTAGACGCCCCCGAGCTCACCGCAGCCGCCTTAACCGCGTCCGCAATCCTGCCGCACAGAATCTGCCGCGACTCCGGATCCACCGGGAAAGGCAGTATGTTCTCCACGGAGAGCTCGTCCTCGCTCACAGCACCTGCAAGCGCGTCCGCCGCAGCGAAAAGCATCTCGTCGTTGATCTCTTTCGCCTTCGCGTCCAGGGTACCTCTCAGAAGCCCCGGGAACACAAAAATGCTGCTGATCTGATTCGGCCTGTCGCTTCTGCCGGTCGCGTATATAAACGCTCCGCCTTTTTGAGCGTTCTCCGCCATGATCTCCGGAATCGGATTCGCCATCGCGAAAATAACAGGCTTTTCCGCCATTGTCGCCACGTCTTCCGCGGTGATCACATTGGCCGCCGAAAGTCCTATAAACACGTCCGCACCTTTTAAAGCGGTCTTGATCTTTCCTCTGATTCCGCGCGGATTTGTCTTCGCGAACAGCTCCTGAAGCTCCGGATTTCCCGCACACCGTCTCTCGAGAAGCACTCCGTTCTTGTCACACATGACTATGTCGCGAACTCCCGCCTTAAGAAGCATCTCCGCGACGGCAGTCCCCGCGGCGCCGCATCCGCTTATAACGGTTTTCGCCTCGCCTAGCGTCTTTCCCGCAAGCTTCAGCGCGTTTTTAAGCGCCGCCAGCACCGCCACGGCCGTACCTTCGCGGCTGTCGTTATAAACCGGAACGGCGCATCTTGCTTTAAGTTCCCGCTCCACCTCGTAGCACTCGGGCGCGGAAATTCCCTCAAGCAGAAAACCGCTGTAACCGAATTCAAGACTCGCGATAATTCCGCTCAGCGCCGCCGCGTCTTTGCAATCCACGCAAACCGGAACCGCGTCGACACCGCCGAAGGTTTTGAGCACCGCGGCCTTTCCTTCAAGAAGCGGAAGGCTTGCCGCCGGTCCGATATCTCCAAGTTCAAGAACCGAAGTCCCGTTTGAAACCACTGCTACGGTATTCCAGCGGCGCGTCATCGAAAACGATTTGTTGCGGTTCGCCTTGATCTCAAGGCACGTTTCCGCCACTCCGGGTATGTATGCGAGTGAAACGTCGTAAGGAGTATCAAGCGGCACGCGCACGTGCGTCTCGATCTTCCCCTTGATCTCTCTGTGCATTTCAATCGGCAGACTTTCTTCCATAAATTCAACTCCCCGATAGCCTAAGCCTCCGTCCGCGTCATTTTCCCGACGCGTCGCACCCCGCTTTCAGCGACGATTCCAGCTGCTCTTTTGTCCTCGAACCGACGATCAGCGACACCGGAAAAGGCGCCTCAAGCATCTTGCGCAGCGCAAGCTCCGCCACCGGCATTCCTCTCATGCGGGCCTCCCCGCTCAGTCTTTTGTAGATTTCAACATTTTCCGCGCAAAAATATCTGTCGCGGCACTTCCCCGGCTCCATAAGCGGATTCCCTTCGCCGTCAAACTTAAGCTTCGAAAAGAACCCCTTCGCCTGCGAGCTGTACGCAAAAAGCGCTTTCCCCGATTTCTCAAGAAAACCGAAATATCCGTCGTCCATCTCGGCCAGAGTTTTGTCGTAAACACGTCCCGGAGCCGTTTTGGCAAGTCCCCACTTGATCTGCACCGCGGGAACAGGTCCCAGCCCGCGCTTCACGGCCTCCCTGTCGGCTTCTCTCACTCTCGAAGCGGTAAAGTTCGAAAGCCCGTAGCTCCTTATGAGCCCTTCCTTCCTGAAACCCTCGAGCACCTCGATGAACATGCCGCAGTCTTTGCAAGGATCGTCCCTGTGAAGCCAGTAGATGTCGACGTAATCGACCCCAAGACACAAAAGACTCTCTTCCAGATCGCTTCTGATCTCCTCCGGTGTCAGCCTCGAAACCGAGTAATCGTCAAGCTGCGGAAAGCCGCCCTTTGTCGCCAGAACAACGTTCTGCCTCGCGCGTCTGCTTCTCAGCCACTCCCCGATCGTCTTCTCGCTCGAATGTCTCTCTCCGGGCAGATAGTCCGAGTAAACGTGCGCCGTATCAATCGACCTGCCGCCGTATCCGGTGTAAGTGTCGAGTAGTTCAAACGCCTGTTCGCGCGGAATCGTCTTTCCGTAATAATCGGTGCCGAGCGCTATACACGAAACCGGAATGCCGCTGTCTCCAAGTAAAAACTCTTTCATCGCGGTCACGCGCCGAACGACACCTTGTACGATCTCAGCTCGTTCAGTTCCATCTCGATTTCGGCCTCGATCGCCTTCACTTCCATCGCGATGTCTTCGGCGGTCTCGTCCTCAGTTCTGAGAATACCCTGCTGCCTGAAGTTTCTGGCGCGGTTGTCCTGCTGCTCGCGCTGGTTCTGCCGCTGTCCGTCGTTCTTCCTGAATTCTCTGCGCTGGCCCTGGTTTTGTCCCTGTGCCTGCGTCTGGCGCTGATCCTGCGATCGGAAATTCCTGTTGTTCTTCTTTTTGAAGTTGTTTCCGCGGTAATTTCCGTTCTGCCTGCGCCCCGAATCCTGGTTGGCGCCGCCCTGTTCCGGGTGCCTCTGGTCTTCTCTGTCGTCCGTCCGGCTGCTGTCGTTGTCCATTTGAACCTCCGTTAATCCGACTCACGTCTATCCTTCGCAAAATGTCTGCAAACAGGATAGTTTTTTCCGTCTTCGTCAGTAAATATTAAGTAATCTCCGTTGACGCGTTTCTTCATTATCCCCGCCGCAGTCAGCGTCTCGAACATGCTTCTGACGGCGTAAAGGCTGAATTCGTCGTATTTCTCCTTCATGATCTCCGTGAGACAGTCCACGTAATACCGCTCTTCGCTTTCGAAAATCTCGATGTCCCCGCTTTCCAGCGACAGTGAGACGCATGACGCGGGAACCTCTCCGCTGACGAAATAAACCGGCTTAATGTACATCCCGAGTTTGTATTCCGCCGCCGGAACCGCCGACCTGCCGAACGCGCCGACCGCACCGTCCGATTCGGCCGCGCAGTTTTCCTCTCCGCCGTCAAAGCCCTCCAGCGCTCCTTCGCAGACCGTCACGTTCCCCGCGTCCACAACGGCGCACGTAATTCCGGACGAATCATCCTCATGTTTTCCGTCCACTCTCCGCGCGCACCGCCATACTGCGGTTTTCGCGTCCCACGGCGCAGGTTCCGCGACCGGCGACGAATCGTCTCCGCTGAAGCCTTCCAAAAGCAGTCTTGCAAGTATTTCCTTTTTCTGAACCGAATAGAGTCTCATAAGCGCCTTGCTTTCAGGAGATTACATACAAATTCAGTATACACCTTCCGCGCGCGTTTTTCAAGCATTTTCGCTACGCACAAGACCTGTCGCCGTACGCGAGCGCTCCCGCTATCCGGCAGTATTCGGAAACGATCTCTCTCGGCATCGTTCTGCAGTAGTACCCTCCCTCCGCGTTTTTCGTGTAGTGCCGCCTTCTGTCATAACCTATAAACCCGAGAAAACTGTTCTCGCATGCCTCTCCGGGAAAAGCGTCCTCAGCCCCCTCGTCGCACACCTTTTCCCACCCGGCAAGTTTCAGCCTCTTCAGCGAAATACCGTTGCTTCTCATCAGCCAGGTAAAGTGCGAGATCTCCGCCTCCACGGAGTCCGCGTCCATCTCAACCGGAACAAGCACATAGTCGCAAAACCTCAGGAATCCGTTCCTCCGCTCCGAGCTCTCCCGCGTTGAGTCGCAGACCACCGTAACGTCAAACTCGCTGTACGCCCACGACATGAAATCCCTCATTTCACTGTCGTCCGGAACCGTTCCCGGCTCCTTTTTTCCGCTCCCGAAAAAGAGACTCCTGCCGAATTCGCACCTTTCCGTCTCGAAAAACGGCTCTTCACGCTCCTCCCTTACCGCATTCCGTTTCTCCAAGCCCGCCACGCTGTAAACGGCTCCTGGCTCTGAAACAGCCGTCTCATAAAAGACCCTTTCCGCGTCCCTCCTCCCTTCCGCCGGGGCACCCGAAACACCGGTGGTAATTCCGGCGTCAAATCCGGCGTCAACGGTTTTTTCTCCGGAACCGGCCTCCAGATAGTATCCGACACGCGGGTTCGTGCAGTCACAAAGCTCGTAAACACACGTTCTGAAACCCATGTACGCGGAAGTCACGTATCCGAGTTCGGCCGCGAACGCCACGTTTCCGGGCACGTACAAAATGAGCTTTCTGTAGCCTTTTTCCATGTGCGGAAACAGTATTTCGGACTGTGCCGGAGACGCGTCAACCGGCTTCTCAGGATGTTTATCCGGCTTAGTTTCCGGGCTTGACTCCGGCTGCGTTATAAAAGGATTTCCTGCTTGAGCCTCCGGCTGAGTTTCGTGGACGGGTTCCCCGCCGGGTTCGTCTACCGTTTCCGGACTTTCTCCATTCACGTCACCACCGTTTACCGGAAGGCTTTCGCCGCCAATGCTGAATGTGATTCTGGCCGCCGTCACGTTCATGTTTTCCACCGATACGGTACCGCCCGGAATTCTTTCCGGGATTCCATCCTGCGAGCCGTTGTCAGTCTTAAAAGCAGCGCCTTCAGCCGGAACGGCTCCCGATTCATGCGCGTCATTCTCCCGCGGGTCCGTTTCATTCAGAGTCTCCTCCTGAACCGCTGAACGCAGTTCGTTCGCCAGTTCCTCAATTCCTCCGAAACGTCTTCCCACGGCAGAATCTGTACACACCCCCGCAAACTGTCCGACCGCCCCTCCGATCTCCGATACAGCCTCCGGACCTGTCTTCCCGGTAATCAGAAACGTCAGAATCATACCGAGCGAATAAAAATCCGACCTGCAGCAAGGCATCCCGCGCGATATCTCCGGCGCGGAAAAGCCCTCGGAAACAAGCCTCACGGTTTTTGCGCTGCCTGTTTTCGGAGCGTTTCCGCCCCTCGGCTCCGGCCCCGCGGACTCGAAATCGATCAGGAAAACATCCTCCCCGTCGTAAACGATATTCTCCGGCTTGAGGTCCCCGTGGTACATCCCCGTTGCCTCGTAAAAGTCCTTGAGTTTCCTCGCCACGGCAAGGACGATTTCCGCCGCTTTCTCTCTCGCGCACGGTCCGTTCCGCTCCGCGAAAACATCAAGCGTCTCACCGTCGATCCATTTTCTCGCCATCACCAGGCGTCCGCCTTCGGTTCGCGACTCGAGATACACTCCTTTGTACGCGTTTTTCCAGAGTTCGCATTCGATTCGCCCTTCCGGCGCGTCCTTCGGCCAGATTTTGATCAGCACTTTCGCGCCGTTGCTCTTCTTTCTGGCCCTGACGGTCACCGGATAAGTAACCGCGCCAACACCGGAACCCGCTTCCGAACGCGCTCCCGCGGTTTTTACATGAATTCCGCCTTTCGCGTCACCTCCGCCGGCTGCTTCCGCAGTTTCCGCGCCGCCGGCTTCATCAGCGGCAAAAAATCCGCCGCCTGCCGCCCGCAGTCCGTCTCCTGCCGTTACCTCCGTTCCCGCGTATCTTCCGTTGAAATAAAACTCCATCTGCCCCTCCTCGCGAACCCGCTCCCCCTAAAGACGGCTCCGCTTCCTCGATTGTTGCCCGTTTGTGCCCCGGCAAGGCGAATGCTACCGCAAAACTCAAGGCGTTTGCAAGCGTTTTTTTATTTTCCAAAACCGCCGGTATTTCCCGAAAAAAAGGCAAAAACCGGAAAATGTCCGGTGCCTTCTGTAACTTATTTGGCAGCGCTCCGGCGACGTCCGCGGAATTGCCGAAAACCTGCGAAAAATTTTTTCGCGGAGGTCTTCGAACACGCGCCGAAGGCGGCGGTTTTCAAGGTTCGTTCAAGGTTTTTTCAAGGTTTCCGGCGAGAGGATTCCCGTGACCCGCCGGTCTTGCGGAAAGCGAAAAATTGCAATCCGAGATTGATTTCGGCGGCGAGTCGTGATATCATTTTGTTTTGAAAGAACCGTAGGGAGGATCAGATGGATTTTCCGGTCGAGGCAAGAGACGAATTATTCGCGCGCGAGGAGCTGCTTATTGGCAAAAAGGGGCTCGACGTTCTCGCGGGCTCGTGCGTTGCAGTTTTCGGGCTTGGCGGCGTCGGCGGGAACTGTGCCGAGGCGCTCGCGAGGGCAGGAGTGGGCCGTCTGATTCTTGTCGACAACGACAGTTTCTGCCTTTCGAATATGAACCGGCAGCTTTTCGCGACCGCCGACACGATCGGTATGCGCAAAACGGCAGCGGCGGCGGAACGTATCGCGAAGGTGAACCCTTTTTGCGAGGTTACCGCGCTCGATATTTTTTTCGGCGAGGATACGGCTGACCTGGTTGACTGGGACTCAGTCGATTTTATTTGCGACGCCGTCGACACAGTGAGCGCGAAGGTTCTTCTGGCCGTTAAAGCGCAGGAAAAAGGCATAGGTATAATAAGTTCCATGGGCACGGGCAACAAGTTCGAGCCGTCCGCTTTCCGAGTGGAAGACGTATACAGGACGTCCTACTGCCCTCTCGCGCGCGTTATGCGCAAGCTGCTCAAGGAGCGCGGCGTCAAAAAGCTGAACGTTGTCTATTCGCAGGAGGAGCCCGTGAAAACCGGCAGCAGGACCCCGGGAAGCATCTCGTTCGTGCCTCCCGTGTCCGGTTTGATTATGGCCGGCTTCGCGGTCAATTCGATTTTAAAAGCACACGCGTAAGAAGCGCGAAAGCATATTCACAAAAAATCCGCCACGCGCGGGAACGACCCCTATTTAAGAAGGAGCAAACGTATGAACCCGATTTACCAGAAACACCATTTCAGCCTTATGTGGCCAGACTATGAAGCAGGACGCGCGCACGAACAGGCTATGAAAACCGATGAGGGCCGTCTGTTCAACCAGGACATCATGGAACGCGACGTAAACGCGAATATGATTCTCGAGGGCATGGAGGTCAGAAACGAGGGCCGCGATTACATTATCAACAGGATCAGCGACATGGTGACCGACGAGAAGACCATTTTCTACCGCCAGTCGATTTTAAAAGATTTTCTGAAGTATCCGGAGATCGAAATAATGGCTAACGCCGACCTGCTGCCGCTCACGATGCAGCTGGGCCGCATGGAAAAAACGAACCTCGCTCACGACGACGACGTCCGCAAGACGGTCTGGCGCATGGAGCTTCTTAAAGTATACGTACAGTGCGTTACCGTTCTGGAGCGTATTTTCTGCACATCTTCGCGCACGTTTGACTCCGAGGGACTTCTCAAGCTGCGCGAGCTTATCAGCGGGATCACCGCCGACCCGGCATACCACGAACTCGTCCGTCTTCTTCCTGTCCTGAGCGACGATATAAGAAGCATTCAAAGCGTTACGCTTGGCGTCAACCTCGACAACGAGCTGCACCCGGTCGAGTCCGTTCTCCTCTCGGTCAGCGAAAAGCCCATCAAGCGCAAGGGCCTTCTGTCCAACCTTTTCGGCACGAAAACGAACGAGGACAGGTACTACGGCATCGGCACGTTTTACACGATTCTTAAGGACAACAGCGCGGGAACGCTTGACGCCGCGATCATGCGCGATCTCAGTTCCGTTATGCGCGACACTTTCCGCCACCTCGCGGAGTCTCTCTCACGCTTCGAGCGCGTCGAGTCCGCGTTCCTTTTCGAGCTTATGCCCGAGATCTCGTTCTATATCGGCGGCAGTCACCTTGTTAAAAAGCTGAGAAACGCGGGGCTTCCGATGTGCTTCCCGAAGCCGCTTCCCATGGACGACCGCAGGTTTGACGTGCGCGACATTTACGACGTAAGCTTCGCGATCAGAGTCATGTCCGACACCGGCATAAACAAGCTCGACAACGTCGTCGTCACCAACGACTTAAAAATGGGCGACAAGGAGGGCCGCATAGGTGTTGTCACAGGCGCGAACCAGGGCGGTAAAACCACAATAACGCGCGCGCTCGGACTTGCCCAGATGATGTTCCAGGCGGGACTTCCCGTGGCGGGCTCCGAAGGCGAGATCAGTCCGTGCGACAACATTTTCACCCACTTCCCCGAACTCGAAAAGAACTCGGTCAGCGAAGGCCGTCTCGGCGAGGAGTGCGTGAGGCTTGAGCAGATCCTGCCCAAGCTCACAAAGTACAGTATGATTCTCATGAACGAGTCTCTTTCAAGTACGTCCCACCAGGAGTGCCTGTTCATCGCGACCGAGATCATGCGCTACCTGCGTAAAATCGGCGCGCGCGCGCTTTTCGCGACTCACATCCACGAGCTTGCCGAAAACATTCCCGAGCTCAATAAAGAAGAGGGCCTGTCGGATATGATGAGCCTTGTCGCGGGCGTCGACGAGTCGCACGAGCTCGAGGTAATGACCGAGCAGGGAATCAAAAAGCTGAAATCCGGAAGCAAGCGCACCTACAAGATCACGCCCATGCCTCCTCAGGGAAGAAGCTTCGCGCTTGATATCGCGCGCACGTACGGAATAAGCTTCGAGCAGCTGCTTCAGTCACACGAGGAACAGACCGGCTCCAAAGAACAGACCTCCGCAGGCGAATAAATTGTATTTTCGGCGGCCGCTCCGCATCTTTGTCCGGGAACGTGCGGCCGCCTGATATTTTCTCTAAACAAAGGCAAAAACAGATGAAGTACGTAGTTATTTTGGGAGACGGAATGGCGGACTACCCCGTTCCGGAACTCGGCGGCGCAACACCGCTTATGAAGGCGTTCAAGCCAAACATCGACAGAATGTGTGAATTCGGCGAACTCGGCCTTGTGAAAACCGTTCCCGACCACCTCAACCCGCCGGGGAGCGACATCGCAAACATGTCTGTTCTCGGCTACGACCCGGATACTTTCTACTCGGGGCGTTCTCCCCTCGAAGCTGTCAGCATGGGCATCAAATTAAAGGACGAGGATCTCGCGGTCCGCTGCAACCTCGTCTGCCTCTCGGAAGACGAACCGTACGAGCAAAAGACCATGGTCGATTACAGTTCCGACGAAATAACAAGCGAAGAATCGAGAATTCTAATCGAATATATTAACGAAAAACTCGGTTCTGAGGGGTTTAGATTCTTCCCCGGGGTCAGCTACCGCCATTGCATAGTTATGAAGGCGCCGTCCGCCGTCAAGCTCCTGTGCACGCCCCCTCATGACATTACCGGGCGCAAAATAACCGGGTATCTCCCGAAGGGATACATGAACGCCGAACTCATCGGCTTTATGAAAAAGAGCTTTGAACTGCTGACCGCTCACCCGGTAAACAAGGCGCGTGTCGCGCGCGGTCTTAAACCCGCAAACTCGATCTGGCCGTGGGGCGAGGGAAGGCGTCCGTCGCTTTCCGGTTTCCGTGAGAAATACGGTCTTGGCGGCGCCGTCGTTTCGGCGGTCGACCTGGTTCGCGGGCTCGGGATATGCGCCGGAATGAAGAGCATTGAAGTGGAAGGCGCGACCGGAACATATAAAACGAATTTTGAGGGCAAGGCATCGGCCGCGGTCGATTACCTGCTCGGCGGCGGCGACTTCGTGTACATTCACATGGAAGGGCCCGACGAGTGCGGACACCGCCACGAGATCCCCGAAAAAATACTCTCTATCGAATACATTGACGCGCGCGTGGTAGGCCCTGTTGAAAAGGCTCTGCGTGAGGCCGGCGAGGATTTCAGAATGCTCATTCTTCCCGACCACCCCACTCCGCTCGTTCTCAGAACGCACACGCACGACGCGGTTCCGTATATTATTTACGACAGCAGACAGAAGTTTATGATGAATCCCGGCGCAAAATACGACGAAAACTACGCGCGCCTGACAGGCGTTTACGTGTCTCCGGGCCATACGCTTATGGAGCGTTTCATCGACGGCGGAAAGGTCTGACGCCGCCTGCTCAATCCACCTCTAAACTAAGAAATCCGCCCTTCCGCGAGCGGATTTCTCTTTTTTTATTTTCTTTTCAGCCTGTAGGCGGGAATTTTCCGGAGCTTTTCGACGGCGTCCGGTTTTGTGAACCCTTCCCTGTCCGCGAAGAATATTTCGGTCGCGCTCCCGTGCTTAAAATAGAAAAGAAGCGAATGCTTGAGTTCTCTTGTTTTGGCAAGGTGGTCGAGCTTTAGAGAAGAGCTGAGGCGTTCGCCGTTTTCGACCTCGATCCTGTCCCTGTAAAAATACGCGCGGACCGTTCTGTCCTCAACGCATGCTTTTGAGGCTTCTTTTCGCACGTTGACAAGCGTTGAGACTACTCCCAGAACGCCGGCAGCCGCCACGACGGCGCCAACAACTATTTCGACAGCGGCAGGTTTCAGAACGTACTGCCCGCGCGAAACGAGCGTTACAAGGGGCTTGTACAACAAAAACAGTATGCCGCCCGCAATCAGGAGGATGTGGCACAAAAGCGCGCCTCTGTAAACGCGGGCGTATATCTCGCGCATTATTTCCTGCCTGTTTACCGTCGTGTTTTCGGCGACAGGCTCCTCGCGTGGCTCCGTCCCGCCGGTTTTTCCGTTCATGTCATGTTGTATTTCTTCCATAGCGGTTTCCTTGCGTTTTTCGTGTTTTTCCGTTATTTTCCGCCGTTTTCCGGCATTTTCCGTTATTTCCCCGGCGTTCCCGGCTTTCCCAGGCTTTCCCAGGCTTTTCCGGTTTATTTCCTTCCGCTCAAACCCCGAATTCTATTTGAGCTCCCAGATCATAAACGAGCGAAGAGAGAATATACTTGTCGCGAATATCGCGTGTCATTGTAAAGTCCACCGGTATTTCGTTGTCCGGAAGGCCTATTTCCGAAGGTCTCACGGGGGCACCTGCTCCCTTAAGGAGACGCACCGTCTCATCGCGGGAAGGCAGCGTTTTTTCCGCTTCATCCTTGATTTCACGGTAGTTTTCCTCGATTTTCCGCAGTCTTTCGGCGGTGTAGGCCGGATCGTAAAGGCGCCTGTTTTTGATTTCCGAGGCAATCAACGCTCCGCCCGGACCAAGCCTTTCGGCAATCTTTTTGGCGTGCGCGTCGATGTCAAAACTGTCGTGTGCGCGTTTTGCGCGTTCAAAATCAGGCTTTTGCGCGAAAAGTTTTTCGTAGCCCTCGAGCGCCAGAACGGTGCCTATTCCGCACTGGATGCCGTGAAGCGCGACAGGTGTGCCGAACGACACGCCCCGCATGTCCCAGATGTGCGAAAAATAGTGCTCAATGCCCGAAGCGGGCCTGCTGATTCCCGCGTAGTCCATCGCGATGCCCGAAATGACAAGCCCCTCCATAACGGCCTCGACCGCCTCCGGCTCCCTGTTTTTAAGCTTCGGCGCGTTTGAAACCACTTTGTCGAGCGCCTCGCGCATAAGGTTCGCGGTCAGTTCGCAGTAGTATTCGCCTGTCACAATGTGACCGAGCTTCCACTCAAAAAGCGCGACGTATTTCGCGATCATGTCGCCAAGGCCGGCCAGAATCGAATTCTCCGGAGCGGCGCAAAGTATCTCCGTGTCTCCCAGAACCGCGTCCGGGCAGCGCGACGCAACGGAAACCTTCAACCCGCCCCTCAGCACAGAGGACGTCGAGGAACAGTACCCGTCCATAGACGGAGCCGTCGCAACTGTCACAAAAGGCGCGCCTGTCATGTGCGCAAGTATTTTGCAGATGTCGTTGATAACTCCCGAACCGACCGCCACAACGGCTGTTTTCCCTTCGGGAGGCTGCGTGCCGGAGGACGGGCCGCCGCACATGTTCAGGACGGCGGCCCCCACCGCCGGCTCGTCCGGCTCGACAAAAGCGCGGTCGAAGACGAACCTGTCGAGCCGGAACCCGGCCGCGTCAAGTATCCCGGCGACGCGGCCGCCGGCCGCCCGCTCCGTGTTTCTGTCGCTTACAATATACGCGCGGGCGGCCCCGAGCCGGCCCAGCACGCCCGGCAGGGCGTCAAGGGCGTGCTTCCCGATTATGACCTCTTTGACGTTGGCGCCGTGTACGCGGCCGCAGCCGCAGGGGAACCTGCCCTTTTGTATCAGTTCCGCGGCGCGTCCGGTTTTCGCAAAAGACTCGTAAAACTCAGTCAAGCTCTGTCGCCCCTTTTCTGTTTCCGGCGCGTGTACCGCTGTTTTCGTTTCCGGTTCCGGTTAAGCTTCCGGCTTTGATTTTGTTTTCGCCGCCGTAGACCGCAATGCCGGGGTCGAAGGAGGGCATCGGGAGCAGCTTGAACATGTTCCGCTTATGGAGCGTGTCTATGCGGATTTTTGTCTGTTCGTCGTCGATCTCGCCCGTTCTGATATACCTGTCAAGGACGTCGTAGGTAAAGCCCAGGTTGTCCTCGTCGGTCTTGCCCGAAAGTCCGTCGGAGGGCGCCTTGTCCGTAAGCTCGCGGGGCAGTCCGAGAAGCCTTCCGAGCGCCTTGACCTCGGTCACGGTGAGGTGCGAAAGCGGGCTGAAATCGCCTGCGGCATCGCCGTACCTTGTCGAGTAGCCGACCCAGTCCTCGGAGAGGTTGCACGTGTTGACGACTCTTCCGTTCATGCACTGGGAAAGATAATAAAGCGTGCTCATTCTGATGCGCGGAGGAAGGTTTATTGACGCCTGCCTCGTCTCCGGAACGTCTGCCGGCACCGCGTTTTTGATCCCCTGAACGCCTTGCGAAATGTTTACGGTATAGTGCCTGATACCGAGTGAATTTACCAATTTATAGGAAAAATCTATATCCGGCTGTTCGCCGTCCGGCATCAGTATGCCGATCACTCTGTCCTTTCCGAGAGCCTCCACGCAGAGCGCCGCCGCGACCGACGAGTCCTTGCCGCCGGAAATTCCCACGACCGCGTTGCACCCGGGCCCGTTTTCCTCAAAAAAGTCTCTTATCCAGCGCACGAGTCCGTTTTTAACCGACTCCGCGTCAAATCCGGTTTCATCCGGTCTGTCCGTTTTCATATTTCCCACCTCGAATATATTTTCCGTCGTTTCCGCTTTTTCCGTCCGCGCGTCGATGTAACCGTAAACCGCGCTCATAAGGGGCTCCGGCCCGGGGTTCGAGAGTTCGCGCCGCTCTTCGGCAAGAACGGTCAGCCTCGCGAGAATTCCCGCAAAATTGCCGCCGGAGAACTCGATTTCGACGCCCTCCGAAGACTTCTCAAGCTCCGTTCCGGCCACCAGAAGGTCGGCCATCGTCCTCAGTATTTCCGAATTTTCCAAAATTTCCGCAAGCGTTTTCCACGCGTTTTCCGCGTCGCCCGTGCCCGGATATTTCCCGGAAATGTCCGCGCATTTTCCAAGCTGTCTCGCTCTCATCAGCGCGTAGAAAATGTGAAAATCGTCCGGATTTGTCTCTGAAATCCGCTTTTTTCCGCCTTTTTCCGCGTTTTCCCGGCATTTTCCGGAAATCCCGCATATTTCCCGGCATTTTCCGGAAATCCCGCATATTTCCCGCGCGATGAATTTCCCGTCTGCCCGCAGATTCAGATATTTTCCGCTCGCGGAAAAAACGCCTGCCTCCGGAAATATTTCCCGCAGTTTTCCGGCCGCCTCCGAGGCCTCGTTTTCCGACCCCATAAAGCAGCAAAAATCGCAGCGAAAGCTTTCGTCCGGATCACGTCCCGGATCGAATTTTCCCGCTGCGAAATTCTCCGGATTAAGCCTCGGTCCGGTCACCTGAAATCTGATTTTCATCTCACTGCTTCCCCATGAAGTCCTCAGGGTCGACCCGCAGCACGGGGCCGTCAAGTTTGCCCAGGAACATTTCCGCCAGGCCCGCGAATTTTTCCGCGCTGTCGCTCGTATAGTAAGCCGCCTTGCCGCCTCTCTTTTTTCCGGAAATGCCGGAATCCTCGAGAAGGTTCTTAAGCTGCGCGGCGACGGCTTTCGCCGAGTTCACGAGCGTTACGCCCTCCCCGAGTTCGCGCGCTATAACCTTTTCAAGATACGGGTAGTGCGTGCAGCCAAGCACGAGCGTGTCGATGTCACCGATTCCCGACAGATATTTATGGCAGACGGCGGCTGTGATCTCGTTGTCCCACCAGCCCTCTTCGACAAGCGGCACAAAAAGCGGACACGCGCGCCCGGTGAAAACGCAATCGCTCCTGAGCGCCTTGATCGACCTCTCGTAAATGCCGCTCTTGATCGTCGCAGGCGTTCCGATAACGCCTATTCTGCCCGTTTTGCTGACCCTGGCGGCCTCTTCGGAGCCCGCCCTGATAACGTCCACTACAGGTACGCCGAACGATTCCAGAAACTCCCTGCCGCTGCAAGCCGCCGCGGTATTGCACGCCGCGACGATCGCCTTGACGTCCTTCGAGAGGAGCAGTTTTATGTCGGATTCGGTGCATTTTCTGACGGTTTCGGTCGATTTTGTGCCGTACGGAGCCCTTCCGCTGTCGCCGAAGTATATCAGGTCCTCGCCCGGCAGAAGCTTTCTGATCTCCTGAAGTACCGTCAGGCCGCCGAGGCCCGAGTCGAATATTCCAATTGGTTTTGAAGCGGTTTTCTTCATGTTTTCCTTCGTGTTTTTAATCCGGTGTCGGTTAAAAGAGTTATTTCCCGGAAATGATCGCAACCGGGCGAAAACGCCGGGAAAATAAGAATTTGGAAATCACCTCGACAGGTGCCTCTTGTTGTTTTCGAAGTCCTCGATCGCGAGCGAAACGAGCTTCGTGATCAGCTCCTTAAAAGGGATCCCGTCGTACGCGAGCATCTTTCCGTACATGCTGATGTCGGTGAAGCCCGGAATCGTGTTGACCTCGTTGAGCAGGATGCGGCCCGTTTTCTTTTCTCGGAAAAAGTCCACGCGCGCCATGCCCGCGCAGTCAAGCGCCTTGAACGCCTTCACCGCAAGCTTTCTAACAGTCTCACGGTCCTCCTCCGGAATCGCCGCGGGAATCCGCGTGGAGCTCGTTCCGTTGATGTACTTGTCGTCGTAGTCGTAAAACTCACTCTCGCTGACGATCTCGCCCGGTGTTGACGCGACGGGATTTTCGTTGCCCAGAACCGCGCACTCGACCTCCTTGGCGTCGATATACTCCTCCACAAGCACTTTTCTGTCATATTCGGCTGCCGCCCGCAGACACTTTTCGAGCTCCGCCGGCTCGTTTACCTTAAAAGCGCCTACGCTTGAGCCCGAGTTGGACGGCTTCACGAAGCAGGGGTAGCCGAGCTTTTCCGAGACCTCCGCCGCCACGGCGTCAAAATTGTTTTCGACCTCCGGGCGCGTGACGATAACGGCCTTCGCCTGCGGAATTCCCGCGTGTTCCAGAACGATTTTCGTGTACACCTTGTCCATGCAGACAGCCGACGCGAGCACGCCCGGTCCCGCGCACGGTTTCCGGTTGAGAGCGAAAAAGCCCTGGATCGTGCCGTCCTCGGCCATAATTCCGTGCATAACGGGGAAAACCGCGTCGCACCACGCCACACATTCGAGCGCGGGCGCCATTCCCGAGCCGCACTCCACGTGGGAGACCCACCTTCCGTCCTTGATCTCTTCAAGCGGAACGTCCGTCACCGGCTGCCAGTCCCCGTTCTTCGTGACGCCGACAACACGCACGTCGAAAACGCGCCTGTCGACGTTTTTCAGCACCGAATACGCGGAAAGGCATGATATCTCATGCTCCGTCGACTGTCCGCCAAAAAGTATAAGCAACTTGATTTTTTTACCAGTTTTAGCCATTTTCACACCCAGCGTTTCCTTTCTTCAATCATCCGCCGTTTTATCATCCGTAACGCGCTCCGGAAGGAACGCCTCAAGTTCTTTTTTCCACAGCGAGTCGTCGATCCTGCCCTTAACGCGCACGCCGTCCCCGCGGTACTCCTCCTCCTCAATCTGTCCGTTCGAGTGGAGGTACGACAGCGCCGCGCCCTCGGTATAGGGAATCAGCGCGTCGAACTTCTTCTCGGAGACCTTGAAAAAGCCCACGATCGCGTCGCGGAGTTCGTCCATTCCCTCGCCGGTTGCCGCACTCACGAAAAACGTTTTGTGCGACGTAGTGCCTGCGTTGTCGGCAGCGATCTCGGCCGAACCCGCCCTGTCTATCTTGTTGACCGCCACGTACATCGGCTTGCTGCCCGCCCCGAGCTCGGAAATGAGGTCGTTTACAACCTTTGCCTGTTCCTCGGCGTACGGGCTGCTGCCGTCGATAACGTGCAGAAGCAGGTCGGCGTATTTGAGTTCCTCAAGCGTTGACTTGAACGCCTCGACAAGCTCATGCGGCAGTTTTCTGATGAAACCGACCGTGTCAATCAGCAGAAAATCGCGGTTTTCAGGCGTTACGAGCTTCCTTACTGACGGGTCGAGCGTCGCGAAAAGCATATCCTCGGCGAAAACATCGCTGTCGCAAAGTCTGTTCACGATAGTCGATTTCCCGGCGTTTGTGTAGCCGACGACCGCGACCTGCGGGATTCCGTTCTTTTTGCGCTCTTTTCTGAGAGTGCCGCGGTTTATCGCGACTTTTTTGAGCTCCGCCTCGAGGTAGGCAATGCGGCGCCTGATGTGGTTCCTGTCGGACGTCAGTTTGCTCTCGCCGGGGCCTCTCGTTCCGATACCGCCTCCCAGCCTGGAGAGCGAAATTCCGAGGCCGATCAGCCGCGGAAGCCTGTATTTTTGCTGCGCAAGCTCGACCTGAAGGCGTCCTTCGCGCGATTTTGCGCGTGCGGCGAAAATGTCAAGAATCAACGTCGTGCGGTCGACAACGCGCATTCCGGTGATTTCCTCAAGGTTCCGGACCGTTCCCGCGCTCAGCTCGTCGTCGGCGATAAGTAGCGTCGCGTTCAGCGCCTGCCTCTTAAGCGAAATCTCCTGCGCGAGGCCTTTCCCTATATAATAGCGGGCGTCCGGCGAGGGTCTCCTCTGGGCGTATTCCGCCACCGTGTCCGCTCCGGCCGTGTCTGCAAGCTCGATCAGCTCCGCGAGCGGTTCGTCGCTTCCGCGCAAAAACTCGTCCTTCGGCAGTATCACGCCGCAGACGATGGCGCGCTCACGTTCGTTTTTGACCGATTCCGAGGTAAAATCTCCCGCCTCTCCGTCGATCTCGAGAATTCTGTCGAAAAGGCTGTCAAACTCCCCTGTCCGCCAGACGGGAACCGGTCCGAACGTCTCGTAATCCGTGAAAAGCCCCTCTTCGTCGCGAACCGGAACGGTGACGGTAAGTCCTGTCGCGCGCTCCTCTTCGCAGTTCACGCCCACAACGCCGCAAGCGTCGAGCCTCGAAACCTGCATCGAACTGATGTCCACGTCCGATGGCGTCGAGGTTCCGTTCGGGTGTGTGTGCCACAGTCTGATGCCTGAGAGCCTCTTCTCGCCCCTTCTCGCGTCCTCGAAGCCCTCAAGCGTAACGCTCTCCGGGTTGCCGACGCTGATCGCCTCGACGCGGTTTCTGCGGTCGAGAAATACCGCGAACTCCACACCCGCCGACGACGTAGCAGTCACGAGCATATCCATGATCTCTCCCGGCAGGAATTCCCCGGGGTTGTAGACGTTCCCCACGAAGCTCTCGAGGTAGTCGAGAAGCGCCTTTCTTATTGAATTTGTGTTACCGTATATTTTTTCCGACATGTTTTCCTTTGTTTTCCGGTTATTTTCCTTTGTTTTCCGCCGTTTATTGCCGTTATCCGGCGTTTTCCGGCTATCAGGTTATTTCCCGGCGTTTTCCGGGCTTTTCCGTTATTTTCCGCTGTTATCCTGCGTTTTCCGGCTTATTCCTGCGTCTCGGCTGCTGCGGAGCCTCCTGCTCCTTCCAGAGCCCGCGCTTCACCGCACCGAAAATGTTTTCGCGGAAAAAGCGGTTCCCGGCATTCAGCCCGTCCAGAATCTTTTTGACCTCGCTGCGCTTGCTCGCGAAGTCCATGGGGCACGGGTTCGCGACGACAGGGTAGTTTTCGAGCCGCCTGAAAGCGCGGATATCGCCCTCGTCGACGTAAAGCATCGGCCTTATGACTGTCACGCCGCTGCGCTCAAGGTGCGTTTTGGGCATGAAGCAGTAGAAGCGGCCCTCATAAGAAAGGCTCAAAAACGCCGTCTCGACGACGTCGTTCCTGTGGTGTCCGAGCGCCACAACGTTGCAGCCCGCTTTGGCGGCACTGTCGTTTAGCGCTCCGCGGCGGAGGTTCGCGCAGAGAGCGCACGGATTTTTCTCCTCGCGAATGTCAAAAACGATCTCCTTAATGTGAGTTTCGATAACGTCGTACGGCACGTCAAGCTTTTTGCAGTACGCGGCGATCTCCGAAAAGTCCATCTCTGGGAAGCCCATGGCGACAGTCATCGCGCGCAGCTCGAACTTTTTGGGGTAAAAACGCCTTAGCGCCGCAAGCGCCGACAGAAGCGCAACGCTGTCCTTGCCTCCCGATATTCCGACGCAGATTCTGTCATTTTCGGCGATGAGGTCGTAGTCCTGGACAGCCTTCCTGACAAGGCTCAGAATGTGCTGAAGCGACTGTTTCCGCTTGATGTCGAGGAGCTTCGCCTCCTCTTCCGGCGTCAGAACCTTGGTTTCCGCACCGTCTTCAAGCGCCTGTTCCGCATTATTTTTGTCAATAAAATTGTCCACTTTGCGCCTCATTTCAGCACCGTAGCGAACGCACGGGCTGTCTGTCAAGTCCCCCCGGTTTTCCGGAGTTCTCTAACGTTATATTTTAACTCAGAGAGGCGTGTTTTTCAAGCGAAAACAGCGCCCGCGTCACGTCTCGCGTCACGTCTCCGGCAGCCTCCTGCCACCGGTTCCCCTGCCGCGGCCGCAAATCAATGCGAAAAGCCGGGGCGGCCCTTTTAAAATCCGGCCGCCCCGGCCCCTTTAAACCTGTTTCTTTAACGCGTTTCTTTACCGCTTGAACGATCACTCCGCGTGTCCTCCGGGCCCCTTGTCCTCGTACTCGAGATAGTTCTTCGCGAGCTCCATGACGCGCTCCGCATTGACGTCCGTCAGCGCGAATCTTTCCTCTGTCATTTTCGCCTCGATCACCTCGTTATAGAGACGCGCGAGCATCGCATACTGAACGTTCGCGCGCACCGCGTCCACGCTCGTTTTTTCCGGGTCGCCGACAAGGCCGGTCGTTTTGTCGAAGTCGGTGATTCCGATCACCATGATGAGCGTGATGTCCTTTTCGGATTCGATTATTTCCGGTTTTTCCGAAAGCGCGTCAGCCTCGTGGACCCAGTCGATCGCGGCCGCTGAGAGTGCTCCCGCCTCGCCGTTGTAGAAGTTGACGTCGATAATTCCGAGGTCTGCCGCGACCGTTTCGGACTCGGAGAAGCCCTTCACAACGTTTTCGAACGCGAGTCCGTCTTCAACAAGTTTAACGTATGACTCGGCGTTCTTTCTCTTTTCGGCGCAGGCCTCTTCGGAGAGCGGCGTGCCTTCGGCGTCAAGCTTCGAGAGGTACAGATAGCGGACCGTTTTAACGCGGTAGGCGTCCGGGTCGGCGTCGTATTCCGGCCTGAACTGCGAAGTGAACTCGGCAAACTTGAACTCGTACCCGTCCAACTCGATGATGTACTTGTTCCTGTTGTCCTGCCACTCCCTCATCGCCTTGTCGTAAGCCGTAATATCTTCCGCGTACTTGGCCTTTGTCGCTTCGTCGGCATCTTCCGCGATATCCGCCGGTTTGGTCGGTTGGACCGGCTCCTCCGGTTTCACGGCGTCGAATGAGTAGCCGTTTTCGTCCGCCCACGCGGTCTCGTGCATCTCAGCGTAGAGCTGCTGACGCGTGTAACGCTTGGCGTCGTTAACGTTCATGCCGTAGACGTACGTGAAGTATTCGTCGCGCGTGCACCCGTAAAGGTTGGCGCCGTAGTCCGCCTCGTTGTCGATGTACTCGAGTATCTGCGCGAGTTCCTCCTCGGAGACCTTATACTTGTCCGCGTTCTTTTCACCGGCTTCTTTTCCCAGAATATAGGCAACTTTGAAGCCCTGCGCAACCTCCAGCGTGCGGTCGGCGGCGCGTTTCAGATACGTTACGCCGGACTCGTCCTCGGAGTAGAAAAACGTCTTCATGTTCGCGAGATTTTCTTCGTCGGAAAGGTTCTCGTCGTAAACCTTGCCCTCTTTATAGTAGATTTCTCTGAGTCCCTGGTAGAGGAAGTAGTAAAACTCGCTCTCGTAGATAGGCTCGCCGGCAGTTTTGGCGATTACAAGGGTGGATTCTGGCGCATCTTTTGCGGGCTCGGGCGTAGCGGTCGCTGCGGGTTCGGCGGTCGGGTCCGACGGGCCGTCCGGTTTGTCGCAGGCGGCAAATACCGCCAGTAACATTGCGGCGCAGAGAAGCACCGAAATCATTTTCAAAAATCTGTTCATCTGGTTTTCCTTTCTTTGCCGGAAGGCTCCGCACGCAACTCTTCAAAAATCAGGCGGCACGTCCCCCGCGGTTTCAAACTGTCGTTTCAACTTTTCGCAGGCGTTTTAAAGCAGCTCGTACATCTCCTGCGCGTCCGCCTTTTTCACGGTCTCGGTAATGCTCTTGACCCTGAATTTCACCGGTCCGTTCGCGAACGCGATCTCGACGACGTCGCCGACCTTCACGTCGTAGCTTGCCTTGACCTGCCTGCCGTTCACGCTGACCCTGCCCCCGTCAGCCGCCTCGTTGGCGACCGTTCTGCGCTTGATCACGCGCGAGACCTTCAAGAATTTGTCGATTCTCATCTTCAGTTCTCCTTTTCAGCTCTCCTTTTTCGAACGTATCACTTCGTCCGTCTCTCTCTTGAGCGCGAGTTCGCATTCAACGCCGCACTCCTCCGCCCTCCGGCAGATCTCATAGAGCAGCCTCCCGACCTGTTTTTCGTCGGAAAAATCGGTATTTTCCGGAAATACGGTGGATTCTCCGGAAATATCACTCTCCGCGGCGCCGGCTTTTCTGATCTTTTTCGCCGCCTTCTGCGCTCTCATCAGCGCCGGGAACACCTCCGGAATGTCCGCGAGGTCCTGGTAGAGGCTCGTAAAGCCCTTTTCTTTAATCTTGGCGGCCTCCCAGTTGGCGAGCGCCTCGTCCGGGTTGTCCGCGTGCTGCGTCCCGAAAATGTGCGTATGGCGCGAAAGCATCTTCTGCGCGCACCTGTCCGTTATGTCGTCAAGGTCGAACTCGCCGTTCTCCTGGGCCACAGAAGCGTGGAAAAGCACCTGCAGCAGCACGTCGCCGAACTCCTCGGTCATTTTCGCGGTGTCGTTCTTTTCGATCGCGTCGACCGCCTCGTAAGCCTCCTCGATCATCGGCTTGATAAGGGTGTAGTGCGTCTGTTCGCGGTCCCACGGGCAGCCGCCCGGTCCCCTCAGCTTCTCGACGATCTCGCGAAGCTCCTCCATGTCGTATTTTTTACCGTTTTTCTTTTTCGGAATCTCGAGCATTTCCGCCTCCGTAAACTGGCTCTTAAAACGTTTTAAATCACGGGCTTGCGGCCCGCGCCCCGCAATGTTATAATTCCAAAACGGGACAGATGGAATTGTATCATTTTTTTACTGTTCCGAAAAGTGTTTTATTGAAGCGCGGGCGCGAGTCCGTGCAATGGCGCAGTTTATTATCGCCCAAAACTCTGAAAAAATGCTGAAAACGCGCCTCCAACGATGGCGGCTTCGGCGAAAAGGACGGTTTTTATGAACACCGGGGTCAGTTTTAAAGAAGTGACGGAAAATATGCGTGAGGCGCTTGCCGAGGCGAAAACCGCGGCGCTCGAAAACGGTGTGCCGGTCGGCTGCGTGATCACCGACGGTTCGGGCAATATCGTTTCGCGCGCGCACAACATGCCCGGGAAGTCGCTTCTCGTCCACGGCCACGCGGAAATCCTCGCGATAAACGAAGCCGCCATAAGGCGCGGGTCGCTGAACCTCACGGACTGCACGCTCTACGTGACGCTTGAACCGTGCCCGATGTGCCTCGGAGCGATCGAATCGGCAGGCATCAAAAACGTTTTCTACGGCGCCAAAAGGCCTGACTCCATACCGCAGCCGTCCGCATCTTCAGGCGCGCCGCCCGTTTCATGTCTGGGAGGTATTTTGGAAGACGAATGCGCGGCCGTTCTCGGCAGCTTTTTCGCGGAAATTCGCGGCGCAAAGGGGCGCTGAGCGGCGCAAAAGGGGCTCCTCTCTCCGAGCGGCGGCGCGGAAATACACTTTACAGGGTATTCGCAAAAACTGTTTTACAGGATATTCACAAATACTTTTTACAGGATATTCACAAATTCTTTTTACAGGAGATTTTAAGTATGACTGTCAGAAACGAGACCGGAAACGACTACAGAGCAGTGGAGGAGCTGACACGCGATGCGTTCTGGAACGTCTACAAACCGGGCGCGGACGAGCACTACTACGCCCACATGATTCGCAGCCATCCGGATTTCATTCCCGAACTCGACTTCGTGCTCGAGGACGGCGGCAGGATCATCGGCAGCATCATGTTCACGAAGGCGTGGCTTGAGGACGAAAACGGCTTCCGCAAGGAGATCGTATCGTGCGGGCCGCTCTGCGTGGCGCCCGAGTACCAGCGAAAAAAGCTCGGCAAGCTCCTCATCGAGCACGCCTTCGATGCCGCGCGCAAAATGGGCTACGACGTCAACGTCAACTTCGGCAACCCGGGAAACTACGTCAGCCGCGGCTTCGTCAGCTGCAAAAAGAAAAACGTCAGCTGCTTTTTCGACGGCAACTTCCCGACCGCGCTGCTTGTGGCCGAACTCGTTCCCGGCGCTCTCGACGGCAGAAAATGGATGTACATTCCGAGCACTGCGGCCGACTGCTGCGACGACACAGAAGCGGTCGATGCATTTGACAAAACGTTCCCGCCGAAGGAGAAAAAATGGATGCCGAGCCAGGAGGAATTTTACATCTACAGCCACTCCTCGGTGGTCAGATAACACGGAATAAAACGGTTTTAAAATGCGAACGCGCGGCCGTGAGACGGCCGCGCCTTCGTCCTATTTTTAGGTCAAATTATTAAATCAGACAATACCCTGTGCCATCATAGCGTCGGCAACCTTCAGGAAGCCCGCGATGTTCGCGCCGGCGGCGTAGTTGCCGGGCATTCCGTACTTCGCGGCGGCCGATTCGACGTTTTTGAAGATGTTGACCATGATGTCGTGGAGCTTTCCGTCGACCTCGTCGAACGTCCAGGAGTAGCGCATCGAGTTCTGGCTCATCTCGAGAGCGGAAGTCGCGACGCCGCCCGCGTTCGCAGCCTTGGCAGGCCCGAAGAGGATTCCGGAGCTTTGGTAGACCTCGATCGCGTCGGGTGTGGAGGGCATGTTGGCGCCTTCGCTGACGCAGAAGCAACCGTTTTCGACGAGTTTTTTCGCCGACTCTCCGTTGATCTCGTTCTGGGTAGCGCACGGAAGCGCGATGTCGCACTTAACGCCCCAGATGTCGCTGCACTTGTCGCCGTAGCACGCGTTCGGCTTCGTTTTGACGTACTCGGAAATGCGTCCGCGGCCAACCTCTTTGATCTGCTTCACGAGCTCGATGTCGATGCCGTCCGGGTCGTACACAAAACCGTTCGAGTCGGACATCGCCACAACCTTTCCGCCGAGAGCCGTAGCCTTGACAGCAGCGTAAATCGCAACGTTGCCGGAGCCGGAAATAACCACGGTCCTGCCCTTGAAGCTCTTGCCGTTCGCCTTGAGCATCTCCTCGGTGAAGTAGCAAAGTCCGAAGCCCGTCGCCTCTTTTCTCGCTAGCGAGCCGCCGTAAGTGAGACCCTTGCCGGTCAAAACGCCCTCGTAAAGGTCGGTAAGTCTCTTGTACTGTCCGTACAGGAAGCCGATCTCTCTTGCGCCGACGCCGATGTCGCCGGCGGGAACGTCCGTATCCGCGCCGATGTATTTGAAGAGCTCCGTCATGAAGCTCTGGCAGAAACGCATAACCTCAGCGTCGCTCTTGCCCTTCGGGTCAAAGTCGGAGCCGCCCTTGCCGCCGCCGATCGGCAGCCCCGTAAGGCTGTTTTTGAAAATCTGCTCAAATCCAAGGAACTTGATAACGCTCTCGGTGACGTTGTCGCGGAATCTCAGACCTCCCTTATAAGGTCCGATCGCGTTGTTGAACTGGATCCTGTAGCCGCGGTTCACCTGAACCTTGCCGCTGTCGTCGACCCACGGCACGCGGAACTTGATGATCTTCTCGGGCTCGACAAGTCTCTCGATAAGGCCCGCTTTTTGATACTCGGGATGCGCCTCGAGCACCGGTCTCAGCGTATCAAGAACCTCGCTGACGGCCTGGTAGAACTCAGCCTCGCCCGGATTTCTCTTTTTAACCGTTGCCAAAACCGATTCGATATATTCGTTAACGTTCATAACAGCCTCCAAAATATAATATCTACTAGTCAAAATGCGAAAATGTCTTTGCGGGACAGTTGTTTTTTCCGCGTCATGCCGCCAAAAACAACCCCCGAAAATAAATTTTATATTATAAAAAATGAATCGCGCGATTGCAAGCGTTTTTTTGATAAAAGACGTCCGTTGTCCACGGGTTTGTCCACGGCTTTCGATGCCGGATTTTATTATTCCCACTGCAAAAAAGAAAACCGCTGTCGATTCACGCGGCCGCGGCTTTCTTTATCGTTGTATTGTTTTCCGCCTTCAGGTCAAGAGCCCGGGTAATCTGTTGGAGACCCCTTATTGTTTTTCAATTATCGGGCAAATTGCGTAAGAGCCCGGGATCGGCGATTTCAGCTGAAACGCAAAGTCTCGAGCTATCATTCGCCGAGCAATTGCCTTCGGCACATTATTATCATTTTCTTCCGGAGAATTGTGTAAAGAGCCGAGTTTTTGAAATCGCTAAGCCCGGGATCAGCGATTTCAGCTGAAACGCAAAGTCTCGAGCTATTTTTGCGTGCGAGAACCCGACGCTGTACGAAAGTACTGCAAGCGGTTCTCTCGCGCAAAACAATTCGCCGAGCAATTGCCTCCGGCACATTATTATCATTTTCTTCCGGCGAATTGTGTAAAGAGCCGAGAATCTGCGTTTCAGTCGTAGAGCGTTTCCCAGAGGTCGTTACACTGTGCTTCCAGCTTCTCCAGTTTATCCTCCCACGAGCTCTCCCCCAGGCAGTACGACTCAAACAGGTCCTTTATTCCCGCTTTCATCAGCGTCGCGATATCCGGAGGCACGGTCGCGGTGACCTGACCCGCCACGTATCTGTCGTAGTTTGCGGTAAACGCGCCGAAGTTAACGTGGTCGTAGCCTTCCCTGGTAAGGTGCCAGAAGTCCTGTTCGCCCAGCTTTTTGATGACCGGCACGTCGCCGCCCTCCTGGCTGTGGAACGCAAGCTGCCCTTCTTCGGTCCAGAGCGAGAGGACGAGAGCGGCGGCCGCGTCAGAGTTTTTGGTGTAGCTGAAAACACCGAAGCCGAGCGTGCCGCAGGGCGAGGCCTTTTCGGGGAAGAGAGGCCACGGAGCGACGTCCCAGGCGGTTCCCGTCTGGTTGTAAAAGTCACCGCTATACGTGAGCACGGTGTACGCGTTGTTGGAGACGAAAACAGGCCCGCTGTGCATCTGGATGCTGCCGTACGACGACGCCATCTCCTTGCTCATCCTGATGCCGGTCGGGAAGAGCCAGCGGTTGTCGAGCGCGGAAATCACTTCGCCGATGCCTTTTCGCACGAGGTCGTTCGAAAGCATGACCTTCTTGTTGATTTTGTCGGCCCACATTCCGCCGTACGCGTAAATGAACGGGCTGAAGGTGTTCGACCAGTCGAGGGGCCAGCTTCCGCCGACCTGGGTCAGTGTTTTGCCGTCAACGTCGTATTTTTTCAGTCTTTCGGCGTAGTCCTTGAAGTCCTCCCACGTCCAGTCGTCCGCGACGCGTTCGCCCGGGGAAAGGATTCCGGCCTCGATCATCGCGTCCATATTGTACGTGAGCGTGATATTTCCGCAGGTAGCGCCGACGAAGTAGTATTTTCCGGCAGTTTCGCAAAGCGCGAGAATGCCCGAGTAGAGCTGCGACAGGTCGATTTCAAAGGCCTCGATATACGAGTCGAGTGGCATCAGCGCCTCATGCGTCAGCGCGTAGTAGTTCAGCGTCTCGTCGCTGAGCCAGTAAACGTCGCCTATGGTGCGCGAGGAGATCAGCGCCGCGTAGTCGTCGGGAACCGTATAATTCGCCTCGATCGTCACGTCAGGGTGTTTTATCCGGAACCAGTTGAGCCAGTTGTTGATGCTTTTTCTGGAGCTCTCTGTCGGGAATACGTTCTGGCGCACGCCGACCTTGAGCCGTCCTTTTACCTCGGGAATGTATCCTTCGGGCAGCTCACCTTTCACCTTCTCGGAAGGGACGCACGCGAACAGTGTCAGAAACACCGCCGCCGCGAGGACGGCAAAGAAGCCTCTGACAAAAAACGAAATGTTCCTTCTCATAAAACAGCCTCCAAAAAGAAGAGTCTTATCCGCCGGAAACGGTCGCCTCCACGGGAATATCACACGGCAGCGCCGCAGCTTCAGTTTTTTCCTATTTGTGGTACTTTTCGCCGTTGTTGATCTTCATCGCGCGGTAGAGCTGCTCCGCGAGGATCAGCCGCGTCATCTGGTGCGTGAACGTCATTTCCGAGAGGCAGAGCCTGAGGCCCGCGGCGTCCGTGACCTTTTTGTCGATGCCCTCCGAGCCGCCGATTACGAACGCGAAATGCGACACGCCTTCAAGCGTTTTTCCGGAAATGAACGACGCGAACTTCTCGGAGCTCATCTGGCGGCCGTGCAGGTCGAGTGCCACGACAAAGCTGTCCTTCGGGATCTTCTTCAGCAGGAGCTCGCCCTCTTCGGCAACGGTCGCGCACTCGCGGCACTCCTCAAAAGTCACCTTGTACTCGCGCGACATCCTCTTCACGTATTCCGCGATCGCGTCGCGCATATACTGTTCCTTGACCGTGCCCACGGCGACGACTGTGATTTTCAGCATAAAAACACCTCTCCGTGAACGAATCTTGGCGCGACTGTAATCATGCAGCCGGAAGTGTTGCCGGCGGGGCCGTTATCCGCAAGATCTGTTCCCGAATCTAGCGTCTTTCCGCCGCCGTAGACAGCCGCTGTGACCGCCTCGAGCGCCTTTTCGGGAAGGTTGTTTTCGCTGCTCAGGTGGCCGAGGATGATCCTTTTCGTGCCTGAGACGGCGAGTTTTGAGGCGACGGTTGCGGCGTCGTCGTTGCAGAGGTGGCCGCTTTTCCCGAGAATTCTCTTTTTAAGGTAGTACGGGTACGGACCGGTCCTGAGCATCTCGAGGTCGTGGTTCGCCTCCAGAACGACTGCCGCGCTGCCTAGAATGTTTCCCATGACCTCCTCGGTAATGCAGCCCATGTCGGTGCTCACCGAGACCTTTGTCCCGCCGCACCCCGTCAGCGAATACCCGACCGGGTCGACCGCGTCGTGCGGTATCGAAAACGCCCTCACGACCATCGTTCCGACGATAAAATCGACGCCGTTTTCGAAAACGACAAGCTTCCCCGGCTCGATTTTGTGCGTGATCTTCATCGCCACGAGCGCGTCCATCGTGCGCACGTTCGCGTAGATCGGAATTTTGTATCGCCTCGCGATCACTCCCGCGCCTGAAATGTGGTCGGAGTGCTCGTGTGTGATCAGTATTGCGGAAAGGTTTTCCGGCGCCTCGCCGATGTCGCGAAGCTCCTCGCCGATCCTTTTCGCGTTGATGCCCGCGTCGACAAGCACGGACGTTTCGCCGTCGGAAATGAACGTCGAATTCCCGCTGCTGCCGCTCGCTATCGTACAGATCTTCATCCGTATTGCCTCTCGGTTTCATTTGAAACCGTCTTTCTTCTTCAGTTTTTAATTATTTTGCGGGTGTTCCGCTGTCTTTTCCCGCTCACTTTTTCCGCTTAATGAGAAGTACCGCGATCACCGCCGCGGCGCCTGCCAGCAAAACTCCGGCAGTCACGGACACCGCGATGAGAGCCGCTTTGAGCCCCTTGCCGTTGTTGTTTTCTCCGCCGCCGTCAGGGCTCTTTGTCGGCGCGGGTTCCTCCGTTTCCGAAGGATCTCCGGTCGGATCTTCCGCGTTTCCGGTGGCTTCCGCATCATCCGTTGCTTCCGCATCATCCGTTGCTTCCGTTGCGGGCTCCGCGGTAACTTCCGGCGCGCCCGTGGTCTCAGGTGTTTCTGTAATTACCGGCGTTTCCGTATTCTCCGGCTCCGCGGTCACGTCAGGCGCAGCGGTTTCGTTTTCTCCGCCAATCTTTTCGAAAATCGCGTACACCACGTATCCTGAATCGCTCAAATTAAAATACAGGCGCGTGTTTTCTCCGGAATCGACGTATAAACTGTTGTTTGTATTGCCGTCGACAACGAATCCCGTGGGCTTGTTGCGCCGCCACTCCTTGAAAACGTAGCCGTCGTTGGCCTTCGCGCTGAACTCCGCGAGCGAATCACCCGTAAAGTCGGCTGTCCATTTCCCGGAAATATCCGGATCGCCCGTCTCAGGCGGGAACGCCTCGCCGGTGTACACAAAACCGCCCTCAGCGGGATACGCGTGCGCCTCGGCCTTCACATAGTACAAAGGGGTCAAATAGACGTTTCCGGTGAGCACCGTGTTGAAATCGTACATCTCGCCGTCCAGCATCCAAAAGGCAAACTCGAAATCATCAAGTTCCGGAATATCTTCCGGCTCCTTCGCTTTGCCGCCTTCCTTCACGCGCTGCGGCGGAACCTGCCTCGCTTCGCCTGTCTCGAAAATCACCGCGTACGATTTTTCGTACTGATAAGTGCCCGAATAAGTGAACGAGAGGTCCTGCCAGTTGTCGTCGCAGGCGACGATCGAAAAGTGGTGCTCGCCCGTTTCAAACCCGCTTTCGGCACTGAGCATGAAAAGGTCCACAGAGTATCCTATGGGTTCCATGGCCGCCGAGTCGTACCTGAGCCAGTACCGCGTCGCGCCCTCGTAAGGATCCCACGACAGAATTCCGTCCTCGGAAAGCTGGACGTTCTGTATGTCGGTCTTGGTAAACCAGCCGTCTATATTGCCCGAAGCCGCCGACTGTTCGCTGTCGCCAACGCCTTCCGCTCCGATCGCCACGACCTTGAAACAGTACTCCGTTCCGGTCAGAAAATAAATACTGTCCGAAAAATCGTACGAAGTGCCTTCCGTTCTGTACGACGACTCGGCGCCGCCTTCGCTGCGGTAAACGTAGACCTCATATTCGACCGCTCCGTTGACCGCGTCCCAGACGGCAGTTTTGCCTTCCCACCTCGGGTTCGCCGGCGCGTCAAGCCCTATCGGCGCAACGAAATCGAACTCGCCGTAATAGTAGTTGGACAGGTCGGCCCAGTTTTCGTCGCACGCCACGATCGAAAACGAGTGCTTGCCGGTCAGAAGATGGAATCCGACCGCGCGTTCGAAAAGGTTGGTCGAGGTGCCTTCGGGGTTGAAAGCAACAGGGCCGAGTCTTATCCAGTACTGTGCGGCGCCTTCGTACGGGTCCCACGTGAGCGTACCGTCCTCCGCGAGGACGACGTTCTGAATATCCTTTTTTTCATTGTCCGCACCCGCTGTCAAAGCAAGCGAAAACACCGCAGCGACGATCAAAGCCGCAGCCAGCGCCGCCGTCAAAATCCGGTTAATAGTTTTCATGCCGGTCGTCCTCCCGTTAATATCGTTCATTCAAGCGATTTGCCGAAATTGTAGGCCGCCTCGAGGTATTCCGCGTTCTTCTGCGCGTCGCCCGGATTTTCGAGTCCGCCGCAGAAAAGCGAGCCCTTGAGCTCCGCCCTCTCGAAGCAGTCTATCCAGCCGCCGATACCGCCGAGAGCCCTGTCAGGCGTCTCTTCCGCGTCGTCCGCGGCCGTTGTGAGCAGGTAGATGTTCCTGAAGCTGTAGTCGGAGCCGTAGAGCGGATTCATCCTGTCGAGCAACGTTTTAAGCTGGCCGCTCATCTCGTAGTAGTATATCGGAGTGACGAAAACGACCGTGTCCGCGCTTTTCACCGTCTCGGTGATCTCCGCCGCGTCGTCCTTCTGGACGCACTTTCCGAGCTTCTGGCAGGCGAGGCAGCCGACGCAGTAGGCGATTTTTTTGCCCTTGAGGCTGACGGTTTCCACTTCGTGGCCGGCTGTCTTTGCGCCTTCCGCGACCTTCGCCGCGAGAATTTCGGAATTGCTCTTCGCCCTCAGGCTTGATGAAATTATTACTACTTTGCTCATTTTCTCCTCCGTTTTAGTTAAAATTTCTGCGTATTTTGCTTTACTAGGCTTTCTTTGTCTGTTTGGAGCTTCAGCCCATGAAGCTCTAAGTTTCGAGTTATTCTTGCTTGAGCGGACCCGAAGGTGTACGGTGGTACTCCGAGAGGCCCGCCCAGGCAAAGCGGGTTGCCGCACGATTCGTCGCAGACACCTTATTCTTACATTTTCGCTCTATTCGGGTCTCTCCCGGCAACCTGCGTGAAGAGCCGAAAATCAGAGCTTCAGCCCATGTCGGCAACGATTACTTTTATCGTTGCCTCGAAGCCCATATACTTCGCTGTGATCGTCGTCTCACCGACGCCCTTCGGCGTGATCTGACCCGTGGCGTCGACCGAGATAATATTGGAATCCCAGCCGGAGAGCTCGACCTCCTGGCTCCACTCCGCGACCGCGGGCGCGTAATCCTTCGAGTTGGCGCCGGTAATGCTCGACTTGTTGCCCCAGAGCATCAGGTACTCGTTGCATGCGCTTCTGGCGATGAACGCCGGCTGTTTGCGCTCCTTTTTGAAGTAGAACGTGATCGTCTCGACTTCGGGGTAGAATTCCACCGGCGCCGAGGTGTCGAGGTAGGCGGGAACGACCGCGATCTCGCACATCAGTTCCTCGTATTTTATGTACAGTCTCTCGACGCTGTCGGAGAGCAGCTTGACGGAGTGTTTCTTTGCGTCCACGCTGAGCTTTGTGTTGTCGTAAATGTATTCGAGCTTATTGTAGTCGTCGGAGGTGAACTCGTATTTTCCGCCCGCCTTGGTCAGCGCCGCGATCGTGAACGTGTACGACTTCGACTTGTTCTTGACCTCGATGTTTCTCGAGCCGGAATACTCCGCTCTGATCTGCGAGACGTCGGGCGTGTGCGCCTTGTCGAGGTTCATTTTGCCGCTGGAATTGCTCGAAATAACGTTTTCGGTGTGCTCATAATTCTCTGTTCCGACGAAAACGACAGGCGTAAGGCGCGTCGGCCAGTTCGCCCAGTCGAAGCCCGCAGGCTGGTACGCGTAGCCGATGTACTGCTGCGTGTTGAAAATGTCGATGTGGCCGAGCGTGTCGCCGGTAATGCCCATGTTGTGGATGTTCGTCTGGATGAGCGACGTTTTCTGGCTGTGGCTGAGAACCGACTCCTCACGGAAAAACACGCCGTCGAAGGACGTCATTATGTGAACGTAGCACTTGTCGCTGAAGCGGGAAGCCGTCGCGACAGAGAGGAAGCAGTTGTAAGCGTCGACGAATTTGACGTCGCAGCTGTCCTCGGCGCTGTCGTGCTTGTACATGATTCCGCGGTACTTGAGCGTCGCGGGCCAGTTCGGGTCGTTCGCGTCGGCCGTGTAGACCTTCGTGAACTCGCCCATGTTGTCGTTGCACGAGCAGTAGAGGTAGAGCGTGTTGCCTACGACAACCGAAGAGCCCTCGCCGCAGCCCCAGACTCCCTTGGGTCCGTCATACGTCACGATCGGCTTCGGGTCGCCGTAACCCCATCCGGAGCCTGTCCACTTTTCGACAAACGCGCCCTGGGGAGTCTTGCTTCTGGCGACAAAAAGGTTGTTGTCGAGGCCGTCGTGCCACAGAATCGTCGTGTAAGTCGCGTAATAATATTCGCCGATCTTGATGAGACCCGGGTCGCACGACCAGTTCCAGTCCTCGGCCGAGGAAGTAGGTCTGACCGCACCGGTGTCCTGCGTCCACGTGATTCCGCCGTCGTAGGAACGTCTGTACTTGCCCCAGTCGACCTCGCCGCCGACAGCCGAGTTGGAAGCCAGCCACGCGTCGATCGTGCCGTCCTCGTTAATGATCATCGATGGCCCGTACCTGTAGCCGCCGCCGGGATAGATGTCCCAGCCGTCGTTCGCGCACTTGAAAATCGCCTCGTTTTCGGGGACCTTGTTCTTTATGTACGCGGTCTCCAGAACGTAACCCTCGCCGCGCGGAACGGTGTAGAGCTCGCCGTCCTTCCTGATGCACTGAACGATCTTCATGCGCATCGCGTTGGAGACGATCTGCGCGTATTCCGCGTACGTGATCGTCTCGCTGTTCTTTTTGGCGAGGTCGATGTAGTTGGAAAGGCCCGTTTCCGCCGCGAGCTTCGCGACACCAACCTTGTCAGCGTACTCCCTGTAGCCGAGCGCGTAAAGTGCGCCGCGCAGCACCTCTCCGTACGTCACCGGGTCGTTCGGCCTGAACGATTTGTCGGCGGGGCGGAGCATGTAGCCCTGGTTGACCGCGATCTCCGCGTGCACCATGTCGTCGGAAAACTGACCGATGTCCGAATAGTCGTTGGCGCAGATGTAGTATTTTTCCTGAGCCGCGAAGCCTGCCCAGAAGATCACGTCGTACGCGAACTCTTTTCTGATCACGTTGGCGGCAGGGTCGGCGGACCTCTTCTTGATGAGCTTGTCCTTCTCAAGCCTCACGAGAATCGCAGCGCCGTTTCCGTCGTCGGGAAGCGGATCGTCGGACGTGTTAAGGCCTGTCAGGTCCTCGTCGGGAATATCGTATACGGGCGGCTCTGTCGGTTTGAGAGTCTCGACGGGTGCCTCGGTATTGGCCGGCTCCGGTTTGGAAGGAACGCAGCCCGCAAAGCACGAAGCCAGCAGCGCAATCGCGAGTATGAGAGCGGTTATTGATCTGGATGACATTTTTATCTCCTTTTCGCCATTTTCGCGGCCGGCCGTCACGCGCTTTCGGCGCGGTGTCCGGAGTCTTTTAAGGCGATATTTATTAATTATATTTTATCAGTTTTCGGGCGCGACAACAACACTTTTCTTAATAAACGCTTAATAAACGCACGCAACCGCGCGCGCACGCGAAAATATACAAAAAAGCCGCGGCCGGAAACTTTTCTTCGCGCCGGCCGCGGAACCTGTCATTTCTTTACATCAGGTCGCTCAGCTTTTTCGAAAAGAAATAGTCGTGCGACATTTTGTCGTATTCCGCCCAGAGCGGGAGCGTTTTGCAGCTTCCGGCGCGCGGGCACTTTCCGGCGTCATCCGCAAGACAGGCGACCACGTTGAGCGGTCCCTCCGTAGCCTCCAGAATCTCGCCGACAGTGTACTCCTCGGGTTTCTTCAGAAGTTCGTAGCCTCCGCCCTTCCCGCTCGAGCCTCTTATCAGCCTGCTCTTCACAAGGTCCTTCACGATCGCTTCAAGGTACTTTTTCGAAATCTCCTGCCGCTCCGCGACCTCCTTAAGCGGAACGTGGCCCTCCCTGCTGTTTTCTGCCAGATCGAGCATCACTCTCAACGCGTAGCGTCCTTTTGTCGAAATCATACGCTCGCCTCCTCTCATTTACCTATTGTACCACAGGGCAAATAGGCAATTCAAGAAAATTCAAGAAAAAACTTTAATTACCTATTGACTTGGTAGGTGAAACGTATTATAATAGGCTCACCGCATAAAGAAAGGATGGTCGTATGAAAATATACGCAGACAACGCGGCAACAACTAAATTAAGCAAAAAAGCGCTTGAGGCGATGCTTCCCTTCCTCACCGAAAACTACGGGAACCCTTCCAGCCTCTACACGTCCGGCCAGCTCGCGCGCGAGGCGGTCGAAAAAGCGCGTGAAACAGTCGCCCGATGTATCGGGGCGTCGCCGCGTGAGATTTATTTTACTTCCGGAGGGTCCGAAGCCGACAACCAGGCGATACTCTCCGCCGCAGAACTCGGCAAAAAGGCCGGTAAAACGCACATCGTGTCCGACACGATCGAGCACCACGCGGTCCTGCACACGCTTAAAAAGCTCGAAAAGCAGGGCTTCGAGGTGACTTACCTTCCCGCTCACGAAAACGGTATCGTGCGCGTCGAAGAGCTCGAAGCCGCACTCCGCGACGACACCTGCCTGGTCACAATAATGTACGCCAACAACGAGATCGGCACGCTTCAACCGGTCAGGGAGATCGGCGCCGTCTGCCGTTCCCGGGGAATTCTCTTCCACACCGACGCGGTTCAGGCTGTCGGCCACGTTCCGGTCGACGTGAATCTTGACAACGTAGACATGCTCTCCGCCTCGGCTCACAAATTCCACGGGCCCAAGGGCGTAGGCTTCCTCTACGTCAGGAAAGGAGTCAAGCTGCTTTCCTTTATAGAAGGCGGCGCTCAGGAACGCGGAAAAAGAGCCGGCACCGAAAACGTCGCGGGAATCTGCGGAACAGCCGTCGCGCTTGAGGAAGCGGTCGAAAATATGCCAGCGAACGCGCTCAAGCTGACCGCTCTTCGAGACAGGCTTATAAAAGGTCTCGCGGAAATTCCCCACTCGGCGCTGAACGGCGACCCGCTTAAAAGGCTTCCCTCCAACGTCAGTTTCTGCTTCGAAGGAATCGAGGGTGAATCGCTCCTCCTCCTGCTCGACGACCGCGGCATTGAGGCGTCTTCCGGCTCCGCTTGTACTTCCGGCTCTCTCGACCCGAGCCACGTGCTTCTCGCGATAGGCCGCGTTCACGACGTCGCTCACGGCTCGCTCAGACTGACTCTGGGCGACGACGCCACCGAGGAGCAGGTCGATTACATAATCAAACAAACCGGCGAGGTCGTCTCGTACCTGCGAAGCTTTTCGCCCGTGTGGCGCAATCTCGTTTCCGGCAAGGCGGAGTTCATTCTCTAACGCCCTCTTGACAATATCGAAAGGAGTTCAAAAATGGCACTTTACAGCGAAAAAGTGATGGATCATTTCCGCAACCCGCGCAATGTGGGCGTTATCGAAAACGCCGACGGCATCGGAGAAGTCGGCAACGCGAAATGCGGCGACATCATGAAAATGTATCTGAAAATCGAAAACGACATTATTACCGACGTCAAGTTCGAGACGTTCGGCTGCGGCAGCGCAATCGCCTCCAGTTCGATGGCGACCGAGCTCATCAAGGGCAAGCCTGTCAGCGAGGCCCTCGCCCTCACGAACAAAGCCGTCGCGGAGGCGCTGGACGGCCTTCCCGACTACAAAATGCACTGTAGCGTGCTCGCGGAGGAAGCCATCAAAAACGCGCTCGACGATTACTATTCAAAACACCCCGAAAAAAAAGTATAATAACTTTGCGCCGGGAAAAGGAACCCCCGGTGCGTCAAGAACAGGAGAAAACACAATGAAAAACGTTTACAAAGGCACACTCGGACTCATCGGCAACACACCGCTTGTCGAAGTCACCAACATAGAATCCGAAAAATCGCTCGAAGCCACGCTTCTCGTCAAGCTCGAGTACTTCAACCCGGCCGGCTCCGTCAAGGACAGAATCGCGAAGGCGATGATCGAAGACGCAGAAGAAAAAGGTCTCCTCGGCCCCGGCTCCGTCATCATCGAGCCCACCTCCGGCAACACCGGCATCGGCCTCGCGTCAATCGCCGCCGCCAAGGGCTACCGCATTATCCTGACCATGCCCGAGACTATGAGCGTCGAGCGCCGCAACATTCTCAAGGCCTACGGCGCGGAAATCGTTTTGACCGAAGGCGCAAAGGGCATGAAGGGCGCCATCGCAAAGGCCGAAGAGCTCGCCGCCGAAATTCCCGGCAGCTTCATCCCCGGCCAGTTTGTGAACCCCGCCAACCCCGCGATCCACAGAGCCACAACCGGCCCCGAGATCTGGCGCGACACCGACGGCGAGGTCGACATTTTTGTAGCCGGAGTCGGCACCGGCGGCACCCTCACCGGCGTCGGCGAGTACCTCAAGGAGCAAAAGCCAACCGTCCAAATCGTGGCAGTCGAGCCCGACAGTTCCCCCGTCCTCTCGACCGGCGTCGGCGGCCCCCACAAGATTCAGGGCATCGGCGCGGGCTTCGTTCCCAAGGTTCTCAACACGAGCATCTACGACGCGATCATCCGCGTCAAAAACGAAGACGCCTTCGCCGCCGCCAAGCTCCTCGCCCGCAAGGAAGGCATCTCTGTCGGCATTTCTTCCGGCGCTGCCCTTTCCGCGGCGATCGACCTCGCGTCGCGTCCCGAAAACCGCGGCAAAACGATCGTGGCGCTCCTCCCCGACAGCGGCGACCGCTACTACTCGACGCCTCTGTTCACGGAATAAGCGACCTATTTTTAGCCTATTTATAGACAACCCCGGAGGGGCGGACGCATCAGCGTCCGCCCCTCCGGGTTTAATGCTTGAGTCGTAAACCGGCTTTTCTTTAAAGCGTCAAGCCCGGAGATATTTTTGCATACAACCGCAAGGTTCAAATCCCTTGACAAACCATACGGGTCTCGCGCGAGGGCGACTTTTAGCGTCAGCTAAACCGGAGACCAAGCGGAGACCCGTATGGTTTTCCGAAGCTGTATGAATATACTGCGAGAGGTTTGTGCACAAAAAGCAGTTTGCCGCGCAATCGTCGAAGACACCTTGTCTTCTTCTTTCACACGGCAAACTGCGTAAATAGCCGAGAATCGGCATTCCTAAATTTCTTCTTCGTCGACTTCCTCGCGAACTATATCTGCTCCGAGCGCCGCCAGCTTCCCTTCGAAATTGTAGTACCCGCGGTCGATGTAATTCGTTCCGTACACGATTGACGTTCCCTTCGCGGCCAGTGCCGCAATCACGAACGCCGCACCGGCCCTGAGGTCAGGCGCTTTGATTGTCGTTCCCGCAAGAGCCGGGCAGCCTTCGATGACGGCTGTGCGCTCGGAAATGCGGATGTTGGCGCCCATTCGGTTCAGGTCGGAAATGTACGAGAAGCGCGAGTTCCAGATGGTCTCGGTGACGTTGCTGGAGCCCTCGGCGCAGGTGAGAAGCGTCACGATCTGCGGCTGCATGTCGGTCGGGAATCCGGGATACGCGGCGGTTTTGATCGTGGTCGGCCGCAATGCGCCCTTGTCGTAAATGCGGATCCAGTCGGAACCTTCCTGCACGCCGACGTTGATCTCCTCAAGCTTGGCGGTGAGCGCCTCCTGGTGCTTGGGGATGATGTTTCTGACTGTGATCTCGCCGTGGGTGGCGGCCGCTGCGACCATGAACGTTCCCGCCTCGATCTGGTCAGGAATGATGGAGTAGTTGCAGCCGTGCAGGCGCGGAACGCCGCGGATCTTGATGATGTTAGTGCCGGCGCCTCTGATGTTCGCGCCGCAGGTGTTCAGGAAGTTCGCGACGTCGACGACGTGCGGTTCCATCGCGCAGTTTTCGATAACGGTGTTGCCCTCGGCTGTGCAGGCGGCAAGCATGATGTTGATGGTCGCTCCGACAGACATGAGGTCGAGGTACACGTTGTTGCCGAAAAGTCCGTTCGAGGCGTCGCAGGTGACGCGGCCGAATTCGGTTTTATTCTCCGAGCCGAGGCAGGAGAAGCCCTTCAGGTGCTGGTCAATGGGCCTGGGGCCGATGCTGCAGCCGCCGGGAAGGTAGACCTGCGCCTTGTGAAAACGGCCAAGAAGCGCGCCCATGAGATAACTCGAGCCGCGCATTTTGCTTATGCTGTCCTGGTCGGCAACCCACGTGTTTATACCGCGGGTATCTATTTCGACAACCTCCCCCTCGCGATTGCAGTTCGCGCCGAGAGAAGTGAGTACGTCAAGCAATATTTTGATATCGGAGACGTCCGGAACGTTTTCCAGAACGCAGATATCGTTCGCGAGAATCGTAGCTGCCACGATTCCCACCGCGGCGTTTTTGCTGCCGCTGATGAATACCTCTCCGTGGAGAGGCCTTCCGCCGTTGATGACAAGTCTTTTCACAAGAACCCCTATGCCCTTCTTCTTAAGTAAACCCCTTTAATTTTTCTTAAGTAAACAAATCAATTTAAGTCGCGCGCGAAACCCGCAAATGGCGGTGAGATTATTCCGTGTGCGAAAAATTCAATATTTATCCCCAACCGCCGAAACGCGGTGCGTAAAGCTTCTTTGAACCCGGATCCTCACTCACCCGCGGACAGCGCAAATGGCTTTAACTTCCTCCGGTCGAGAATCGCTGAGTTTCGAGCTATTTTTTCGAGCGCGACCCCGAAGCTGCCGCACTTTGCATCGCGCCTCTCACTTGACCGCTTCGCGGAATCGTTCACGACGCCGATGCAAAGCTGCGGCGTCCTACA
>CADAZX010000007.1 GCA_902792515.1 uncultured Ruminococcus sp.
GTGTCGGCCTTTGCGGTGGTCGTTCGCGCCACGCGGCAGTGACGGGCAGAACGTGGTGATGCTCAAGCTCGATGCCGCGCACTGGGCGGGAGGAAAGTGCGTGACCGACGCGCAGACGGTGGCGATGCCATTGAAGCACGAGAAGGGGAAGCTTATCCATCTCACGGGGCACGAGGCGCGGCGGTTCACGTTCAATGCGCCGTCTGGCGAGTCGTTTAGTCTAGACTTCGGAGCGCCTATCAGGCTTCACGCTATGGACGAGCGCGAGTGGGGATTGGGCACGTTCGTGTTTCGTTTCCACGGAAGCGGCGACGAGATCGCCGCGATGCTGGACGCCGGGCGGCCGCTTGACGTCAAGGACCGCGAGCCGTATGTGCTGAGGCGCGGAAAGAAATGGGTTCCCGTGAAGGTGGCGCGCGAGATCGAGAAAGGGAGTGCGCTTGATTTTTCCGGGGCGGATGCTTCTCCGTGCCGTCGGGTAGTCGCGCGCGGCCGGCACTTCGAATTTGAGGATTCGCCGGGCGTGCCGCGACGCTTCTGCGGCGTGAACATCTGCGGCAGCGCGAACTTCGCGAGGCCAGACGTGGCCGAGGCGTTTGTGCGACAGCTCCGCGTGCGCGGCTACAACGCGCTTCGCCTCCACCACCACGACAACGGGCTGGTGGAAGGGAGCGCCGACGGCACGACGATCAATCCTGCCCAGCTCGACAGGTTTATTAAAATCAAGGTCGGCGACAATACAAATGAGTGGTTGAAATTCGGAAAAGAAACCGGTATCTCGCAGAGCATTTTAAGCTTTATAAAAGACAATCCAAAGTGCCTTTCGACCGATTCAAAAGAACTAGATGATGAAGAAAAACCGACACCTTCACCTCGAGGCTGGGATATGGTTGACACGCTTCTTAAGTCTGAACCACTGCTTCGCGGTTTCTTCACGGAGAAGGAAAATGACCCGCGAACTGTTGAAAAAGATATGAAACATCTTGTGTCGGCGAAACTGGGATCATCTGTGTCTACGATGTTCTTTGCCAGCCTTGTCTCACAGGCCAGGGCGCTTATGCCGGAAGAAATATTTGCTGACGATGAGAACCTAACCTCAAACATGCCTCTACTCGAGCAACTCTCAGCGGCAAAAAAGGTTCAAACATGTGATCTGATGCTGAACTATCTTAAGGAAAATATCGAATTCATGATGCTTGACAAAGACGGTTTTGAGAAAGCTAAAAAGCAGATTTCAGTTATGGTGAGTTGCATGGATTCTTCCACAAAGCTTCTTTTTGCTCAGAACATAGCGGCGACAAATACTGACGACGGTAATAGCATGATTGAACTCCTCTTTGATGTTTTCGAAAAGGATTTGATTCAAATGCTTGACCTTTCAGACAATACAAGAAAGCTGATTGAAGAGGCGTAATAATTATTTCTTAGTTTATTTTGTATTTTTTAATAATAGTTTGAGATTTGTGAGGACAGAAATATGTACGAAATTGAAACTGAACGACTCATTGGATTATCAGACTTGGCTATTGAGAATGGTCTGCTCACATGCCAGCCACAAACAGATAATGTTATAAATCTACTTGAATTAAAACCTTCAACTGGTCGTGAGTCTGCATTTCTTTTTTATGAGAAGAAAAAAAAGAAAGCATTGGTTTGCCATATTGGTATAACATGGAAGAGAGGAAGAACCGAAGTTTCTTATGGGACAGAGAATGATTTTCGAAGGCTAGGATATATGCAGGAGGCTCTTATCGGTTTGCTGAATTGGATCATTGATAATACGGAAGAAGACAAAATATGGGGACTTCCTAACGGTGCGGAGTCTCAGCACATTCTTGAAAAATGTGGTTTTGTTTACTATGGAAAGGATGAAGCCGCCCCTACACGAGATTGGTTTTTGTTTTCTATTGATCGCTGACGGAGGAAGGATAAAATGAAAAACGACAATTACGTAAAGATATCGGATGTTTTGTTTTTTCAAGAAGGCCCAGGTGTAAGGAATACGCAATATACCACTAGAGGAGTAAAGCTTCTTAACGTCGCAAACCTAGTCGATGGGAAGGTCGATTTATCTACTTCGAATCGATATATCTCTGAAAGGGAAGCTTATGGAAAGTATCGACACTTCTTGTGTGAAACAGGCGATTTTATAGTAGCAAGTAGCGGTATAAAAGTGGATTATATTGACAAAAAAATGGGATTCATAGAAGAATCTATGCTCCCTCTGTGTATGAATACAAGTACAATTCGCTTTAAGGTGCTGGATTCAAGCAAACTGAACATAAGGTTTTTTATGTATTATCTGAAATCGCTGCACTTTAAAGAGCAACTCTCTAGGCTCATTACAGGTTCTGCGCAGTTAAACTATGGTCCTAGCCATTTAAATAAAATGGTTATGCCTCTCGTATCTATTAAAGAACAAGGGAGAATAATAGGCTTACTAGATCAAACCCAGAAATTAATTGAATTGAGAAAAAGACAGTTAGCGGAACTAGACAGGCTCATCGAGGCTCGATTTAAGGAGATGTTTGAGGATGGAAAGGAATTATTAAAACCTGTCGAAGAACTATGTTCAGCAATAGTTGACTGCCCTCACACGACACCAAGATATGATGGGGAATTGAAGAATCCGGCTATTAGAACTTCAGAGATAAAAAAAGGGTATATAAATTGGGACAGTATGAAATATGTTTCAGATGAAGAGTATATTGAACGGATTTCAAGAATACGCCCCAAAGCGGGTGATATTGTGTATGGAAGAGAGGGGACATTCGGAAATGCAGCTATACTACCACCTGGATATAAGTTCTGTCTAGGGCAGAGGGTTATGCTATTAAGACCAGATTATTCGAAGTGCACATCAGAATACTTACTTCATGCACTGATATCTAATAATGTTTACCAACAGGCGTTAGAAAAAAACAATGTATCTACTGTTGCACATGTAAATGTTAAGGATGTTAAGCAGTTTAAGGTATCTTTGCCTTCTTTAGATAACCAGAAACTCTTTGTAGCTTATTCTAATCAAACTGATAGGGCTAGATGCCTTGCTCAAAAATCACTTGAGGAGGCACAATTACTATTTGATAGTTTGATGAACAAGTATTTTGGATGATTATCAGCTAATAAGATAAGACCCATTAACGAGTTCAATAATGGTTTTATCTCAAAAGAATATGTGTTATGCCTAAATGCATATGCAGGAATGAGATTATTAAAGGATTGATTTTTAAACAGGAGAATAATTATGATAAAAAATCATACCCCAATGTTATTTTTTAGATTTAGCAATTATAGAGAGTTTAGCTTTATAGAGGAGCACAAAAGCATTATTAATTCAACTGGATACGTTTGGCTAATGAAGATTGGTAAGAGGACGAGTATTATTAGCATTAATAAAGTGTTGAAGGCGGGAGGATATATTGTCCTTAAATTCCAAATGAAAGAATACATATGCCGTCTTATTACACGCAAATAATTAAAGATGAGAAGTATTGGGGTGCAAAAACTCAGTTTTTCAAAATTAAGAGAATAGTATCATTACCTAAAAGCTATTATTTTGACTTGATACTGGAGAAGAATAAAAAACAAGTCCGGGATGTGATAAAAGAAACTCGCACCGCAGTTATGTTTGTTGAGAACACCGTTGATTTTGAAATTGACAATTTCGAATAATGAACAAATAAAACACGTGAATTTGTCTTCTTGATTTAGATAAGATGCTTTATTAGACAATCTTTGGGGGCAATTCTTCTACTTCGCGTTTAATTGTAAGGATTGGGCATAAAATGAACACAATGTGGTGACATTATGGTAGATAATGACATTAAGAAGCTTTTGCTTTCAATTAAAAATGAAATCACAATTATTGAGAGTGGCAACTTTGACCGAGCCTTGTTAAACCAGGTCAGGAGTGAATATGCCGACTTAATCGAACTCATTAAGTTGTTTTTAATCTCAGAACGCGACAGTTATTATGGATACTTCATGATGAATATGCAAATCCGTGCAGACTTCCACTCAAACTGTATCGCGGGGATAAAACTTGGCGAGTTTCCACCGGTTCTCGAATCTAATCCGCTTCTTCTTTGTAAGTTCAAACTTAAGGAAATTCTTTACATCGTTTGCCACGAGATTGATCATATCGTTTTTAACCATCCGGTGGAAATGCTAAAGGCAAATCCAACCAGTGACGAGCAGATTTTTTATGAGTTTAACTTGGCGGCAGATGCGGCGGTCAACGATAGAATAAACCATGAGATCGTCTCGGAAAAACATGTTTTTTTGGCGCCTCCTAAAGGAGTGATAACATCATCGGTTATTTCAAAAATGTTCTCTATCCGTTCAATACGAAAAATGGAGAACTATGAATACTATTTTCAACTAATCAACAAACAAGATAAGCAGTCAAACGCCGGATTGCCCGGCAACGGTGCAGAGTCTATCATGCGTGAGCATGTTCAAGAGAGCAACCAAGGCGATGCCAAAGATAAAGACAGCTCGAAACAGGAACCCAATGCGGAGGGTGAAGAAAATGTCGTTACGGCTGCGAATTGTGATGGCAACATCAGTGACCACAATTGGGGAATCGGGGATGACGTGGAAGAGGTCGCTGCTTCGTTAAAAGAGTTTGTCAACGCTTCAGTAGGAATGATGAACAACGAAACCAGGGGATTAATGCCGGGGTATTTTTCCAGCGCGGTTGAACAGATTAATAAACCGCCGGTATTATCGTGGCAGGCGATACTCAAAAAGTATGTCGGGACAATAACCGCAAATAAGAGACATACACGCACCAGACTCAACAGGCGCCAACCGGAAAGATTTGATTTGTCAGGCGCAATGGATGATAAAGTGCTGAAAATTGTCGTGGCAATTGACACTTCCGCCTCGGTGACAGACAATATGATTAGTCAGATTTTTGCTGAAATATTCGGCATCCTTGCTAAGCGAAAGCACGATATCACGGTTATCGAGTGCGATGCAGAAGTTAAGCGGGTTTATAAGGCCAAAACGCCGCGAGACATCAAAAATAAGGTTCTTGGACGCGGTGGAACACTCTTTAGCCCGGTTATTGATTATATAAACGCAGATAAGTACTTCCGAGACTCGCTGCTGATATATTTCACTGACGGTTACGGAGAATCTGAAATTCCGAGACCCAGAACGTACCGGAATATTTGGGTGGTAATTGGCGATTCAAGGCATCTTTCTTTGAAGGAGCCGTATGGGGTAGTTCTCTCACTTTAATGGTGGTTCTATGGACAAACTAAAACAACAAATCAGACAGCGCTTGATAGCCAATGTTTTGATAGAGAAGTGCAACTCTAACAGTAGCTTGATCTTTCGTGACGCATGGTGTACGCAGGATAGGGTGATCAGGTTTACTACGCCATTTTTCCGTAATTTGTTCCCTATAGATCGAAAAGAATCCGGAAAATGGAAAACCGGAGACATCGTTATGTACGAGGTTGAGAATGAACCTGGGCAACTTGTTGTAAATTGCGTTCTGGACAGCACGTCTGTCCGCGGAAACAAAAAAGCAAAGGCTATTCTAGTTAAAAAAGCCTGTGGGATTTCTTTAGATAACTCTTCCGCAGAAACGGTCTTAAAGAGTTGGAAACTAAAAGCGGACGACATTGATATTAATAAAATCCTCGACGATTTTGATTCTTTTATTAACAGGGAAATTCCGCATTTTGAGAATAATCTGGAGACAGCTGTTAATAACGGCGGAACCGATGAAGAATTGTATACTGAGGGAACGCCAAAAACAGTAACTCTAACAAAATATGAGCGCAACCCTCAAGCTCGTGCAGCATGTCTCGCTGCTCATGGAACCGCGTGCGCTGTGTGCGGCATAGACTTTGGCAAGTTTTACGGGCCTGAATTTGCCGGTAAAATAGAAGTGCACCACATCGTTCCCATCAGTGAAATTGGAGCGGAATACAAGCTTGATCCTATAAAAGATCTTGTGCCTGTGTGTCCGAATTGCCACATGGCACTTCACAGTAAAAAAGACGGTGTTTACACTGTTGAGGAGCTTAAATCGATTAGAGCTGAACACTAAGGCTTATTTTAGAAAAGCAATGATTCTACGGAGGAACCATGAACATCGAACGTATCAAGAAAATGGAAAAAACACTTAACGCCTGCACGAAGGCGACCGCGGACCTTGAGAAGCAGGTTGCCCGAATGGAGAAGCTTGGCGGGAAGATGACGGCGCTTTTCGACTACTACGGCAGCGAGGAGTGGTACGAGGACCGTGACGCGGAGCTTCCCGAAGGTGTGGCGGCGGGCGTGCTGTCGGAGGATGCGGTTTACGACGAGATTACCGCGGTTCGCGACCTGTCGTTCAGGATGCTTGAGCTGGCGACGGATATTCTGAAGAACAGAGTTTGAGAGAAGCAGACTCCGTGCGGGAATTGCACTTGAAATCGCAAGCCGCTGGGCCTATAATTGCACATACGATAAATTCTAAGGAGGAGCATTTTCGATATGCTTTCTGTGAGAAAAAACGGTAATACCTATTTTTTGGCTTTAAGAGCGCTTGCGCTCGCAACGGCAATCGTGATAATGGTCAGCTCGCTTTGCGGGTGTTTTTTGAGACAAGACGATAATTCTGTGCCTACTTCCAAACCGGCAACCACGGCGCAACAGGGTGACGGACAAACTGAAACTGTTGCGGAAACTCCGGATCAGAGTCAAACGGAAACGCCGGCACCGGAAACAACTCCGACTCCCGAAAACACTCAGGACGCTGCGGAAACGCCCACAGAGGCATCTACCGGCGAACCTACGGACGATCCGGATTCTACAGAGGCGGCAACCGTCGACCAAACGGCTGATCCGGCGGAGAATTCCGCAGAACCCGCGACAGAGCCTGCAACGGAAACTCCCACGGAAGAGGCTACTGAGGCCGCAACGCCGACGCCTCACGTTCACGCGTACGAAAAAACCGCTGAGAAAGCCGCCACGTGCACTTCTGAAGGTTCCGTAACATATACATGTGCGGGCTGCGGCGATGTCAGGACCGAAACCGTGTCGGCGCTCGGCCACGCTTTTGGCGCGTTTACGACCACCAGGGAAGCGACCTGTCTTGAAGGCGGCGAAGAGACATCCAGGTGCGAGCGCTGCGGGGCATCTCAGACAAGAGCCACTCCGCGAAAGGACCACAACTGGGTGCAGGGTGAAACTGAAAACGACACCACACGCTGCACTTATTACCGGGTAAACACATGCAGTACCTGCGGCGCGACGTGCGCGGAAATTATTAGTACGTATCACAGCCTTGTCAACGCGTCAAACCAGTACGTGTCGCGAGTCGAGTGCGAGCACTGCCACAAGCGTTTTACAGACTACTACAACGGATTTGAGGCGCTTTCAGCCCCGTACGACGAAACGTCTCCCGTCTACACTGACAAGGTTCATTTTACAAAAACTCTTACTTCTTACCGGATAGGGTGGAGCAAGCTCTGGCTTCAGTTCGAGAATGCCGTCAAGGGAGCCGTTCGGATGTACCGCGCGTACGGCAGCGATGACGAAGACGGCTATCCCGATCACTTCGCGGAGATTTATTACGGAGATTTGTCTCAGGATGAGTGCAGGGAGGAATACGAGAAATTCAGAAATGCATTTGCGGAAGTCTACGGATGGAAGCCTGCGGAGGCGGAAATTTATACCGGACCGGACCAGAATTTCTGGACTTTCCGTGAAAAGCAGTGGCAGGCGTTCAACAGCCAGGCGGCAAGTCTCAGCGACGCCCAAAAAGCCGAAATAACCGACCGTCTCGTCAATGAGTTCATTTTGGACACCGGAATTTTTGACGGCATGCAGCTCTACATGGCTGTCGGCGCGATTTGCGACACGCTGGGCGATTCGGTCCGTTACGACAACCGGCTTGGCTACCACTCCGCGTTTTACGCTCTCTGTGCCGGAACCGCAGTCTGCGACGGATACGCGGAAGTTGTCACGAAAGCGTGCAAAATTCTCGGTATAAACTGCGAAACCGTCATCGGCAAGTACAGCGGCCAAGGGCACGCCTGGAACAAAATCACTTTCTCAAACGGAACCGAGCGCTATGTCGACTCGACCAACCTCTCAGCCGCATACCTGATCCTCATCACGAAGGAGCGGATGCAGAATATGTCTTATACGTTTTAATCAACAGGGCGAATCAATCGCAACGGAAAGTTTATTCAAAACAAGGATTAATGAAGGCCGGCCGCTCCGGGTTAAGCAGGGGCGGCCGGATTTTTTACCCCGCGGCAGGTTTCGAACGGAGAAAAGAATCGAAACGTGCAAAAACGGGTGCAAAAACGGCCTCGCACGCAAAAAAAGTATCGCTAACGGTCTGTTTTGTGGTATTATATAAGAAGAACCACGCAAGAATCATTGCCAAGGTTTCCGCCTTTAAACCCGTGCCGGGATTTGGTATAATCTTGGTGGCGGCTTTTGGAGCCGGCTTTGGTTCGTTCGGGAGGTGAGCGGAATGAAGGAGATTACGTGCCCGAGGTGTTCGACGCTGAACAGACTTGACGGTAGATTGAGGACTTTTTACTGCAACAAGTGCGGAGCGAAGGTCAAGATAACGAAGGATTCGATCTCGGTGGTCGACGAGAGCCGTGCAGCGGCAGAAAAACCGGCGAAAACCGCGAAAGCCACGAATGCCACGAAACCCTCGAATGCCGCGAAGGCCGAGGAGAACTTGAACCGCCCGAAAGGGTTGGGCGAGGGCGAGATCTGGAACTCGATTCCGAAGAGAAGGAAGCTGCTCATTTTGATGATTGTGCTCATGCTCGCGGGCGCGGCGATGTTTTTTATGGCGCTGGGCGGACCGCTTCCGTCCGGATTTGTTACGCCGGGTTATTTGCTCTTCTTTATAGCGGCGGCAATCGGGTTCGGGATTTATTGAAGGCGGCGCGGGCGGATTTCGAGGCTCGCGGTTGAGGCTTTTGTACGGGAAATGAGATTCAGACACACGAAGAGGCCGGGGTTTTTGCTCGGGTTTATAGACTTTTTTACGGCGGGGCTTTTCTTCCTCTTTTACATGCCGCTTGGCGGGCTGCAGAGGGAGCTGGAGGAGATCCTGGGGCACCGGGTGAGGCCGTACTGGCAGGCGTACCTGCTTGGCGTGCCGACGCTTTTTATCTACACGCTCGTGTGGATGGCGAACGTCGCGGAGGAGCTGAAGGCGGTGGCGGAAGGACTCGAGATCGAGGGGCCGCACACGTCGTGGAAGCATATGTTCTGGTGGAACATGCTGGGTTGCTGCTGCTTCGGGCCGATGATCGCGACGCACAGGTTTTTCCGGACGCTGAACAGAGTCGAGAAGGTGCTCAACGAGGCGGAAAAGGCCGCGGATTGAGCCTTTGGGCGGTGTGCGGCAGGCGTTGCGGCGGTATTGCGGCGAAGTTGCGGCGGCTCTTCGGACGCGGAAATGCTTTTAGACGCGTTTTAAGCGTGTTTGCGGGCGTTTTGGAGATTTAGAGGAGTAAACTAACGTTTTCCGGCGGGAGCGGTTTTTGGGGCGCTTTCGTGCGCCTGGGGGCATGTTTGCGGCCGGATCTTTCCGGACAAAAAAAGCAAAGACGGAGGAGAGGGAAGTATGCGGGAACTGAACATTCAATTCCTGGACCTCTATAAAAGAGTAGACAATTTCATCCGTGACGCGTACTCGTCACAGGAGGGCGTTTCCGAGTACATCAGGCAGATGGAACGGTTCGCGGGGACGGGGCTTAGAGTGGTTCCCGGATGGAACGAGACTTATGAGAATCTGAAGCGCCAGCGGTGGATCAGAAACAGGCTTTCCCACGACGTGGCTTATGATGCGAACATCTGCACCGATCAAGACTACAGGGCGCTTGCGGATTTTGACGCAGAGCTCAGAAACGCGACGGACCCGCTCGCTGTTTTGCACAGGCATTTCGAAGAACGGGAGCGCAGAATGCGGCCGCCTCAGAAGAACTCGCGCAATGCGCGTGAGGAGAGGGAACGGCTTGAGCGCAGGCAGAGAGAGTTTGAAGAGGAACAAAAAAGGCGTGCGGCGATCTTTTCGCAGCTGGAGACTAAAAGTCCCCGGCAGGAACCTGACGGCAGGGGCGTTGTCGTGCGCAGAGGAGGCATCTTTATGAAAAAAATCGAACCGTTTTCGATCAAGTTCGGGACGCCGAAGCCCGTTCCCTTTGTGGAGCGGTACGATATGCCCGGGATTGAGGTCGACGTCGCGGCAAGAGTCGCGGGATCGGTCGACGTTTCGGAGTGCGACAAAAAAGCGTTCGCGAGCGGGCAGGACCCGGCGGCGGAGCTTAAAATTATGATGCCGCAGCTTGTCGCGGCGACGTTTGCGAAGCTGTCGGCGGTGAGCGTTGTGAAGAACGTGCCGGAGGGCGTTGAAAAGGAGCTCGAGGCGATGCTGGCGCAGCGCGGGATGACAGCGAAGGTGAAGATAGTGAGCTTTGCTCTGACCGAAGAGTCGCGGGACGTGCTGAAACAGGCGGTCTGCGCGGTTACTCCGGAAGGGAGCCCCCGGTTGGAAGGGGCATTGTTCCGTGCGGACGTTCAGGCGGATCGCGGGGAACTGGATAGAGACATTGGGTCGGTGAGGCGCGAGGTTCCGGAGATACCCGCGGGCGATTTCGGAGGTCCGTTCGTTCCGGGGGAAAACAACCCGTTATTGAGACGTGAAATTGTCGAGCCGATGCCTGACGGCACGGTCGTTGCATCGTCGGGCGCGGGCAAGCCGTCGTCTTCGGGTGCTCCGCAAAAGTCAGGCGCTCCGCAAAAGTCGGGCGCTCCGAAAAAGTCGGGCGCTCCGCAAAAGGCGGCAGTTCGGCCCGGCCAGGCCGTTCAGTCCGGTCAGGTTGCTCAGTCCGGTCAGGCTGTCCGGACGGGAAATACCGCTCCTGGCGCGAAGCCTGTTCCGCGTTTTTGCAGTCAGTGCGGCGCGAGAAGAAGCCCTGACGCGCGGTTCTGCGTGAAGTGCGGAGTGAAATTTCAAGATTGATTTTTTAGCTTGATCCGCGGCCTGCCAATGTAGCTGCGGCGCCGCTTGTTGATTTTGCCTGAAAATAGGTGATTTTATGAACATCACAACACTCGCGTGCCCGCGCTGCGGTGCCGCCGGACTAAAACGCGGACCGGACGGCGGGGCGTATTGCGAATACTGCGGATCGTCGTTTTTGCTTGACGAAATCGAGGCGCCAAAAAACGTTCTCAAAACCGTCGAGGTACCTCTTGCCGTGACGAGAACGGTTCCCCGCGAGGGGGCTTATCCGCGCGACTTTATCCGCAAGGCGTGGCAGGAGGTCGAGTCGTTTTCGCCGCCGATGGACGTTTACGAACGCGACTTTCAGCCGGTCAAGGTGTGTGAATTTCTGATCGCCACTGATTCGCGCGAGTACGATATCGACTACACGGCGAACGTCGAGTACGTGAGGGAGGTCCCCTACGTCGACAGGGTGTACAAAAACCTCAAGGCGGGCGAGGGCTACATTGACGGAGGCGTTGTCAAAACCGCGGCGAGCGACGGGTACTACTACGTGGACGTCAACAAGACAAAGCGAGTGAGGGAGCCGAGGCTGGTAAGCGGTACGCGGGGCGGAGTCACGTCGACTGCGTTTGCGTGCGTTTCGGACGGCGTTTCGGACGGCGTTCCGGGTGAAAACGCGGCCTCCCGCGAGGAGGTGTCGGCGACGCTTCCCGACTTCGAAAATTGCCTGAAAACAGGGGATTTTTCAACCTTGAAGATGACGCGCGCGAGCCGCGGAAAAGACTTTGTTCCGTTTTATGACAGATCGTTTGACGAGACTGTCGAAGACTTCCGCAAGGGGGAGGAGACGGGCGTCGTGATGACCGTCGGCGAGGCGGAGCGGAAATACGGCTGCGACGTCGCGGAGAAGCTCGAAAAGGCCCACAAGGAGAACCTTGAGTGGGCGCTCGAGGGGGCGGGCGGACCGCTCTCGGGCATGAACGTCAGCGACCTTTCCGTCACGGTCAGGAACTTCAAGAAGACCGCGGATACGTCGCTTTTCGTCGCTTACAGATACGAGACGTCGCTTGAATACGACGGCACGGTGTGCAGATTTCTGGGCTACGCCGCCGACAAGCTCTACCTGTCGTCCCCGGACCGGGCGGCGCTCTATATGCTTAGGAAAAAGGGCGAAAAGGCGGCAGCGGCTACCAAGCCCGCACCCGAACCGGAAAAGAGCGGCACGGAGAAGTTTTTGGAATTTCTCAAAAACAACTTCCTGCTGATCCTTTCTGGCGCGCTCCTGCTCTCGGGGCTCATTTTCATGTCGAACATCCGGCCGCTGTTCATTGTTTTCTGCCTCGCCGGTATCGGCTGCTCGATAGCGCACATCTACAGAAGCGCCTTTATCAAGAACGCGAAGCAGAACAAAAAGTATGCGAAGGAGCGGGAGCTGAAGGAGGCGCGCGCGAAAAAGGTCGCGGAAATAATCGAGAGAAAGGTCGCTGACACGCATCAGTGATTCATCTAAAAATAGGGAAATACTGTGACTGATTCTACAGGAGGAATTTTAAAATGAAGGTATTGTTAATTAACGGTAGCCCTCGAAAGGACGGCAACACGTCGATCGCGCTCAACGAGATGGTGCGCGTTTTCGAGGAAAACGGAGTAGAGGCGGAGGTCGTTCAGGTCGGCGCCATGGACATCCGCGGCTGCGTGGCTTGCGGAGGGTGCTCCAAGACCGGAAAGTGCGTTTTCGGCGGCATCGTGAACGAGGTCGCGGAGAAGTTCGAGCAGGCTGACGGCCTTGTAGTCGCATCGCCGGTTTATTACGCTTCGGCCAACGCGACGCTTATCGCGCTGCTTGACCGCCTGTTCCAGAGCACTTCGTTCGACAAGACGATGAAGGTCGGCGCGAGCGTTGTTGTCGCGAGACGCGGCGGCTGCTCGGCGACTTTTGACGAGCTCAACAAGTACTTCACGATTTCGGGAATGCCGGTCGCTTCGAGCCAGTACTGGAACAGTGTCCACGGACTCGGAAAGGGCGACGCCAGAGAGGACCTCGAGGGTCTCCAGACGGTCCGCGCGCTTGCCCGCAACATGGCTTTTCTTATGAAGTCGATCGCGCTCGGCAAGGAGAAGTACGGCCTGCCCGAAAAAGAGCCGTGGCAGCCGACGCATTTTATCAGATAGTTGATTTTTGCCTGATTTTAGGCATTTTCTGAAAAACGGAGGTGCGACATGAAAATCAAAAGAATACTGACGGTTACGGCCGTTTTGGCGCTTGTCTTAGTTTTCGCGGTGAACTTGTGCGGCTGCGGCGTGAAGCCTCCCGTGCTTGTTGTGAAGGCGGGCGACCTCATGGACGGCGTCGTCGCGAACAGACCGGAGCGGATTCCGGACATCAAACAGACCGATTCGAAAAAGCTCGCCGGCTTCGCGCTGAACCTCTTCATGGAGGCGCAAACAGAAGGCGAAAACACGCTCGTCTCGCCTATTTCGGTGCTCGCGGCGCTCGCGATGACAGCCAACGGCGCACGCAATAATACGCTGAAACAGATGAAAAAAACGTTCGGCATCGACATCGACGACCTGAACGCGTACTTTTTGAGCTTCCTCACGTCGGTCGAAAACACACCCTCGTCGGAGCTTGAGATCGCCGACTCGATCTGGATCAAGGACAGCGGCGAGCTGAAGGTCGCGGAGGATTTTCTGCAGAAAAACGCGGATTTTTACGGCGCGGACGCGTATTCGGCGCCTTTTGACGATAAGACGCTTGACGACATCAACGGCTGGGTCAGCAACAAGACGCACGGCATGATCCCGGAAATTCTCGACGAGATCCCCAAGGACGCGCTGATGTACCTCGTTAACGCGCTCGCTTTTGAAGCGAAGTGGGCCGAACCGTACCTCGACACGCAGATCCACAAGGACGAGTTTTTCCGGTGCGACGACGGGGTGACGCGCACGGTCGATTTTATGGTCTCGAAGGAGCACAGATACGTTTCCGACGGCAGGGCGACAGGCTTCATCAAACCGTACGAGGGCGGCAGGTACGCATTTGCGGCGCTTCTCCCGAACGAGGGGCTGAGCGTTTCCGAATACCTCAAGACGCTTGACGGCGACGCGCTCTACAAGCTCATCACCAAGACCGAGTCTGCGACGGTTTTCGCCGAGATTCCGAAATTCGAGTCAAAGTACGGTACCGAGCTGTCCGGCGCGCTCAAAAATATGGGAATGACGGACGCGTTCGATGGCAGCCTGGCCGACTTCAGCGGGATCGGAGAGGTCGACTACGGGAACCTCTACATAGGGCGCGTGCTCCACAAAACGTTCATTTCAGTCGACGAAAAGGGAACGAAGGCCGGTGCGGCGACAGTGGTCGAGGTGCCGAAGGCGACAGGCGCTTTCGAGGAACCGAAGCGTGTCGTGCTTGACAGGCCGTTCGTGTACATGCTGATCGACATGGAGGCGACCGTTCCGCTGTTCATAGGGACGATGATGGACGTCGGGGCGTAAAATGATGGACGTCGGGGCGTGATATCGTTGCTGCCACCGCAGACTGAAAAACAGGTGATTTGACATGAAACAACAATTGTTTGGCAAGAAAGTTGCGATTACTGGCGCTTCGAGCGGCATCGGCCGTGCGACCGCGATCAGGATGGCAAAGGAGGGTGCGGACGTCGCGCTCATAGCCAGAAACCGTGAACGCCTCGAGGAAGTGGCATCGCTCGTGCGCGCGGAAGGCCGCAAGGCGGTGATCATCGAAGCCGACGTAACGGACGCGGAGAGCGTCAAAAAAGCGGTCGCGGCGGCGATAGAGGGCCTCGGAGGCCTTGACGTTTTCCACTGCAACGCCGGCATCTATCTGCGCTGCCCCGCGAAGGACCTGCGCATAGACCAGATCCGCAAAATAATGGAGGTGGACTACTTCGGCTGCCTCAACTGCGTCTACGCCGTCCTGCCGTATTTCCTCGAGAAAAAAAGCGGCGCGATCGTCACGACGTGCTCTATGGACGGTAAAAAAGGCGTCCCTCCCGACGCCGCGTACGTCAGCGCAAAGTTCGCGATGAACGGCTTTTTCCAGGTCCTCCGCCAGGAGCTCCGCGGCACCGGCATCCACGTCGGAATCATCTACCCGAGCCGCATGGACACGCCGCAGATCGAACACGTCGACTGCCCGAAAATCACCCCGAAGGGCAACCCCGATTCGGTCGCCAAAGCCGTCGTCAAATCTGTCGTCAAAAAGAAAAAGGAGATCATGGTGCCGTCGTTTTCGTGCCACCTTCTGACGTGGGCGGACGCGATCAGCCCGTCTTTGAGCGACTGGCTCGTCAGGGTCAACAACATCGCCGGAACGGAGAACGGCAAGGAGCCTATCAACGAGGCGAAATAAGATTTAAGCGAAATCCAAATAAGACTTATTTTTCGAGAATAGCAAAAAATGAAGGGTGCCGCAGGGTCAAAGCCGTGGCACCCTTTTAAATTGTAAGCCCCGCCTTGAAGAGTGAACTTAAGCGTCTTCAAGGCGGGGCCTTTTGCGTTTTTTTTATTAATTTAGAATTAGTTGAATTCCACGCTGAACGGGACGGCGATGTTGCCCGTTCCTGAGCAGAGGTTGGCGGAGTCGGTCGTCATGTAGCGGAGGTTCGGAGCGTAGCGGACGCCTTCGGTCTCTGCCATCGAAATCGTGATCTTGTTGCCGTCGATGGTGCCTTCCGCGTACTCCCACTGGCCGTTCTTTTTGACCTCGAAGCCCTGGAGGAACTTGCCGTCGAGCGTTTTCAAACCGCCGCCGGCGTAGGCGTACTCGATGACGATTTCTTCCTTGTTATAGGTGATTTTCGACGGAACGGGAAATCCGGTGTTTTCGATATCGCCGATGCCGTAAACGAGCGATGCCGCCATCTGCGCGCCGCGCTTTCCGATGTCAAGCTTGTAGTAGGGGTGTGCGCCGTCGGCGTCGCCTTTTCTGAAGCCCACGTCAAACGTCGGAATTATTTCGTACTTGCTTACGCTTCCGTCGATCTTGAGCTCGGCCTGCGTGAAACGCATCTGCGGAACGTAGTCCCAAACGCCGTTGAGCGTCTCTTCGCCGCTCTGGAAACCGTAGGTGGTCAGCTGCACGTTGAGGAACAGGAAGTCGCTGCCGAACTTTTCGCGGTAGTCTTCGACAGTCGTTTTGAGCGCGTCGCCGTATTCCGCGTAGAGGTAGCCGTCGCCCTCGCCCTGGTAGAATATCATTCCCGTGATGCCGAGGTTGAGAACGGGCGCCATAAAGGCGTTGTAGATGCCGGATGCCGGGATCAGATAATCATTAAGAGTGATGGTGCGGTTGAGCGTTGCCGGGAACTTTTTGACGGCATCGGAGGACGCGAGAACAGAGAGCGGGGCGCCGCCGCAGGCCGCCATGATGACGCCAACCGGAACGTCCGGGTTGATCTTGTAGAGCTCCTTGGCGAAAAAGTAGCCGAGCATCGAGAAACTGGACATGTTGGACGTGCCGTAAACGTTTTTGCGGCTTGCGACCTGCCACGTAGTTCTCCTCATAACGTCGTTCTGGGGTTCGTACGTGCGCGAGATGTTAGTGTTTGAAAAAAGCTGCCAGTTGATCTGACGGAGAATCCTGATGTCATCGTCCGCTGAGGCGTCGTTCAGGTACTCGCCGTAGAGCGCCTTGATGTCTTTGGTGTGCTTTTCCGAACCAAAGAAGGTGAGGTCGGCGTTGCTCTGGCCGCCCACGACCCAGATGTCGCCGACGATAACGTCCTGAAATTCGTAACGCACGCCCGCGCCGCCTGTAACTATGAGCGAGTTGCCCTTATCTTTGCTGGCGGGAAGCGTTCCCTGCAGGTAGAAGCAGAACGCGCCGTTTTCGATAACGCCTGAGCCTTTCAGACCCCTGAACTCGGCCGCGACGACCTTGCCGTTCTGCGATTCGGGCGCCGTGCCCCAGATATTGATCCTGCGGTCTCTGGGAACGATCATGTCGTTCGTAAAGAACGTCGGCAGGGAGAACTCTTCAGCGGTTCCTTCCATAAGCGTGTAATCCTCGATCTTTTTTGAAACGTCAACGGCATCCGCGCCCGCCTTGCGGCCGGAAGTCCACGTTTTGTACTTTGGCGCGCAGCCCGCGGTCAGAATCGTGACGAGCGCGAGTACGAGCAGAAGCGTTTTTTTAGCGATTTTCATTTTTACCTCCAATAAAAGCGGTTAACCGCTGAAAGTATAATAAAATGCGGGCGGTGTGTCAATAAAAAATAGGTTCCGTGAAGGGTGCGGCACGTTTTAGCGGCGGCTGCGGCACGTTTTCGCGGCGACTGCGGCACGTTTTCGCGGTGGCTGCGTAACGTTATTGATCGTTTTCGAACGTTTTCGAATCGCGGAAATCCATTTTCGCCGCTTGATAGTTTGCCGGAACGCGGGTATAATAAAACTACCGGAAAACTAATAGCGGGGCGGTTTTATGAGCAAAAAAGAGACGATCAGGCTGATTTCGTTCGCGCTTATCGCGGCGATGGTGATACCGTTTGCGGGTTGCGGCGGCGAGGTGTATAGGGACGTTCCCGACAGCGCGTATTTAAAGAATTTTGATATTGGCGGCGACGGCGGCCTCACAGCGAAGGGCGTCAAGCTTTTGACTTTCGTCTGCCCGCAACCGGAGTATACGACCGCGCAGGGCTGCTGCTTCGACGGCAAAAACTGGGTCGTCGCGTTCAACCGCATCGACTCGAACGGCGAGGAGTGCACGCTTCTCTGCAAGTTCGACAAAAACGGCCGGTTTCTGAAGAGCAGCAAGGGTCCCCTCTATCTCGAGCACGCCAACAACATTACGTACCTGCCGTCGAAAAACTCGTACTACGTAACGTCCTGCCAGGGAACGGTCTCCGAGTGTTGGAACGGCTACACGCTTGTCGACCGCAACACCCTAAAAGTAAAAGAGAAGGGCAGGCTTGACGCGCCGTTTTTCGCAATGGGGTACTGCCCGGAAAAGCAGGCGTTCGCGTCGGGAAGGTGGGCCGGCGAAACGCTCGATTTCTGGGACAAAAACATGAAAATCACGAATACCGTGAACGTGACCGCACCGGGTACGCTGTCACAGGGCGTTTTCGCGGCTGAGGACTTCGTGTGGTTCGTGCGGTCGTCGCGCAACGGCATCCACCAGGAGCTCCGCGTTTACGACTGGACCGGCGAACTCGTCAGAAGCATCCCGCTCGACCTCGAAAACGACGCCGAATCCGAGTCGGTCAACATCGTCGACGGCGTGATGTACGTGACGTCGAACAGCGGCAACAGCGCGCCGCTCTACAGGGTGGAATTTTCGAAAATCGACTGATTGATACGCTTTTATCGCGCGAATCTGTAAATTGTGCGGTTTTAAGGGGCCTTCGGGTCCCTTTTTTGATACGTTCTCTTTTCATACGTTCTCTTTTGATACGTTCCCGACCGTTGTTTTTGCGTGCGGCGGGCGCCGGAAATCCGGCGAAAATTATTTTCGAAAATTTTCGAAAAAACTTCGAAAATCGCTTGACTTTAGCGAAGTAAAGTGCTAAACTGCTAAAGCGAAGGCGGCCGGGGAGTTTTCGGACTGCTGCCGCCGCGCGACGAGATTACTGACCGATTGGGGACTTTAGAAATGTTTGACTTTAACTCAGAGGCTGTCGACAGACTTTGCGAGGCGTTTTTGTCGCTGAAGGACAAGAGGGAGTGCAGGGCGTTCCTCGAGGACTTATGCACGATCGGCGAATTTCAGGATATGGCGCAAAGACTGACTGCGGCGAAGCTGCTCCACGAGGGCAGAAACTACCAGCAGATTTCCGAGGAGCTCGGCATCAGCACGGCCACCATTAGCAGAGTGAACAGATGTCTTAATTACGGCGCGGGCGGCTACAGGATGGTGCTCTTCAGGATGGATCAGAAGGAGATTATTGCCGAGTACGAGGCGGGCATTTCCGGAAAAAGCGAGTCCGGCGGAGAGGAGGGCGTCTGACGTGTTTGATTTTGCGGACAGGATAACGTCCAGGCTCAGCGGAATATATGCGGGATTCGGTTACAGCCCTTATAAAATGAGCAAGTTCGAGGAGTACGATCTTTACGCGCGCAACAGGGAATTTTTGATTTCTGACGGCGTGATAACTTTTACGGACACCGACGGACGGCTTATGGCGCTCAAACCAGACGTGACGCTTTCCATCATCAAGAACTGCGACGCGAAACCGGGGCAGACACGCAAACTGTTTTACAGCGAGAACGTCTACAGGGTGTCGAAGGGTACTGATTCTTTTAAAGAGATTCTCCAGATCGGACTTGAGTGTATCGGACGCGTGGACGGTTACTGCGTGGCGGAGGTTTTGTACCTCGCGGCGCTGAGTCTTAAGGCGACGGGACGCGGGTTTGTGCTCGACCTGGGGGAGCAGGAGCTGCTCACCGGAGCGGCGCTTAAGATATCGGACGACCCCGCGGTGCTTGAGGAATTGATGACGTGCGTGCGCGAGAAGAACGTGCACGGGGTGGACGAGATCGCGGCGCGGCTGAATCCTGCCGGCGCTGCCTGTGCCGCGCCGCTGAAGACCCTTGTGGGGCTTTACGGAACGCCGGCCGAGACGCTGCCGAAGGTCGCCGAAGTCGCGGCCGGGATCGGGCTCGAAAACGCCTATTTTAAGCTGAAATCCGCCGCTGATGCCCTGGAGGGTACCGACTGTGCGGGATGCGTCAGAATCGACTTTTCGACCGCCGGAGACAGAAACTATTACAACGGGATTGCGTTCAAGGGTTACGTGGAAGGCGTGCCGGAGCGGGTGCTTTCGGGAGGCCAGTACGACAGGCTTGTAAGACGGTTTCTGCCGGACGGCGAGGCGATCGGATTCGCAGTTTACGTCGATTCTCTGGAGAAACTTCCGCGCGAGCGTGAGGAGTTTGACGGCGACGTGCTGCTTATATACGGAGCAGACGCTCCGCAGAAGAACGTGCTGGAGGCCGTGATCGGTCTTAATGCCGGCGGGCTGTCGGTCAAGGCGGTGCCTTCGGATGAGGCGGAGGCTTTGAAACAGAGGTACAGACGTACCGCGTACGTTGACGGGAAGGGGGACGTTTCATATGAAAAATGATTTCATTAACGTCGCACTCCCAAAGGGAAGGCTCGGAGAGAAGGTCTATTCGCTTTTCGAGAAGGCGGGCTATCCGTGCAGAGAGGCCGTCGAGAACAGCAGAAAGCTTGTTTTCGAGAACCCCGATGCGGGCATCAGGTACTTCTGGGTCAAGCCGTCCGACGTGGCGATCTACGTGGAACGCGGCGCGGCCGACATAGGCGCGGCGGGAAAGGATCTTTTGATTGAGTACGGACCTGACGTGTACGAGCTCGCGGACCTTAGGACAGGCAGGTGCAGGATGGCAGTGGCGGCGCCGAAGGGGTTCAGGGACGACCTTTCGGGGACACTTAAAGTGGCGACGAAGTTCTCCAATATCGCGCGCGAATACTACCGCGGAAAAGGACGCGACATCGACATTATTCACCTGAACGGATCGATCGAGATCGCGCCGATTCTCGGGCTCTCGGACGTGATCGTTGACATCGTTGAAACGGGCACCACCTTAAGGGAAAACAATCTCGAGGTCATCGACACGATACTTCCGATTAGCGCGAGGCTGATCGCGAACAAGTCGTCGTACAGATTTAAAAACGCTGAGATAAGGAAGCTCGCGGATGCGATCGAAAAGGTCGTCTCGCATGAGTAAAAGGGATTTCCCGGAAATGCTTTTTTAGCCGGAAAGAGGCAGCTATGATCAGGATTATGAAACTCGGCAGTGAGCCGAACGAACGGATTTTTGCCAGAACCGATATGTCGCGTGACGTCGGAGCGACCGTAAAAGCCATTATAGAGGACGTAAAAAAGCGCGGGGACGAGGCTCTTTTCGAGTACACCGCGAAATTCGACGGCGCCGTGCTGACGTCGCTCGAGGTGTCGCCTGAGGAATTCGAAGAGGCAAGGCTGGAGTGCGGGGAGGAGTTTACAGAGATTCTCCGGGAGGCTGCGGAAAATATCAAAAAGTTTCACTCGCTTCAGAAGCGTGAGGGCTTTAAAACGGTCAACGCGCAGGGCGCCGTCGTGGGGCAGAAGATCGTTCCCGTCGCGAAGGCTGGGCTCTATGTTCCGGGCGGTACGGCAGCGTACCCATCTACGGTATTGATGGATTCGATTCCCGCAAAAATAGCGGGCTGCGGTGAGGTCATCATTACGACTCCTCCCGGAAAAAACGGGAAGGTTCCCGCGGCGATTCTCGCGGCGGCGGAGATCGCGGGCGTCGACAGAGTATTCAAAATCGGAGGCGCGCAGGCGATTGCGGCGATGGCCTTCGGGACGGAAACGGTGCCCAAAACGGACAAGATTGTGGGGCCGGGGAACGCTTTTGTGGCAGAGGCGAAAAAGCAGGTCTTCGGAGTTGTTTCAATCGACATGATAGCGGGACCGAGCGAAATACTGATCGTGGCGGACGGAAAGTCGAAAGCGTCCTGGGTGGCGGCCGATATGCTGTCTCAGGCGGAGCATGACAAAATGGCGTCGGCGGTGCTTGTTACGGATTCCTATGAGCTTGCGGAGGCGGTGAGCGCCGAACTCGAAAAGCAGATCCCGCTACTTGAAAGAGCCGGTATCGCGCGCGCGTCTATAGACAACAACGGAAAGATCATTGTCGCGGCAGATATCTGGCAGGCGGTGGAGGTCGCGAACGAGATCGCGCCGGAGCACCTTGAGCTGTCGGTGGAAAATCCGGAAAAATACCTTGCGGCGGTCAAAAACGCGGGTTCCGTATTCCTCGGAAGGTACTGCCCGGAGGCTTTGGGAGACTATTTCGCGGGGCCTAACCACACTCTTCCCACCGGCGGAACGGCGAGATTTTCGAGCGCGCTGTCGGTAGACGATTTCGTAAAGAAGATTCAATTTATCGAGTACGACGCGGAATCGCTCGCGAAGTGCGCTTCGAAGGTAAACGAGTTCGCGAAAAAAGAGGGCCTTACAGGACACGGCAGGAGCGTCATGATCCGTCTCGACGAAAGCGGGGAGATTTAAATGAGCCGGTTTTTCAGCAAGAAATACGACGGTCTCACGCCGTACGTTCCGGGCGAGCAGCCGAAAAAAGGGCAGAAGTTCGTCAAACTGAATACGAACGAGTCGCCTTTTCCGCCGTCTCCAAAAGCCGTTGCCGCGGGAATCAAAGCTGTGAACGGACTGAATCTCTATTCGGATCCTTTGTGCCTGAAACTGAGACAGACGGCTGCCGGAGTTTTCGGGGTAGGTGCGGGAAACGTCATTTGCGGGAACGGTTCTGACGAGGTTCTGAATTTCGCGTTCGCGGCTTTCTGCGACGGGCTGACGCCGGCCGTTTTTCCGGACGTGACTTACGGTTTTTATCCGGTTTTCGCGGCGCAGAACAGAGTTCCGTTTGTCGAGATTCCGCTTAAGGACGATTTTTCGGTCGATGTCGAGAGGATGGCCGCGGAAAAGGGAACGCTTTTCATCGCGAACCCGAACGCGCCTACAGGCGTGGCGCTTTCAATTGAGACAATTGAGTTTTTGCTTGAGTCGGATCCGTCGAGGATGGTCGTCGTGGACGAGGCGTACGTTGACTTCGGTGCGGAGAGCGCTGTCGGGCTCATCGGGAAATATGAAAACCTGCTTGTGACGCAGACGTTTTCGAAGTCCAGGTCGATGGCAGGCGCGAGGCTCGGTTTGGGATTTGCGCAGGAGAGCGTCATCGCGGATATTGAGACTTTGAGGAATTCGCTTAACCCCTACAACGTCAACTCGGTGACGCTGGCGATGGGAGCGGCGGCGCTCGAGGACGAGGAGTATACGCGCGCAAATTGCCTTGTTATAGGTAAAAACAGAGAACGTACGGCGGAATTTTTGAGGTCAAGAGGCTTCGTTGTCACGGACTCGAAAGCGAATTTTGTTTTCGCGTCACACCCGGAAATCGGCGGCGCGGAGTTCAATATGAAGCTGCGCGAGAAGGGCGTTCTTGTGAGGCACTTCGGAAGGCCGGAGAGGATCGCTGATTATAACAGGATCACGGTCGGGAGCGCGGAACAGATGGAATTATTCGAAAAAGCGGTGGACGCGATACTGCTTGAAACGTTAAAATGACGTGTGAAATCTTTCGGGAGGTATCAAAGAGAGATGAGAGACGCTGAGATAAAAAGAAATACTAAGGAAACCAACGTTTTATTGAAGCTTGCGCTTGACGGCGGGAAGGTGTCCGTAGACACGGGCGTGGGATTTCTCGACCACATGCTGACGCTTTTCGCGGTTCACGGAAGGTTCGGGCTTGAAGTGGCGTGCAAGGGCGATACTTTTGTCGACGACCACCACAGTGTCGAGGACATAGGAATCGCGCTCGGCGCGGCTTTCAGGGAGGCGCTGGGAGACAGAAGCGGCATCTACAGGTACGGCAATTTCATCCTTCCGATGGACGAGGCGCTGATCATGTCGGCGGTCGATTTCTCGGGGCGCGCGTTTCTGGCGTTTGACGCGGAGATGCCCGCTCAGAAGGTGGGCAGCTTCGACACGGAACTCGTTGAGGAGTTCTGGATGGGCTTCGTGAGAAACGCTGAGTGCACGCTTCACATCAAAAAGCTTGCGGGAACGAACACGCACCACATTATAGAGGGCATTTTCAAGTCGGCGGCTGTTACGATCAGGCAGGCTGTTACTGTCGACCCGTCGCTCGAAGGCGGAATTCCGTCGAGCAAGGGCGTGCTGTAAACGGTTTGTACTGATGCGGAAATTTGCCTTTGTATAGGTGAATTTTGAAAATCGGAGGACATTTTATGACTGCGATCGTCGATTACGGCGTCGGGAATTTGTTTTCTCTTTGCTGTTCTCTTAAGTACATAGGCGAAGAAGCGTCGGTCACGTCGTCTCCGGATGAGATTATGGCGGCGGACAGGCTGATCCTTCCTGGTGTGGGCGCGTTCGGCGACGCGGCGGAAAAGCTGCGTGAGACGGGACTTGACGGCGTCGTGAAGGCTTTTGCCGCAACCGGGAAGCCGCTCATGGGAATATGCCTCGGAATGCAGCTGCTTTTTGACGAGAGCGAGGAGTTCGGGCTTCACAAAGGGCTCGGATTGATACCGGGCAGGGTGGTTCCGATCGATTCGCTTGAGGGCTGGGACAGGCGCCTTAAGATTCCGCATATCGGCTGGAACCAATTGAAGATCATTAAGAAGGAACCGCTTTTCGCGAACGTGAACGACGGCGACTGCGTGTATTTTGTGCACTCTTTTTGTGGCGTGGGGTGCGGCGAAGCCCTTGCGGCAGTGACTGAATACGGTGCGGAGATCACGGCCGCGGTGCAGCTCGGGAACGTCTGCGGATGCCAGTTCCACCCGGAAAAAAGCGGGCAGGTCGGACTTGAAATTCTCCGTGCGTTCTGCGGAATTTCCGCTTCGGGAGGTGAGTCACCGTGCTGATTTTTCCCGCAATCGATATCTACGCCGGCAAGGCGGTAAGGCTCTACAAGGGCGACTACCGCGAGATGACCGTTTACAGCGAGAATCCGTGTGAGATCGCGTTCGATTTCAAAAACTCCGGAGCGGAACAGATGCACGTGGTCGATCTTGAAGGCGCGCGCACGGGCGGAACACCGAACCTCGGGCTGATATTGGAACTTAAAAAAACTGCCGGTCTTTTCACCGAAGTCGGCGGCGGAATCAGAACGGTCGAGACGGTCGGGAAATATCTTGAGAACGGAATCGACAGGGTCATTTTAGGCACAGCGGCGGTCGAAAATCCAGACTTTTTGGAGGAGTGCGCTTCGCTTTACGGGGACAGGATCGCCGTGGGAATAGACTTGAGAGACGGGAAGGTCGCGATCAAGGGGTGGACAGAGAATACGGTCGTTGACGGGTTCGACTTTTTGAAACGCATCAGGTCTCTCGGAATCGGAACGGTGATAGTTACCGATATTTCGCGTGACGGCGCGATGCGCGGCACGAACCTTGAGCTTTACAGGAGGCTTTCGGAGATCCGGGGCATCAACGTGATCGCTTCCGGCGGAGTTTCGTCGATTGACGACGTGAAGGCTCTGAAAGAGATCGGAGTTTACGGCGCGATCATCGGGAAGGCATATTATACGCGCGCGATAGACCTTTCGGATGCGGTCAGGGAGGCATCATTATGATAACGAAAAGAATCATACCGTGCCTCGACGTAAGAGACGGAAGGGTAGTAAAAGGCGTCAACTTTAAAGATTTGGGAGACGTCGCATCGCCGGTGAAGCTTGCGGAATACTACAGCGGTGCGGGTGCGGACGAACTTGTTTTTTACGACATCACGGCGTCGGCTGAAGAGCGGAAGCTTTTCACCGAGATACTGACAGAGACGGCTTCGCGCGTGTTCATACCGCTCACCGTTGGCGGCGGGATTAACACGGTCGATGACTTTGACAGGGTGCTGAAATGCGGCGCGGACAAGGTGAGCGTCAACTCTGGCGCGATTCGCGATCCTTCGCTCGTGGCGAAGGCGGCGGAAAGGTACGGAAGCCAGTGCGTTGTGCTGTCGGTCGACGTGGCGCGCGTTAACGGGAAATTTCACGTTTTCGCGAAGGGCGGCCGCGAGGATACGGGAATGGAGGCAATCGGCTGGATAAAGCGGTGCGTCGAAAACGGCGCGGGCGAGGTCGTGGTCAATTCCATCGACACAGACGGCGTTAAGAAAGGGTTCGACCTGGACCTGCTGGCGAAGGTCTGCATGAGCGTGAGGGTGCCGATCATTGCGTCCGGGGGAGCAGGGTCGATAGGCGATTTCATCCACCTTTTCAGAACGCTTCCGCAGGTTGACGCGGGGCTCGCGGCGTCGGTTTTCCACTTCGGAGAGATCGAGATCCGCGACCTGAAAAAGAAAATGGAAGAGGCCGGCGTTCCGGCAAGATTGGTATAGATTTTTTGGTGTTTTAACGGAGATTCACACTATGGTTACGATTGACGAACTGAAATTTGACGAAAAAGGGCTGATTCCCGCGGTGGTGGTAGACTACGCTACGCGCCGCGTGCTTATGGTTGCCTATATGAACAGAGAGAGCCTTGCGATCTCGCTAGAGAAGGGGCTGACGTGCTTCTGGAGCAGATCCAGAAACGAGCTTTGGCTGAAGGGCGCCACGAGCGGCAACTACCAGCATATTATCTCTGTGACGGCGGACTGCGACCGAGACTCGCTGGTGATCGAGGTCAAGGCAGACGGTCCCGCCTGCCACCTGGGAACGGATTCGTGTTTCGAGTATCCCGTGTACAAGAGCGACACGCAGGAGGGGTTCACGACGGACGCGCTCATGGAGATGATCCTCGACCGGAAAATCAACAAAATAGAGGGCTCGTATACGTCGTATCTGTTTGAAAAGGGGCTCGACAAGATTTTGAAAAAGGTCGGCGAGGAGTCCACGGAGGTCATTATCGCAGGCAAGGCGCAGGACAAGGCGGAAACGGTTTACGAGATTGCGGACCTGGTGTACCACGTGATGGTGCTGATGGCGGAATCGGGAATTTCTCTTGACGACGTCAGGGCGGAACTCGGTCGCAGGCACGTGATCGACAAGAAGGTCAAGCAGGAGAAGATGACCTGAAAATTTGATTTGAAAAGCGTTTCAGCCGATTGTATTTGATTCAATATTTTACCTATAAAAAGGGAAAACTATCTTTTTGCACGGGCCCGTTGTCGGGCTTTTCCGGGCCTTTCCGGATTTTTTCGAGCCTTTCCGGGCTTTTCCGGGTGCGATAAGACGGTTTTCCCTTTGTTGCCTTATATTGCTTTATCAGGCGCGCAAGGCGCGTAGAAGATGCGTCAGGTGATGTCGCGCCTGCAGAACGCGTCTCCCGCCGCCAAGATTATGATCGCGATAAGAACGAGCGTGAAGATCAGCGAGTAGACGGTCGTTACCGGGTGCATAATGTAGTTGATTGCCTCTCCAAAAGGAGAATCCGAGTCGATGCTTCCGGAGATCAGGCGGCTCGCGTTGATCAGGGAGCCGGCGTCTTTGGTGAAGCAGAGATTGCGGAAGTTTTCCATCGGGAGGACGGCGTTCACGAAACGGTCGGATGTGAGGCCGCCGGAGATGTCGATGAGTACCTTGGCGATGTAGTAGCCCACAGGGGCGAGCACTGACACGACGGAGTTCCGGATGAGGCAGGAGAGGGTCAGCGCGATCATCGCGAGGAAGAAGATTCCGTACGCATCGACCAGCGAGGTGAGGAGCGTGGCGGCCCAGAAGGGCATTATACGCGCTTCGGTGCCGGAGTTGTAGAGGACGCGGCCGTGGTCCCATACGCCTGTTACCGCGGAGCCGAAAAGGAGGCCGAAGGCGGAAACGGCGAGTGAGAGGAACAACGTCACGGTGAGAATCATCAGCACCTTCGAGGCGAAAATCTTCCAGCGCTTGACAGGCGCCACGATAAGGGATTTTATTGAGCCGCTGCGTATTTCACCCGCCACGGAACTTCCCGCAATCACGAGAACCGTTAGGAGAACTCCGAGCATTCCGACAATGCCCACTGACATGGAGATTACATTGTTGGGTTCGGAAGCGGTTGAGTCGGTGGGAAGCTTCGGGTCGAAGGATGTGATTCTTGCGGCGCGTTCGCCGGAGATGTTGTTCTCGAGGTCGGCGGCGAGCAGATTGTAGATTGTGGTGCTCTTCTTCAAGGTTTCGCGCAGAATACCGCGGCTGTTTTTGTCCGACACATCGAGATAGGACACTTTTGCGGAGGCGTAGTCGCTGACGCGGCGGATGACTTCCTGAGCGGCCGAGTGATCGAGTTTTTCGGGGCCGTAGGCCTTGATGAGGTTGTAGGCCTCGAGGGTGGCGTCGCGCAGAGGGGATTCCGGCTCAGATTCCTTTGCGGTTATTAATTCGTCCAAAAAGTAGGCAAAATCATCGCTTTTAACTGCCGGCTCCAGCGCGGCAAGACAGTCCGAAAAGACTTGCTCGTCGACGGGAATTACCGTAATCGCCTCATTGAGTTTTTCGAGGGCGTATTCAAGCGAGCCGTAGCCGTAGGCCGGATTGTGAACTTCTGCTTCCTCGTAATTTCTAAGCAGAACGTCGAGAGTCGCAGAGCGGTAGTCGTTCACCGTGAGGCGGTTGTCAAGCTTCATCCGGAGGACGGAAATTCTCGCCCGCGAGCAGGTCAGACCGCGCCGGCTTTTAATCGCACTGCTGACCGCAGTATGGTACTCGGAGGAGCTGCTGTCGGATTCTGCGAGCTGCTTTTCTGCAACCGAGAGGGCCTCGTTATAACTCTTGATTCGCTCCTTTTCGAGCATAATCTGCTGCTTGAGGTTGTTGAGGTATTCGCCTTCGGACATATTCTGGCGCGATTCGAGAATGGTCGCTCTTCCTTTCAGAGCCATTCCCGCGGTCAGCGCGAACGCGAGCAGCAGGCCGATCCACATGGTGGGGCGGAGGATGACGCGCTTCATTTCGTTCTTGTAGAGTTTTGACAGTTTACTCAATTGTGCCGCCTCCTTCCGTGACAGCCATGAAGACGTCCTCGAGGGTGCGGTTCGTCTCCGCGACGGTGAGAACGCTGACGCCGGCTGAAATTAGAGCCGTGTTGACCTCCGCGAGGCGGGAACGGTCCATGCGGACAGAAACGTTGAACGAAGCGTCGTCGCCGTCAGTAGTTGAAGCTGGGGAGGGTGAAAGCCCGAGCCCGCGAAGGATTTCGAGAGCCTGTTCCTGAGGCGCGCCGGTCAGCGTGTAATTGAATTCACGCTCGTTCCCGCCGGCGTGGCGGAGCTCTTCGACGGACATGACGCCTTTAATGACGCCCTTGTCGATAATGCAGACGCGGTCGCACATGAGGTCCATCTCAGCGAGCATGTGGCTGGAGACGAACACCGCGATTTGTTCTTCGTCGGCCATTTTCCGGAGCGTGTTGCGGAGCTCCTTGACGCCTGCCGGGTCGAGACCGTTGGTGGGCTCGTCGAGAATCAGCAGCTTCGGCTTGTGAAGTATGCTCTGGGCGACGCCGAGGCGCTGCTTCATGCCGAGGGAGTACTTGCGGACCTTGTCGCGGATACGCTTCTCGAGACCCACGAGCCGCACGACCTCGTCGATGCGTTCACGCGTTACTCCGTCGTGAAGGTCGGCGTACATTTTCAGATTTTCCAGACCGCTGAAGTCGCGGAACATGTCGGGATTTTCGACGATGCCGCCCACGCAGGCCAGCGCTTTTTCGTATTCGGTGCGGAGATCGTGGCCCATGATGCGGATCTCGCCGGAGTCAGGGAAGAGAAAGCCCAGAATCATTTTGATGGTCGTGGTCTTCCCGGCGCCGTTGGGCCCTAGAAAGCCGAATATCTCGCCGGCGTAAACGTCAAAAGAAGCATCCGCGATAACGCGGCGGCGGCCGAAATACTTTTCGAGGCTGCGCACCTCGAGCACGACTTCTCTATTATCGTTTTTTGCCTTTATTTCGGTAAATCCGGGGTTTTCGGGCGCGTTAATACTAACGGATTCGGTACTCATTCCGCACCTCCTTCGTAGGACGGAGACTCACTCCAGCGGCCCTGATAGCTGTAGGCGGCGTTCGTGACGACCCATTTTCCACCTCTGAATTCGACTCTGAACTGGTCGTACAAGTCGCCGTAGCTGTCTTCGGTGAAAGGCATGTCGGGTTCCGTGTCTGTAAGGTTCGCCGAGACGCGAACGACCGCGTGAGTCATGTCGTCCCACTGCATAGACCAAGCTTTGATGTATTCCCGGGCGGGAATCCCCGAAGCGGCCGCACCGCTTTCATCGTAGTACGAGGTGGCGAGGGCAATCATCCGCCGGGGCATGTCCTTCACGTAAAGATTCGCGCAAATCACGAACGCCGCGCAGAGCAGAACGAACGCCCCCAAAGCGATCAGCCCGCGGTTAAGCCTTCTTTTTCTTTTGTTCTTCTTTTCCACGGTTTAATGCTCCTTCGATGAAGTCTGATAAGGTAATTTTACCACGTCACGCTGCGGAATGGAAGGGACAAATAGTTACAATTCGCGTTACAATTCGTTACAAACCGCGGCACCGCAAACTAAGGCGGAAAACGCGGAAATACGGAAATACCCGCCGTTCGTGATTGAAAACCAGGCCGGTCTGTGCTAAAATATATTAAAATGTAAACGCCGGAAGTTTATTGTAAAAGAACGCCGGCAGCGGCGGAACGAAACGCAGAGACAATTGATGCAACGGAGGCGCATATGAACTTCACTCTCAAAAAGATGATTCGACTGATTCTGACGGTTCTTGCGGGAACGGCGTTGCTTTCAATTGCGGGATGCGTGTACGGCGGCATAAGCAGCGGGAACGGGAAAGGAAGCGGCGGAAACTATTCCGACAGCACGAAACTGCTCAAATTTACCCCCGCGTCGCCCGAAAAGCAGGTGCTCACGGAGGACGGGAGGTCGCCGCAGATTCTTATCACGAACTACAACGAGACCGCCACGGACGCCCTCGGCAGGACGCTCCCGACGTCGGCGGAGACCGGACTTCCCAAAAAGGGAAAGTACGTCGGCCTTTTTTACTCGCTATGGACGTCTGCAATTTCCGCGCCCACGGACGTTTCGAAGGCTCTCGCCGTGGACCCGTACAATACGGATTACGGTCCGAAATGGGCTTTCTGCTTCTGGGCGGAGCCGGAGACAGGGTACCACAAAGCGGACGACGTGTGGCAGATCAAACGCGACATGCGCTATTTCGCCATGGCAGGCGTCGACTTTTTGTACATCGACATGACGAACGGATACCTGTACGAGAAAGCGATGAAGGTTTTCCTCGATACGTGTCTCGAATTGCGCGCGGGCGGACAGATGACGCCTTACGTAGTTCCGTGGTGCTTCGGAACGGACACAGGAACGACGGGCGACACCGGGAAGTTTTACAAGCTTTTCATGACGGATGAAAAGTACGCCGACCTCTGGTTCTACTGGGACGGCAAGCCGCTTGCGCTTATAAAGCCGACGGACGACGGCGAGTTCCCGATCCTGAGCGACGAAAACTACAAAGACAAGCTGACTTTCCGCAAGTCGTGGGTCGGAACAGGCGAGCTCTACTGGGTGGACAGCCACGTGTTTTTCGGATACGGCTACGGCTGGTCGAAGGATCCGGACAAGGCGGAGTGCATCGGCATCGGAACGGCGGGGTTCGCGAATTTCGGCGACGGAAGGAGCGGACCGCATTCGGCGAAAAAGTACCTCGACAAATTTCTGGAGACGGAGACCATGGGTGAGGGCATCATGTTTAGCAGCAGCTTCAACCGGGTCATGGAGAGAAACCCGGAGTGCGAGGTGCTGCTGATCTCGCGCTGGAACGAGTGGATCGCTCAGAATTTTACGCAGGATAAGCCGAAACCGACGGACACGGGGTACGTGGACGAGTTCAATACGGAGTTTTCGCGCGACATCGAGCCGATGAAGGGCGGGTTCACCGACAACTATTTTTACCAGATGTGCAGCATCATCAGGCGCTTCAAGGGCGTGCTTCCCGCGGAAGGGTCGACCGGCAATACTACTATCGATATTGACGGCGACTTCGGCGCGTGGCAGGAGATTTTCCCTAAATATACGGATTTTGAGGGCGACACGACGAAGCGCGATTCGACCGACACCACCGGAACGGTCAGGTACGTGAACGAGACCGGCCGCAACGACATTATCGAGACGCGGGTCACTGCCGACGGGGGAATGCTCTACGCGTACGCAAAGACTGCCGCGCCGCTCACGGACCCGCTCAAGAGCCGCAACTGGATGCTCTTCTTTATCGACGCCGACAACGACAAAAAAACGGGCTGGGAAGGGTACGATTTCCTGGTGAACTACAACGTGATCGACGGCGAATACACGTCGGTCTTCGCGTTCAAGAACAACGTCTGGACCGAGATTGGCACCGCACGATACATGTATTCCGGCAACGAGCTGATGCTTGCGATCCCGCGGTCGCTTCTGGGGCTGACGGGGAACGGTTTTACAATCAACTTCCACTGGCTCGACAACGTGACCGACGTTTACGACCTCGAATCGTGGTTCACGACCGGCGACAGCGCGCCTGAGCGGCGGAACAACTACATGCTGACGATGAAGGTGCCTTACAACACGGATGAGGAGACGGTTTATAGCAAGGCGGGAAGGACCTTGCTGACGGTCATGCCGGCCGCGGAACTCTCCCCGGAAGAGGTCGAAAACGCTGCGGAAGGGCTGCTGCTTACAACTTACGATTTGCCCGAAAACTACGGAAAAATGCCGGATTTCAGACTGATAGAAGAGCTCGCGAGATTTTCGTCGGTTACGGCAGACGTCGCCATCAAACCGTACATGTCGACCATGCTGACGGTTGCCGGCGCGGCGAAATACGAGGGCTACGTCAAGCTTTCAAAGACCGGAACGTACGCATTCGCGGTCACGTGCGACGACTGTGCGCGGCTTTACGTTGACGGCAGGCCTGTTGCGGAGTGCGAATACGACGAAAACCGCGCCGAAAATGTGACCATCACCTCTTCGGGGGCACTCCCGCTGGCGAAGGGTTTTCACAGGTTCAAGCTCGAGTACGCGAACGTTCGCGACGGATTGGCGCACCTTGACCTCTCGATTACGGGCGGCGGATATGAGTTTTATTCGGTTCCGGAAGAGGGCGACGACGGCTCTTCGTACCGCATGGACCTTTCGACTGTCGGCGGGGTCAGCGGAAATCCTACAAATTTCGGAAAATACATCGAGGTCAGGAACTACAACACGGTGCTTGAACTCGGCGAGTTCGACCTGTCGCAATACACCAAGGTTGAGATATCGTATGGCTCCGACGGGAACGCGATGCTCGGCGACGCAGGCAGCGCCTTCGCGATAAGCGACGTCAAAAAGCCGGCTACAAAGAAAATGAAAAACGCGCTCGCGTACGGAGTGATGGAAAACGCGACCGGGAACTTCTGGACGCCGGACCGCACAGTGACCATTGACCTTACGGACGTCACCTACAGCGGGACCGTCTACCTCGGAGTTTACATGGCGGACTTCAACGGCGTGACGATTTACGGAATCACGTTCTCGTGATATACCGTGAGTGAAATTTTAGCTACAAATAGCAAAATTTTGAACTGCACAGGAGGCGTGGATATGACACGGGAAAGAAACACCGAAAAGAAAAAATTCAACAAAAAGAACCTTGCGTGGATCATCCCGCTCGCGGTTGTGATCGTTTTCGCGCTCGCGATGCTGCTCTACACGAGCGTTTACTACCGCGCCGACGGGACTGCCAAAGAGGCGCTCAAATCCGACGAAAGGGTGACGGTTACCGAGGAGGACTTCGGGTGGTTTTTCGACGGCCCCGGGACAGCCGGGCAGGCGATGATTTTCTTCCCGGGAGGGAAGGTCGAGGAGACGTCCTACGCGCCGCTGCTCCGGCTCCTCGCCTATAACGGGGTAGACGTGTTCCTGCTGAGGGCGCCCATGAAGCTCGTGATTTTCAACTACGACAAGGCCGGGGAGATCATGAAAAGGTACGACTACAGGCACTGGTACCTGGCGGGTCATTCTCTCGGAGGCACGGCCGCTTCGTTCTTCGCGGCGGAGCACGGGGATCAGGTCGAATGGCTGTTTCTTCTCGCTTCCTATTCGACGGAGGAACTGCCGAAGGACCTCAAGGTGTCTTCGCTTTACGGCTCCGAGGACGGCGTTCTTAATATGAACAGCTATCAGATATGCAAAAAGAATCTGCCGGAGGGCGCGCAGGAGTACGTTATCGAAGGCGGCAACCACTCGCAGTTCGGGTCGTACGGGCACCAGCGCGGCGACGGAGAGGCGAAAATAACCTCTGAGGAGCAGACAAAGAAAACGGTGGAGTTGATTTTGCAGATGATCCAGCCGTTTGGATGAGAATGTGACCCCGGTGACGGGACAAAGGCTGTTTTTCCCGAAAGGAAGGCAAAAATGACGGTCAGAAGAGCTGAAAGAAAAGATATAAAGAGAATACTCGAGCTCCTGGGGCAGGTACTCGAGATTCACGCGGAGATAAGGCCGGACATTTTCGTGCCGGGGACCACCAAGTATTCGGTGGAAGAGCTGGAGAAGATGATTTCCGACGACGAAAATCCGATTTTCGTGGCAGTCGACGGCCGCGGCAGGGTGACCGGTTACGCTTTCTGCCGCATCAAGGAGCAGCCGGCAGCGGAGTACATGGTGAAGTTTAAGTCGATTTTCATCGACGACCTCTGCGTCGACGCGAAGGCGCGCGGCGGGCACGTCGGGACGGCGCTGTTTGAGTTTGTGAAGAACGAGGCGCGGCGGCTCGGCTGCTACGAGGTGACTCTCAACGTCTGGGCGGGGAACGAGCCGGCAGAGCGGTTTTACGAGAAAATGGGGATGAAGACAAAGGAACGTCAGATGGAGCTGATACTCTGACGCCGAACCGGCGTTTTTTCCTAAATAAAGGGGAACAGCTTATGACATTAAAACTGTTTTTCAGCGCAATCGCGAAGTTTTTAATCGGTCTGGCGGTCGTCGGGCTGCTGATTTTCCTGCCGGCAGGCACGTTCGCGTTTCCGCAGGGGTGGCTTCTGATCGGGATCCTTTTCGTGCCGATGTTCTGCGCGGGAATCGTGATGATGGTCAAAAATCCGGAGCTCCTGAAAAAACGGTTGAACGCGAGAGAGAAGCAGGGCGAGCAGAAGACTGTCCTGGCTTTGAGCGGACTGATGTTCGTCGCGGCTTTTGTCGTCGCGGGGCTAAATTTCAGGTTCGGGTGGTTTGTGCTGCCGGTGTGGGTTAGTTTCGTCGCGGCCTGTCTTTTCCTCGCCGGGTACGTTCTTTACGCCGAGGTGCTGCGCGAAAACGTTTACCTCTCGCGGACGGTCGAAGTTCAGGAGAACCAAAAGGTGATCGACACAGGGCTTTACGGCGTCGTGCGCCACCCGATGTACATGAGCACGCTCGTGATGTTCCTCAGCATGCCTCTCGTGCTTGGTTCGCTTTTTTCGCTTGCGATAATGCTCGGCTACATCCCGATCATAGCGCTCCGCATCAAAAACGAGGAAAAAGTGCTCGAGGAGGGTCTCGAGGGCTACACGGAATACAAAAAGAAGGTCCGGAAGAAGGTCATTCCGTTTGTGTGGTGACGCATAAACCCAGAGACGTGATTTTACAACAGGGAGGACAATATGACCCCTAAAACAAAAGGCCTGATCGTGGACGCCGTGACTTACGCGGTCGCGTTCGGGATCGCGCTCGTGCCGTTCATGATGATCGATAACATTTTCGCGGCGACGGCGGTTTTTACGGCTGTCGCGACGGTTTTGATTTTTATCGTGACGGTCGTTACGAAGGACGTTTCGGTGTACGACCCTTACTGGAGCGTTGCGCCGGTTGTAATGCTGCTCGCGGACGTGCTGAAGTACAGGCTGTGGAACTTGAACTCCGCGATACTCCTGACGGTCGTCGGGCTCTGGGCGGCGAGACTTACCGCGAACTGGTACGTGACGTACAGGGGGCTCGGGCACGAGGACTGGCGCTACGCGATGTACAGAGAAAAGCTCAGTCCGGTTCTGTTCCAGGGACTCAGCTTTATCGGATTGCAGATGATGCCGACGGTCGTCGTGTACCTGGGGCTGATGAGTGCGATTTTCTCTATTCAAAGGGAAAATTTCGCGCCGTTGTCGATTCTGGGAGTGCTGGTGATGCTGGCGGCGGTGGCGCTGGAGTTCGTTTCCGACAGGGCGATACACGGATTCCTGAAAGAGCACGCGGGCGAGCACAGAACGTGCGACGTTTCGGTTTGGCGGTATTCGAGGCACCCGAACTACCTCGGGGAGATGTCGTTCTGGACGGGAATGTACTTCTACTTCGTGGCGCTGTGCCCGGAAATCTGGTACAAAGGGCTCGGGTTCGTTTCGATTCTCGCGGTGTTCCTGATCGTGTCGATTCCGATGATGGAGAAGCACAATATGGAGCGGCGCGCGGACTACGCGGAGTACAAGGCGAGAACGTCCGTTCTGATTCCGCTGCCAAACAGAAGAATAGACGAAAATGTGCCGGCCGATGGAAACTGAGAGACTGATTTTGCGGCCGTGGACCGATGAGGACGCGGAAACGCTTTTCTTATTTGCGAGCGACAAGGACGTGGGACCGGCTGCAGGATGGCGTCCGCACGGGAGCGTCGGGGAGAGCCGCGAGATAATTAAAAGAATCCTCGCCGTCGGAGAGACGTACGCGATCGTGCCTAAAAACAGGGAAATTCCGGTAGGCAGCATAAGTCTTATGTTCGCGCCTGATTCGGAGGTCGCGGGGAGCGAAAAGGAGTGCGAGCTCGGCTACTGGATCGGGAAGCCGTTCTGGGGGCAGGGGCTCGTTCCGGAGGCGGGACGCGAGATGCTGCGCCACGCTTTCGAGGACCTCGGTATGGAATGCGTCTGGGGCTTATACCACGACGGGAACGTAAAGTCGAAGCGCGTTCAGGAAAAGCTAGGTTTTAAAAAACGTGCGGACGGTCGAAAATCTCGACGTGCCGCAACTTAATGAAAAAAGGAGAGCTCACGTGAACCGCATCACGAGAGAAGAGTGGGAAAATGCGAAAAAGAACTAGAATCATTCTTACGGTGCTCGCCGTAATAGTCGCGCTCGCGGCAGTTCTGCCGACTGCGGGATGCGCAGATAAAGAACCGGAACTTCCGGAGACGAACGTCGCTCCGCCCGCGCTCGAGCCTCAAAAGGAGCCGAACGACAGCGGAAGCTTGATCAACTATAAGGTCAACGGGACGATCGCCTCCAACATGGTCGTACAGAGAAACGCGTATTTTAACGTTTTCGGAACCGCCGACGTGAAGGGCGGCTTCATCTACGGCGAGTTCATGGGCGAGAAGCGCTACGCCAAGGTCGACAAAAACGGTGAGTGGTGCATCAAATTCTCCTCTCACGAGGCGTCGCGCGATCCTCAGACACTCAAAATTTACCCTAAAAACGGGGAAATTACCGAATTTACGGACGTTCTCGTCGGCGACGTCTGGATCATTTCCGGGCAGTCGAACGCGGAGCTCAACTACCTTTTCGCGAGGACGAAAAAGCCGGCTTATGACCGCGAGATAAGCGGTGACGACGCGATCAGGATTTTCGCTCAGACGGGCGCTTCGGTCGTGGCGGCCCACGAGGCGGACCCGGAGTACGTTGCCGAACCCAGGAAGGACGTTCTCCTCGAGACCTCGACGTGGCGGAAGGCGGAACGGAACAACGTGATGTCGTTTTCGGCGCTCGGCTACTATTTCGGCAAAGAACTCAGCAAGCTGACGGACGTGCCTCTCGGACTCGTCATGACGGCGGCGGGCGGCGCGGCTTTGCAGGAGCTCATGCCTCCCGCGGTTGCGAAAAAGTTCGGGTTTACGGAAGGGGGGCTCGTGACTGTTTCCGGGTACTACAACGCGCTGGCGCACCCGTTTACGCGCAACAGAATCACGGGCATGGTTTTCTACCAGGGCGAGAGCGAGTCGGGAGGCGACCTCTATCTGACGTACGCGGAACATCTCAAGGCGACGGTCGAGGAGTACCGGAGGATCTGGGGGATCGCGTTCCCGTTCATCAACGTCCAGCTGAGCTCGTACGGCTTCACCGGGAAAACGAACTGGGGCCAGGTGCCGATGATCCGCGCCGCGCAGTTTGACGCGTACAAAATGATTCCGAATTCGTACATAGTCTCGTCCATGGACCAGGGCTACGTCGAAGGCGACGCCGAGTGGGCGCACCCGTACTACAAGTTCGAGCTCGGTCTGAGGGCGGCGAAAATCGCGGGCTGCGAGATCTACGGCGTCGGTGACGAAAATCACTCGCTGGCGCCGGAGCCGGAATCCGTCACGTTCGGCGACGACTTCTCTGTCACGGTCAGGTTCAAAAACGCCGGCGAGGGAATGAAGTTCTCAAGCGGCGACTCCTTCCTCGGCCTTTGCGCCTACCACGACTACGGCGGAAAGATCAAATCCACCGTAGAGCAGGTCGACGCGTACACATTGAAGATAATACCCGAAAAGGAGCCGGCGTATATCGGCTACGGGCTGATGCACGAGGCGCTTTCCGACGTTGCGAACATTACGGACAGCGAGGGCATTCCGCTTCCGGCGTTTAAGGCCGTGAACGAAAACTACAGCGGGTATTGATATTGTAATTCGTTTGACTTTAGCTATTTTTAGGTGAATTTATGGAGAATGAAACGCCCCGGGGCGTAGAGCCGGCCGGCACCCGCGTAAGCGAAAACATATCGCTCGGAAGCGACGGAAAATACAGGTGGACGTACGCCGTCAACCTTTTTAAGAACCCGGTGTTTTTCCTGCTTGTCTGGAAAATATTCTTCTTTATCGTCCTCGGCATTTTCGCGTTCACGACCGTGGTCGATCTGATCGATTGGGGCGGGTTTTCGTGGGCGCGCACGCTCGGGCAGCTTAAGATATTCGGGATCATTTTCGGCGTGATGACGGCGCTCGTGACCGTGGGGTATCTGATTTACGCGGCGGTTATGCGCGGGAAATACGTTGTCGAGTTCGAGATGGACGAAAGGGGCGTTCTCCACAGGCAGGTCGCGTCGCAGGCGAAAAAAGCTCAAAAAATAGGCGGCGCGGCGATGGCGGCGGGAATTCTCGCGGGAAACTACGGCGCGGCGGCATCTGGCGCGGCCTCGCAGAGAACGGAGATGTACTCGGAGTTTTCGAGGACGCGGAAGGTGAAAACGAGGCGGCTTTTTAGCGAGATCAAGGTGGTTTCGGGGCTCGAACACAACCGTGTATACGCAGCGAAGGAGGACCTGGACTTTGTCGCGGATTATATGATCGCGCACTGCCCGAATCTAAAGGGCAAGGGGGAAAAGGGCGCCTGAAGACGGAACGGAAGGCGGATAGCTGAAGCGGGAGGAACGTTGATGAGAAAAAATGCTTTTTGGGTTGCGATTCTTGCGGTATTGACGGCTTTTTGCGCGTCGTGCGCGCCTTTCGGAGATGGCGGAAAAACCGGAAACAACACGGCGACGGGCGAGCCTTTTACGTCGATGCCTTCCGCGACCGGTTCGCCGGCTTCAACTCCGGAACCGGCGCCAAAGGGCAGCTACACGCAGATCACGCAGGAAGAGGCAAAGGAGATGATGGCGCGAGACGACGGCCACATTATTCTCGACGTGCGGAGGTTCGACGAATTTGACGAGGGGCACATTCCCGGCGCGGTCTGCGTTCCGAACGAGAGCATCGGTGGCGCCATGCCCAAGGAGCTTCCCGTCCTTGAGCAGATAATTCTGGTCTACTGCAGAAGCGGGCGGCGCAGCAAGGAGGCGTCGCAGAAGCTCGCCGATCTCGGGTACGTGAACGTTTACGAGTTCGGAGGCATTATCGACTGGACAGGCGAGGTTGTGAAAGATTAGAATTTCCGGTGAGAAACAGACGCCGGATTACCGCATAAAATCGATTTTTGGGAACGAAGGGAGAAACGGATATGAGATTTTCGGAAAGGCTGAACGGATACTGGGAGGAAGGGTACCACTACTACCTTGAATTCCGCGACGAAAAACTGACTGTTCGCAATTATATGCGCGCGATCGACCTTGAGACGACCGTGTCGTACGACGCTGACGCGCTTGAACGCGGCGAGAGGACGGTTATTGCTCTTGCGGACAACGTACTTTCCCGGACGTACGACGGGGACCCGTTCACGATGATACGCGAGCTCGCGTACGACGGCGGCGAGCTGAAGTTCCTTTACTACTACACGATAATGGGCGAGACGCTCTACACGCTCAAAAAGGTCGACCACGGACCGTTCGACCATATCAAAATACGCGACGACGAGTACCTGGAACGGCTGCAGGGCGAGTGGATCGAGTGGAGCAGGACCGGAAACCACACCGGCGTCATGACGATCAAAGGCAACACCGTAAGCGCGTTCTTCTCGGGCAAGCCGGAACCTTTTCACGTTGTCTCGTATAACTACGCGCCGGATAAAGTCTACCTGGTGCCTGCCAACCTGATCGACGGCAATTTCCGCGGCTACACTAATATCGAAGTTCTTCCCGATATGCTCACGACCAGAATGATGGTTTATGACGCGAGCGTGCCGCTTTCGGTGTTCGCGCGAAGGGATATGATCGACAAGATAGAGATTCCGGACGCTGCCAGGGGCTCGATCGTGAGCACGATGATGAACCGCCCGGGAGACAGTACGATGTTTATGATGGGCAACAACGGATTTATGGGGATGATGAACATGCCCGGACAGGGAACGGTATCAGGTGACGGTCAGGAAAAAACAGGAGAAGGGGAAGACCCTTCGGAAAGGGAACGGAGAATCGAAGAGGCAGTGAAGAACGGCGCGAAGGTCTGCCCGGGATGCGGAGCGGTTCTTGAAGAGTACGGTAAATTCTGCCCCGAGTGCGGGTCACGCCTGTGAAAAGAACTGCCGGAAAAGTTGTGAAACCTGCAAAGAGGAATAAAGTGTTGCGGAGGGGCCGCGCCCCGGTGTTTTAAGAGGCGCGGCCCCGCTTTTTGCACGTTTTTTTTCACGCAAAACGGGGGATTATTTTCGCCAAAAGCAGTCATTTATATTGCGCATAGCGCGCGAAATTGATATAATAATACGGACGGAAAAACAGCCGGCTCAAAGACGCGGTCTTTTAAATGAGCCGGGAAAGGAAATATAAATGTACGATTTAACTGTTAAACTCGCGCCTTGCGGGGAGAAACCCGAAGAGTATCTGAGACGGAGAACGGGAGAGGGCCTTGAGAGAATTTTCGGCGGCAACGTGCCGGAATTCGCGAGAGAACGGTTGGAAAACGAGCTTGAGTTCATCAGGCGTCACTGCTACGGCAAGTATTTTTGCGGGCTCGATTACATCAATTCGGCGGTATCTCGGACGCACGGTGCGCCGCGCTTTGCGATTGTCGGAGCCGGGTGCGAGTTTTTTTGTCGCGTATCTTCTCGGGATCACGCCGGTCAACCCGCTCAAGCCGTACTATAGATGCCCGCGCTGCGGAAAGGTGACGGAGGCGGGAGACGCGGGATTCGCGGAGGATCTTCCCGACGTCGAATGCGAATGCGGCGGTGTGCCGGTCAAAGAGGGCCACGACATCTGCTTCCACGAGTTCAGAAAGCTTGTCGGCTTTTTCACAGACGACCAGGACAGCGCGGCGAAGATCCTGCGCGACCTTGACGTGGACGCGAAGCCGCGGAGGCTCAACGAGAGAAGGGGCAGACCGGTCTTCATGAGAGTAAACGTTTACACCGTTTCGCCAAGGCTTTTGAGGCTGTTCCTGATCACCGGCAGAACCGGGTTCCCGGGAGGCATAAAAAAAGAAACTCTCGAAAAAGTGTACGCGTCGGACGTCTTCACGTCGCCCGAAAAGCTCGAACTGCTTGGGGCGGCAACGGAAAAGACAAGGACTTTCGGAGACCTGGTGTTCCTGATCTCGGCGTCGCTCATTCACGACAACGCCGGCGTGCCGCTTATAAAACGGTTCGTGGAAGGCGAAAAAACGGACGGTTTTATTTGCACGCGCGAGGACTACAGGCGTGAACACGGCGTCACACATGCAAACTACGTGCTTCACATCAAGGAGATCATGAAGCTTCCTTCCAAACTTATTGCAGTCGGACTTGCGGCGTCGATCTCCACGGAACAGTATTTTTCGGATTTCGATATTCTAAGTGCGGAGCCGGAAAAAATAGAACTCTACACGGAGATTCTTACCGCCGACGAACTGCTGGAGCTCGCGGGAATGTACGACAGCGAAGACATTTATGACGCGCTTTTCGACAGGTTCGACGAGCTCGGAGAGGAAGACGGGAAAACGCTCGCGGAAATGGCTCGTGAGAGGTTTGATAAAGTAATTGTCGACGGCTGGCTGGAGAGCGCCGGCCTTTCCGACGGCGAATAAACGGCTTAACGGTTACGGGGCGCTGTGAGAATCCGCGCCGGAAGACTTTAAAGGAGGATGCGAAAATGCCTTTTTGCGCAAAATGCGGAAAACAGTTAAACGAAAACGCGAGATTTTGCCCGGTATGCGGGAACCCGACCGGAAACGCGGCAGGCGGCCCGAACCCGCTTTTGAATGCGGCACAGCCGGAAATCTCAAATCAGGTGTCCGCGCAGCAGGCGGCGGCGGTCGACGCTTTCAACAGGAAATTCGCCGCTGTAAACGTCAGATACCGCTGCGGGAACGGGCACGTTTTCGACGGGAAGGCGGGAACGGTGTCGTGCCCGACGTGCGGAGCCGCACTTCCCAAGGGCGGATATATCCAAATCTACAGAATGGGTAACTTTATGGGCGGCGCCGTCGGCATGGGAATTTACGTCGACGGAGTTCCTTACGGCCACGTCGGCAACAGGCAGTCGATCAGGGTGAGCGTTCCGTTCGGGACGCACGTACTCCACATGACGCACACCGCGACGAGAGATTCCTCGCAGCCGAAGTTCACGCTTTCGCCGCAGTATCCCTACGTTTTCTTTAAAGCGCACTTCACGAACGCGGGCTTTTCGATAGGAATAGACCCTGCCGACCCGGAGTCGATGCCCGAGAGGTAAAATGAAGACATTTTTACGCGTTATTTACTACATCCTCCAGTGGACGTGGGGGCTTCCGCAGAACCTCGCGGGGCTCGCGGTGCGTATTTTCGCGCGCGGGAGGCCGGCCGGTTTTTACAGGGGCGCCGCGGTGAAGGACTGGAACAGGGAAGACGGCTCCATGGCGCTGGGCATGTTCATTTTTATGTGCCCCGGCTACGGTGAACGCGAGCGGGAGTACGTTCTGGCGCACGAGTACGGTCACACGATCCAGTCGATAATTCTCGGTCCGCTCTTTCTGCCGGTGATAGGCCTGCCGTCGATCCTGTGGGCGTCGCTGCCGGCGTGCAGAAATTACAGGCAGACCAAAAACGTGAGCTACTACAGGTTTTATCCGGAGGCGTGGGCGAACAGGCTCGGGCAGCCGGACGGGAGAAAAGGGAAAAGAGCGGAAAAAGCGAAAAACGCGGAAAACACGAAAAATGCGAAAAACACGGATAATCTTTGATAAACTTGGAAAACGATCCGGAGGCGGCTTATGACCAACACAAAATGCGAATCCTGCAGCCATTACGTTTACGACGAGGAGTCTCTTACCGCGTACTGCGAGATCGACCTCGACGAGGACGAATTCGAGCGCTTCGTGAACGGACACTACAGGGAGTGCCCGTATTACGACGACAGCGACGAGTACAAAACCGTCAGAAAACAGATGTAAAACAGGCGCAAGAAGCCTGCATGGGCCGCGAAACCTCCAAAAAGGGAGGCGTTAAGGCGGCATTTTTGGGCCCATCCCATTATAAAACGGACGAAAAACGGATTCAAACGCGCAAACGCGCGATTAAAGGGAAAAACTGTTGAATTTGGCGCGCGTATGTGTTAAAATTAAAGTTAGTCAAAAAACTTTCTTTTCAGGAGAGAAAATGATGAAAAACATAGCAAAAATCATAGTCAGGTGCATAATGCTCGTGCTCGCGACCGCGATGTTCATTGCGGTTATGGGCTGCGAGAGGAGAGAGTTCCAGAACGGCGAACTTCCCGAGAACTACGTTCCGGACATCCGCGGCAAACTCAAGGTTACCGCGATCAACTACACTTACCCGAACGACCAGTCGAGAAGGGGTATTAGAAGCTGGCTCAACGCGTTCCGCGACAAATATCCGGACGTCACCATTGAGACGGACTTCAACGTTACGGACTACGCTCCGCTGATCTCCTCAAAGACGATGGGCGACCTGTTCTTTATCACGGACGGCGGTCTCAACAGCGAGGACAGCCTTTACGAATACGCGATCACAAACGAGGCGATGATGCCTCTGGATTCGTATATCGAGGCGTTCGAAATCGACTTATCGGAAATCTACTCCGGTATTCTGAACCTGTGCGTCATCAACGGCAGAACGTTCATGGTCGGCATGACCTGCGGTAACGTTCTCTTTACGTACAACGTTGACGCGCTTGTCGAGGCCGGCGTTATCAACCAGGGCGAACACCTCCCGAACGACTGGACATGGGAGGACTTCAAGTCGGTCTGCGAGAGAGTCAAGCAGTACGACGTCGACGGCATCACCCTTACGCAGGTCGGCGCGGCGTGGAAATTCGACTGGCAGAACATGTTCACGCCTTTCCTCTACGCGTACGGCGGCGACTGGTTTGACAAGGTCAACAAGAGAGTAAACTTCGACAACGAATACGTAAGGCAGGGTATCGGCCAGGCGATCGAAGCTATCGACAAAAGACTCGTTTACCCGATGCTCAACAGCGGACTCGGCTCTGCGCTCCAGAACGAGTACAGAAAGATTTCGCCGTACAACTCCTGCGTTTTCAACTTCAACGAGTCCTACACGGTTCTCACCGGCAACGTTAAGAGATACAACGGCTGCGACTGGGACGTTGTGGCGTTCCCGCTCTTCCCGCATCCCGCCTCTCCCTGCGGCGCTCTCGGATTCTCCGTTTTCAGCTACACGAAGAACAAGGATGCTGCCGCGGCGCTCGCTCTGTTCCTGCTCACTGAGGACGGTCAGCTCGCGCTCCACGGTCAGGAAGGCGGCGACGTGCCGATTCTCAAAAAACTCGGCGAGATGGACTTCTGGCACCTCAAGGGCGAAGGCTACGAGGGCAAGAACTACGATGCGTTTGTAGCGAACTACGAGAATTACGTTCCCGGCCAGATCGGAACGTGCGTGCCCCCCGAGGTCGCGAACCTCATTCAGAAGGGCATCAGCGATCTGTTCACGGCGTACTGCCGCAACTCCGCTTCCTGGGTCGACAAGCTCCAGAAGCTGGAACAGCAGTGCAACGACACGTGGTCGGTCCTCGCGAGCGACATCTGACGGAGGTATCTGACAGCGGCATTTAACAGCTGCTTTTTACAGCGATATCTAATTTAGTTATACATCCGGCGACAAAACGCTAACGACAGGAGGATAAAATGGGATTACTCGATTCACTTAAAAGATTTATTAACAAGCTGTTCGCGAGCGAAGATCCGAACGCGAGAGGCAAGGGCGTAAAAGAGTCGAAAACGTTCACTTTTGCCTATATTCCGAAGAATCTTGACGAGCTGAAGGCGCTTCCCGAGGCTTCTCTGGACACGGCTTTTAAGACGACCGCTCTGGCTGTTCTGATCCTCTGCAGATTCAAGGACGACCCCGAGGCCGTCTACGGCATGCTCGACTACCTCAACGGACCCGACAGCGTGAGCAACTACACGAAGGGCTTCATCAAGGAACGCCTCGAGGGCAAGACGTATCTGCCTTTCTCGTACTTCAAGGGCGCGACGGTTGAGAACAACTACACGCCTTCCGAGCCGCTGACGATCACCGTCACGTCGACACCGTACTCGTTTGACGAGGAGAACTGGGCGACGCTTTACGTGACGAGCGCCGGAGCCGATTCGCCGAGAGGCATCAAGCTCCGCAAAAAACCGTCGACCGGTCAGTGGTTTATCACCGAGATCCAGTGCCTCAGCGACATCAGGCTGCCCGTGGCTTCCAACCCGTGGGCGTGACGTTCCGGCTTTTTAAATCTGATTGTAAAAAAAAAATGCTCAGCCCCCGTTCGCGGGGGCTGCTTTAGTTTTATTCTCGCCTTTATTATATTGCGGCGGATTTTCGCACGGCTTTGCAAATGATTTTCGCCTTGCTTGGCTTTGATTATTTCGCCAGGTTTCGCGCGGATTTTCTCCGCACGTTTTCGCGCAGTTTTTTTCGTTTGACGGCGTGAAAGTGCTTTAGAAAACGGATAAAAAGTGGTATAATGGGAATATACGAAAGTAACTCAGGTTTCTCCCCGGGAGGAAGGATTTTATGGAAGACATTTGGGATATTATGCGGCAGAGACATTCGGTCAGGCAGTACGACAACAGGGCGGTTGAACCGGAAAAGGCGGCGCTCATCAACGCGGAGATCGAACGGATCAACGCGGAGAGCGGACTTCGTTTTGCGCTTTTCGTCGACGAACCGGAGGCTTTCAAAGCCGACAAGCCGTCGTACGGCAGCTTTTCGGGGTGCAGAAACTATGTAGTCCTTGCGGGCAAAAAGGGTGACGACGAGAAGATCGGTTACTTCGGGGAGCGGCTCGTATTGTTCGCGCAGAGCATCGGGCTCAATACGTGCTGGGTTGCGATGACGTTCGAAAAGAGCAAGGTGCAGCCTTCTCTCGGCGCCGGCGAGGTGCTTTTCGACGTTCTGGCGCTCGGTTACGGTCTGAACGAAGGCCGCCCGCACAGAAGCAAACCGGCGGATAGGGTCGCAGAAATCAACGGATCAACTCCGGAATGGTTCAAAAAAGGCGTCGAAGCGGCGCTGCTCGCACCGACCGCGATCAACCAGCAGAGGTTTTTCTTAAGAATTACGAAGGACGGCAGGGTGGCGGCGAAGGCGCTTCTCGGACCGTGCTCGAAAACCGACCTCGGAATAGTAAAATATCATTTCGAACTCGGGGCAGGGCGCGGGAACTTCGAGTGGGCGGAGTGAACCGTTTTCGAGGCGGCAGCGTTTTTATATAGCGACCTGTTTCCGGCGCGTTTTTGTATGCGTTTTTTGTGCGCGTTTTTTTTGCGCGGAAGTGCATTTTTGATAAAAGGCGGTTTCGAACGGACCGCGACAATATTATATTTAGCCGGATTTCCGGGAAATAACGCGAGCTTTTTTATCGGGCGGTCGCGAATCGTTTCCGGGAGATGCGGCGCGGAGGAGTTTTTATGAGAATTTACGACATCAGAATAAACGGAGCGCAGCCGGGACTTCTTATGCCGGCCTCGGGTCTTCGTTTCAGTTGGAAAACCGAAGCCGACAGCGACGGATTTTACCAGAAAGCTTACCGGATCACGCTTTCAGGCGCGAACGGGACCGTTTTCGACACCGGGAGGGTCGAGTCGGGAATCAGCGTCGACGTTGAGCCCGAGGGACTGGTAACCGGTTTCGAGACGGTTTACACGCTAAAGATCGAGGTCGAGGGCGCTGACGGAACAACCGCTTCGGGGGAGGCCGTTTTTACTACGGAACCCGGGCCGGACGGCATGCACGGCGCGAAGTGGATCAAACCGGAGGAACATATCTGCGGGTGGGCGCCATACATGCGCACGAAGTTCGACATCGGCTCCAAAAAGCCCGCGCTGGCGGTCCTCTACAGAACCGGCCTCGGCATCGGCGAGTTCTTCCTGAACGGGGAGAGAGCCGACGACTTCGAGATCGACCCGCCGATCTCAAACTACGAAAAAACCGTCTACTACAGGGCGACCGACGTGACGAAAATGCTCAAAGAGGGCGGCAACTGCCTCGCGGTGCTTCTCGGCGAGGGCTTCTATTCGCAGAGCCGCGTTTGGGGCAGCACGGGAATGGTTTACGGCGACGTTTGCGTTTTCGCGAGACTGAAGATCGTTTTTGAGGACGGAAGCGAGGAGAATATCGTTTCCGGCACCGAAAACTGGAAATACAAGTACAGTCCGATCTCGATCAACAATATTTACGGCGGCGAGATGTACGATTCAAGGCTCGAGACGCCGGACTTCGGCCTGTTTGAAGGAAGCGAGAAGGGCTGGGGGCCGGTCGTTGAGGATACGACACCAAAAGGGAAGTTGACGCCCTGCCTGATGCCGCCGGTGCGCGCGATCCGCGAGATCCCCTGCATTTCGATGCACTGCGAGAGCGGAAAGAGCGACGGAGCGTGGATTTTCGACCTTGGCGTGAACTTCGCGGGCACGTACGAGGTCAGGATACCGGCGCACTCCCCGAGAGGCGCGGTGTACGTTTTCAGAACGGCTGAGGCCCTTTCTCCGGGCGGCACGCTCGACCACCGTTCAACGGGCGGCTTCGCGACGCAGTGCATCCAGCAGGAAATCTACATCGCGCGCGGAGATTCCGAACCGGAATACTACAGACCCAGGCTCACTTACCACGGCTTCAGATACGTTGAAATCACGGGCATCCACGACTTTTCGAAGGGCTACGGCACGGAGCCAGACCCGGGAATGATCAAAGGCATCGCGCTCGCGACAGACATGAAGGAGGCCGGCCGTTTTTATTGCGACTACGACTGCCTGACCCAGCTCGACCGCGTGATGAGGAATACGTACCTTTCCAACTTCCACGGCGTTCCCGAGGACTGCCCGGCACGCGAAAAATGCGGCTGGCTCGGCGACGCTGAGGTCGTCTGCAACTGGGGCCTTCTCAACTACGACTCGGAAACGTCGTACGAAAAGTACCTCGGCGACATCAGAACCACCACTGAGGTCTACGGCACGTGGATGATGATCTCGCCCGGAAAACGCGGCTGCGGCGAGGCTTCACCGCTTTGGGGCTGCGCGCAGATTATTATCCCGTACTGGATGTGGAAGTACCGCGGCCTCGGTTCGGCCGTCAGGAACAACATTGACCTCATGCGAAAATGGGTCGAGCACGAGCTGAACCGCTCGAACGACTTTATTATAAGGGAAGGCCTCGGCGACTGGTGCCCGCCCCTGGGCAACGAAGGCGCCCGCCGGATGCCGGTCGAACACTCCTCGACTTTGATGTTCTTCGAAATTTGCCGGAAAATGGCGGAAATCTCCGACGCGTTCGGCTACGGCGACGGCGACAAATACCGTGAGCTTTCGGAAAAAATCAGGGAGTCGTTCAACCGCCACTTCTACAACGCCTCCGCCCACTCGTACGGCTACTGGGGCACGAACGGCGCCGCGCTGATCACGGGAATCTACCCGGACGGCGACTACTCAAAGCTTCTGGAGGCGACCGTCGCCCAAATCGAAAACGACGGCTACAAAATGAGCACAGGCATCTATGGCAACAAGTACCTCGTTCCCGCGCTTTTCGACGCCGGCGAGGGCAGCGCGGCCATGAAATACCTGTTCAAACCCGACTACTTCTCGTTCGGCAGAATGCTCGAGACAGGCGGCACCTCTATGTGGGAAGCCCCCGACATGTCCTTTGTGACCGAAAACCGCAACATCGGCGTCGCCTCCTACAACCACCCGATGCACGGCGGCTTCCTCCTGTTCTGCCACGAAAACGTCGGCGGCATCAAACCCCTCGAGCCCGGATTCAAAAAGTTCCTTGTTAAGCCCTGCTTCATCGAGGAAATCGGAGCCGCGGACGTGTCGTATGAATCACCCTACGGCGAGATCCGCGTCGCTTACGGTCCCGCTGAAGGCGGCGTCAGGCGAGTGACCGTCGTCGTCCCCGCCAACACCACCGCCAGGATCGAGATACCCGGCGCGGAGCCTAAAACAGCGGGCTCGGGCGAGTGGGTATTCGACGTGCAGGTTGTGTAAATCTATGTTGAGTAATAAAATGAGCGGCCGGCGCTGATTGGTTTTGCTGCCGGCCGCGGATAAAACGGAGCGCCGGCCCCTTCTTTGCCTGAGGGGCCGGCGCGAATTTTATATTGATTCGAACTTTTTTGACGCTTTAAAAGGCGTTTTCGGAGCCGGGAAGCTCGTTTTTGAAGAACGTCGCGTCCGGGATGCGGGGCAGGGTGAAGCTGTCGCCCATGCGGTTCATTTCCGCGAACTTGATCAACACGAGGTTTACGTTCAGGCCCAGCTCACGCGAGACCGACCACGGGTCTAATTCGCGCTCTTTTGAGAGTTCGATAAGCTCGTCCCTGTCGATGAGAAGGTGCGCCGCGAAGGCGTTGGCTTCGTACTCGGTGGGCGTGCGCATGTCGAAAAGCATATATTCCTGGAGCCCGGTTTTCGCCGCCTCGCGGTGGAGGACGTCGTGGCCGAGTTCGTGCGCGAGGACCATCCGGCGCTGGTTTTCGCCAAGGTCGGAGTTGAGGATGATGACGCGGTTTCTGAGGACAACGGTGTAAAGCCCGAGAAGGCTGCCGAGACTGTCGCTGTAGCGCAGCATGATTCCCAGTTCGTCGGCCAGCCTGAACGGATCGCGCATGTTATATTTTTTTATAAGACGGTTTGCGGCACCGAGAATTTCAGCTGGATTCCTCAATTTTTGTCGCTCCTTTTCGGATTTACGGGTTGTTTTCGATTTATGGCTGGCCTTCGGGTTTAAGGCCGTGCTTTGGCTTTTGTTCGGCCCGTCACTCTTCTTTCTTTGAAGAATATTTGGCAGAATTCGCGTCCTTGCACTCCCAGAAAACGTCCTGAAGCGCTCTCAGCACGCCGAGTTTTTCGTCCTCGGTCAGCTCGCCGCCGGCAAAAAGTCCGCGCGCGTCCTCTACAAGCTGCTCCGCCTGCGAACGCCCGCGCTTTCCGTACCTCGATTCGGCCTCGCTGATGAAATCGTCGTTTTCGTTGTGGAGAAAATCGGTGTCGATCTCGAGAATCTGCGCCAGCTTCGCGTAAATCTCACGGTTCTGGGGGTAGGTCTGACCGCGCTCGTAGTTGCTGATCGTGTTAAATCCGAGGCCCGCTGTTTTCGCAAGGTCGCGCTGAGTAATGTTTTTCTTTTTTCTATAGAACTTAAGTTTCTCTCCGAAAGTCATTTTTTCCTCCGAATGATCAAAAATGTTAAAAGTTTTGATAAATTTTGCGTTTTATTCGAGCCGGTTTTCCGCGTTTCCGCTTCATGAAAACGGCTGTCTTCCCGCGCTTTGTGCGTGGAAAAAACGGAAATAACAAAATTCCGTCAAAAACACAAAAAAACGCTTGACAGCACACAAACGGATTGTGTATAATAAACTCACAATCGGATTGTGGTTTGCAAGGCTGATTGTACAATATTTTTCATAATTTGTAAAGGGGGGACGGACGTTTTGGGCAGAAATATTTTACATTGCGATATGAACAATTTCTACGCGAGCGTTGAGTGCATGCTCGACCCGTCGCTGAAGGGGATACCTGTCGCGGTGTGCGGGTCTGTCGCCGAGAGGCACGGCATCGTGCTCGCCAAGAATTATCCGGCGAAAGCGTACGGAGTTCAGACGGGGGAGGCGGTCTGGCAGGCGAAAAGCAAGTGCCCGGGGCTGCGCGTTGTCGAGCCGCATTATGACGAATACGTTAAATATTCCGCACTCGCGCGCGGGATATACTCCCGGTTTACCGATATGGTGGAACCGTACGGCATGGACGAGTGCTGGCTCGATATCACAAGCTGCGAGAAGCTGTTCGGCCCTCCTGAAAAAGTCGCCGACATCATACGCGAGACAGTCAAATTCGAGCTCGGACTGACGATTTCCGTTGGAGTGTCGTTTAACAAGATTTTCGCCAAGCTCGGCTCGGATCTCAAAAAACCGGACGCGGTGACGGTGATCGCGGAAGACTCTTTCAAGGAGAAAATTTACGGTTTGCCTGCGTCGGACCTCGTTGGGGTGGGGCGTTCGACCGAGAGGGTTCTGGCGGGAGCGGCAATCAAAACGATCGGAGACCTCGCGTCGGCCGACCCTAGAATGCTCGCGTCCAAACTCGGCAAAAACGGGCTGGCGCTCTGGAACTTCGCGAACGGCCGCGACGAGTCGAGAGTGGCGCGCGCCGGCGAGAGCCCGCCTGTAAAGAGCGTAGGGCACGGTACGACGACGGTTAAAGATATGGAGAGTGACGGGGACGTGTGGCCGGTTATTTTAGAGCTGACTCAGGATGTGGGAAGACGGCTGAGAGACATTAAAATGATGGCCGGAGGCGTGGCTGTAAACGTGCGCGACTCCAACCTTGTATGCCGGCAGTGGCGGACTCCGCTGTCCATACCGTCAACGTCGGCCGAGGTAATTGCAGCCGCCGCGTTCGGCCTGTTTCACGCGAGATACAGGTGGGAACTGCCGGTGAGATCCATTACGGTCGGCACGTTCAACCTCGTGCCTGAGGGAGCGGCATATGCTCCGAGGCTTTGGGACAACGTCGAACTTGCCGAAAGGCGCGAACGGCTCGGACACTGCATAGACGATATAAGGAGGAGGTTCGGGAAGAATTCCGTGAGAAACTGCATTCTTTGCATGCCTTCCACACTGCCTCCCGAACACGCCGAAATCGTGATGCCGACCGGCATGCCGTGCTGAATTCCGGACATTTTTGCGGGAGGTGATTTATACGGACAGCGGTGAAAGAGTAAAAATGTACGTTGACGTGTATGTGTTTCACACGAGCGAAGGGTCGAGTCTTCCTCTTAAAATAAGGCTTTACAACGGTCAGACGTTTGAGATCGACAGGATAAAGGGCGTCTGCAGGGCGGCCTCTACAAAAGTGGGAGGGACCGGCATGCGGTATTCGGTGGTCATAAAAGGCGTTGAGACGTACCTGTTCGACGAAGGCGAGGGAAGGTGGTTCGTCGAGGCGAGGCGCGAGGCGTTCGGAATGTGACTTTTTAGCGACGAAGCCGTGCTCGGGGTTTACGCTCGCTTGCGGAGGTGCTTACGCTCGCTTGGTCGGGGTTTACGTTCGCTTGCGGAGGTGCTTACGCTCGCTTGGTCGGGGTTTACGTTCGCTTGCGGAGGTGCTTACGCCCGCTTGCCCGGGGTTTACGTTCGATTGCGCGGGTGGTATAATTAATCCGGAAACAACAGCCGGAAACATTTTTAAACTTGAATTGTTTAATGTGCGGATTTTGGCTGAATATAGGCAAAAACGGAGGCTATTATGACTGAAGGGACGTTGCGCTGCAGGAAATTGATATCCGACTACGCGAAAGCGAATTACAAATTGATGCTCAGAGAACCGGACGGACAACTTAAACACAGGTTTATCGTGCCGGGAAGTGTCTACAGCAACAGCCTGTGGGATTGGGACAGCTGGCTCACGGATATTGCGCTGAGAGGAATCGAGGGCATCGACGGAGACGAACTGGCGACTTATGAAAAAGGATGCATACTGAATTTTGCCGAACATACCGACGAAAAGGGCAGGGTGCCTATTAGTATAATGCCGTCGTCTACGCTTCCGGACTTTTCGACAAATCCGGACACCAACATTCACAAGCCGTGCTTCGCGCAGCATGCGCTTTTCGTGTGCGACGCCGCCGGCGACAGCGAGTGGGTAAGAGACGCTTTTCCGGCGATCGAACGGTATCTCGGTTTTTACAAAGAAAACGCATACCACGAGGAATCCGGACTGTACGTGTGGATCGACGACTGCGCGATCGGCGTGGACAACGACCCGTGCACGTTCTACAGACCCAAGAGAAGCTCGGCGTCTATTTATCTGAACTGCCTGATGTACAGAGAGCTGTTCGCAGCCGCGGAGCTTGCGGGGAGGCTCGGAAGGGCTGACGCGGAAGAAAAGTACGGCTATGAGGCCGACGAACTGGCGGAGAGAATTCGCGACCTTTTGTGGGATCAACGCGACGGATTTTTCTACAGCGCGGACGTAAATCTCGTGCCGGTCGACACGACTTCGTGGCTTCACTCCGGCTGCCCGCGCCACTGGCCTGCGCTTATCCAGAGGATCGGAGTATGGTCCGGATTCCTGCCTATGTGGGCGGAGATCGCGACGCGTGACCAGGCCGCGGCTATGGTTCGCAACTGCCTGGACGAATCGACTTTCAACGCTCCGTTCGGCATCCGCTCGCTGTCGAAGGCGGAAAAGATGTACGCTCTTTTAAAAACGGGTAATCCGTCCTGCTGGCTCGGACCCGTGTGGGGCATTACGAACTACATGGTTTACGACGGTTTGAAAAAGTACGGATACGAAAAAGAGGCCGCTGAACTTGCGGAAAAAACTATAAGAATGTTCGGCAGGGACCTCGAAAAAACGGGTGTTCTCCATGAATACTACCACCCGGAAACCGGCGAGCCGATGAACAATCCGGGCTTCCAGAACTGGAATCTTCTGTCGCTCCTGATGGAGTGCTGACGCTTTCGCCCCCTGTATTTTAAGAAGGCCTGGATTTTAAGACCGCGGGTTCTTGCGGAAATAAAAAACCGCAATTCCGGTGAACCGGAACCGCGGCCTTTAATGCCATATGTCTGCTATGGCACGTAAAATGTGCTCTGTGGCACCTCCTGCCGGAATCGAACCGGCAACGTTCGCGTCGGAGGCGAAGATTATATCCGTTTAACTAAGGAGGCATGCCCGAAAGCACGCGACAGCTATTTTAGCACAAAATTTCCGAAAATGCTACCGGTAAATCGCCGGGAAGCACGCAGAATTCCGAGTATTTCGCGGAGAGCTTTTCCGCCGCGAGTCCGTGAATAAATACCGCTGCCCTTGCCGCGTCGTAAGGGTTGCATGCTTGCGCGAGAAGAGCTCCCGCAAGACCCGACAAAACGTCGCCGCTTCCGCCTTTGGAAAGCGAGGAGTTTCCGGTCGAGTTGACCGTGAAATTGTCAGGCCCTGAGAGGGTAATCGTTCCGCTGCCTTTGAGAACTGTAACGGCGCCTGTGATTTTTGAAATTTCCGTTGCGTAAGCGAGCCTGTGACGCAGTATTTCGGCGGTGCCGGTACCCGCGAGACGCGCAGCTTCCGCTTCGTGAGGCGTCAGAACTACCGACTTGTTTTTGAACATGTCTTTGGCGGTTCCGTCGAGAGGGGAGACCGCGAAAAGCGCGTCGGCGTCGACGACAACGCGTCTGACTTCGGGACTTGCGATTATTTCGCGAACCGCCTCCAAAGTTTGTACGTCGCGTCCGAGTCCGGGACCGATGACCACCGCGGTCGACTCTGCGGCTTCAGCCAGAACGGCAGGGACGTGCGCGGGCGTGAGCGTTTCGGAGAACCGGTCGCCAAGAGGAAGGCGGACCGCTTCGGGACACGCGACCGTGACGGCGTCGATTATTGCACCGGGTACGGCCGAGGTGACAAGTCCCGCACCGCTTCTTAGAGATGATGAGACCGCCAGAATGGCCGCCCCGCAAAAGCGCTTTGAACCGGCGACAACGAGGACTCTTCCGTTTGAGTACTTGTGACCGTACGGGTTTCTGACGGGAAGAAGCTTCTTCACGGTTTCAAGGTCCTGCGGAGTGAACGCTTCGCGCGTCCCGGAAACGCTGCTTAGCTTATGAAGAAGCGGGATGTCCGCGACGGTTACCCTGCCGCAGAACGCCTTTCCCGGAAGAATGAAATGGCCGGGCTTTGCGCCGGAAAACGCGACGGTGACGTCGGCTTTTACCGGATTTTCGACTGTTTCGCCCGTGTCGGCTGACACGCCGCTCGGAACGTCTGCGGAGATTACTGTGGCCGCGGAGCGGTTGATATCGTCAAAAACAGACGAAATTCCGGGTGAAAGAGGCCTTGAGACGTCAAATCCGCTGCCGAAAACGCAGTCGAGAACGACGTCCGCGGATGAGAGATCCGATATAAAGGAAGCTGCCGGCTCTGCGTCAGGGTCGGCATCGAATGCGGTGTTTACGGTCACTTGTGCGTGCTCTTCGAGGAGCTTTTCGAGGCGGGCGCGGGCGGATGATTTATTGGAATCACGGTTGGGGCAGACGGTATAGACTCTGGGACTGAAACCTTTACGGGCGAGTTCGTATGCCGCCGCGAGACCGTCGCAGCCGTTGTTGCCGCTGCCGCAAACAATGACGATCGCGGCTGACTCAGGCGTGGTTTTTGATTTGCCGGAGTGAATTCCGCAGGCGGTTGTTGCGGCGGTTTCCGCCAGCGACGTTCCGGCGGACATGATCAGATCGAAAATGTCGCCGCCTGAAGTCACATAGGCGCTGTCGGCGGCTTTCTGTTCGAGAGAAGTCTGTAGGAGCATAAGATCCCTCCGGTTGTCATGATCTGAGGGCGGCGAGAAGCATGCCCCTTAAGAGGTGGCTTCTTGCGGCGTCGCGGAGCTCGCGCGGAATCAGAGAAAGGGCGCTGTCGTTGACGGCGGAGTACATGATGCGGCACTCTGTCGCGGTTGCCTCGCCGCTCTCTGCAACGGATTCCAGAAGAAGCCGCGCGGTCTGCTGGGAAATTGCCTCGGGTAGACTTTCCAAAAGTTCGGCGATGTATGAGCCGGAGCCGTTTTCGGCGGCGCTGACCTTGTAGATTATGATGCATCCGCCGCCGCCGCGTCTGCTTTCGACCAGGTAGCCTCTGTCGCGCGAGAACCGTGTGCGGATGACATAGTTGATCTGGGACGGCGCGCATCCGAATCTCGCGGCGAGTTCGTTTCTTTTCAGAAGAGCCTCGGGCTGTTCGTTTCCGTCGATTTGTTCTTTTATGAAGAATTCGATTGTATCGCTGATTTTTTCGGCCATAATAAAACCTCCCCTGCGGGTTTGACCTTGTCTGACTTTTATTTTACGCTTTTTTAACTCTAAAAGCAATCGGAAAAGCGATTAAATAAAATCAAACGCGGCGGTGCCTTTTTCGTGTCCTTTTTCGCGAGTGTGGGGAGGCGGGTAGTAAGTACTAGGGTCCGTAACGTGGACGGCGCCTCAATATTTCATTATCTTTTGGAGCACCCCGGTGCCGACCTTGAACAGGGGACCTTCGAATTTTTTTCCGGCGTACTTCAGCATGTCGCGGATCTTGATACCCTGAGGGCAGTGCTTTTCGCACTTGCCGCAGCCGATACATTTTTTGACGCCGGTGTAGTTTTTGCGGACGGAGGTCGACATGGCGTAGTCCTTGATGCCGTTGAAATACCCGTCGTATTTGGTGCGATTGAGCGCGGCGAAAGTGCCGGGGATGTCGACGCCGCGCGGGCAGGGCATACAGTAGCGGCAGCCCGTGCAGGGAACGACCATTTTGCTGTTGATGTCGTCGACGACTTTGGAGATAAGCTCCAGGTCGCTGTCCGTAAGGCAGCCGGGAAAGGCGAGATCCGCGGTCGCGCAGTTTTCTTCAATCATCGAGACCGAGTTCATTCCGGAAAGGACGCAGGTCACCTCGGGCTGGTTCCAGAGCCAGAGGAACGACCAGGCGGCAGGCGTGCGTTTCGGCTCGTAGTTTGCGAAACGCTTTGCGGCGGTCTTCGGGAGACCGCCCGCAAGCCGGCCGCCGCGCAGCGGCTCCATTATGATAACGGGAATGCCTTTTGATGCCGCGGCGCGCAGGCCGGTGACGCCTGCCTGGGAGTTTTCGTCGAGGTAGTTGTACTGGATCTGGCAGAAGTCCCAGTCGCGGCAGTCGAGGAGCTTCATGAAAGTGTCGGAGTTGCCGTGGTAGGAGAAGCCGACCTGGCCGATCTCGCCGGACTTCAGCTTTTCGTCAAGCCAGTCGCCCACACCGAGGTCGAGAAGGCGCTTCCACGTGGCGTCGTCGGTCAGCATGTGCATTAAATAGTAATCGACGTGATCGGTCCTGAGGCGCCTCAGCTCCTCGCGGAAGTACTTTTCCGGGTCTCCGGGATTTTTGAGGAGGTAGTGGGGAAGCTTGGTGGCGATCTTCACCTTGGAGCGCAGGTTGTTGCGCTCGAGGATCTCGCCGAGAGAGGCTTCGCTGCCCGGGTAGATGTAGGCTGTGTCGAAGTAGTTGACTCCGTTTTCTATCGCTGTCAGAATTTCCTTTTCGGTTTTTTTGACATCTACTCCGGCAGGAGTCTGGGTGAAGCGCATGCAGCCGTAGCCGAGCACCGATATTTCGTTTCCGTATCTGTCTTTTCTGTATTGCATCAGGCAAGACCTCCGAACGTTAAAAGTGTTTTATGTATTCTACCATGAAGCGGTAGGAAAATCCAGCGGAAACGGAAGCGTTCGGGACGCTTTCGGGACGTGCGGGGAGCGGGCGAGGACCCGGTTTTAGCCGGAAACGACCTTGTGACGGAGAATTTGTTTTGAATTGTTTTCGCGGGGCTTGAAGCGTTTCCGCGGTTGTGTTAAAATATTCCGGTATTCATCCGGAACTTGCGAGGAGGATTTTATGGGTGCGTTCAGGCAGAACATTGCCGTTGACATCGGCTCTTCAAATATAAGAATTTGCGTTGAGAGAAAAGGAATCGTCGTCGAGGAGCCTTCTGTGGTTGCGGTCCGCAAACAGACGGGCGAGGTCGTGGCGATCGGACGCAAGGCGAAAAACATGGAGGGGAAGACCGACCGGGACGTGACGATGGTCAGACCGATAAGCCGCGGGGCGATTTCGGAGTACACGGTCACCGTCAATATGGTTGGATATTTCCTTGACGAGGCTGTCAAAAATCCGATCAGAAGGCTTATCAGACCTGACATCGTGACGGCCGTTCACTGCGATATAACGAACGTCGGCAGGCGCGCCACCGAAAGAGCGCTGCGCGAGGCCGGCGCGGGAAGAATCTTCTTCGTTGACGCACCGCTTGCGGCTGCCGTAGGGGCCAACCTGGACGTTTCTGCGCCCAACGGAAAAATGGTCGTCAGCATCGGCGCCGAGATCACGGACATCGCGGTCATCTCGTACGACGGAATCGTCGCGGCGGCAAGCGTTCCCGTTGGAGGGAGATCGTTCGACGAGGCGATCAAGACGTATTTCAAAAAGGAGTACAAGATGATTATCGGCGACCAGACGGCGGAGAGAATCAAAAACGATTACGCGTGCGTCTACAGGGACGTCAGGGTGCAGCCGTTCGACGTTTCGGCGTTCGAGCTGAGCGGAAGGCTTCCGGTCGACAGACCGATCAGGCCCGATGAGCTTATCAGGACTCTCAGCGACGTTGCGATGCCGGTAGTGGAGGGCATCAGCAGGGTGCTTGAGATGACGCCTCCGGAACTCGTTTCGGACATCTACCAGAGGGGCATCACGCTGACGGGAGGCGGCGCGAGACTCGCGGGACTCGACGTTTTCATCTCGAAGGGAACGGGAATCGATACGATCACTGCCGACAACCCCCACAAATGCGTCGTGAACGGCTGTATGAAGATTCTTAACAGCATGTCGAACGAACGCAAGAACGAGCTTATGAACAATTAATTGTTTGGAAGGCGCGGCGCCGGCGGAAAAAGGGGCGCCGCTCTTTTTATGGTGTCTTAGGAACTTCTTAGAGCTCCGGAGCAGTTGCCGGAAAATCGTGGATTATTATTGAAAAAAGCCGCGGAAGCGCTTGACAAAAGCTTAGGCGGATGGTATAATTCAATTGTATCAAATTGAATTGAGTTCAACCGGCTTGAGGCCGGCTCTCGAAAGGAGGCATTTATATGCATTACGAATATTATACAGAAGGAGTCTGCTCCAGAAAAATCGATTTTGACATTGACGGAGACGTCATCACCAACGTACGTTTCACCGGCGGGTGCAACGGCAATCTCAAGGCAATCGGAATCCTTGTGGACGGCATGACCGTCGGCGAGATCGAGTCGAAGCTGAGAGGGAACACGTGCGGGTTTAAGAACACGTCGTGCGCGGACCAGCTCGCGAAGGGCGTACGAAAAGCATATAACGAAACCCACTGAGCTGGCGAAAAAGAGGTGCGGAAAGAGACGCCGCGGCGTTTACGCGGGCGGTGTTTTCGACGGCTGAAAAACGGATGATCAAACGATGGAAAAAGTTTATGAGTTTTTGAAAAAGTGCGGCACTTACTATCTCGCGACCGTCGAGGGAGACTGCCCGAGAGTGAGACCGTTCGGAACAATCGACATGTTCGAGGGAGGACTGTACTTCCAGACAGGACTTGTGAAACCTGTGGCGAAGCAGCTTCTTGCGAATCCTCATTTTGAAATCTGCGCGTTCGGCGACGGAAAGTGGATCAGAGTGTCGGGTGAGGCGGAGCTCGACGACAGGAGAGAGGCCCGCGTTCACATGCTTGAGGCATACCCCGAGCTCAAGAGAATGTACTCCCCGGACGACGGCAACACGGCAGTTTTCAGAATCAAAAACGGAGTTGCGGTCATAAGCTCGTTTACCGCGCCTCCAGAGACGATCGTTCTCGGGTGATATTACGGAATAACGGAGGAGAGAAGGGCTCCAAACGCCTTTTCCGGTTTATTTTACTTGCAGTTTATTCGCAGATTAAAATGACAAAGTACGACAAACTCAAACTCGATAATCAGCTGTGCTTCCCGATTTACGCCTGTTCAAGGGCGGTGATCAGGAGGTATGGACCGGTTCTCAGGGAGATCAACCTTACTTATACGCAGTATATAACGATGCTTGTTTTCTGGGAGTACGGGACCGTCAGCATGAAGACGCTTTGCTCAAAGCTCAGACTGGACTCGGGCACGCTCACGCCCGTTCTCAAGAGCCTTGAGGCAAAAAAATACATTGAGAGGCACAGATCGGACACGGATGAGAGGATGCTCGTGTGCTCCGTTACGGCGGAAGGAATGAAGCTGAGAGAGAAAGCGGCGGACGTTCCGGAGGCGATGGGGAGCTGCGTTCCTCTAACCGCTGAAGAGGCTTCCGTGCTTTACAATGCGCTCTATAAGATATTAGACGCGGATATGCCCGCGGACGAGTGCTGCGACTAAGACGCGGTGATGTCTTGGCATACGGCGAATGGATTATAAGGACGACTTTAAACGCGGATCGAAATACGGCTTGAACGTCGGCTCTTGGAGCGGCTCGGAGGACGGTTTGAGGACCGGGCGGGAGGCGTCTCTAAGGACTCTTAAAGGGACTCTTAAAGGGCTCTTAATGCACAAGAAAATCCTTGACCCGAAGGGCGATTTTTGTTAGAATATCAGTAATTACCGGGGCGCGGAAAAAACATGTTTTTTGCCGGTGCGGAAAAGCGAAAAAAGCGTTGCGCTTTTTGCAAAACGTGCCGGAAAGCGCCGGAAGAAGGAGGAATTATTAATGGAAATGGAATTTTACCGCTGCGAAACTTGCGGACAGATAGTGGCAGTTGTCAAGAAGACCA
>CADAZX010000008.1 GCA_902792515.1 uncultured Ruminococcus sp.
ATATGTCATTGCCGGATTAATATTCCTCCTTAGCTCAGTTGGTAGAGCGCGTGACTGTTAATCACGATGCCGTTGGTTCAAGTCCAACAGGGGGAGCCAGTAAAGACGCAGGATTCTAAAATAGCCGGCGTCTTTTTTTGTTTATATCCGGCGCGTTCCTGCCTCAACGTTGCAGGAACGCGCCGGGCAATACGGCGTGAGATATAACCGGGAAGCGGTGGAAATATTCGCGGAAAGTCGCGGAAACTGTTAACCAAGGTTGAATTAATGCAAAAATGAGGGTATACTGTTCGTGACAATTTTTGCGGAAGAAGGCGCGCGGGGCAGCCGGGCGCCGGAAGCCGGGAAACGGGAAAACGATAAAAGAAAAGGAAATACATTAAGTGAAGCTTGCGAAATTTTGCACGGTAAAAAAGTATAAGATCAGGGCGAACGGGCACAAAATACCGGTGCTTGTTCTGAGACCGCTTCAGCCGGTGAAGGACGCTCCTGGGGTGCTGTGGATCCACGGCGGCGGGTATATGACCGGAATGAAGGAGATGGTGCTCGTTTCGCGGGCGGCGGATCTTGTGAGGCGGTTCGGCGCCGTGGTCGTTTCGCCCGGTTACACAAGGTCGGTTCACAAACCCTACCCGGCGGCGGTCAACGACTGCTACGAGGTGCTGCGGTGGATGAAGACCGCTTGCGGCGAGTTCGGTTTTCGCGATGACCAGATCATGGTCGGCGGCGAGAGCGCTGGCGGAGGTCTTTGCGCGGCTGTTTGCATGATGGCGCGTGACAGGAACGAGGTGCGCGTGGCGTATCAGATGCCGCTTTACCCGATGCTCGACAGCAACGACACGGAGTCGTCGCGGGACAACCACGGGAAGGTTTGGGACACAAAACGCAATCATTTCGGTTGGAGGATGTACTTGCGCAACAATCCGGACGGTGAGGTGGGACCGTATGCGTCGCCATCGCGCCAGACGGACTACCGGGGGCTGCCGCCGTGCTACACGTTCGTCGGTGACGGGGAGCCGTTTTATTCCGAGACCGTTCTTTATGTGGAAAAGCTGAAGGCGGCCGGTGTTGAGGCCTCCGTCGACGTTTACCCTTCCGACGTTCACGCGTTCGACATCTGGCTGCGCGGATCCGACATCGCGAAGCAGGCGGTGGAAAAATTCTGCGAAAAGTTCGAGTACGCAAAAGATCATTATTATGCTCCGCAGGACGGGGAAAAAGAGTGTTCCGAGTATTCCGGGAGCGAACAGCGAACAGGGCGCCGCAAAGGTTGACTGAAGAGCATTTTAGGGTTATAATGTATAAAAATAAAGCGCTGATCCGCGCAGACGGCGGGGGTAGATTCAATGAAAATGACATTTAGATGGTACGGCGAAAACGACAAGGTTACGCTTGACGAAATCAGGCAGATTCCGGGCATGACGGGTGTCGTTTCGGCCGTGTATGACGTTGCGCCGGGAGAGGTCTGGAGCAACGAGAGCATTTTGAGCATCAAAAACGCGGCGAATTCGCACGGTCTGGCGTTCAATGTTGTTGAAAGTGTGCCGGTTCACGAGGAAATCAAGCTTTGGGGACCGGATGCGGAGCGGCTGACAGACGTTTACTGCGAAAATGTTAGACGGCTCGGGAAGGCCGGGGTCGACTGCATTTGCTACAATTTTATGCCTGTTTTCGACTGGTTCAGGACGAACCTCAGGAACGAACTGCCGGACGGCTCGAATTCACTCGCGTATGACGAACAGGTGCTGCGCGGAATCGACCCGCTCGGAAGCGATTTCAGCCTGCCGGGATGGGATGAGAGCTACACGAAAAGCGAGCTGAAAAAGCTTTTGGAGCGCTACGGCGACCTGAACGAGGAGGGTCTCTGGCGGAATATCGGCCGCTTCCTCAAGAAGGTGATCCCTGTCGCGAAAAGAGCGGGCGTTAAAATGGCAATCCATCCTGACGACCCGCCGTGGAGCATTTTCGGGCTTCCGCGAATTATTACGAACGAGGAAAACCTTGAGAGGTTTCTGAAAACGGTCGACGAGCCGGAAAACGGACTCACTTTCTGCACCGGTTCGCTGGGAGCTTCGCCGGAGAACGACCTTCCGCGCATGGCACGCAAGTTCGCCAAGAGAATTCATTTTGCGCATCTTAGGAACATCGCGATCACCGGCGAGGGGGAATTCCACGAGGTGGCACATCCGACGGAATGCGGCTCGCTCGACATGTACGGAATCGTAAAGGCGCTCGTTGAGGGCGGCTTTGACGGGTACGTGCGTCCGGATCACGGCAGAATGATTTGGGGCGAGACCGGAAAGGGCGGCTACGGGCTTTACGACAGGGCGCTCGGGGCAACCTACCTATGCGGACTGTTTGAGGGCGTGGAAAAATCGCTTAAAAACGATTAAAAACCGGGAAATAAAATACTTCAAGCCGGAGGATATTTATAAAATGAGTAAAACCATTGTGATAACCGGCGCGGGCGGGGTGCTGTGCTCCTGCTTCGCGAAGGAACTTGCGAAAGACGGCAGCAGGATCGCGCTTCTCGACATCAACGAGGAGGCGGCCGCAAAGGTTGCAGAGGAAATCAACAAGGCCGGAGGCTGCGCGGAGGCGTTCAAAGCCGACGTTCTGGACCGGGAAATGCTGGAAAATGTCAGGCTTTCGGTCAACGAGCGTTTCGGACCGTGCGACGTTCTTATCAACGGAGCCGGCGGGAACAACCCGCGCTGCACGACTCTCCACGAGACTTTTGAACCGGGGGACGAGGACGAGGACTCCTTCAAAACGTTTTTCAACCTCAATAAAAAGGATTTCAATTTCGTTTTTGACCTGAATATTGTCGGCGTCATGATTCCGACGCAGGTTTTCGCGAAGGACATGACCGGGCGCGGAGGCGTCGTTCTGAACATTTCGTCGATGAACGCGTACAGACCGCTGACGAAAATTCCCGCCTACAGCAGCGCGAAAGCGGGCGTTTCGAACCTGACGCAGTGGCTCGCGGTGCATTTTGCGGGCGCGGGAATCAGGGTTAACGCGATCGCCCCCGGATTTTTCGTGACAAACCAGAACCGTTCGCTTCTGTTCGATGCGGAAGGAAATCCGACCGCGCGCACGGAAAAGATTTTGAACGCGACGCCGATGAAGCGTTTCGGAGAGCCGGAGGAACTGCTCGGAGCGGTGAAATTCCTGCTTGACGACGATGCTTCAAGGTTTGTTACAGGCGTGATAATTCCGATCGACGGCGGTTTTTCGGCCTACTCGGGAGTTTGATTTTGCCTGTAATTACGGGAAATATCCCGTTTAGGAGGTTTTATGAGCGTTTACAGACTTGCGGCTTTTGCCGATGAAGCGGATCCGTCGATCGACGGACAGATCAAGGCGCTGCTCAGGAACGGCGTCGATTTTCTGGAAATACGCGGAGTCGACGGTCAGAACATCGCGGACATCTCGAACGAAAAAGCGCGCGAGGTGAAGGCAAAACTCGACGCTTCCGGGCTTTCCGTCTGGTCGCTCGGGTCGCCTTTCGGGAAGATCGGTATTCACGACGACTTCGCCCCGCACCTCGAAAAGTTCAGACGCGCGCTTGAGAATTGCGCGATTTTCGGCTGCTCGAGAATGCGCGTTTTCAGCTTTTATGTCGACAGGAAGCTCATCGAGGCGCCGCCTGTTTCGAGCGGCGAGGCGGGGAACGCTGTTTTTGCCGAAAAGAAGGCAATTTTTGAAGAGGTAAAGGAACGGCTTTCGGTGTTCCTGGAAGAGGCCGGACGCGCCGGAATCACTCTCTGCCACGAAAACGAAAAAGGTATTTACGGCGAGAGAGCGGCGGACTGCCTCGACATTCAGAGAGCGCTTCCGGGGCTGAGGGCGGTTTTCGACCCTGCGAATTTCATTCAGGCGGGCGAGGACACGGTAAAGGCGGTCGGGATGCTCGAGCCGTTTATCGAATATCTGCACATTAAGGACGCGCTTCGCGGGAGCGGCGAGATCGTTCCGGCGGGTCACGGCGACGCGCATATCGCGGAGATCCTGAGGCACTACCGGAAGGGCGTTCTGACTATCGAGCCGCACCTCAGGGTGTTTAAAGGGCTGGAGCTGATCGAACACGGCACAGAACGGAGAAGCGAGATCGGAAACGCATTTTCCACGGCTGACGAGGCTTTCGACGCGGCGTGCGCGGCTCTTAAGAAGATTATTTGAGGACGGGATTTCCCGGAAATGCAGGGAAATAAACGGTGAATATATTTCCCGGAAATACAGGGAAATATCCGGAGTACGCATTTCCCGGAAATACAAGGAAATAAACGGTGAATATATTTCCCGGAAATGCAGGGAAATAAACAGTGAATATATTTCCCGGAAATACAAGGAAATATCCGGAGTACGCATTTCCCGGAAATACAAGGAAATATCCGGAGTACGCATTTCCCGGAAATACAAGGAAATATCCGGAGTACGCATTTTCCGGAAATACGCGGAAATATCCGGAGTACGCATTTCCCGGAAATACTGGGAAATAAATGATATGAAGGCTTTTTGCAAGGCCGGGAGGTTTTTATGAGATCAGGAGCGCAGCTCTACACGGTTCGCGATTTTTGCAAAGACACGGAATCGTTCGCTGAGACGCTGAAAAAAGTTGCCGACATCGGCTATGAGTTCGTTCAGGTGAGCGGAACGTGTCCGTATGACGCGGAGTGGCTTCGCGATGAACTGGACAAAAACGGACTGAAGTGCGCAATCACGCACTACGGCGCGGGCCCCATCAAAGACGATACACAGACGGTGATCAAAAACCACAAAACGTTCGGATGCAATCTGATCGGTATCGGCTCGATGCCGCCTGCGGCCGACGGGACACGCGATTACGACTGGTTCGCGGCGCAGTACAGGCCGGCAGCGCAGAAAATTGCGGCGGCGGGATGCTATTTTATGTATCACAACCACCAGTTTGAATTTGAGCGCGACGAAAAAGGCGTCAGAGGCATTGAAAAACTGATCGAGGCATTTGCACCGTCGGAAATGGGCTTCACGCTCGATACGTACTGGGTACAGTTCGCAGGCGGAGATCCCGCGCAGTGGATCGGGATGCTGAAGGGCAGGGTTCCCGCGATCCACCTCAAGGACATGGCCTGCGTCGATAAGGGTCAGCGGATGGCCGTTGTGGGCGAGGGAAATATCAACTTCGCGCGCGTGCTTTACGAGGCGGAAAACGCCGGGACCGAGTATCTTCTTGTCGAGCAGGACAACTGCTACGGCGAGGATCCGTTCGAGTGCCTGAAGAGAAGCTACAGGCAGCTTGCGGCGTGGGGACTTTACTGAATTTCGCGGAAAATATGCGATATTTCCGGGAAATAAAAGACAGGACGAAGCAATCGGGCAGGCCGGGAAATAACCGGTGCGGCCGGAGAATAAATGATTAACGTTGTTTTTCCAAACAGGAGGGAAATATGGAATTTGTAAGAATGGGAATAATCGGAGTCGGAAACATGGGCAGCGGCCACCTCTCCAACATTGTCGGCGGAAAATGCCCTGAAATCAAGGTCACGGCCGTCTGCGACATCAATCCGGACAGGCTCGCGTGGGCGCGCGAAAAGGCCGGACAGGACATCGCGTGCTTTGAAAACGCGATCGACATGCTTGATTCGGGCCTCATTGACGCGTGCATAGTTGCGGTTCCGCATTACTCTCACCCGCTCTACGTTATCGAGTGCCTCAAGCGCGACATCCACGTCATGTGCGAAAAGCCCGCGGGCGTCTACACAAAAGCGGTCCGGGCAATGAACGAAGCTGCCGCTCACAGCAAGGCGAAATTCGGTATGATGTTCAACCAGCGCACCGACTGCATTTACCGTAAAATGCGGGAAATCGTTCAGAGCGGCAAAATGGGCCGCATCCGCAGAACGAACTGGATCATCACGAACTGGTACAGGCCCCAGGCGTACTATGATTCCGGCGCGTGGAGAGCGACTTGGAGCGGCGAGGGCGGCGGCGTCCTTCTCAACCAGTGCCCTCACAACCTTGACCTCTGGCAGTGGATCTGCGGCATGCCCAAAACGGTGACCGCGCACCTCTACTACGGAAAATGGCACGACATCGAGGTCGAGGACGACGTGACGGCTTTTGTGGAGTACGAAAACGGAGCTACGGGCTGCTTTATCACCACGACCGGCGACGCACCGGGAACGAACCGCTTCGAGATCACGCTTGACGGTGGCAAGCTCCTGGCCGAAAACGGAAAGCTTTATATGACCGAACTCGAGATGTTCGAGCCGGAGTTCAGCAAAACGAACAAGATCTCGTTCGCGGCGCCGCGCGGGAAGACGATCGAGGTGGAAACGGACGGACAGTCTCCGCAGCACGTCGGAGTTCTGAACAGGTTCGCGGCAGCGATCCTTCGTGACGAGCCCCTGGTCGCGCGCGGGGAAGAGGGCATTTTCGGTCTCACGATTTCCAACGCGATGCATCTCTCCAGCTGGCTCGGGAAAACGGTGGAAATACCGTTTGACGAGGATCTTTTCTACGACGAGCTTATGAAGAGAGTCGCAACCTCAAGAAGAAAAGAGCCTGTTGCCGGAACGGTAGCGGACCTTTCGGGAACGTACAACACGGGAAAATAACCGCTTTGGCCGGGAAATAATCTGCTTTTCCGGGGAAAATATCGGATTTCCGGGAAATAACCTGCTTTTCCGGGGAAAATATCGGATTTCCGGGAAATAATGTGCATTTCCGGAATATATCTTCGGATTTCCGGAAAAAAATGTGCATTTCCGGGAAATATTCGGATTTCCGGGAAATATTTCCCGGCGGTTTTTGAAGCTTTACGCACGACGGAGAGACAACTCATGAAAACACTTCGTGTCGGAATAATCGGCGTCGGAAATATCGGCACCGCGCATTGCGGCTGTATCGCAGGCGGTAGAATAAAAGGCATGACGCTGGCGGCGCTTTGCGATATCGACGGCGAAAAGCGCGAAATTCTTGCCGGGAAATATCACGTTCCGGTTTTTGAGGACGGCGACGAGCTTATAAAAAGCGGGCTTGTCGACGCGGTAATCGTCGCGACGCCGCACCGTTTTCACCCGCACTACTGCGAGACCGCGCTCCTGAACGGCATTCACGTCATCAGCGAAAAACCCGCCGGCGTAAACGTTTCGGAGGTCAGGCGGCTGAACGAAGTTGCGGAAAAGTCACGGGCGAAGTTTGGAATTATGTTCAACCAGCGCACCGACGGTCTTTTCCGGAAGGCTAAGGAAATTATCGAGGCGGGCGGAATCGGCGAGCCCAAAAGGCTTGTCTGGATCGTCACCAACTGGTACAGGACGCAGAACTACTACGATTCCGGAAGCTGGCGCGCGACGTGGAACGGCGAGGGCGGAGGAGTCCTTTTGAATCAGGCACCGCACAATATTGATCTATGGCAGTGGCTTTTCGGCATGCCTTCGCGCGTGAGGGCTTTTTGCGGCGAGGGAAAATACCACAGGATCGCGGTCGAGGACGACGCGACAATTTACGCCGAATACGAAAACGGCGCGACGGCGGTTTTTGTGACGACCACGGGAGAGGCTCCGGGAACGAACCGGCTTGAGATATCGGGCGACCGCGGGAAGATCGTTCTGGAAAAGAGTACGCTGACGTATACATCTCTGATGACGCCCGAGCGCGAATTCTGCTTTACGTGCGACAAGGGAGCCGCGCTGCCGCCGATGACCGAATCGTCTTATATTATTCCGCCCGGACGCGACGGACATGAGCTGATTCTGGAAAATTTCGCTGCCGCGGTACTCGAAAACGAGCCGATGACGGCGCCGGGAACCGATGGAATTCGCGAACTGTCCATTTCAAACGCGGCGTTTTTGTCGTCCTGGACCGACTCGTGGGTGAACCTGCCGATGTCGGAAAGCGATTGCGCCGAATTTGACCGTATTTTAGAGGAAAAACGAGCTCTTGAAAAGGCGGCTGAAGAGGCCGGAAACCGCGGAAAAGCCGCGGAAGACAGGGACGTTCAGGGAAAGGGCACCGGAAAAGAAAAATATATTTCCCGCTGGAACGTCAAATGGTAAAACGCGCGCGTGCGTATGACGTTGACGCGCGTGATTACGGCCTATTATGGATATCACAATAAGGGTAAAAAGATCCGGCTGGCAAAAAAGCGTCAGCCGGATTTTTGAAGTACTGTTCAAATACGAAATGCTGCGGGAATGGGAACTACGGTCAGAACGTATATGTGTTGATGCCCGGCACCAGCAGGAACTCGGCGTCGCCGTACACGAAAACAGCCTTCTTTCCCGCGGGCAGCACGATCTCGCAACACGTCCTTCCGTCTTTCTTTTCGTAGGAGACGGAGACCTTTCCGCACGGAAGCTCGCGCGAGCCGGCCAGTTTTGTGAGCGAAGCAGGTATAAACGGCTTTATTATAAGCTTTTCGTAACCTGCCGAACCGGCCGGCTGGGTAATTCCGAGCAGCCTTTCAAAGAAGTAGGCGATGACCGAGCCGAACATAGGATGGCTGTGAGACCTGTCGCACGTGGAGTTGATCCAGTACTCGCTGAACGTTGTAAAGCCCGCCTTCATCCACGTCGCGAAGGCGCCGTCCGAAACCATCAGTGAAACGGCCAGATCGCCTTGCCCTAAGTCGAAAAGAACTTTTGTGAGCACGTCGGTGCCGCAGATTCCCGTATCATAACGCCCGAGCGCGCGATAGTAATCCACAAGGCGCCGCGCGGTGACTTCGTTGCCGAGGCCGAGGTCAAGCGCAAACGCGTTCGCGCCCTGAATGTTGGCGAGGAAGTTGCAGTCCCATGTATTATAATAGGCGCCGTTTGTGGCCTTAAGGCGGATGTCGGCGAGGTTTTCGAGTTCGGGAATGTCCTGCTCGTGGCCGAGGAGGCGGGCGAGCTCAATGACACGGCGGATAGATTTAATAAAATAATAGTTGTTCACGAAGCCGGCGGGAAGCGCGGTCGGGGTAAGGGTGCACCAGTCTCCGAGGCACCACTCGCCTTTTTTGTCGCTGACCACTATATTATTAAGAGAGTGGTCTTTGAGGTAGCGGAAATATTCCAGCATCTGCGGGTAGAGCCGCGCGGCCGGTTCGAGATCTCCGTACTCTTTATAAAACCTGTAGGGAACTTCGACGATGGCGCAGCCCCACGCACCGGGACCGCCTCCGCTGCGAAGGTATGGCGCCGTGTACTGAACGTGACCTGTTTTAATATCCTGGCAGTCGGATATGTCGTTGATCCATTTCCGGTAGAATTCCTTCGCGTCAAGCGCCGACATAGCGGCGTGGCACGTCAGCTGGCCGTCGCCCGTGTAACCGCGGCGCTCTATGTGAGGGCAGTCCGATGGGATGCCTGCGTGCATGTTGCTGAGCTGGGTGTTAATATACGCGCGGTAGATCCAGTTCAGGACGTCGTTGTCAGTCTCAAACGTGGACGAAACGGGAACGTCGGCGTGAACGGTGCTGATAAGTACGTTTCCGGTCTCGCCTTCAACCATAAAATATCTGAAAGCGAACCATGTGAAAAACGGGCTGGCAGTGCGTTCTTTACCGTCGGGAACGACAGTGAAGCGCTGGCGGTGGTTAAACCGCATGTCGGGAAGCAGTTCGGGCGTTATCTCCTCGGAAAAAACGGCTTTTATTTCTTCTTTACACGACGCGGGAATTGTTATAAAGGGGATCGCCGAAACGTTGGCGCCTGCGTCGTACACCGCGAAAGGAATCTCGCGTCCCGACTCGTCCGTTTTAGTGCCTTTGTTAATTAGCTTGGGCTCGAACGGCTCCGACGTGCTGTCTCCGGGACACGCCGAAAACACGTAGTCTGTCTCGACAGGCTTTGCGGGAATCGCGAACGGCAGAAGCGCCTCGCTTTCCGGGTCCATATCTCCTAAGAAACTGTCGTCAAAACCGTTAAAGTTCTGACTTTCAAACTGCGTCAGGTGGTAAGTCTTTACAAAACCGCGCGCGATTCTGTCTTTTTCCGACGCGACGAACATCTCGTGCCTGCCGTCCTTCTCGACGTCAACGCAGTAAATGGCCTTCGGGTCGCCGAACCGTCCGCCCTCATAAGTGTACCATCCGCCTCCGAAATATATCGCGAGAACGTTGTCTCCTTCGCGCACGTATTCGGTTATATCTATTTCGGGAACGATAAGCCTGTGGCCGTGCAGTTCCTCGTCGATTGGATAAGCGGCGCGCGCCTCATAGTCCGTGCTTAGAGGCAAAAAGCGCGCGCGCGTTACTTCGACACCGTTTACGTAGGCGTGGAAAAAGCCGAGGCCTACAGCTCTTAAGACGACCCGGTCGGGGCTGCTCACGCTGAAATGTGCCCTGAGAATAGGGAAAAGCGGAGTGCCTGAGGGATCTTCGTTTGCGTTGGTCGCCGCGGAATACGGACCGGCGGCAAGCCACAGCGCGCCGCCGAACATTTCTTTTTGTGTCATACGGTTGTTCCTCCCGTGATTTTTTTGATTGCTTCTATATACGCGTCCGCGCTGCGGGCGTCGTTTACGACTATGCCGTTTGTGACGGTCTCAGGTGAGCCGCACGTGTTAGAGGACACGACGGGCGTGCCGCAGGCCTGCGCTTCGAGAGGAACCATGGGGTAGTTGTCCTCAAGCGACGGGTTCACGAGCACGTCTGCGAGTGAGTAGAGGGATGCGAGGCCGGCGGGCGAAGCCGTCCGGCCGAGCGGTATGAAGTTGCCGGGTACAAAGCCTTTTTGCGATGGGGCTAATTTGCCTTTTTTTCGGGAAAATTCCCGAAGCTGCTTTTTGCTGAGCCCGACGGCGCATACAGTGTGATCCGGCAGTTTGCGGGCGATTTCCACAACGACGGGGAGCTGTTTTCTGTCGTCCCAGACCATCGCCACAGACAGGACGACCGGCTTCTCCAACGGAATTCCGTAAAGCGCGGCAGCCTCTTTTATTTCACCCTCGCTTCTTTTATAGAAAACGGATGTGTCGGGTTCGTTCTTTCTCACCGTGCAGCGGTATTTTGAAAGGAACGACTGGGAAATCTCGCTCTTCAGCCACTCCGACGGCGAAACGAGAATGGTCCTGTCAACGGGAAGTGTCGTGAAAAGCTGCTTTTTATAGGCAAATTCCCGCTTTGCGGTGTCGAGCAGCGACCTCGGGTATTTCCGGTGTCCGTAAGGGCACGAAGCGCAGCGCTCCGATTTCGCGGCACCCTCCGGATCCTTCCACTGCTCGCAGTTGACCGCGCTGAAATACGCGCATCTTCCCGTGAAAGCCCACGCGTCGTGCATAAACCAGTAAATCTTCGTCTTTTTTGTTTTAGCCAGAGTCTCAAAAAGCGTTTTTAAATGAATGTAGTACCCGTGAACGTTGTGGAGAATTATGACGTCCGGATCGAGTTTTTCGAGCTCCCGGCACAGTTTTTTAGTTGCAAAATAGCTCCCGTGCCCGTTCAGCCCGACCCTCGCCAGAAAAACGTGAAACAGCGTGGAAAAAACGTTCCCCACGCGTTTTTCATCGGGAATCCTCCCGCTTACGCGCCCGAAGAAACAGTGCACGGAAGAACCCTCCGCAAGCGCACTGTCACGAATCTGCCTGACAATTGCCCCGGTGCTTCCAAAGTCGGACACATTAATCTGGACAACCGTCATCAAAACACCTCCGAAAACCGTACTGTCGCCACGATATGTTTATTATATTATTGCGCCGCCGTTTTTTCAACGACTTTTTGATAGCCTTCCCGAATCTCCGGCTTTTCGCACGTGCGGCGGGAACGAAACGGGCGGCGGAGTTTGTGGGGCTACGTGCCAAAAAGTGGCGAATCGCGTCGAAGGGTGGCGAATTGTGACGAAGAGTGTCGAATTGTGTCGAATTGTGACGAATTGTGACGAAAAATGTCGAAATGCGACGAAAAGTGACGAATTGCGTCGAAAATAAAACATGGGTCGAAAAGCGACGAATTCTGTCGAAAAATGACGAAAAATGTCGAACAACGACGAAAAATGACGAATTATGACGAAAACTGTCGAAATATGACGAAAAGTGACGCACGGTGCAGACTTTCGGAGGGCGAAAAAGTGTGGTATCATCACACTGCGGGAAACCGCGGGAGGGAGATGAACGCCATGCAAAACCAGTTTTACGTTGATTACGTCGAGAAATCGCTTGCCAAAAAGCTTGCGCCCGGAGTCGTGTACTCAGATCGCGAATTTGAGGATCTTGTCAAGGGATGTGTTGCCGAGCTGGCAGAAAAAATCACGATAGACGAAAGCGTAGCGAAGAAACTGACGAATGAGATTTTCTGCGCGCACCGTAAGCTCGGGATTCTGCAGCCGCTTCTTGACGATCCGGAAGTGAACGAGATTATGATCAACGGGACGGATTCTATTTTTCTTGAAAGAGGCGGAAGGATGGAACGGTACAGCGAGCGTTTTTCGGATGCGGGTATGCTTTTTAATGTGATTCAGTCGATGGTTTCATGGGTCAACAGGACAGTGAACGAAAGCTCGCCTATTGTGGACGCGAGGCTTTCAGACGGATCGAGGGTAAACGTTGTGCTGAAGCCCGTTGCACTTAACGGACCGATAGTGACGGTGAGAAAATTTCCGGACAGGGTTTTCACGATGCGGGAATTGGAGGAGGGCGGGTGTATAAGCGAGGAAGAGGCGCTGTTTCTGAAATTGTGTGTTGAGGCGAGGGTGAACATTTTTGTGTCCGGAGGGACCGCCAGCGGGAAAACCACTTTTCTTAACGTGCTGTGCGGGTTTGTTCCCGAAGAGGAGCGTATCGTGACTGTGGAGGACTCGGCTGAACTGAGACTCTCGCCGCCGAATCTGGTTAGGCTGGAGACAAGGGCGGCGGGCCCGGGAGGAAACGGAGAGATCAGTATGAGAACGCTTATTAAAACATCGCTTCGAATGAGACCGGACAGAATAATTGTAGGGGAGGTCAGGGATATGGCGGCACTCGATATGCTTCAGGCAATGTGCACGGGGCACGACGGAAGTATGTCTACGGCACACGCAAATTCCGCGGCAGACGCGGTGACCAGAATCGAGACAATGGCTCTTTGGGAGGGAAACATAAACAGTGAGGCAGTCAGAAAACAAATTGCGTCAGGCTTGGATCTGATCGTTCATATGGTAAGGGACAGCGCGATGAAGCGGTCTGTAGAGGAAATCTGCGCGACATGCGGAATGGAGAACGGAAACGTGAAGATGTGCACGCTGTTCAAAAACGGCTTGAAGACAAATCCGGTCACGAAGGAGATGCGTATTTATGAAAAACTCAAAAAACACGGGTATACCGAAGCGGTTGACGAAGAGTGAAAAGAAAGGAAAGGGCGCGGGCGAAGCAAAACCCCGGGATATGTACGAACCGACGTTATTTGCCTATATTTCGGTCGGATTGATTGCTGCCGCGGCTGCAGTGGCAGGGGGTATGATTCTTTCGGGAAGGATAATTGTATCAATCGTTCTTGCGGGAGCGATCCTCCCGTACGCAATAAAAGAGTTCCGGGAATCTTACCGGGCCAGCCGGAAGCGTAAGGTAGAAAAACAGTTTTTGGAGGCGATGCAGCTCGTTCTGTCGGATGTGTCGGCAGGGAACACTGTTGAACAGGCGTTTGTAAATTTGTACGAGCAGTACGAAAACGGTGACAGTATGAAGATCGATCTTATAGCGGTCGATATCCTTCAGATCAACAGGAACGCGAAGATGAATTACTCGTTTTACGATGAACTGCAGATTTTTGCGCTGAAAACAAAAAGCGAGGACATTATCAGCTGCGCCAAGGCGATTTCAATTGCCGGATGCAAGGGAGGCGACATGGTGTATATTATAAGAAACGCACTTGCGAACATGAGAATCAAGCAGGAGACAGACGACGAGGTTCAGCGGACGCTGGCGATGCCGAAATACAACCTGAGAATAATAACTGTCATGCCTTTTGCGCTTGTTCTGCTGATGAGAGCTGTTTCGCGTGACTACATCGAAACGCTTTACAGGAGCAAGGTCGGAAGCATAGTTGTCGCGGCGGCTGCGGCGGTAATCTTTCTGGCGTGGATTTTCGGCAATAAAATATCGTCCGTCAAACTGTGACCGGAGGTGAAGAGGGTTTGGGCATTACGATATTAAAAAGGAGGAAAAACGGGATTCTTCAGAATTACAACAGCGGCGTTCTGGCAAAAATGAAATTTCTGTACGGAAACCGGTTTGAAAAAAAGAAGGCGGAGAGGAAACGTCTGCTGATTATTATGCTCCCGGCAGCGGTATGTATTACGGCAGTTGCGTTTTTCGCGGGACTTAAATCGGTCGAAATCGTTGCTCTTTCTTTGGGAATTCCGTTCGGTATCATCGGATTTTCGGAGTACTCGGTTTTTGACAAGGCCAAGAAAAAGCAGAGGAAACTGAGGCTCGGACTTGCCGATCTTGCCGAGAGACTGGCGGTGTTGCTTGACGCGGGAGTAAATGTCTGGAGCGCGCTTGTGGACGTGAGTTCGATGATGAAGGAGCAGGACGGCGCGCTCGGGGATGAGCTGAGGATGGCGGTAAACGACTACTGCGGCGCCAACGGGTATTACTATTCACCCGAAGAGGCCTTGGAAAATATGGCCGCAAGGTGCGGTGACGCATCGGTCAGCACGTTCGTGTCGCTGGTGCTTCAGAATTCGAGAAAGGGCTCTACGGAGCTTGCGTCGCTACTGAGACTTCAGGCGGTGAACCAGCGCACGGAAAGAAAGGCACTGGCTAAACAAATGGCAGACGAGGCGTCTACGCTGATGCTGATTCCGTCGGCAATGATACTTGCGGCTATACTTGTTTTGACCGCGGCGCCGGCGGTGATCGGATTTATGTCGTGATTGAGATTTGAATAATTATGAAAGAGAAGGGGGAGATTATTATGAAAAACAAAACTAATGTGTTTTCGGGGGTTAAATCGAAGTGCTTTGCGGCAGCGGCGGCAGTGAGGGCAAGGCTGGACGCGATGAAAGAAGATATAAACGGAATGGGTACTATCGAGGTGGTATTGATCGTGGCGGTTCTTGTTGCGCTGGCATTGCTTTTTAAGACGTTCATTACGCGCTATGCAAATACTATTTTCGAGTCGATTGAATCGAAAACCGAGAATGCGCTCGGCGATTGGTAAAATGACGGGTTTTAGAAAGAAAAGGAGGTGACAGACATGACGGAAGAAAAGGAGGTAAAGCCGGAAAACGGTGAACCCGAAGAAGACGGTGATCTTGCCGCGGAACGCGACGTCGTGTACGACGCGAAGCAAAAAAGCGGAGAAGAAACCGGCGAAGACGATGACGAGCCGCCGTGGATAGATACGGAACTCAAACCGGGCTCCGGAGAAGTCTTACATACAAAAAAGGATGATCCCGGACAGGAAGCGAGAATTCAAATCAGCTACGACAGGTCGAACGTGGTTCTGAGACTGTATCTGAAAGACTCGTTTGAATTGTATAAGCGCGCCAAAAAGGAGTTTGCTTCCGGTGTTCCCGGGGACTGCCTGGAAATGGCACAGGGATCCGTTGCGCCGGGAGGCTACACGTGCGTAATATGCGGAAAGATGTCGCTGAAATCGCTTGTCTGCGGGGAGGAGACTGTGACGCTTAGAAATTTCGACGCGTTTCTGAACTGTGTATGCCTGCTGCTTGAGAGCGGTATCAGGAAAGAGATTGACATTAAAGACGTAGTTTTCGACTACAACGCGATTTTTGTCAGGAATCCGGACACGGAGTACAGGTTTGTTTATATGCCCGGGCTCCGGTACGCCGGGAACAGGATTTCGATTGCGGAACTGGTGAAAGTGATTTTTCTGAATCTTGACACTGACCTTCTGGCGGCAACAGACTACAACACTATCTGCGCGCTGATAAAAACTTTGAGACAGGAGTCGGAGCCCGAGGAGATTAAAGAAACCGTGGAACGGATAAGAGGACAGCTTGAAAGCTACCTCGTGTCAGTGCCGCTGAGGCTCAAGCTCAAAAACGTCCTTAAATTCCCGGATAAAAAGGTGAAGGCGGGACCTGTTGCGAAGGAAGAAAAAGCGGTTGCGGTTATTGCGGGGGTGGACAGTCTGGAGGGGCTGTATTCGGAGGTGGAGATAGGCAGGAACTCGCCGGCGGTATTCCGGATAGGCAGAGACGACTCGTGGTCGGACGCAAAGGTTTTGGACCTTTTTGCCAGCCGCAGACACGCGGAGGTGACTCTCGATTTCGAGGGCAAAATGCGGGTGACCAACTTTTCCGTGAACGGTACGGTTGTTAACGGAGAGAGACTGAGCGGCGAGGAGGAGTTTGTGCTTGGAGACGAAGAGGTCAAACTGTATGTGACGCGAACCTGCGGCTTTTCGGTCAGAATGAAAAAGCAGGCGGCGTGAAATGGAAGGATTTCTTAAGAACATAAGGGGGCGGTGAAATTGAGCTGATTCTTTGATTTTTCGCAATTGAATAAAAAACTATCTTCCAAAATGCTAAATCTGACGCTAAAGTTGTTGACAGCGATATCCGTTTGTGCTACAATGCTCAGCGTGTCCGAAGGTGACACGGAAAGATGGTCGAGCTGGTTTAAGGCACCGGTCTTGAAAACCGGCGATGGTTTTTGCCATCCGTGGGTTCGAATCCCACTCTTTCCGCCACCCGGTCACGCTGAACACGCGCCCATAGCTCAATTGGATAGAGCGTCTGGCTACGGACCAGAAGGTTGTGGATTCGATCTCTGCTGGGCGCGCCAAGGGGAAGATAGTACCGGTGATGGTCTGTCTTCCCTTTTTTGTTTGATGATTTGGCCGTTAGTTAGAGTTGTTTTGAATCGGCGCCGTTACGGGGTGACAGAATTGGAAAAGCACGAGTTTTCGACATTGCATCCGCTGCTTAAGGTGATATGCTTTGCGCTGATTCTCGGAGTGGTTATGTTTGTTGACAATATGGTCCTGAGGGGAATCTCGCTTACTCTTGCTCTTGCCGCGCTTGCGGCCAACGGCCACCCGTTTGGAAACGTTCTTAAGCTTTTCTCCGGATCACTGATTTCCTGCGTTGTTTTCGCAATAGTGAACTGTCTGATTTCGCACAACGGGGCGAGTGTGATTTTTGCCGTAAACAGAACCAAATTCACCTGGGAGGCGGTTGTGTTCGGCGTGTCTATCGGGCTGATGATTGCCGGGACGGCTTTTTGGTGCCTGTTCATCACCGACGAGAGCTCCAGTGACGACCTCGTATATTTGACCGGAAAAACTCTGCCGAAGTTTTCGGTATTGATAACCGTAACTTTAAGGTATATACCGGAAATCATCAAAACGTTCCGGGAGACACTTTCGGCCCAGAAAATGCTCGGCGTTTACGAGGGAAGGAAATTCTACACAAGGGCTGCGGTTACGTCAAAGACATTTATGACGGTTGTGGAGAGGTCGCTTGAGGATGCGCTAGAGACGTCGCTTGCGATGCAGGCGAAAGGCTTCGGAACGCGCGGAAGGACTTTTGCGAGGCACAAAAAATGGACAGTCAGGGATACGATTGTGTGCGCGGCGACGGCAGTAGCGGGAGTGCTTGCCGTTTTGGGTAACGCTCTTGAATGGGTTTCGTTTGAGTATTACCCGCGGGTCGTACTGAAGACTGAAGGAATACCGGGTGTTGTTACGATTGTTATGTGCGGGGTTTTGCTGGCGATTCCGGCAGTCGTGACCGCTGAGGGGAGATTGAGATGGAAAATCTACTTGTCGAAAATTTAAGCTTCAAATATGCTCTGGGAGACAGACAAGTGCTGAGCAATGCCGGATTTTGCCTGAAAAAAGGAAAAATGGCCGTGCTCTGCGGGCCTTCGGGCTCCGGAAAAACCACGCTTTTAAAGCTGCTTTGCCCCGCTATTGCTCCGAAAGGCGAGAGAACCGGGACCGTTTCAGTCGACGGACGGGATGTGTATTCCCTTCCGGAACATGAAGCGGCGTCGATGATCGCTTATGTGGCGCAGAACCCGGAGACCCAGATTGTTACGGACACCGCTTACGGAGAACTGGCGTTCGGACCCGAAAACCTCGGAATCAAACCCGAGGAGATAAGAAGAAGGATTGCGTGGACCGCTTCCTACTTCGGCATCGAACACTGGCTGGACAAAAAGACGGAAGAGCTTTCAGGCGGGCAGAAACAGATTCTGAACCTTGCTTCCGCGATAATGATGAAGCCGGAGATAATTCTTCTCGACGAACCTACGACATATCTTGACCCGGTGATGACTTCCAGGTTTATTTCGATGCTCCGGTCAGTTAACAGGGAGCTTGGTACGACGGTGGTCGTGGCGGAGCACAGACCGGAACTGTTTGCGGGAAGCGCAGACAAGGTTCTGGAGGTGAAAGACGGTGCGGTTCGCGAACGGAATGAAACGCTCGTTCCGCCGGAGCAGGACATGTTCTACGAAAAGCTTTTTGCGGTTAACAGCCTGAATAAACGAGACGGAAAAACGGACTATGCACTTAAGTGCTCGGACGTGCGATTCAGATTCCGGAACGGGACCAGGGACGTGCTTAAGGGACTTGACCTTGCGATTCCAAAAGGTTGCGTTTATGCGCTTCTCGGTTCAAACGGAGCGGGCAAAACTACGTTCCTTAAGTGTTTGACAGGCGATTTAAAACCGTATCGCGGGAAAATAGAGCTTGACGGAAAAGCGGCAGCGCTGCCACAAAATCCGATTTCGATGTTCATAGAAGAAACGCCGAGAAAAGACTTTAGGAACTATTTGGTTTTGACAGGATGTCCGATCAAGGAAATAAATCCGAAAATAGAGGCTGTTGCGTCAAAAACCGGCATTGAGAATCTCCTGGACAGGAACTATCTTGATCTCAGCGGAGGCGAGACGGAAATGTGCGCGGTCGCGAAGCTGATGCTCACCGGCGCGGAGATAATGCTGCTTGACGAACCGACGAAGGGACTTGACGAAACTTCAAAGAAGAGGCTTGCGGAGTTTTTCGACGAGATTTCGAGACAAGGCATGACGGTGATTTTCGTGACGCATGACGCGGAGTTCGCGAGAGGCGCGGCAACCGGGGCGGGGGTTTTGTCGGACGGTATCGTTTTGGAGTAAAGAGAACTGCGTTAAAGCGGGGGAGCTATGGAAAAGGCGACGCTTATTAGAAGAATAATTTCATATATGCTCGTGCTGACGGCGGCTCCCGTGATGGTTGTTCTGTTTGCGACGGTTATGCCGAGAAGGTCGTTTCTGCTGGTTGCCATTGTGATGGCGGCGGTTGCGGTAGGAGCGTTCTGCCTCAATTTCGAAAAGGAAAAGGACAACGGAGCGAGGACGGTTCTGACGGCGGTTTTTGCGGCGCTTTCGACAGCGAGCCGGGTGGTTTTTGCCGCGGTTCCGGGATTTAAACCGATAATGAGCGTGACAATGTTTGCCGGGATGTACCTCGGCGGCGACGCGGGATTTCTTGTCGGGGCGTTGACGGCGCTTCTGTCAAACTTCGTTTTCGGGCAGGGCGGATGGACCCCTTTTCAGATGCTTCTTTGGGGATTGATCGGCGTTGCGGGCGGACTGTTTGCGCCGGTTTTGAAGAAAAGTAAGATTGTGCTGTGCATCGGAGGCGCGCTTTCCGGAATTCTGTTTTCGCTGCTTATCGACGTTTGGTCGACCGTATGGATGAAAGGAACGTTTTCTCTGCCGTTTTACTTGGGAGTTATTACAGAGGGACTTCCGTTTACGATAACGTATGCGGTTTCCAACGTTATTTTCATGCTGATACTTGCGGAGCCGATGCGGAAAACCATGGAGAGAGCTGTCGTGAAGTTCGGCATAGAAGAGTTCAGACCGGTGCCTTCGAGAAAAAGAAATCATAAGACAGAGCCGGTAGACGGGGAGGGCTGCCGAAAGTGAAGATTGCTGTTGTTGTCGGCGCGTCCTCCGGTATCGGGGCCGAAATCGCCAAACTGCTACAGGAAAAGCGTATTGCAGACATTTGCGCGATAAAAGAATTATGGCTGATCGCGAGAAGAGCGGAGCTGCTTGAGCAAAAGGCATCGGAAATGACGGGGCCGGTAAGAACGAGAGTGTTTCCGGGAGACGCGACAGACGGCGGGTTTTTAAACAGTGTAGTCTGTGGAGCGAAAAAGGGAGAATGCGAAATCGGATGGCTCGTAATCTCTGCGGGAACGGGCAGGTACGGGAGTTTTTCGGATTCGGATACTGACGAAGCTCTTAGGTGCATAGACGTAAACTGCCGCCTGCTGACTTCGGCAGTGGCTGCATTTTCGCCCCTCTTATCGAACGACGCAAGAATCGTAATTATGGCGAGCGGGGCGGCATTCTTTCCCCAGCCGGGGTTTGCGGTTTACGCGGCAACAAAGGCGTACGCGCTGAGCTTTGCGAGATCTTTGGGCAGGGAACTCGGTTCGAGAGGCATTTCGGTGACCGCAGTTTGCCCGGGACCGTGCGACACTGAATTTATAAAAAACGCAAGCGGCGGGAAACCGGTGCCGAGAATCAAACGCATGTTTATGACAACGCCCGAAAAAGTGGCGAAGAAGGCGGTTTCGGCCGCAATCAAGAGAAAAAAAGTCTGCTGTCCGACTTTTGGAATGAAGATGGCGCGGACCGGAAGACATATAGTGCCGGATGGCGTCGCAATTGAGCTCTTTGCGGCTGGCAGCGACGAAAAGTTACCCTAAAAATAGGGAAAAATAAAGACTTTACGAAGCGCGCGGGTACGGGAATACCGTATTGACTTCTTATGACAAATGATGTAAAATATAAAAACAAACCTGAGGAGGTTAGCACTACTATGGATGAAAAGAAAATGATGGATAAGAAGGCCGCTCTCGACGCGGCGATTGCGAGTATAGAAAAACAATACGGCCAGGGCGCGGTTATGAAGCTCGGAGAGAACAGGCACATGGAAGTGGACGCAATCTCCACAGGTTGCATCGGACTTGACGCGGCTCTCGGAGTCGGAGGACTGCCCCGAGGAAGAATCGTTGAGATCTACGGACCGGAGTCGTCCGGTAAGACAACGGTTGCGCTGCACGTTATAGCCGAAGCGCAGAAGCTCGGCGGCGCGGCTGCTTTTATCGACGTGGAGCACGCACTTGATCCTATTTACGCCCATAACCTTGGCGTGGATATCGACAACCTTCTGGTTTCGCAGCCGGACACAGGTGAGCAGGCGCTTGAAATAACGGAAGAACTTGTCAGAAGCAGCGCGATTGACGTTATAGTGATCGACTCTGTCGCTGCGCTTGTTCCGAAGGCGGAAATCAACGGAGAGATGGGCGAGTCCTTTATGGGACTTCAGGCGCGTCTGATGTCGCAGGCTCTCAGGAAACTTTCCGGTGTTATTAACAAATCGAGCACGGTCGCGATCTTTATCAACCAGCTTAGAGAAAAGATCGGCGTTATGTTCGGCAACCCCGAAACCACGCCCGGCGGACGTGCGCTCAAGTTCTACTCTTCCGTTAGAATCGACATCAGGAAGGTCGACGTTATCAAAGAGGGCGGAGAAATTGTCGGAAGCAGAACGAAAGCCAAGATCGTAAAGAACAAGGTTGCGCCGCCGCTCAAAAACGTCGAGTTTGACATTATCTACGGCAAGGGTATTTCCAAGTCAGGTTCATTGCTCGACCTCGCGGTTCTCAACGACATTATAGTTAAGAGCGGCTCGTGGTTCTCGTATGAAGGCAAGAGAATCGGACAGGGCAGAGAAAACGCCAAGGCGTTTCTGGAGGACAACCCCGAGGTTTACGACGAAATCGACCGCAAGCTTCGCACCATTCTCGGAAGCTCAAAAGCAACTGTGCCGATGTCGATTGAAGAAGCCGGCAGCGGAGACGAGGATTGATACTAAGAAGTCGCGATTACGCGATTCCGGACTGAGTAAAAGCCGCTGATTTGCGGCTTTTACCGTCAAATAAAAGAACGGCAGCCTGTCCCGTACCTGTGACGGCTACGGCTACCGTTACCGCTACTGCGCACCTGACGGAGCCATATAGAATGATCAGAGAGCCCCTCAAAGAGAATAAAGGGAAAACCGACGAGAAGTATCTTGTTCTGGAGTACAGGAAAAACGAAAACAAGGAGTACGAAGTCAGGTTTAAAAACGGGTTTTCGGGCGTTTTTTCGGCGGAGGAGTTCCTGAAGTATGACCTTTTTGACAAAGAGGAGTGCAACAGGAGAAGCTATGCTGAGCTCGTTCGTGAGGTCAATTACGGACGGTGCAGAGCCATAGCGCTTAAGCAGGCGCGTTCGTCGCCCAAGACCGCGGCTATGGTTGCGGCCAAACTCAGAAGCATCGGATTTGACGCGGAAACGGTCGAAGCCGTTATATGCGGTCTGATAGAGGAGGGCGAGCTGGATGACGCGGTGTTTGCGGACAGGTTCGCGAGAGAAAAAGCCGAGGCGGGAAAAATGTCCGCGGACAGGATCGCAAGAGAGCTTAAGATAAAGGGGATTTCCGAAAAGGTTGCCGCTGAAGCGGTTGGAAAATACTGCGCGCCGGATTTTGAAACGGCAAAGAATCTTGCCGAAAAAAAGGCAAAAACCGGCGCTTCGCGCGAGAAGACGATGAGGTATCTGCTTGGAAAAGGCTTCCGCCTGCCGGTTGTGATCAAGGCGGTTGAAGAGATTTTCGGCGAAGACGGTTCATCTTATATGGATTGAGCCTGCGGGACGGTTTTGACTCTGAGAGGACGGCTGATTGAGAATTGAACAACGAAAAGAATAAGATAAAAATCGGAATGGTTTCTCTCGGGTGTGCCAAGAACCGGGTGGACGCGGAAATAATGCTCGGGTCGATATCAGAGGCGGGCTATGAGATCACACCGTTCGAGGACCGGGCGGACGTTATAATCGTCAACACGTGCGGCTTTATTGACAGTGCGAAGGAAGAGGCTATTGACGCGATTCTTGAGGCGGCCGAAATGAAGAAAAAGGGCAGCGCAAGAGCGGTTATAGTGTCAGGCTGCCTCGCGCAGAGGTACGGCAGAGATATACTCAAAAGTCTTCCGGAGGTTGACGCGGTCGTCGGCGCTTACGGGTATTCCCACATATTGGACGCCATCGAAAGCGTTCTCGGCGGTGGGAAAACTGTCAGGACTGACTCCGCCGAAGATGCCGGAGAGATTTTGAAAAAAGGAAACGTATGCTACTTTGACGATGCGACCGATTTTTCGCTTGAGTATCTTGACGGCAAAAGGATATTAACGACCCCTGCGAGCTACGCCTACTTAAAAATCGCGGAGGGCTGCAGCAACAGGTGTACCTACTGTGCGATTCCGGGAATCCGCGGCCCGTACAGAAGCCGTCCGGTTGAAAAGCTGCTGGAAGAGGCGAGGGTACTCGCGGCGGAGGGCGTTTCCGAGATAGTCGTTGTGGCACAGGACACGACCATGTACGGTACAGACCTCGGGGACGGGAGCGGTCTGCCCGCGCTTCTCGAAGGGCTCGACGTTATCGACGGGATTGAGCGGGTCAGGATTCTGTACCTGTATCCTGATGAGATCAACGACGAGATTCTGAACGCCGTCAGGAACTGCCGTAAAACCGTTCCCTATTTCGACATTCCGCTGCAGCATATTAGCGACCGCGTGCTGAAAAGGATGAACAGGCGCGGCAACGGCGCTCTTTACAGAAAGGTTATCGACGACTTCCGGAAGGCGTTTCCGGAGTGTGTTATCAGAACGTCTCTTATTACCGGCTTTCCGGGCGAGACGGAGGATGACCACCGCGAGCTGAAGGAGTTTTTGAAAGAGTACAAGCTGGACAGAGTGGGAGTTTTCGAGTACTCGCGTGAGGAGGGAACGCCTGCGGCGAGAATGAAGGACCAGGTTCATCCGGCGACGAAAAAGCGCAGGCACCGTGAATTGATGGAAATCCAGAACGCGGTCTCTTTTGAAAAAAATAAGAACCGGATCGGGAAGATTTACGACGTGGTTGTCGACGGTGTTTCCGACGACGGGATGTTCTACAAGGGACGGTCGTATATGGAGGCGCCCGAGGAGGACGGATACATATATTTTGCCGCAAAAGAGGAACTGAAAACGGGTCAAACCGTGCGTGTCAGGATCGTTGTGGCGGAGGATTACGACCTTGTAGGAGAGCAAATCGCGCGATGAGGATTGACATTCAGGCGGATTTGGGGTATATTTATTAATTGCGGGAGCGAAAAGTCCCGCTGAAAATGTGGAATTTGCGCCGGTGACGCGTGCGCCGGTTATTGAAAGGGAGGCGAGAGAAACGAATCTTTCCAACAGAATTACATTGTTCAGGATATTTGTTATTCCTCTTTTTCTGATATTCGCGTTTCCTCTGCCGGGCGTGCTCGGAACGCTGATTCCGTACGCGGTGAGGTGCATTTGCGCGCTAGTGATATTTGTCGTGGCGGAGATTTCCGACGTTGCCGACGGAAAAATCGCGCGGAAATACAACCAGGTGACAACGTTCGGGAAGTTTATGGATCCTATCGCGGACAAGCTTCTTGTGACTGCGGCTTTGCTGGCAATTTGCGCGGAGAGAGCGTTTTACGTCTGGGCGACTGCGGTCATTCTGATGCGCGAGTTTGTGGTTACCGGACTGAGGGTTATAGCGGCATCCAAAGGGATAGTTATAGCCGCCGGAAAACTCGGAAAGTTGAAGACTGTTTTCCAGACAACGGGAATTACGATTCTGCTTTCCGCGAAAGTGCTCGGATTGATTTATTCACCGGTTGAATACTACCTTGTGATTCTCGGCGATATTGTGATGGCGGTTGCGGTGGTACTGACGGTGATTTCCGGCATAGAGTATTGTGTGAAGAATTCGAACGTGCTCAAGGAAGACACGTGATTGGGGTTTTTTATGGTTATAGCTGTTGACGCTATGGGCGGCGACAACGCCCCGGATGAAATTGTCAAGGGGGCCATTCAAGCCGTAAAGGAAATGACCGGATTTGAAGTCCTTCTGATTGGGGACTGCGAAAAAATCTGGGAAATAATGGCGCGCGAGGGATTTTCCGGAGACAGAATCAAAATCAGACATACGTCGGAAGTTATTTCAAACGATGAGAGTCCGACGAGAGCGCTGAGACAAAAAAAAGACTCTTCGCTTACCGTAGCCTTTAATCTGGTGAAGAGCGGAGAGGCGGATTGCATCGTTTCGGCGGGAAGCAGCGGCGCGTTGCTGGCCGGGTCGGTACTGATTCTTGACAAGATAGCCGGAGTTGACAGACCGGCTGTTGCGACCGCGGTTCCGACGGTAAGCGGAAACATTTTGCTGATCGACTCGGGGTTTAACACAAATATCAAACCGGTCAACTACGTTCAGTTCGGTTATCTCGGAAGCGCGTATATGAGATCGTCATTCGGGTGCGAGAATCCGAGAGTAGGACTGGTAAATATCGGTGTGGAGGACGAAAAGGGCAGCCCGGATGTCAGAGAGGCAAACAGACTGCTTCGCGAATCCGAGTTGAACTTTATCGGAAATATGGAGAGCCGTGACTTCTTTAAAAACGTTGCGGACGTTGCGGTGACCGACGGGTTCACGGGAAACGTAATGCTGAAGCTTGTCGAAGGGACGACGGATTTCGTGTTCGGCGAAATCAAGAAAATCTTTATGACAAACGCGAGGACGAAAATGGGCGCCGCGATGGTTTCCAAGGAGCTGAAGGCGCTCAAACACAGCGTTGACACCGACGTGCTCGGAGGAGCGCCGGTTCTCGGAGTGGACGGATTGGTTATCAAGAGCCACGGAACTTCGACCGCGCGCACAATTAAATACGTGATCGCGAAAGCAAAGAAGCTTATCGAATCGGATTTCATAGGTGATTTGAAACGCGAGTTTGCGGAGATTTACCCTGTTGAAGCCAAAAATACGGAATCATAACGGGTGCGCCGCGAGCGCTTTAACTTTTAACATGAATTAAGGAAAAACGGTATTTCCGGTATCACGACACCGGAGACAGACCGAACGGAAAGCACAAAACGTGCCGGTAAAAGATTTGCTATCAGGCGGCGAGCCGCGGGAACCGAAAACCGGTTTACGGTTGGAGGGGAAAAACTTCGGCAGACCGGAATTAATTATTACGGAGGTATTTAGTAATGCTCGAAAAAATCAAATCAATTGTTTCTGAACAGCTTAACATCAGCCCTGACAAGATTACTCCCGAATCGTCCATTATCGACGACCTCGGCGCAGACTCGCTTGACGTTGTAGAGCTCGTTATGGCTCTCGAAGAGAACTTCGGCGTAGAGATTCCCGACGAAGAGGCGGAAAAAATTTCTACAATCGGCGATATCGTTACTTATATAGAAAACCACAAGAACGCATAACTAACGGAACCGTGGACTGCGTGGTGCGGAATGCTTATTGACGAACTTCAAGAAAAACTCGGATACACTTTTAAAGACGCAGGGCTTCTTCGCAACGCGCTGAGACATACGTCGTACGTGTACGAAAAATACGGCAAGAACGCACACTTCCGCAGCAACGAGCGGCTCGAGTTTGTCGGCGACGCGGTTGTTGATCTTATAGTCGGCGCGTACCTGTTTGAGGCGTTTCCCGAAATGACTGAGGGAAATATGTCGAAAATCAGAGCGTCGGTTGTTTGCGAGGAGACACTTGCAAGACTTGCGGTGAGTCTCGGCGTGCCGGCGTGTCTGAAACTCGGCGTCGGAGAATTAAGAACCGGCGGAAGGGCGAAGCCTTCGATACTGGCCGACGCGATGGAGAGCATTGTGGCAGCTGTTTTTCTGGACAGCGACTATGCGACGGTCCGGTCGGTGATGTTGCCGTTCTTTGAGGAACTGATTGCTTCAGAGAGCTTGAACGTGATTACGCACGACTACAAGTCGAGGCTTCAGGAGCGACTTGCCGCGAGCGGGGAAAAGGCGACTTACCGGATCACCGGAGAGTCGGGGCCGGATCACATGAGACTTTTCGAGGCAGAGGTCACCGTTTCAGGCATCAAAGATGATGACGACGGCGGCAACTTCGGCGCGACTTCATTGAACGGCGAAAGGGCTGTTTCCGCACGCGGGACGGGATCCTCAAAGAAGGAGGCCGAACAGGCGGCAGCGGGGAAAATGCTCGAGATTCTAGACAAAAAAATATGATTGTTTGAATTGATAATCGATTCGGTGACCGCAAGATTTCACGGCTCATTTTGGGCGTGACCGTCTTGCGGTTATTGATTAAAAAAGTTTGTAAGTCTATGGGCCGGTATGCGGCGGCAGGTTTTTAGCTGACGCGGGGCTTTGTGGCGGCGTTTTATGACGCGGGGCTTTGTGGCGGTGTTTTATGAGGCGGGGCTTTGTTGCCGTCGCGGGACTCGAAAGGAGGCGGACGCGGTGCTGGTAATTCCGGTTTTTGTACCGCATGCTGGATGTCCGAATAATTGCTGTTTTTGCAACCAGAAGGTGATAAGCGGCAATTTGAGAGAGCCGGATATGAGCGAGGTTGCGGAGGAAATCGAAAAGTACAGGAGAGCGGCGGAACGGTATTCGCACGTTCAGATTGCGTTCTTCGGCGGCAGCTTCACTGCGATCCCCGCGGAAAGGCAGGAGATGTACCTTGAAACCGCTTCGCGTTTTTTGAGAAAAAACGGAGGGTTCGCGGACGAGTTCAGGCTCTCCACGAGGCCGGACGCTATCGACGGTGACGTGATTAAACGCCTCAGAAAATACAACGCGACGGTTGTTGAGCTCGGAGCGCAATCGATGGACGACAGCGTTCTTGCAAAGTCGGGACGCGGTCACAAAGCAAAGGCGACTGAAGAGGCGTCGCGCCTTCTGAAAGAGGCCGGGTTTGTGCTCGGCTTGCAGACCATGACAGGGCTTCCCGGTGCCGGCGAAGAGAGCGACCTTGAGACGGCGCGCAAAATAGCGTCGATCGGACCGGATTTCGTAAGAATCTACCCGACAGTGGTTGTGAGGCAAACGCAGCTTTACCGTGATTACGCGGAGGGACGGTACGTTCCGGCAACCGTGGAAGACGCAGTCAGACTGTGCTCCGGATTGTGCGAGATCTACGCGGAATCGGGAATCTGTGTGGTCAGGATGGGGCTTCAGGCCACCGATACGATAACAAGAAACGGGGAACGGAGCGAAATTGCCGCGGGACCGTACCACGAGGCTTTCGGCCAGCTCGTCACATCGTACGACGCATTGGAAACAGTGTCGGACAGAATTTGCGAAATTGCCGAAAACAAGGGAAAAATCCGTTTTGGCTATTTGACGCTTGTGGTGCCTTCGGGCAGGGTTTCGGACATGGTCGGCCAAAGGAGGGCGAACGTTGAGGCGCTGCAGAAGAGGTTCGGATTCTCCAAGGTCAAGGTTGTCACAAGAGGAGGCGGGCCGGCGCAGGGCTGCTTTATGGATGGCGCCGGCCAAGATGCCGCAAGATTTGATAGCGGAAGCGAAACCGCGAACGCGAAAACGCTGCGGATATTGAACAAATCGTTCAGAAACCGTCTTGCGTGGGCGGTGAGCGAGGAAACAAGCGAGCGAGTCATATCAGGCATAACCGGTGGCAATCCCGGAGAAATCAAGGTTTTGAACGTCACGATAGGCGTTGAATTCCGGGAGTAAATCCACGCGGACCGGGAGCCCCCTTGGGCCGTGAGCAAACCCGCGCAGACAGGGATTAAACCCACGCGGACCGAGAGCCCCCTTGGGCCGTGAGCAAACCCACGCAGACAGGGATTAAATCCACGCGGACCGGGAGCAAACCGTCATCAGACCGACGGAAACCAGCCGTCAGACCGGAAAACCTCAATTGACCGCGGCGCGTTATCCGACCGTGATGAAGTTCTTGATCTCGTTGTAGCGGGCTGTTTTGATGCCGTTGACTTTCATGATGTCGGAGGTAGTCGAAAACGGCCCGTTTTCGATCCGGTAGTTGATAATTTTAAGAGCGGTGCTTTCGCCGATTCCGGGAAGCGTGCACAGGTCGTTAACTGAAGCGGTGTTGATGTTGATGAGCGGCGACCCTTGAAGCCCGGGCGACAGCGCGGAGGCGGTTCCGGTACCGGTAAGGCCCTTGTCGAGGAGCCATACCGGGTCGGAGTCTCCGATTTCGGGGATCTTGATCATCATTCCGCTGTTCAGGGTAAAAGCCAGGTTGACGGCTTCTTTGTCCGCTTTCTCCGTGAATCCACCCGCGGTTTTGACGAGATCGTTCAGTATGCTGCCCTCGGGAAGCTCGTAGACGTCCGGTGTAACGACGGCGCCGACTATATAGACCGTAACGGTTTTCAGATCGGGTTCGGGAGTGGCGGCAGACGGAGCCGCGGGCGTCCCGGGCAGCGCTGACGAATCGGGCGGGTTTGTCTGAGCAGGATCGCTTCTGCCGGTGGATCTGTCGACGGAAGAACCGATTTCAAGAGCTCCGCTTTTCCGCTGCATGTCGATGAGAAACCCTGCGAGAACGAACGCCGCCGCGATAAATGCCAGCAGAGCATATTTTGCCCAAAGCGGTACCGCAATAATACGTCCGAAAATCCTAATACGCATCTAAATTCACCTCCTTTTAGTCATTAATGCCGCGCCGTAAAACGGAGCGGTTTTTTATTAAATGCCCGGTGTGAATAAGGTGCGAATCGGGAATGAGATCAAACAGCCGGTATCAAAAAGTTGCGGTAACGGCACGAAAAGGGCTTGAAGTTTTGTGCCGCGTGCCGGTTTTCGCCCCGCGACTCCGCCCGTTTGGTATTCAACAACATTTTCCAATTTTCGTCAAGGGCGGGAAATATTTTTTTGCGATTTTCGCAAAAAAACTCCGGAGAGGACGGCGAAACCCGGAAAAAACGGAAAAACGGACACGGAAAAACGGAAAAACGGAAAAACGGAAATATCGCGAAATATCGCGAAGGGCTCGAAAACTCTTGAAAGCGGGGGCGAGCGGTGGTATAATACGGGCAAGTGTCCGCAAGGAACTGTTCAATGTGTGCAAGGAGAAAACTTATGAAGAGTATTTTTTCGAATTTAAAAAAGATAGCATTTCTGTGCCTCGCAGTTTGCCTTCTTTTTGCGGCGACCGCCTGCAAGCCGAAGGAGTACAACACGGGCGAACTTCCGGATGGATATATACCGGAAGTCGGCGGCAAACTGAAGGTATCGTGCAGAGCCGACGTTTATCCGAGCGAGGCGTCGAGAAAAAGCGTCCGCAACTGGATTAACGCGTTCAGAGCTAAGTACCCGAACGTGACGGTCGAGACCGACTTCTCGATTCCGGATTACGCGCCGCTGATTTCGTCGAAAACCATCGGAGACGTGTTCTGGCTGAGTGACGCGGACGTTTACAACTACGCGATTACGATGCAGGCGCTTATGCAGCTTGACTCTTATGTAGAGGCGTTCAACGTCGATCTGTCCGACATTTATTCCGGCATTCTGAATCTCTGCGAAGCGAAAGGCAAGCTTTTCTTCGCGGGAATGTCCTGCGGAAACGTTGTTTTCACGTATAACGTGGACGCGATGGTCGAGGCCGGTATTCTCCAGCCCGGCGAGAGAGTTGCCAACGACTGGACGTGGGAGGATTTCAAATCCTACGCGCAGCAGCTTAAAAAGTACGACGAGGACGGCATCACGCTGACGCAGGTCGGCGCGGGATTCCCGCTCTACTGGCCTAACACATTTACGCCTTTCCTCTATGCGTACGGCGGCGAGTGGGTCGACAAGACCGAAAACAAGGTCATGCTCTCCAACGACAAGGTCAGACAGGGCATTCAGGAAGTTATCGACGCGATCGACAACAGATGGATCTACCCTGAGGGCAGCCAGATGAGCGCGCAGATGGCGACGGAGTACGGCAAGGTCAGCACGAGAAACGGCTGCGTTTTCGCATACAACCAGGCCTATACGGTACTCACGACAAACGCGGATATTTATAATACGAGAGGCATCACCTGGGACGTCGCACCGTGGCCGCTTTTCGAACAGAAGGCATCCCCCTGCGGAACGCTCGGATTCGGTGTGTTCAGTTATACGAGAAACAAGGATACCGCTGCTGCACTGGTGCTCTCGCTCTTCTCTGAAGAGGGACAGATGGCGTTCCACGGACAGGAAGGCGGAGACGTGCCTGTTCTTAAGAAACTCGGCGATCAGGACTTCTGGCACCTCACCAAGGAAGGCTACGAGGGCAAGAACTACGCTGCGTTTACGGCCAACTACGACCGCTACGTGCCCGGCCAGGTCAACGCCTGCGTGCCGCCCGAGGTCGCGACAATCATCGAGAACGGTATCAAGAATCTGTTTGACAACTACTGCAGAAACGCGGCTGACTGGGTTGACTCGCTTGCCAAGATCGAGGAACAGTGCAACCAGCTGTGGGGACAGTTGGAATAAAACGTTTACAAGTCAAAGAAGAAAGCTGTTAACAAAACGGCCGGAATGACTTACGGAAAGGCCTGCCGGCAAGGTTGGCCTTTTCGCTATATTTAGGGAAAGTGGAGTGTTATTAACGGGCTGCTTGGAGGAGCGTACGGACTGATGAAAAAAGAGAAGCTTTTGAAAAAGAGAATACTGAGGGTCGTGGTGCTTGCCGTGGCGGCAGTCGTTTTCGCGGGGGCGGCGGCGTGCGGGCCGGCAAGGGAGCCGCAGAACGGAAGCCTTCCGGAGAATTACGTTCCGGAGATCGGGGGCAGAATAAAGCTGACCTGCAGGCAGGACGTTTACCCGAACGACACGACGAGAGCCGCCGTCAGGAACTGGGTCAACTGGTTTGTGTCGCAGAATCCGTCGGTGTCGGTGGAGACCGACTTCAACGTGCCGGACTATTCCCCGCTGATTGCGTCGAAAACGCTCGGAGACGTTTTCTGGCTCGCGGACGACCAGGTGTACAAGTTCGCGGTGAGCGACGAGGCGCTGATGCCGCTCGACTACTATGTGGAGGCGTTTGGAATCGACCTCACGAACGTTTACGCCGGCATTCACGAACTCGCTGTCGTAAACGGAAGGCTTTGTTTCGCGGCGGCGTGCACGAGCATCATCAATTTTGTGTACAACGTGGACCTTCTGACGGAGGCGGGCGCTCTTGAAAAGGGCGAGAGAATTCCGAACGACTGGACCTGGGACGATTTCAAGCACTACTGCGAGGTCCTGAAGCGGTACGATGAGGACGGGGTTACGCTTACGCAGACCGGAGCGATGTTCCCGTTCAACTGGTCGCCGACGCTCGTTCCGAACCTTTACGGCTTTGGCGGGCAGTGGGTCGACAAGGTGAATCACAAGGTGAATTTCACGGACGACAAGGTCAAGCAGGGCGTCGCGGAAATGATTTACCTGCTCGACAACAGGCTCGTCTATCCCGCTTTTATTACTATGGGCAGCGAGATGCGGAAAGAGTACGGGAAACTTACCGAAAACACGCTTGAAAAGTACGGATTTGTGTACTGCACGTGCTACACGACGCTTCCTCAGCGAGCGGACGTTTACAATAAGGCCGGCATTGAATGGGATTCGATCGCGTGGCCGACATATGAATATAAGGGGTCGCCGACGGGAGCGCTTGGCTTCGGCGTGTTCAGCTACACAAGGAACCGCGACACGGCGGCGGCGATGGTGCTTTCGCTTTACACGGAAGAAGGGCAGCGCGCGCTTCACAGCCAGGTGGGAGGAGACGTCCCGGTGCTTCAAAAGCTTGCCGAAAACGAGGATTTCTGGCATCTCGACAAGCGTTCGGACGGTTACGACGGCAAAAACTACGACGCGTTCACGTCAAATTACGACAGGTTCGTACCGTGCCAGATCGCGGCGGTCGTGCCTCCCGAACTCGTTCCGATCATTACGGACGGCTTGACGAACCTTTACACCGCGTATTGCAAGAACCAGACTTCGTGGCAGGACAAGCTTGCGGAAATCGAGACGAAATGTAACGATCTCTGGGACACGCTCGACTGACATTTTCGAAAACCGTATGGAAGACCCGGCCGTTTTAAGCCGGGTTTTTCAGGTTTGAAAGGTTTTCGGGTTTGAAAAGTGCCGGAGAGGACAAATAGCGTGTGACGTGACGCAGAATACCGTTTTTAAAAACGGCGGAAAGATGATATAATTTGATTGCCGGAGTGGCGGAGCGAACGTTTTCCCCGGCGGCTTTTCGCATCGGAGGACGCGCTTATGACGGATTTCAAAGAAGAATTGAAAAAAGTGCCGGAGCGTCCGGGAGTCTACCTGATGCACGACGAGGCGGACCGGATCATTTACGTGGGCAAGGCGGTCGTCCTCAGGAACAGGCTCAGGTCGTATTTCAGCAACACGCCGCACAACGAGCGGATCACGCAGATGATCGAGCGGATCGCGAGGTTCGAGTTCATTGTGACCGACTCCGAGTACGAGGCGCTGCTTTTGGAGTGCAACCTGATCAAAAAACACAAGCCGAAGTACAACGTTCTTCTTAAGGACGACAAAAACTATCCGTATATTAAGGTGACGACCGGCGAGGAGTTCCCGCGCGTGTTTTCGGTGCGCAAAAAGCAAAACGACGGTTCGACGTATTTCGGACCGTACTACCTGAATTATACGGTCAAATCGACGCTCGACACACTTGCGAAAACGTTCCCGATGAGGCTGTGCCGCAGGAACATCAACCCGGAAAAGCCGCAGCGCGTCTGCCTGAACTACCACATCGGGCTGTGTCCCGGACCGTGCGCAGGCTACATCGACGCGGAGGAATACGGGAAAAACGTGCAGGCGGTCTGCGATTTTCTGTCGGGAAGAAGCGACGAGCTGATTGCTGAAATGCGCGAAAAAATGCTTGAGGCGTCGGAAAATACCGATTTTGAAAGGGCGGCGGAGTACCGCGACAGGATCAAGGCGCTCGAGACAGTCAGCGAAAAGCAGAAAATAATGTTCGGCAACAAAGAGACGCTTGACGTTCTGGCGGTTGCAGTCAACGAAACCGACGCCGTAGTGCAGGTGTTCCACGCTGTCGAAGGACAGGTCGCGGGGCGCGACTACTATGTGCTCGAAGGTGCGGGCAGCACCGGCTTTGCCGAGCTGTACCTGTCTTTTATTCCCCAGTATTACGACGCGGGCGGCGCGGTACCCTCCAGAATTCTGACCGCGGACGAGATTCCCGAAGCTGATTCGGCGCTCGTTGCAGAGATGCTTTCGGAGCTGGCGGGAAGGAAGGTCACGATTTCCAACCCGAAACGCGGCGACAAGCGGCGGCTGTGCGAGATGGCGAGAGAAAACGCGAATATCACGCTCGAAAATTACGAGCTGACGAAGCGCAACGAACACGGCGGGGCTCTCAGAGTTCTGGAAAAACTCAGGGATGTTTGCGGGCTGGATTCGCTCCCGCTCAGAATCGAGTCGTTCGATATTTCCAACCTCGGCGACTCGGAAATCGACGGCAGCATGGTGGTTTTCGCGAACGGAAAGCCGCAAAAAAGCGATTACCGCCACTTCAAGATCAAGACGCTTGAGTCGAGAAGCGATGTCGGCGCAATGCGGGAGATGCTCTCGCGTAGGTATGCGAGGCTCGTGAACGGCGACAGCGGCTTTGACAAGGAGCCGGATCTGATTCTTATGGACGGAAGCCTTGCGCAGATCGGCGAGGCGCTCGAAATTCTCGGCGGGCTCGGACTCGACATTCCGGTTTACGGCATGGTGAAGGACGACAGGCACAGGAGCCGCGGGCTGATGAGTCCGGAGGGACGCGAGTTCAGGCTCGAAGACGACCCGGACATTTGGCGGTTTGTGACCGACGTCCAGAACGAGACGCACCGTTTCGCAATCGAGTACAACAGGAAGCTTACGGAAAAACGTTACAAAAAGTCGCCGCTCGACGATATTAAAGGCGTCGGGGACAGGCGGAAGGTTGCCCTTCTCAGGCGCTTCGGGTCGGTCAAGGGTATCAGAGAGGCGTCTACGGACGAGATCGCGGGTGTATCGGGAATCGGAACGGCGCTTGCGGAGGAGATCAAAAACGGCCTTATTGAGGCCGAAAACAGGCGGAAGAGCGGGAAATAATTATTTCCGGGAAATATTTACCGCGTGTATAGTGGAAAATCCACAACATTTCCGGGAAATATCCGAACCGCGAACCGGCAGGGAGTTGAAATTAAAAACGTGGGAAATCTTTTTGTTCTAGGCGATCTGCACTTCGGGCAGGGCGTCGACAAACCAATGGATATCTTCGGACCGCAGTGGCGCGGGCACACCGGGAAAATTGCCGAAAATTGGAGGAATACCGTTGCCGGGGACGACGTTGTCGTGGTAAACGGCGACATTTCCTGGGGTTTGAAGCTTGAAGAGGCGGTGCCCGATCTGGTTCTGCTCGATTCGCTTCCAGGCCGGAAAATAATTCTCAAGGGGAACCACGAGCTATGGTGGGCGACCTGCGCGAAGCTCGAGTCCGTTTTCGCAAAGCACGGGCTGAAAACGATGCGCCCGCTTTACAACAACGCCTACTACTGGCCGGAGAAGAACGTTCTTTTGTGCGGGACGAGGGGCTGGAAGGTGCCGGAAAATGCCGACTTCGGCGCGGATGACACGAAAATCATGAACCGGGAGCTGATGAGGTTTTCGGCGTCGGTCAGCTACGGCAAAAAGCTTGTCGAAAAATACAGAACGATCGTCGGCGACAGGCGCATGGCGGATGATGCGGAAGCGGAGGAAGAAAACAGCGGAAACAGCCTCCGGGAATGCGAAAAAACGCCGGAAAATGAAGAAAAATCGCGGAAAAACGCGAAAAAACAGATGGTTTTCGACCCGCGGGAAATAATTGAGGAACTGCCGGAGGGAATGAGTTTTCCGGAAAAAGAGCCGGAAATAATAGCTTTCCTCCACTACCCACCGGTTGATTTCGCAAAACGTACGTGCAACGAATGGACCGGCAGGATCGCTGAGGCGGGCATCCGGAGGTGCTACTTCGGACACATTCACGGCGCGGGAAAGGCCTCGAGAGACAGCTTCGGGAACCCGCAGCCCGCGTTTTCGAGGAACGGGGTGGACTACTACCTGACCGCTTCTGACTACCTTTCGTTTATGCCGCAGAAAATCGATTTTCCGGAAAATTGAACGGCTGCAACTTTTTTCAATATTTTCCGCGTATAATGTTTTCCGGGAAATAAACCCGAACGTTTTGAGACAGGAAGGGAAGAAAAATTGAATCTTGAAACTCTTGTCATAGGCATCGCCCGCGGGAACAAGGACGACCTGAAAAAATATTACGAGCTGACGTCGCGCGGCGTCTACGTTTTCGCGCTTGCTTACCTGAAGGACCGTTTCCTGGCGAGGGACGCGGCCGTTGAGAGCTACAGACGCGTTATAAACGAGGCGTATATTTTTGACAGCTCGATGTCTGCGGAGCTCTGGCACCTTGAATTTGTGAAAAATCTCTGCACGAACGGGCTTTGCGACGGCGGAATCGCGGCGGTTTCGGCGAAACAGCGGCGGGACAATATTTCCGGGCTGCTTGAAAAGTCGCTCTTCGGGACCGACGAGGACCGCGGAAAAATTATCGCGCTCAGGTGCGGCACAGGACTTGGAAAAAGTCAGATTGCCGGCCTCCTCAGATACAACTCCGCGTCGTGCGCGGGCGAGTTCAGGCGCGGTATCGCGCAGGCCGCAAAAGAGGCGGGCCTTGACGAAAAGAACGCGGACGCGATCCAAAAACAACTGAAGGACGACATCGCGGCGGCGTGCCCGGACTACTACGACCTTATCGAAAACGGCGGCGAAAACGCGTTCTCGAACATAAACGGCACGACTCTCTGGATCCGCGAGGACGAATCGGCCGAACCGGGTGAAACACAGGAAAAACGCCTGGCGCGGATCGAGGGAAAACGCGCGCAAAAGCGGAAAAAGGCCATTGTCGCGGTGATTATCTGCGCCGCGGCCGCCGTTTTGCTGCTGGGTGCGGCCGCGGCTGTCCATTTTGCCAAATCGGGGCGTACTCTGCTGAAGGACCCAGACGAAGAGACTCAGGAAATTGTGGAGCCTCAGTACAGGACCGACGACCCGATGGTCGCCGTAGGCGACAAACTGTACTTTTCAAACTACGCCGACGGCGGCAAGCTGTGGGTTTTCGATCTCGCCGAGGGCAGGAAAAAGGCTGTTTCCGACGCGGTTCCCAAGGATTTTTCCGAACCGTCCGCCGACGGGACCGTCTATTTCCGCGACTCCGTCAAGGGCGAAATCTGCGTGCTCAAGGCTGACGGAACCGTCTCTTCGACGGAAATCAAAGGCGCGCTTCCGGTTGTTACGGCGGATGGCGTTTTCTTTTCGTCGAGATCAGGCGTCTCGCTGCTGACCGCGGACGGCGGTGTTTCGGATATTTTCCGGGACACGGCGGGCTCTGCCTACAGGTTTGACATGCACGCGGCGCCGGATTCGGTTATATTTTCCGCGGCACCTTCCGAGGGCCTCTACCGCTTGACGAAAGCGGGCGACGATTCGTACTACTGCGACAACGCGATGACCGGCTACGTCATTTACACGTTTGAAATTTTCGGCGACTATATCGTTTTTGACGACGGGAACGGCAGCCTGTACTGCGTGAATATGCAAAAGGGAACGGACGCGGTGTCGACAGTCAAGGGGAAATTGAAAACAGGCGCGTTTTGCGTGGACGGCGGCGTGATTTACTACTACGGAACCGCTGAAAACGACGATACGAACGCCGTGAGAGCCGTTTCTGTCGAAAACGCCGCGGCAGGAAAAATCCCCGAAAAGCTCTTCGTCCCCGAAGTGAAAAAAGCCGATCTGGCCGATATTTACGTCAAAAACGGCAACGTATTCTGCTACTTTTCGAACGGGGACAAAAACAAGCCCAGGAACGAGCTTCGCGTATACAAGGGTGCCGCTGAACCCGGTACGAACGCTTCGGCGCAGGTTATTTACACGAGAAACAGGAAATAAATATTTCCGGAAAACGGCTTTAAAGTGCATTTCCGGAAAATCGCGGGAAATATCCGGTTAGAACTTTTCCGGAGAATGCCGGGAAATATCCAGTCAGAGCATTTCCGGAAAATCGCGGGAAATATTTATTTCCGAGAAATAAAAAACGGTCGAAGTGATGCCAAATCGCATTAAAACGGATGATTGGTATTGCATTTCGGCACGTTTCAAGTATAATAAATATGACAGTCAGGAAAGAGAGGCGACAGCCGTGAAGGGCATATACATAATTAATCCGAATTCCGGAATGAGATTTCTGCAGGGAAACGCGCACACGATGGCGCGGAACATGCTGAAAAACGGTAAAATTGACGAATGCAGGTTTGTCTACACGCGCAAGGGCGGAGACGGTTTTGCGGCTGCGGCGTCACTTAAACCGGGCGAATTTGATTTTGTGCTCGCGGCCGGCGGGGACGGAACGGTGAGCGAGGTCGTGAACGGTCTTATGACTTCGGGCTGCGGCATTCCGCTACTGATTCTCGGCGCCGGGACGACGAACGATTTCTCAAGCGCGCTCGGTCTCGGGACAGGTCCGCTTGTTCTGGAACGGCTGGCGACGGATTACTACGTGCGCGAAGTCGACGTCGGCATCTGCAACGGAAGGTACTTCACGAACGTGGCCTCCGGCGGCATGCTTTCCGACATAGCTCACAGCACTTCGCCCGAGCTGAAATCGGTTTACGGGAAAATGGCTTATTACGCGGAGGGAATGCGCGAACTCGGCTCGCTCAAGCTGACTTCAACACGGCTTCGCTACATTTCCGACAAGGAAACAATCGAGGAGGACACGTTCCTGTTTGCGGTTGTGAATTCCTGCCAGTCCGGCGGATTCAACAGGATTGCGCCGCTCGCGAAACTCGACGATGGCAAGATCGACGTCTGCATCATCAAAACGATCGCGCCGACGGACGTGATTCCGCTGTTCAACAACATTCAGATGGGAATGCACCCGAACGACCGTAACGTCAGGTATTTCCAGACGAAAAAACTCAGGATCGAGCTGTGCAACGAAGCGGATTCCTTCACGGTTGACTGCGACGGCGAAAACGCGGGCAGCATGCCGCTGGAAATCAGTGTGGCGCCCGAAAAACTGAAGTTGATCGTTCCGAAACAGTCCGCGAAGGCGAAAAAACTGTTCACGGAGTGGCCGTAAGGTGATATTTCCGGAAAATAGCGGGAAATATCACGGAATAACATTTCCGGGAAATGCCGGGAAATATCACAGAATAACATTTCCGGGAAATAAAGGGAAATAATAAAAATTGAACTGTTTGGAAAAGGGGGAGACAAGATGAAAAAGATAATAGTTGCGCTTTTGGCGGCGGCTGTTTTCGCCGTGTCGGTATTACCGTTCGCGGTTTTCGCCGGCGGAAGCGGAGAAGTTGCGGCGGTGCAGAAGAGTCCTGCGGCGGAGGTGACGCGGAACCCGGTTGAGAGGACGTTCCCGAGGGGGAGCGACCTGGTGTATACAGTTGAGGGGGAGAACGTGACCAAATTCGAGTGGCATCTAATTTACAACGGGGAGGACTGCGAGCTGACGAAAGCAAACGGGGTCAACCGCGCGAAGGAGCTTGGCAAGAATCCGTCCGGTGATGCGGCGCAGGAGGTGATCGGCGCGGACAGCGGGACGCTCAGACTGAAGGGGTTCTGGTTCCCGAAGGAGGCCAACGTTCAGGTGACCTGCGTGCTCACGGGTGCCAACAACGCCGGCGTGGTCGTGGGACCGGTTGCGGTACGCCTTATGGATACCGTTGACGATACGCTGCAGCCGCCGGATATCAAGATGAAGGCGAACGTTTTCGCGAGGCAGGACACGATAATCAAGCTGGCGTGCAGCGTTCAGGACCCAGAGGGGTTCACGTATGACGCGTACCAGTACACGTGGTTCGTGCTCGAAAACGGCAAGGAGAAGGAGATTCCCGACGAGGAGGGTTCGATTCTTGTGGTCAACCAGGACCTGGGCCGCAGGGAGTACAAGTGCCGCGTTACCGCGATCGTCAGCGGAACGAGAATCGAACACGAGACGATGTGGACGTCGGTAGAGATTTACGTTCCGAGCGTGAAGGTTTCGTATCCGGACAAAAACGTGACGCTGAAGGCGGGCAAGACTGCCAAGATCGAGGCGGAGTACGAGGTTTTCAGACCTGTTGACGAGGGCAAGGTGACGTTCCAGTGGTACAAATCCGACAAGGCCGACGGCGTTTACAAAAAGGTCGACGGCGCGACTGACGCGGAGCTCGAGCTGAAGGGGACCGAAGAGGCTTGCGAGGAATACTATTTCTGCATCGTCGCCAACGAGCCGTACTACCAGAACAGGGAAGGCGACCTCGAGGGAACGCGCTACGAGAGCGTTTTTGACAGCCTGAACGTGGTCAAGGTCGTCCACAAGGGCGGCTCCGCGGCGGGCGAGAGCGGCGACATCAATTTGTTCGTGATCATTTTTGTGGTGCTCGGAGTTGTCGCTGTGATGCTCCTCGCGGCGGTGATCGTGCTGCTGGTAGTGCTTCTTAAAAGGAAACAATAAATCTTACAGTCTGATATTATAAAGATAACCCCGCACGGCTTGAAACGGGCCGCGCGGGATTTTTTAAGGTGTGCCGGGCACTTTTTTAGTCTACCCGGCATTCTATAGTACGGCAGCCATGCCGGCGTACTAAAAAAATCCCGGAAACGCGGGGCATTTCCGGGACATCGCATTGAGCGGTTTCGGTTTTCCGAGATCATCTCTTCGGAGACCGCCAGACACTTCCGAAAACACCCGAGAAAACTGAGATGGTTTTGTCTCTAGTTTTTTCTATTGAGAACTTATCCAATATATTAGTCAAATTCTCAACGGACAAACCTCTTGACTTTACGCAAAACTTAGGCTAAAATATAGTGTACTTCATTTTAGCCTAAGGAGGCGTACGCCATGGAATATATAAGAAGAGAACTGGAGCGCAAGTTCCTGAAGGCCAGTCAGGCATTCAAAGCGGTCATGGTCGTTGGTGCCAGGCAGGTCGGAAAATCGACGATGCTGAAGCAGCTTGCCAAAGACCAGAAGCGGACCTATGTTACGATGGACGATACCCAGCTTCGGCAATTTGCCCAGACGGATCCGAAACTATTTCTGCAGACCTATCAGCCGCCAATCTTGATCGACGAAGTACAGAAAGCCCCAGAGCTTTTTGAGCGGATCAAGATCATCTGCGACGAAAGTGAAGAAAGAGGTCTTTTCTGGCTGACCGGTTCTCAGAGCAAAAAACTCATGAAAAAAGCCGGCGATTCCCTGGCTGGCCGGCTCTGCGTTCTGAGGATGTACAGCCTGTCACAACACGAGCTTCTTGGCATTTATCCGGATGACGAGATAGATTTTTCTTTTCCTGCCTGGTCAGCCAGGAAGCAGCTGTTTCCGGCAAACAACATCCTGGACACATTCGAGCGGATCTGGAGAGGCGGCATGCCGGATGTGCAGCCGCTGAACCGGGAGATGATGCGGGAATACTTCAATTCCTATATAGAGACCTATTTGATGCGTGATGCCGTAGATGACAACGGGATCACCGATACGGAAGGTTTCCGCAAGTTTTTAAGGGCCTGCGCGGCTTTTGCCGGACAGCTGCTGAATTATAACGATCTTGCCGTATCGGCCGGGGTCACGGGTGCCACAGCCAAAGAATGGGTCAAAGTCCTTCAGTCCATGGGGGTCATTGCACTTTTGGAACCCTACGCTTCCAATGAGCTGAAGCGTCTGATCAAGACGCCGAAGCTGTACTTCTGCGATACCGGTCTATGCGCGTATCTGTCTTCCTGGACCTCCAAAGATGTTTTGATGAACGGAGCGGCATCGGGCCATTACTATGAAAACTACGTGGTCGGTGAGTTCATCAGAAACTACGCCTACGGCAAAAACAAAGTCAATCTGAACTTCTACCGGGACCGCAACATGAAGGAGATCGATCTGATCATTGAATCGGACGGCATCCTCCACCCCATCGAGATCAAGAAGGGAAGTTCCCCGGAGAGAAAGCTGATAAACACATTCGCCGTTTTGAAGGAAACGAAGAAGCAGACCGGAAACGGCGGCATCGTCTGTATGACCGATACGCTCCTTCCGATCGATGAAAAGAACTTCTTTATTCCGTCAAATATCATTTAATGCCATATTGACAGATCCGCAGTGTTCTGTCGGCTGTGCCCTCTCGTTTGGAACCCTGGCTCCCGAGAGGGCTTTTTATTTGAACTTTAGGCTAATCTATAGTGCACTCTATTTTCGCCTGTGTTTCCTTGCTGCATATACCCAGCGTCTTGCTGCTTTATACGAAAAATGTTTTCGTATTGAGCTATTGCAGTTCTCACAACTATGTTCTACAATACTCTCCGGAGGTGAAAAATCATGAATACGATCCCCTCGGGAATAGGAACCAGGATCAGGGACGCCCAGAAAGCAGTCGGGATGAGCCAGACAGTGCTGGACCAGCATCTAAACAAGACGCTCCGCACGATCCGGAAATATGAAAGCGGAGAGATCGAGCCATTTCGTGGCTTTTTTAACCGCAATTCTCAGGGCGGATATTCTTCTCCGATTGAAGCCGTATCTGTTCCAGTATTCAAGTGAGACTACGCAAACGGCGCTGAAGGAACTTGAAAAAATAAAAGCAGAAAAACTCGGGGCGAAATATCTTTTGAGATGTCCGCTCACGGCTAGGCAAAAACAGATCTTATCATTCTACGAGTTAAACCAGGGAAAAGTAGTGCAGTATATTGAGGATTTAAATCTCGCGCTACAGGTTCCGGATAATTGAAAAGACAGGCCTCACAAGACCTGTCTGAGCGATTTGTTAGTATGTTAGTAGAAAAGTTTAGGTTATAATGTTAACCCCGCGCGGCTTGAAACGGGCCGCGCGGGATTTTTTAAGTCCACCGGGCGTTTATAATTTCGCGCGGGATTTTTTAAGTCCACCGGGCACTTTTTTAAGTCCACCCGGCATTTATTTAGTCCACCCGGCATTTTTAATTTCCCCCGGCATTTTTTAGTCCACCCGGCATTTTTAATTTCACGCGGCATTTTATACTCACCCGGAATTTTATAGTTCGGCATCCATGCCGGCGTACAAAAAAATCCCGGAAACGCGGGGCGTTTCCGGGACATCGCATTGAGCGGTTTCGGTTTCCCGAGATCATCTCTTCGAGAACTGAGGCGCTCTTCTTGCTTTCTTCAAACCGTACTTCTTTCTTTCCTTCATCCTCGGGTCTCTTGTGAGGAATCCGGCTGCCTTGAGGTCGGCTTTGTAAGCTTCTTCGTCAGCTGCGGTGAGGGCTCTCGCGACGCCGTGTCTGATGGCGCCTGCCTGGCCGGTGAATCCGCCGCCCACAACTTTAACGCTCACGTCGAACTTTTTGTCAGCTCCGGTGAGCTCCATCGGCTGACGGCAGATGTATCTCAACGTTTCGAGTCCGAAATACTCGTCGAGGGACTTGCCGTTTACCGTGAAATTGCCGTTACCCGGTACGAGAACGACCTGAGCAATGGCTTTCTTTCTTCTGCCTGTTGCGCTAAATCTGTCTGCCATGTTTGTATCCTCCTGTCATTAGAACTCGTACTTCTCAGGCTTCTGAGCTTCGTGGTTGTGCTCCGGACCTGCGAAAACTTTGAGCTTCTTGAACATCGCTCTGCCGAGGGCGTTCTTGGGAAGCATTCCCTTGACGGCGTACTCAACCGCGTAGGTGGGGTGCTTGGTCATAAGGGTCTTGAAGTTGACTTCCTTGAGACCGCCGGCATAACCGGTGTGATGTCTGTAAACCTTGTCGGTGTATTTTTTGCCGGAAACGACGACTTTCGAAGCGTTCACGACGATAACGTAATCACCGGTGTCGAGGAAAGGTGTGTATTCGGGCTTCTTTTTGCCCATGAGGAGCATCGCGACCTCAGTGGAGAGGCGGCCGAGGGTCTTGCCTTCAGCGTCGATAACGTACCATTTCTTCTCGATTTCGCCGGCTTTTGCAACATATGTTTTCATGCTAAAAAACCTCCTGAAAAATCTCTTGCGTAGAATTGAAAACCGCGTAAAACGGCTTTATTGAATTCATACAAACAGGCCCTTCCGGACCGTGCGGGTGAAATGATACCATATATAAAAGGGTTTGTCAAGCGGCAACAGGCGATTGCGGACGGGATTCGGGAATTATTCTGGAAGATTTAGGATTTGCAAGTGTATGAAGGCAAAAATCGAATTATTTCGCGAAAATTCTCGATTTTTCGCGGCTTTTTGATTTCCGGGAGTGAAATACGACTGACCGGGGACTTTGAGGCGGGAAGCGCGGGCCGTGGCGGTGCGTCACAGTCCGGTCTCATGTCAGGCGAAAACCGTGAAATCGCAGCGTTCGTCGTGGGGATCGACAGGTATTTCGTTGAAAATCTGACTCTCGAAGCAGACGCCCGCGACGGCGGAAAAATGACTTCTGTGTGAAGAGAGGAAACGGTCGTAGCAGCCGGCGCCCCTTCCGAGGCGGGCGCCGTTTTTGTCGAAGGCGAGGCCGGGGCAGAGGATCAGGGCGGGGGCGGTGACAACAGAGGCTTCAATCGGATTATTTGCGGCATCCTTCGCGAAAACCGCCTCATCCGCTGCGAAAACCGCCTCCGGGAAGCTGTCTGAGGGCTCCATAATACTAAATGAACAGCGCTCGAAGCCGCATTCCGCCGCTGCCGGATAAGATTTGTTTTCGAAAAGCGCGGCCGCCTTAACATACGCACCGGAGGCGGCCGCTGCCGTAACGTCGCGGAAAAGGATGCTGCGTGAACCTGGGATGAACACGGGGAGGAAAACCTTTTTGCCGGATGAGGCTGCGCGGGTGATGACACGGGTGAGGTCGGGCTCGCCGGCGAGGCGCGAAAAGGCAAATACCGAGCCGGCGGCGCGGTAGGCGTCAAGCGCGAGGATCTTATCGCATATTGCATCCGAGGCGAGGGCCTTTTCGGAGGGGGAGAGCGCGGCCGCAAGGGATTTGGCGGCCGCGCGGAGTTCCTGTTTTGTCATGGCGTAGGGTGAAGGCTGCTCAAAATATAAAGGCTGATGATAAAAAAGAAATTTCCGGGAAATTTTCGCAATATTTCCCGGAAATCCCTCAAACAATCAAATGATTTAATTCTTTTCGACCGAAATGACCGTTTTTTCGCCGTTGATGTCCCACTCGCGGGTGAGGCGCAGTCCTTCGGCGTCGTCGCCAAACGAGACGCTTTCCGAAGACGCGCCCGAGAAGGCGAGGCTGTCGGCAAGGACGTCGTGGGCGATGTCGGAGGCGCGCGCTGCCACGGTCTCGCGGATCTTTTCGGTTCCCGCGACGTTGACAGCGATGTGGTCGGTTACGTCGAAGCCGGCGTCCTTGCGCATCGTCTGGATCTTGCTGATGAGCTCGCGCGCGAAGCCTTCCTCGATGAGCTCGGGGGTGAGGTTCGTGTCGATCGCGACAGCGTAGCCGTCCTCGGAAACCGAGGCGTAGCCGGGAACCTTGCCGACGTCGATCAGGAGGTCGGAGACTTCAAGTTCGATCGTTGCGGAGGGCAGGGCGAGAACGAGCTTGCCCGTTTCGTCGAGTTCGCGCTTTGCGGCGTTGCCGTCGATGTTCGCGAGCGCGGGACGGATCTCGCCGAGCAGCTTGCCGAACTTCGGGCCGACCGTTTTCAGCTGGGGCTTGAACGTGTAGGTCGAGAAGCGTGACATGTCGGCGACGAATTCAACGTTTTTGATGTTGAGCTCGTCCTCGATGATCGCCTTGTACTCGTCAGTGAGCTCGTTCGGAGCCGAGACGTACATAATCGAGAGCGGCTGGCGGTTCTTGATCGCTGCGTCGTTGCGGCACGCGCGGCCCATTACGACTATCTTAAGAACCTCCTCCATAGAGGTCTCGAGATCTTTATCGATCATAGACGGGTCGCTGACCGGGAAGTCGCAGAGGTGAACGCTCTCGGGGGCGCCGGGGTCGACGGAGATCACGAGGTTTTGGTAGATCTCTTCGGTCATGAACGGGATCATCGGCGCGGCGAGCTTGGAAACGGTCACCAGAGCCGTGTAGAGCGTCATGTAGGCGTTGATCTTGTCCTGCGTGAGTTCCTTTGCCCAGAAGCGCTCGCGGCTGCGGCGGACGTACCAGTTGCTCATCTCGTCAACGTAGTCCTGAAGGCTTCTCGCGGCCTCGGGAATGCGGTAGTTTTCGAGATTGGAGTCGACGTCGGCGATGAGGGTGTTGAGCCTCGAGAGCAGCCAGCGGTCCATTCCCGAAAGGGAAGCCCTGTCGAGCGTGTATTTCGTCGGGTCGAAGTTGTCGATGTTCGCGTAGAGAACGTAGAACGCGTAGGTGTTCCAGAGCGTGCCCAGGAACTTGCGCTGGCCCTCGTTGACCGCGTCAAAATAGAACTTGTTCGGCAGCCAGGGGGCGCTGTTTTCGTAAAAATACCAGCGGATCGCGTCGGCGCCGTGGTCCTCGAGCGCCTTGAACGGGTCGACCGCGTTGCCCTTGGACTTGCTCATCTTCTGGCCGAATTCGTCTAAAACAAGGCCAAGAACCACAACGTTCTTATAGGGCGCCTTGTCGAAAAGGAGCGTCGAGATCGCCAGCAGCGAGTAGAACCAGCCGCGCGTCTGGTCGACGGCCTCGGAAATGAAGTCCGCAGGGAAGTTCTCCTCGAAGATTTCCTTGTTTTCGAAGGGGTAGTGCCACTGCGCGAAGGGCATCGCTCCCGAGTCGAACCAGCAGTCGATGACCTCGGGCGTTCTGTGCATCACGCCGCCGCATTCGGGACATCTGACGGTAACGTTGTCGATGTAGGGGCGGTGAAGCTCGATGTCGTCCGGGCAGTTGTCGGACATGGACTTGAGCTCGGCGATGGAACCGATCGAGACGCGCTTGCCGCAGGAGCACTCCCAGATGTTGAGAGGCGTTCCCCAGTAGCGGTTGCGGCTGACGCCCCAGTCCTGAACGTTCTCGAGCCAGCTGCCGAAGCGGCCCTTGCCGATGCCTTCGGGAATCCAGTTCACGGTGTTGTTGTTGGCGATGAGCCTGTCGCGGACGGCGGTCATCTTGATGAACCAGGAGTCGCGTGCGTAGTAGATGAGAGGCGTGTCGCAGCGCCAGCAGAACGGGTAGCTGTGCTCGAACTTGAGCTTTTTGAAAAGAAGTCCGCGCTCGCGGAGGTCGTCCATGATCATCGGGTCGGCCTTCTTGCAGAAAACGCCCGCCCAGGGAGTCTCCTCGGTCATCTCGCCTTTAGTATTCACGAGCTGCACGAAGGGCAGGCCGTACTTCTTGCCGACGTTGCTGTCGTCCTCGCCGAACGCGGGGGCGATGTGGACCACGCCGGTACCGTCGGTCAGCGTAACGTAGGAGTCGCAGACCACGTAGAAGGCCTTCTCGTTCACCTTCGCAAACGGGAACAGCGGCTCGTACTCCTTGAATTCGAGGTCTTTCCCTGTGTATCTTTCGAGAATTTCGGCGTCGTCACCGAGAACGGTCTTCACGAGCGCCTCTGCCATATAGTAGGTGTAATCGCCCGATTTTACCTTAACGTAGGTCTCAACGGGGTTCACGCAGAGCGCGACGTTCGAGGGAAGCGTCCACGGGGTGGTGGTCCAGGCGAGAATGTACGCGTCCTCACCCTTGACCTTGAAGCGCACGATGACGCTGGTCTCTTTAACGTCCTTGTAGCCCTGGGCGACCTCGTGAGAAGACAGAGGCGTGCCGCAGCGCGGGCAGTAGGGAACGATCTTGTAGCCCTTGTAGAGAAGGCCCTTGTCCCAGATCTGCTTGAGCGCCCACCACTCGGACTCTATGAAGCTGTTGTGGTACGTGACGTAGGGGTTGTCCATGTCGGCCCAGAAACCGACCGTCGCGGAAAAGTCCTCCCACATGCCCTTGTACTTCCAGACGCTCTCCTTGCACTTGTCGATGAACGGCTCGAGACCGTACTGTTCGATCTGCTCCTTGCCGTCAAGACCGAGCTGCTTTTCGACCTCCAGCTCCACGGGAAGACCGTGGGTGTCCCAGCCGGCCTTGCGCAGCACCTTGTAGCCCTTCATGGTCTTGTAGCGCGGGATCATGTCCTTAATGACGCGCGTCAGAACGTGACCGATGTGGGGCTTGCCGTTGGCGGTCGGCGGGCCGTCGTAAAACGTGAACACCGGGTGTCCTTCGCGGCACTCGATGCTCTTCTCGAAGATCCTGTTGTCCCGCCAGAATTTCTCGATCGCCTTTTCGCGGTCGACGAAACTGAGGTCGGATGAAACCTTCCTGTACATAAGAAATCACCTCGTTAAAGAATTTGCCGTCCGGGTGAGGGAGGCTTTGTTGTCAAGCGTTTTTGTAAGCGCGGGCGTTCTGCCCGGAAAATCAAAAAGCGCTTCGTTCCGCGCCTTCACGCTGAAAGGCACAATGGGACAAAGCGCTCCTTAAAGCATAATCGTCGCATCCGGAAAATGTCCCATACAGAGTTATATGTGTCCGCGGTAACGGTCGGAAACCGGCTCCGCTAATGACGCGAAAATGATATAATATCTCGCGCGTTCACTTCGCTGCTCGGGAGTGATTTTCGGAAGGCGTCTACTCACGCAGGACCTCTCACCAAACGCCTGCTCGCTTAGGTTTTCGTTCGCCTCTTACTGTCTCCGTCAACGCATTTCAGATACGGGGGTTAGGATATCACTATTTATCGCGCGTGTCAAGAAGTTTCGCAACTTCGGTTCTACGCTTCACACACCGCAAAAAAGGGCTGTCAAAAAAAGGCTACGGCCGCTCGAACGTGAGCACCGAATTGCCTTCCTCGTCGAGCTGGACGAGCTTTTTGCCGAACGACTTAAAGAAGAGCGGGTCGCCCTTCGTGTTGACAGCGTTGATCATGCCGCCGGGTTCCTTCGTGAACACGCCGTAGCAGTTCCTGTCGGCAGACCCCATAATGTTCTCGGGAAGCACGCCCTCGACGGCGCGGTCGATGATCTCGGTGAGGTCGACGTTTTTGAGGAAAAATCCCGCGACGGTGCCCGCGGATTCGGCAACTTTTTTCTTAAGCGCGTCCGTGTTCGTCTCGTACGAAAACGTCCCGGCAGGGTAAAGCGCGGAGTCCGTCTGCTCGATCTCGAGGTCGACCTCAAACGCAATGTTTCCGGCGACTATCGACAGAAGCGCCCGCTGCCAGAACGGCACCGACTTGATGCTGCTGAGCTTGACAGTCGCGTGCCAGCTTCCGGCCTCGGGGATCGTCTCGATCTCCTCCTCGCCGCTCTGACCGCTCTGACTGCCGTTGCCGAACAGGTCGCTGATGGAGTTTATGACGGTGCCGCAGCCTGAAAACGCAAGCGCGGAACATAAAACAAGCACGGCGAGAACCGCCGCAATTATCCTATTTTTAGTCATTTTACGCCTCCTTCTTAAATGCAGGGGCAACGCCTTGCTCAAACGCTTTCCGGACCGTTTCCGGCAGTTTCATCCGCCGTTTCCGCAGGATTCTCCGCGATTGCTTCGGGTTCCGCTGCAGTCACCGCTTCGGGCTCTTCAGGCTCTTCGCCTTCTTCGACCCAAGTCAGCGGCACGAACTTTTTCGCGAATCCGAAGACCATCAAATTGACCGCTCCCGCGACCGGAATGAAAAACGACACAGCGAAGAGGGGGCCGGCTTTTCTCGGCGAAAACGCGTAAAAAATCTTGTACGTCATGACGTAGTCGAGTACCTTTGTCGCTACGAAAAACAGAGCCGCCGCCACCATAACAAGCAACGCGATCATAACGGTAGTCCTCGCGCCCGCCAGGAACTCGCCCTCGGTCTGCGCGAAAATGAACGTCATCAGGTTGCGCGCGAAGCGGTTCTGCTTGAAGAAAAGCGTGCCGACGAAAACGATCAGCGCCGCCAGAGTGACCGACCCGAACAGGACCCCGAACACCCTCACGATGAGGTTCAGAATGCCCCACTTCGGCGTCTTTTTGCCCGACCTTTTGCACTCCTTGTCGCTGAATTCGGCCATCCTGCCGCTCAGCCACGCGCTCAGAAACGGAATGAACGATGTCCAGCCGGAATTGAGTCCCATTTTATACGCACATCCGCATTTTCCTATCGCTCTCAGCAACGCGACGACGAGCGCGCAGAGAGCCGGGATGATCAACAACAATGCCCAAAGTAATTCAGTTGACATAAGCTCCGAATTCCTCCTTTTTATACTTCCGTCTTTCAAACTGCAGTTGCAACCGGTTGGCATCATTTGAAAAACGGCTGTCCGAAACCGTCGCGCGGACGGCTTTATTGCCTAAAAATACAGTATTATTGTACTACCCGGGAGGGCGGCTGTCAATCGGAACGGCGGGAAAGGTGCCGCGGGAGGGTGCGGAGAGGACCCGGAAAGGGGCCGCGGCAGGGCGGAAATGGGCGCACGGAGTGGCTTTTCTGTAAAAATGTGATAAGAGGCCTTAAAAAGGCCGGAAAAATGTGATGGAAAGCCTTGAAAATGCCGGAAAATGTGATACACTCTCTATGGTGTCAGCCGGGAGGGATTGAAATGGAACGTCTTTCAAGAAAAATTGACCGCTTTCTGACCGAATGGAAAAATGACGAAAGGCTACAAGCTCTATTTCTACCGCAACAGCAGGGGAACGCTTGAAATTGACTTCTTTGTCCGTAACGCACAATCCTTGATTCCCGTGGAGGTCAAGGCGAACGACTCGTCGACGCCGTCTATGAATGCGCTGATAGACGACGAAAACTACCCCGACGTCAGATACGGAATCAAGCTTGCCAATAGGAACCTCGGGTTCAACGGGAAGGTTTACACAATTCCTTATTTCCTCACTTTTATGTTGAAGCGCTTTTTGCGGGAGAAGCGGTGACGGGTGTTTCTCGAATTAGATAGATTAATATAGTCAAAAAAGCCCGATTGGGAGTTAATCTGTACGTAATGTACAGGCATAATCCATTCGGGCTTTTTGTATTGTGGTTGGTCCTGAACGGGGTAGTTATAATTTACTGCTTTCTGGCGAAATCAAAAATAGTGTATAGAGGAGAATTGAGATGGAAGAACGAATTTTGACAAAAGAGTGCATAGCAGAGTTCAAAGGGCATCTGGTGATGGAAGAAAGAAGTCCGGCAACGATTGAAAAGTACTGCAGAGACGTGACAGTATTCTCTGATTATGCAGAAGGACGAAATGTCACAAAGGAACTTGTTATTGCTTACAAAACTAAGCTGGTAGACGATAACTACGCCGTACGAAGTATCAATTCAATGATTGCAAGTATTAACAGTTTGTTTGCGTTCTTTGGATGGAATGATTTGAAGTTGAAGACTATCAAAATTCAGCAGCAGATTTTTTGTCCGGAAGAGAAAGAACTCACACGGCAGGAGTACGAGCACCTTGTCAGAACGGCGCAAGCAAGACACAATGAACGTCTCTGTTTGATTCTTCAGACAATCTGCGGGACGGGTATTCGTGTGAGCGAGCTTCGGTTTATTTCAGTCGAGGCGGCCATACACGGAGAGGCGACAGTTTCATGTAAAGGGAAAATGCGGTCAGTATTCATAGTGCGTGATTTGCAAAAGAAACTGCTGAGCTACGCGGCGAGGCAAGGAATCACTTCAGGATGTATCTTCATCACACGTGGCGGCAAGCCGATTAGCCGAACAAATATCTGGCGGGACATGAAAGCGCTCTGCATCGAGGCGGACGTCAATCCGAACAAGGTGTTTCCGCACAACCTGCGGCACTTGTTCGCCAGGGTGTTCTACGGGATTGAAAAGGACATCGCAAAGCTCGCGGATATTCTTGGTCACAGCAGTATCAACACGACACGGATCTATATCATCAGCACCGGTATGGAGCACCGTCAGCGCATGGAAAATATGCGGCTGATAATATGAATAAACCGCTGTAAACGATGTGTGATGACATACTAAGCATTATGTACTCACCTCAGGATACTGAGTCATATTGTACACCTATATTTGGGCTTTATACCACAAAAAAACAATCTGGTCAAGTGGTTTTGCATCGAAAAGGCTCTAGGATTAATGATTAATGATCTGTTGAAATTGGTGACTTTTCCCATGCCAAAAGAGCCCTTTCGGTTCTTTTTTGAAAAGATTGCAAGGACTTGCTTTTTTCGCGCCTTTTTTATCACTAGATGAGGCTGTTACATGTTATATTCTTTGGTGATTACAACATAATGCTTATTATGAAATGCTTTGACATGAAGAGAATGGACATGAATTGTTCGGAAAGGATGAGTTTTATTGTTGATACCATTTGTGCTGTTGCATCTGTCGCCGCAGTAATTGTTGCGCTTTGGCAGACAAAGTACTCAAATAGAAAATACTAAAACTAAGGGGCGAGCGCTAGTTTTGTTATGTTACAAAACAAATAATGGAGATGGAGGAATTGAATACAATGGTTTCTCTACAGAAATGATAGGTGCGATTTTGCAAGTGTAGATTACATAAAATGGTTTGACGTTAAGGGGGAAAATGCAATGAGAATGAACAGGGTTAACTTTGAATACTTCTTTCCAAAGGATTTTTTCAAAACAGAAGTACATGAGAGATTTCAATTGTTTCTTCTCGACAGTTGTTTTGGGCCTTTTAACAATCAAGAAATACGGTGGGGTAATCCAAATAATAGAGAGCCTGATTTAATTATTAGCGGTAGACCATTTGAATTGACATTAGCGTCCACGGAAGAAGAACCATCAACATACATTCTAGATATCAAAAACCACACACTAACATCGGATAATATTGAAAATCTTTCTATTGAATGCATCAAGCAAGCATGCATCAAAAAATCAAATAAGAATTATTCAACTGCTGATAACACGGTAAGTATTCTTTTGATGATTCCGGTATTTGTTTGGTGCATGCCATTATACTCAAATGTTTCTGACTTGTTGCCATCGACAAGATTTTCGGAGTTGATTTGCAACATCAAAAACACATATATTGATTCCGGTAAATTCAAAGATGTTTTGATCCATATGCCTGGATTTGCATATGATTGGTTTTCGTTCACGTGTAAAGAAAACAGACTATTAAAAAAACGTTGTTTAAATGATAAGGATATTTACGGTAAAGAATTACCCTATGTAATAAAAAGAGGTTCAATTACTACCGAGGAGGTTATGTTATGACCAACAAAAGATGGAGAAAGATTACAAGCATACTGGTGTGTGCGGCGATGATGTTGAGCATACATGCGCCGGTAATTGCGATGGACATCGAGGTCCTCAAGTTGACGCCGAAGGCGTCGGTGGTCAAATCAGACGCTCAGGTGCAGGCGGTAATGGATAGAATCGATGCAATCGGCACGGTGGAGTATACCGACGACGGTCTTGGCAAGATTTTAACGGCTAAAAACGCGTATGCCGCACTGAGCAGTTTACAAAGAGATCAAGTTGACAACTACGGCAAGCTTCTCGCTGCAAGAAACGGGTATAAAGCACTTGCCGCTGATAAGGTGGATACCTCGGAGTATACGATTACGGATAACGGCGTTATTAACAGTACCGTTAGATGGTATGTATATAGCAACGGTGTTCTCGAAGTCACCGGAACCGGGTCTGTTCCTTCCTATTCTTCCAATGCTCCGTGGCAGAACTACGTTTCCTCCATTAAAACTATTATTGTGAGAAGCACGATTACCGATATTGGCGCTTCCGCATTTGCCGGATGTAACAATTTGACGAGTATTACGCTTCCGTTTGTTGGCGAAAGTCGTACTGCTACAGGCTATCAAGCTGCGTTTGGATATATCTTTGGATATATTACAAGCGCAGACACTTCCAACTCCGGGCAATCTGCTTATATCTATCATACTGACGGCTCTAGCGAAAGAATCTCTAAAGGGGGGTATTCTTCACCACAAACTGCGTTTGTGAACGGTCTATATGGATATGTTACTGATACGGATGGAAAACCATGGAAGTATGGCTTTGGTAATAACACCACACTTAACTATTACTATTCACAAGATAACCACTGGTTTACCTCATACACATACAAGGCTGCTGATTCCCGCTACTATTTAAGAACATATGTTTATCAAATACCAGATGTACTAAAAACTGTTACTATTACGGATGCTTCAAAGATTGAAGATGGGGCTTTCAATAATTGCAAAAACATCACACAAATTACACTGAATGACGGCGTTTCTTCCATTGGTGCATATGCGTTCCAACACTGAATGACGGCGTTTCTTCCATTGGTGCATATGCGTTCCAAAACGTGCCGTGGTATACAAATCTTGATGAGGAGTTTAATATAGTTGGAAATGGTGTGCTGATTAAGTATACTGGAACAAGAAGTAGCATTACTTTCCCAGAGTCGGTTAAATACATCGGCAATGCGGTATTTGAGAAAAAAACTGGTATTTCAGAAGTTGCGATTTCCAATAATATAGTTGGTATCGGTGCTAATGCTTTTAGCGATTGTACTAACCTTACTACTCTCTATATTCCTAGGACAGTTAAGTCTATTGGTAGCCAGGCAATACCTTCAACATGCACGATTAGTGTTTATCAGCCTTCTGCCGGGTACGATTATCGCTCGACGAATAGGATTGTTTTAAATAATTCCTTTACAACTGGCCAGGATACTTTCTATTATGTTGTTAACGATAACGATTCCGTCGAAATCATTGGTACGGAGACTGCCAGCACAGAGATCACTGTTCCGGAGGAGATTGACGGCAAAACAGTTAATAGTATCGGTGATTATGGTTTTGCGGGTTGTACAACACTGAATAGTATTACAATCCCTGCAAATATCAAATCTATTGGAAAGAATGCTTTTGAGGGGTGCACAGGACTTATCAATGCGACAATTCCAACAACTGTTGAAAGAGTAGGCGATTAT
>CADAZX010000009.1 GCA_902792515.1 uncultured Ruminococcus sp.
GCTCCGTCTCATAGGGCAACTATGTGACAGGTCGGGATAAGTCGGTACGGAAAAGCAAACAGAAAACGAAAGCAACGAGTCAATCTTCGGGTTGGCTCGCCTTTTTTATGAACTCTTATGAACTCTTATGACTCTTATGAACTTGCAGGGAACACTTGACTTTTGTGGAGGCATCGGATATAATACCTGACTTTAGGAAATTACCCCCATTTGAGGTGTTAAATCCATGCGGTCAGTATCGCATCAAGATCTTTCTTTTTGAGGTACAATTGCCCGAGTTTTGCCATTCCAAGCCGTTCTTTAACTTGCGTATGCGTCTCGCTTTTCGTGCAGTTGTTTATGTATTCTCCATTAGATTGTTCTGTTACATAGAAATTCCTGATGAATTCGATCAGACGTGATGTCGGTATCTTTTCCTCGAAGACTTTAAACTCAAGAAGACGTAATACTGTGAGAGCCAGATAGCAGATAAGAAAATGCCCGTAGATTGACTCTCTTGTCTGCAGGTAAACAGGCCGTGCTTCAAGATATGTTTTCATTATTCTGAAACTTTCTTCTATGCGCCAAAGCATGGATGTTTCGGATGTTACAAGCAGGTTGTACCCTGCATACTTCATGGCTTCGTCGATCTTATCCTGGTTTAGACGGACATTGACTTTTTGCTTGTCTCCGTTTTTGTTCTGAGATACGAATTCCACATATTTTACACAGTCGCCGAACTCGCTTCTTGCAGCTGCTTTCAGGGACATTTTGGTTAGTGCTTTCTCAACTTCTTTTGAAATTTCCGCCTTTTGTTTCCTTGCAAGACTCGGATTGTATGTTACCACACGCTTTTCTTTCATGGTAAAAGTTATCTCTTCTTCATCGGGCGCGGGTCTGAATTTGTACGAATAATCATCGATTTCTTCTTTGTACTTGAAAAGAAGGACATTGTTTTTATCACGAACTTCATGCCAGACATTGTGCTCGTTATCGTAGAGAACCCATTCTCTTTCAGGCTGCGTAAGGGATGTTCCGAGTATTGCTTTTGAAAAGATATAGCCATCACTTGCTTCTTTGGCTGCTGCAAATATATTTTGAGCACAGTTTAGACCTTTATCGGCTACCTGAATCACTTTTCCACTAATATCGTAGCGGGTCTTCATATCCTCGATAGTGTTTCTAAGGTATGGCTTTTCACTTTTGTTACCGGGGTACATTTTCATGGCGATCGGAATCTGATCACCGTCAAGCATGAGCGCCTGACCAATTATCGGAGAATGGCGTTCTTCTTTCGAGGGACCCTTTTGTTTGTCTTCAAAGGGAAGGTCGATTTCAAAGTAGTAGTTTGTGCAGTCAAAATATGTTTTTGATGTGCGACGACCGTACTGAGCTGCGATTTGGTGATTGAACAGCTCTATGAATTTTTCATAGTCTTCACCTATGAACTGGACGGTTTCGAGGATTTGGTCATAACTGAATTCCTCGCATCCGTAGAGAGTCGGGAGCACTTTCTCGAAGGCATTATGCTTTGAACCCGGATTTACAACCTGAGCATAGATCATTTCTCTTACGAATGCCGGAAAATCAAATCTGAACCTTTTTCGTGCAGTCATAAGTCTCATAGTCTCATCGACCTTCAGGTTGTCCATCATTATCTTCAAGAGGAAATACCCCATGTTTTTGGTTACGGGTTCGTTGCCTATCTCCTTTGCCTCGGTGCAGTTAAGATCATCGACAAGTCCCTGTGCATAAGCAATCGGGTCGGAAATGCCTTTGGCAATCATGTCGGAAACATAACCGAGGCTTTGATATGAATAGTTTCTTTTTCCTTTGCCTGGTATATATTTGCCCTCATAGATCTGCAGATAGAGACCCTTTTTGGAAGGCGTTGATTTCTTTAGAAAGTATGACATAACGAGGCTCCTTGAGTATCATTTTACGGGGTGCTTTAAGATAACACCTTAACACCCCATAATTGTACCACACAAAGAGAACTATGTCAAGCACTTTTTTAACTAAATTTAGAGAAATTTTGATTATGTGAAAAAAATATTTCCTAACGTTTGAGGTGTTATTTCCTAAAGACGGGAACGGGCATCCTGAAACGGCTGTCCGTTTCTCTTTTTGCCTCAAAAAATGACGTTTCCCGGCGGCTGACGCATCTTGTGCGCAGTGCGGATAATGTCGCGGATTATTGAACGGTTATTGAAAAGGGTCGTGAAGTGAAAAGCGTGAAAAGGGCGTGAAAAGGGTAAATTTGCGGCTGTTGAATTATAAGGCGTTTGTGATATAATATGCGAAAATACTTTGACACCTTTGAGGGGAGGATGAAGCTAAATGATTAAAAAGTTGATTCTTATGATGCTGGGCGTTGTGCTGGCTGTCGCCGGTTGTGCACCTGTGACCGAGCCGGAAGACGGTAAAGGCTTCGACACGGCTGAAGGTACAGAAAAAATCGCGGATCCGCACAGGATAGATCTGACTTCATTCGACGAAGGACTGTTTAACGCGTCGTTTTCACCGGGAAATAGCGCCGCGCCGGAACTCACCGCCGAAGGTGTTAAAATTACCGCCTCCGCGCAGTCGCGCGACCCCGGCGTGAACTGGCACATCAGCAGCATGTATAAGGCGGCCGGCTATCCGGCGCAGGAAGGCGGCAAGACGTACGTTCCGTTCAGCCCCGAGCGCAGGAAGGTTATCGTTATGAAGGTTCAGGCGGAGTGGGGCGGCGCGTTTGAAATGTTCTACGCGACAGGCGACAACGAGACAGCCAAGGCCGGATATTCGATCGTAGCGACTTACGGCGGCGACTCCGAGTTTTTCGGTGAACGCACCACGCAGTATATCATTTTTGAAGCGGGCAAGGACTCGCCGGGCTGGGAAGGGACTTTCAACGACAGCTTCCGGCTCGACTACACGAACTACGTAGAAAAGGGCGACGAGTTCCTGCTCCGGGCAATCGCTTTCTGCAAGAACCGCAAGGAGGCAGACGAGTACATAAAAAATGACATGGGACCCGCAGCGCCCGCGCAGAAGGTCGAAAAGGGCTACTACGTCTGCCTGTACGAGGACAGACTCGCCGAGCCCGAAGGCAATATCAGCGGAAAAGTCCATTCAACTCTTAAGGACGCCAAGTCGTTCTGTGACAGCCTCAAGGAGTACGGATACCGCGTGGCAGACGAAAACGGAAAGGTCGTCTACTCGCCGTACAGGCTTCTCGTTTCAAACATGCTGCGCGAGGCAAAGTACATAACGACGTACGCGCGCACTCACGGCTTCCTGTACGGTGATTCCTGCACCAACCCCGGAATCAACCACAGGCCGCTCAGATCAAGCTGCGACAGGCTTGTCGACTGGATCCTCTACCGCGCTGGCTTTACAGACCAGCCGCTTATTCAGGGCTGCGTCGTCTCCAATCTCTACAAGTGGTGCGAGGCTAAGGGCTTTAAAAAGATCACGAAAATTGAGGACCTTAAAGCGGGGGATATCATTTTCGTCAGGCCGGCGGCTGACGGCGGACCGCAGCACGTTTTTATGCTCGCCTCCGACGTGAAGGACGGTATGGCACTTCGCTACGACCACGGCTCCGACAGGAGAATCGGTTCGGAACAGCCTTTCTACGAGCCTGTGAGCTACGACGACGCGCCTTTCATTTTCGCGTACAGGCCGTTCGCACGCAACGGGAACAACATTTACGGGACGTTCTGATTTGATAAGCATATTTTGAATTAACGAAGCCGCTGCACGTCTTAATTTTTTGGGGACGTGCGGCGCGTTTTATGTGATAAGCTATTGACACGGTCGGTCGTCATCTACGTGTTGACAGTGATACTGTTGAAATTGTATACTAATGGCAAAGAAAGTTTTGCCGGCAGATTTGCGGCATTTTCGCGCCTGACTTCAAAATCTTGAGAGTCACATTGCTGTGCACAGTAAACGCGACGGGTGGATTACGAATGCTTTTTGAAGCGAAAGAGGGGTAGAGATATGAAAGACAAAGAACCGATTAAAACCATGAATAAAGCGTCTGCAGATATAATCGGAGAGAGTAGCGGTAAGCGAGACGGCGTTCAACCACAGTTCCGGTTTGGCCGGGTTTTCGGCGTGGCTGCCGGCGTGCTGCTGCTTGCTGCCTGTGTTGTCACCGTACTGTTCTTTTCATCGTGTATCAAACATGAACAATTACCACCCGGTGATGCGAAGGAAAACGGAACGCTTGCCTGCGAGACAATACCTCCGGCTACCCCCGAATCAGCGATGACATTGGTGCTCCCGCCGGATGCGGATAACGCTGAATCGAACGAAAACTCTGCTGAAGTTCCGTTGACGCCGACAGCTGTGCCGACTGCGCTGCCTTCGACGTCCACAGTTGCACCGGGCGACGATCCGTCGACATCGACGGCAGAACCGACTGAAATACATACATTTTCGACAGGCGTGCCAACTGCGCTTCCCGCGACGACCACGCCTACACCAACACCGGCTCCTACGCTTACACCCACACCGGAGTCCGCGCCTACACCTACACCTACTCCAACTTCAACTCCCACAACGGCTCCGACGTCTGCGCCTACGCCTAGCCCTTACCGGGGCAACGAAAGCCCGGATACGCTGGTCGACATCAACCGTGCCATGATGACCAACCAGTACAAGAACGGCGTATACATTCTTAGACAGAACACTGACCTGCAGGGATTAAAATCGAAATTAAAGCGCTTTGTTGCCCGCGTAAAAGCCGATGCAGAATTCAATCCGGACAGCGTTGACAGCAATCTTCTCTTTAAAGCAAATCGCCTTAAAGACACGGATTATTCAATTGATTACTGGTCGGTCGGGACAGAAGAAGAGTTGGACAGCATTGCGTGCATATATCAGAACAATCGCGACTACATTAAGGTTTTTCTGCTTGAAGTTGACGGCGAATTGTACCCCGTGAACGGCGACTGCCAGCTTAAGATTTGCGAGATCAAAAGGTGCGATTACGATTCGAACGGCGTCGATGATCTGGCGTTTACCGCTTTTAACGAAGAACGGAGCAGGATGTTTTTCGGGGTATTCGACAGAACAATGCACACGTTTCGGTTTATGACAGAGATTACAGACAACATGTCTGAAGTTATGCTGGGAAGCATAGGCAATAACGTATATCTCGCCAACCTTAAAACCCGTACTGCCGGCAGATTAGGCTATGACGGAAGCGGATTGACGCTCGGAGGCCTACTACCTGACGCGTTTGTGAAAAAAGTGTTTACGGACATGTTCGACGGTGCACCGGATTTGAACGATATGCCGGAACCGTCGGCAACGATAGCGCCGTACATGGATCCGGAAAGAGCCGAGTATCTGCTTAACAGGTACAATTTTGTTACTGTCTCGCAGACCGGTAAACCATGGAACTATACGCACATGTCGAAATCCCTGTACGCGTATACCGGCAGCGGCATGGTACTCAAGGAGTATATCTCCGGCAGGTCGGATGTGGAGTATACCGATTGGTTGGGGCGATTTATTTACGAATACGCGTCTGGCGAATCGACTTACGCGATTAGCGTGTCGCAAGATTTCAGCATAGATCTGATTGATGGCGGAGAGCTTCTCTCATTGGATGTTTATGACCTCTACGGTAACCTTCTACACTCGGAAATCACGCTCGACGCGTTGTATGCGCTCGCGCAAAGCGGCGGATTGCCGTTTACGGCTGATCCTGAGTCGGGAACTACATATCCATGCTTCGCGGTATTTGAGGTCAAGAAGTACGCCGCGTATTTTAGCGAAACGGGTGAGCGAGAATACGCTGTTATGTATTCGGTGATTCCGTTTGAACCGTAAACTACAGGCTGGTAAGACAATCGGCGCGAAGCGGCCTCGTGCACATATTCTGTAATGTTCACGCCAAATCGGAGACGGTGTGCGTGGTTAAAATAATTGAAATATCTGACCTTGGCGATCCGCGGCGGGACGCGTTCGTCCGCCTTACCGGTCACCATTCAAGGTTCCGGAATCAGAGAGCCGCGCATATAGACGTTACGCGTTCGGTCATTGAATTTTAGTTAACTATAATGCAGCGGGCCGGCTTCTTTATAATATGGAGGCCGGCCCGCAATTTTATTCTTGCTTCAAGCAGTTATTCTTTAAACTTGATTTTATCCTCTTTTGACGATTCTTCGATCGCGTCGCGCATGGAAAAGCGTTTTGTCTTGCCGACTTTTCGCGAGTCGAACCAGCCTACCGTCTCGGAGACCGGCGTTATGTAGCAGAAGGTCTGGTCGTAGTTTTTGAGGTCGCGTTTGATGCCCGGGACCTGGAACTTGTTGACGATAAAGATCAGGATCGCCTTGCTCTGGCCGGAGTACGTGCCGATGCCCTCGAGCCTCGTCGCCGTGTGGTGCGTCTTTTTGGTGACCAAGTCGAGGACCTCGTCCGGGAACGGAGTGATGACGACGATCTGGGCGGCTTCCTTCTGGTCGCGGAAAATAATATCGGCGAGCATCGAGTCGGATAGGCAATAGAGAACGCAGAGCGCGACCGGCTTGTAGTCGAGAACCATGACGCCGTCGACAACGTCCGAGTACACGAAAAGCGAAATGAGGGCGACGCTTGCGTTGATCGCGAAGCTGACCCAGAAGAAGTTGAACTCGGGTTTTTTCTCGGAAAGTATTTTCGAGACGACGTCGGTGCCGCACTGCGATCCGTTCAGCTCGTAGGCTATTACGGTCGCGAAACCCGAGAGCACGCCGGCTATAAGGACCGGGAGAATCGTATCCTGGCCGTTCGCGTTGTACTGGAGCCACTCGGGGTTCCATTTTTGCATCATGAGGTACGTGAACGAGTATGAGAGCGCGAAAATGTACGACTTCACGGCGAACTGCTTGAAGCCCATGCAGAAGGCGATGACGCAGAGCGGGAAGTTGACGGCGAGGTTCAGCCAGCCTATCGAGATTCCGAGCTTGTACTGCACCATTACGCAGATTCCGGTGATGCCGGACGGCGCAAAATCGTTCGGGACGATCAGAATGTATGTTGTTGCGGCGACCATCGCGCCGGTGAGAATTATGACGAGATATCTGAATATCGCGCCGAGAACTTTTCTCGTTTTCAGATAAAACACCCCTTTCGGAAGTCTTCGTATTATTATATCACAACGCGCGGGGCGGCGCAACGGCAGGTTGCCGAATTAAGACCGAATCAAGGCAGGCTTTCCCGGTTGCGCTTCACCGGATGTTAATGTATAATAACTCTTGAAAAACTAACGTCAGTTTATTTCCGGGAAATGACGGAAAATATCGAAAAATGACGGGAAAACGCGGAAAACGGTGAAAAATATGGAAGACAGAAAGAAAATAAATCTCACGCCCGGCACTCTGCTTGGACCTCTTCCCGCCGCTCTTGTCAGCTGCGGAACGTTCGAAAAGCCGAACATTATTACGGTCGCCTGGACCGGAATCGTTAACTCGAAACCTCCGATGTGCTACGTCTCGGTAAGACCGGAGAGGTTTTCGCACGGACTCATTTCCGAGAGAAAAGAGTTCGTCATAAACATCCCGACAGCCTCCATGGCGAAAAGAGTAGACCTCTGCGGTATGAAGACAGGCAGGAACGGTGACAAGTTCAAGATCTGCGGCTTCGAAAAGACAAAGGCGGGCAGCCTTGACAACTGCCCCGTGATCGCCGACTGCCCCGTGAATCTGGAGTGCAGAGTGAAGGAGATAACGCGCCTCGGATCGCACGACATGTTTCTGGCCGAGATAACCGGGGTGACCGTTGACGCGGAACTGGTCGGCGGCGACGGAAAGCTCGACTTAGCGAAGGCGGGAATAATCGGGTACCTCCACGGGGAATACGTGCCGCTCGGGAAAAAGAGGTGCTCGTTCGGGTTCTCGGTAAGGAAGAAGGGCAAATAAAAAACGCAAATAAAAAACGGGCGGCGCGTTCCTGAAGCTTTGAAAGAACGCGCCGTTTCTTTTTATTTCCTGTACGACCAGCATCTGTATTCCGTTTCGGGGGAGAAGCTTCTGCCGGCTTCAAAATAGGGGACGAACGTCGCGGAAGGACATTTCATCATGAACGGTTTTCCGTCGTCACCCGTTGAGGGCACGGGAACGAGTTCCTTGATTATTTCCGGAGAGAGCGGCGACCCGAAGTCGGGGTCGTATTTTTTGTCCCTCGCGAGAACAAGCGGACCGTATGTGAAAAGAATCTTCCCGTTGCCGGCGGGGTTTACCGATTTGGGGGAGGGAACGCACGCGGGACTGTAGAAAAGCTCGAGCGTTATTTCCTCTCCGTTTTCGAAAGGCCCTTCGACGACCGCGTAGCCGGGCTCCGTTATGTACGGCTTTGATAACGTGAAATTCTCGCAGAACCCGGGAATCCTGAATGCAATCGACCCGATAAAGCCTTTTTCGACTATTTTGAGCTTGATCTTGCCGTTTTCGGGGTAGCGCGTGTCTATTTTCAAGACTCCGCCGGCAATCTCCGCGGTCTCGGGGATATAGAGGTTTACGTAGACGTCGCCTTGCGAGGCGCCGGTGACAAGCGAGAGCATCGGAAGGATCGCGAGACCCATCGGGCCGTTCGCGGTGCAGCAGGAGAGCGGGAAGCCGTCGAGATCGTAGAAAAAGTTCTGCTTTCCGCTGCGGAAGCCGTTGAAAACCGAGAAGTACTCGAACGACGAACCATCTTCGTGAGCGGCGCCGAGAAGCGCGTTGTACAATGACCTTTCGATGTCGTCGACGGCTTTCGCGTCGCGAGTCACGCGGTAGTACTGAAGCATAAGCTTCATGTAGGTAACGGTGACGCACGTCTCCATCGTGAGGCCGACGTCCGGGTTTGTCTGCTCGGAGCGGCAGAAGTTCCACTGTTCGCCCGTGCCCGGTCCGAGGTTGAAGGGCTTGTCGGCGCCGCCGGACCCGAGAAGGTTTATTTCCTCTTCGTTGATTTTATCGATAAAATCGTTCGCCGTCTCGAGCGCCTTTTCGTCGCCTGTCACTCTGTAGTACTCGATGAGGCCTTCAAAGCAGCTCATCATCTCGTACGCTTTGGCGATGCTCTCCTCGGGGTTTCCGTTGTTTCCGATGAGAGCGGGGCTCTTTCCGGCGGCAATCGATTCGAAAAGGTTCTCCCTGGAGCAGGCGCCTGAATCTATTATGTGGCGGGCGAGCCCGAGAAGGGCGGGGTCCTTAGTGAGGCCGTAGATCTTCATGACGGGTTCGAGAATCGACGACGACTCGATTCCGCAGAAGGCCCAGCCGGTTTTTGTGACAGGCGTCTTTCCGTCATTTTCGTCGCCGATCTGCGATGCGGTGTATTTAGCGAGACCGAGCATCGCGTCGACGACGTCGTTTTCATTTTTGAGCGTGGGGCCGAACCTCTCGAAGTACTCCCAGAGGCCGAGAAGAACGTATTTGCGCTCCCAGAGGTCGGAACCGTTTGAGCCGTTCGGCTGGTTTTCGCGGGGAACGGTGCTGATGCAGCCGTCGGGATCGCGGCATTCGAGAATCGCGGAGACCATTTCGTCGCATTTTCGCTTAAGACGCTCGCTTCCGGTGTAGCAGGCGACGTTGACGCACGCCCTTAAAAGCTTGCCGAAAAACTCGCCGGCAGCGAAAGGGTCGGTCCTGTCGCGAAAAAACCTCACGACACTGTCCGTCGACACTCTCAAAAACAGACCGTCCTCAAGCGCCCGCATCCTCTCGTCGACAATTCCGCTAAAGACAACGCCGGACGGCTCCGAAAGCTTTACAAGGTCGCGTCCGTAATTCATTTTGGAATACTCTTTCATCTTTTACCTCCTCAAAGAGAGACCGGAAACCCGGAAGATAAATGTTTAATCGTATTATACCACACGAGGCCACTCCGTGAAAGAATTGAAACGAAATATGCGGTGTGATATAATGTTGACAATCAAGATGACGTGATGCCGGCCCGGGCTCCTCCGCGGAGGATAATCTAAAACTTCCGGCGCACGAAAGCAATAAGGAGATCAAATAAATGACTGACAGATCTTTTATCTCGAGAACAAGCGGCCTTAAAGGGAAGGACTATTTCGGCTACGCGCTCGTCGACGCGGCGGGGTGTCTTGTTTTCAGTCTTGTGACTACGCTTCTGCAGAAGTTCTACACTGACATTTTTCACCTGAGCCCGCTGTTTATCATGCTCATGTTTATCGCCGCGCGTGTCTGGGACGCAATCAACGACCCGATAATGGGACGTATCTGCGACACGGTTAAACCCGCGAAATCGGGCAGGTACAAGCAGTGGTTTCTCTACGTGGCGTTTCCGCTTGCGGTCTCGGCTGTGCTTCTCTTCGTGAAGTGGCCCGGGATCGGCGAGGACGGAAAAGTTGTACTTACGTGCGTTTACGCGACGGTTACCTACATTCTGTTCGGAATGATCTACACGGCGCTGCAGATCCCGTACGGATCGCTCGCCTCTGTGGTGACGACCGACGACCACGAGCGGAACAAGCTGTCCGTTTACCGTTCGATCGGCGCTGCTCTTGGTTCGATTCCGGTCCTCTTGATTGCCAGCTTCGCGTACGCAGACAGGCTTGACGCGGCGGGCAACAAGGTCATCGGAGAGAACGGGAAGGTCATCACGGATATGCAGTATAAGCCTGTTCTTATCGGCGTCGCGATTATGGCGGCGTGCTCGGCACTGATGCTCGTGCTGGCGTTCGCGCTCAACAAGGAGCGTGTGAAGACGAAGCCGCAGCCGAAAGAGAAGGGCGCCGCGAAGAAAGCTATCGGGATACTTTTCAAAAACAAGGCGTTTATTACCGTGAGTCTGGTAGCGATGCTCCTGCTCGCGGGGCAGATGTTCACGCAGAGCTTTTATACGTACCTTTTCGACGACTACTTCCACGCCAACTGGATGAATCTCGCGTCGCAGGCGTGCACGTACTCTCCGATGATAATAATGATGTTCATACTGCCGAAGGCGGCGCGGAAGATCGGCAAAAAGGAGGTCTGCGCGGTAGGAACGGCAGCGGCGGCAGCAGCGAACCTGATACTGTTTTTCCTGAGGGGCGTTGAACCTTCGGTACTTATGTGGATATTCCTGCTTCTGTGCTTCGTCAGCGGCTGCGGGCTCACGACCGTCGTAATGCAGCTCTGGGCGATGGCGACCGACGCGATCGACGACATTGAAGTAGGCACGGGCAGCCGCGACGACGGCACCGCGTATTCCTTCTTCAACTTCTTCCGGAAGCTTGGTCAGGTGCTCGCCGCCGTGTGCGTGAACGGCGCACTCCTCGGAATGCACTACAACTACGCGAAGGGGGCTGTACAGACGCTCGAAAACTTAAAGAAAATGTACGATATGGCAACTGTCATACCCGCGGTTCTCTTCGGGCTGATGGCGCTCATTCTTTTCGTTTGGTACCCGCTGTCCAGAGCCAAAGTAGCGGAGCTGCAGACAGCGAAGGAGGCGAAGCTGAAAGAGGCGTACGAGAGCAATACGATAGAAATCTGACGTTTTACCGGCGTTTTTGTTCATGGTCTTTTTACAATAAAACACCCCGGAGCGGTTTTAACTCTGTCCGGGGTGTTAACTGTTATTGCCGGTACGGACCGGCTGTAAAGCATCTTTTTGTCAATTCTTTTGTCAGGCCTTCGGGTCGCCTTTTGTGAGCATGTTTTTGAGGAGCCTGAGGTAGGGCGCTTTGCCCATGGAAGTCTGACCGGGTGCGAGCCTTAAAACGCGGGTGCCGGCGCCTGGCTTTGCGGGAAGCCATTCGGGAAGGGAGGGTCCGTTCGGGTCGCCTGTTTTCGCGAAGTTCGCGGCATACGTTGCGAGTTGGCAGGAAGCCTCGCGGTCGCGGTCGCCGTAGGGCCGCCGGCTTTTGTCGAGCGTTCCGAACATGTACCTTAAGTCGCAGGAGTGGAACGCGCCGTTTCCGTCGCCGGGGGCGTCTATGTCGAAGAAGTAGATATAGGCGCCGTTCTTTTTGCCGAACTTATTTCCGATGAACTCCATAACCGGCGCGTACATGTCGGTGTTGGTGTAGCCGATCATATAGCCTACTTTTAGGGGATTTTTGATCAGCTTGCCGACCGGTTCGGGAATCAGACAGCCGTCGACAACGGGCATCGTGTTGTAAACGGTGTCCTTTCTTTTCGATTTAAGCTCGTCGACGGCGTCGAAAAGCCTGTCTAGAGGAAGAACCTTCAACTCTTCGAGGCTGGAGCAGCCGGCTGTCTCCATAAGCGCCTTCCAGTATGGCCTCGTCTCCGCCGCATACTTTGGGAGCGCGAAATCCGGGAACTTGCCGCCGCCGGACATCATTATAACGCGCCTGAAACGGCCTTCAAGGTCACGATTGAGGCACATGTACTGTATCGAGATCGCGCCGGCGCTCTGGCCCGCCAGCGTAATATTTTCTGGGTCGCCGCCAAGGCAGCCGATGTATTTCCGCACCCACTCAAGCGCTTTGATCTGGTCGTCGAGCCCGAAGTTGCCGTCACGTCCGTATTTTTTTTCGATCGATTCGTCTGTAAGGTAGCCGAGCACGCCCACCCTGTACTGCGCAAAGACAGTGACCACACCTTTTTCCGCGAAAAGCGAGCCGTCAAAAGCGCCTTCGGTGATCGAGCCGGAGTCGAAGCCGCCGCCGTGGAAAAACAATATGACCGGGCAGCCTGCGGCGTCAAGCGGGGCGTAAACGTCAAGCACCAGGCAGTCCTCGCCGTATTCGAATTCGATGCCCTCTCGGAACTCTTTATAATAAAAAAGGCGGTGTGGGTTGTCGAGATGCTGATGAAATTGGCGGAGCTGCGGGCAGGCGGGTCCATGTGACGTGGCGTCGACAGTAGTTCCGTCAGCGTATTCGACGGGCTTTGCGTACTCAAAACGTTCCGCGTATGCGTAGCGGATGCCGAAATACTGCCTGCATCTTTCAGTCACAAGGCCGTTAAAAGTTACTTTTTTGTCTTCGCTCATTTTTAAGAGGAGTCCTTTCCCAAAACTGGACATATTATATATAAAGCGACCGGAGATTTCAACCTTTCCGGCAGTTTAAGTAATACTTAAGACAGGCCGCCTCTTGAACATGCCCGAACATGCCCGCGCGCGGAAAAAAGGTTTGCATTTGTCACTCTGAAAGTGGTAAAATAATTATTCAGGCATCTTTCTTTAAAGAAGCCGGCAGGGGGAGCGTTTCCCGGCGTTCATTTCCCGCCCTTTGATTCAAGCTTCCCGCCATTTATAGTTGAAAGGATATCTCACAAATGAAACATATCGACGTTAAAGAGATTTTTAATAATCCGTTCTACATCGGAAAGACCGTCACCGTCTGCGGCTGGGTCCGCACTTCGCGCGACTCCAAGAACATCTCGTTCCTTGAAATCAACGACGGAACGACCTTCAAGCATCTCCAGATCGTTATCGAGAAGGAGAAGGTGTCGGATTTTGACCGCGCGATGAAGCTCGGCGCTTCCGTAAAGGTCTGCGGCGTCTGCGTGGAGAGCGAAAAGAACGGTGTCGAGGTCAACGCGAACTCGATCGAGGTGCTCGGCGACTGCCCTCAGGATTACCCGCTTCAAAAGAAGCGCCACACGCTTGAGTTCTTAAGAACCATGCCTCACCTCAGGGTCAGGACCAACACGTTTAACGCGGTCTTCCGCGTAAGGTCCGTTCTCGCAGCAGCCATTCACGAATATCTCCAGAGCAAGGGCTTTGTCTACGTCAACACGCCGATCATCACAGGAAGCGACGCAGAAGGCGCAGGCGAGGTGTTCCGCGTAACAACGCACGATTTCGAAACTCCGTACAAGACAAGGGAAGAGTACTACGAAAACGACTTTTTCGGCAAAAAGGCCGGTCTTTCCGTTTCCGGTCAGCTCGAGGGCGAGGTCGCGGCGATGGCTTTCGGCAGAATCTACACGTTCGGACCGAGCTTCAGAGCCGAGAACAGCAACACCCCGAGGCACCTCGCGGAATTCTGGCACATCGAGCCGGAGGTCGCGTTTGCCGAGCTTCCCGACATCATTGAGATAGCCGAAAACATGATCAAGGCGATCATTTCGCGCGTTCTTGAGAGATGCCCTGACGAGATCGCGTTTTTCGAAAAGCACTTTGAGGAAGGGCTCGAGGCGAAGCTCCGCAGCATCGTTTCGAACGATTTCGCGATCGTCGAGTACACCGAGGCTATCGAGCTCTTAAAGAAGGCCGACAGGCAGTTCAATTACCCCTGCGACTGGGGCTGCGACCTGCAGACAGAGCATGAGCGCTACATCACCGAGGAGATCTTCAAGAAGCCTGTTTTCGTCATCAACTATCCGAAGGACATCAAGGCGTTTTACATGAAGCAGAACCCGGACGGAAAGACGGTCGCGGCGACAGACCTGCTCGTTCCCGGCGTGGGCGAGATCATCGGCTGCAGCGAGAGGGAAGCGGATCTTGACAAGCTTCTCGAGGCGATGAACGCGCGCAACATGAAAATCGAGGACTACAAGGACTACATCGACCTTAGAAAGTTCGGCAGCGTGCCTCACAGCGGCTTCGGTCTCGGCTTCGAGCGTATTCTTATGTACGTCACCGGTATTTCCAATATCCGCGACGTCACGCTCTATCCCCGCACTGTCGGCTCTATCAGATAACTTTTCGCCTAATTTTAGGCTTTTTTGCGGCTTGCAGGTTATTGTTCGCGCTTAACAGGCGCCATTTACGGCGGAGGTGTTCCGGTGCTGACGTGGAACGAATTCGAAAAGCTTGCTTCCTCGTGCAGGAGCTGCAGGCTGTGTGAAAAAAGGAACAGCGTTGTCATCGGAAGAGGCAGCCGCGAGACCGGCCGCATTTTGTTCGTGGGCGAGGGACCCGGCGAAAACGAGGACCGCGAGGGGATTCCGTTCGTAGGCCAGGCCGGAAGACTTTTCGACTTCGCGCTCGAGGCGCTTGAGTTTCCCGAAGAGGTCTACTATATTGCGAACGTCGTGAAGTGCAGACCGCCGCAGAACCGCGACCCCGCGCAGGACGAGATCGAAGCCTGCATCAAGCTTCTCAGACAGCAGTTTCTTCTTTTGAAGCCGAAAATCGTCGTCGCGCTCGGCTCTGTCGCGTCAAAGGCGCTCATTTCCCCTGACGCGCAGATCTCCAGGGTCCGCGGACAGTGGTTTGACAAGGGCGGAACGATGTTCACGGCTACATACCACCCGGCGGCTCTCCTCAGAAACGACGGCTTGAAGCACGACTTTTACAACGATTTAAAAGAGGTCAAAAAGCGGTTTTTCGAGGGCTTCGGCGCGTGACCGTGACCGGATAAGGCGTAAAACCGGTACCTTTTTAAGAGGCGCCGGTTTTTCTTTAAATTGTAACGGTGGTTTTATGAATCTTGATGCGAAAGTTTTTTATTACGGTGAGGAGCCGGCCGTATCATTGCTCGAAAAGGCTTACGGCGAGTACGCTGCCGCCGCGAAGGAGGCCGGGGAGTGCGACGTTTCGACAGGCTTTGTTTTCGGGTGCGGGGACGTGAAGAGCCGCGTGATGCTTGTCGGCGAGGCTCCCGGAAAGGACGAGATCGCGGAGGGCAGGCCCTTTGTCGGCAAGGCGGGATCTATCCTCGACGACTTTTTGAGCATGTCGGGAATCCGCCGCGGTGAGCTTTTCATAACTAACACCGTAAAATACCGGCTGGCGCGTCCTGCCAAAAACGCCCGCACAAAAAAAGATTTCGACGGAGCGCAGCTTTCGCTTCCCGGATTTTCAGCGGAACAGTCTCATTCTGCGCCTGCCGCGGGGAAGCTCGCGAACAGACCCGCGAAGGAACACGAGGTAAGACTCGGCGCGGGACTTCTCAAAAAGGAGATCGAAATCATAAAACCGGAGATCGTCGTGACACTGGGCAACGTGCCTCTAAAGGCAGTAACGGCGGCTTTCTTCCCGGATGTGAAACCGCTGACTGTCGGAAACGCTCACGGAGAGGCTTCGGAGCTTACGGAAGGGACAGTTTTGTTCCCGATGTACCACCCGGCGAGTCTGATATACAACCCCGGTAACGCAACTGTATACGCGGAGGATATGAAAAAACTCGCGGATATCGTTAAGGAATTATAAATTACTAATACTACAAAGCACCTCCCGCCCGGCTTAAAAATCGCGAGCTGGAGGTGCTTTTTTACTGCATATAAATTGTTTTATCTTCTTTTTCTGATTAACGTAACAATCGCGGCGGCTGAAAGAGTAATTAAAGGCAGGCATCCTGTGACGCCGCCGCAGCCTTTTTTACCCGGATTTTTGCCGCCTGAAGGCTTTTCGGTGGGCCCGGAAGGCGCATCTGCCGGAGCCTCAGTCGGAGCCGGAGTCGGCTCGGGCGTCGCGGGCGCTTCCGTCGGCTTTATTCTTTCGCCGTATACCTCAAGCTCGCTGAACTCGGAGAGGTAGGAACCGGTGTTGTCGACCTTGTCGCTGTGCTCGGTTATCGAGATCCTCACGAAGCGCCCCCTGACAGGTTCGAACGTCAGTATCTGATCGTCGGCCGCCTCGAGGGTTAGGCCGGTTACTTCCTTGACTGTTACGTATGAGCTTCCGTCCTCGGAGACGTCGACAGTGAACGAGGAGGGCATTTTTTCGCCGTTGTTGTAGAGGCAGGGCTTGATCACCACAGTGTCCAGCATGTATACGATAAGAAGATCGACCTCGATATCGACGGCCTTGTCGCGGGGAATCACCGAAAACGGATCGACGGACCAGCCCTGGTGGGGTTCGATCTCGAAAGGAAGGTGAATGCCGTCGGTAATGAACGCGGCAGAGAAATACGCGTTGTTCTCGAACGAGTTGGAGGCGGTGACTTCGCATTCGAGCGCGAGGTTTTCGCGGCCCTTGAGCGGGTCGGCGCCTTCCGGACTTCCGGCGAAGCACGAGAGCGAGGTCGCGGCTATCAGCACGGCGATCATTGTTAAAATCGACAGCAGCTTTTTCATAAACAGAAATCCTTTCACTAAAATAGCGGAAATCTCTTGATTACCTCATCCCCTTGTCGTAGGGGATGCCCTCCGCCTTGGGCGCTCTCGAACGCTTCGAAGTGAACGCGAGAACGACGAGCACCGCGACGTAGGGGATCAGATTGTAGAAATACATCGGGAGGTTTAGGTCCTTCAGGAAGTAGATCTCCTTTCCGCCGATGTTGACCGACAGCTGCGTGTAGATAACGCCGAGGCACTTTAAGAAGCCGAAGAGCAGGGAACCGAGCGCGATGCCGAGGGGTTTCCAGTTGCCGAAAATCATGATCGCGATGGCGAGGAAGCCCATTCCTGCGACGGCGCCTGTTGCGGTTCCGTTGGCGACCGTGGCGATGTAGATGTACCCGCCGAGACCGGCCAATGCGCCCGAAACCGTCGTGCCGAGGTAGCGCATTTTGTTGACGTCGATTCCGACGCTTGCCGCCGCCTGCGGGTGTTCGCCGCACGCGCGAAGCCTGAGGCCCGTTTTAGTAGTGTAGATTAGAACCGAGAGCAGAATAAAAAGGCCGATCGCGATGAACGTGGAGATGTACGCCTTGTCGAAAAAGACCTTCGCGGCCGCGGGCAGGTCGTCGTTGAGAATGACGAAGCCGAAGTCCTTCATCTGTCCTGTGCTGTCGGGCGCGCGCTGCATCTCGAGCATGTCGAGTGAGAAGAAAACCTTGATGGTGAAAAGCGCGATGGCGGGGGCGAGCATGTTGAGCGCGGTGCCGCCGATCGTCTGATCCGCCTTGAGCTTGATGGCGGAGAACGACAGGAGCAGCGAAAAGATCGCGCCCGCGACCGCGGCGACAGTCATTGCGAGAATAAAGGTCAGCTGGTTGTGGTCGACGAAGAAGGGCGTTTTCCTGAGCAGGAACGCCGCGAGAGCGCCGACGAACGCGCCGAAAATCATTATACCGTCGAGCGCGATGTTGATGATGCCCGAGCGCTCCGAGTACATTCCCGCGAGGGCGACTATAAGGAGCGGTATCGCGAAAATGAGAGTTTTCTGTAGCATGAATATCATTCGTGATCGCCTCCTTTCACATCTTCCCGAACGCCTGAAGCGGAGTCTTGTGTTTTGTCTTCGATTACCGTTTCCGCTGCCGGCGGAGCTCCGGAGGAATCCTTTTTGTCGGCTTTAATCGCGGCTTTTTTCAGCTGCTTCGCGAGGAGGTCCTTGATAAGTTTGGAGAAGCCCGCGAAATAGATTATCACGGCGACGATGAGAGGCGAGACGTACTCGTTGAACGACGTCTGCGCGGCGAGGTTTGAGCCGCCGACGCCTATGTATTTAAGGAAGATCGCGGAGAAAATGACTCCTATCGGGTTGCTGCCCGCGAGAAGCGCGACGGGAATTCCGTTGAAGCCGTCGGCAGGAAGCGTTAAGTACGTGTCCCACTTGAAGTCCTGAGAGCCGTTCAGGCACCAGAGAGCCGCGCCGCCCGCAGCGAGTGCGCCGGCAATCGCCATCGCGAGGATTATATTGCGCTTTTCGTTCATTCCCGCGTATTTGGACGCGTGCTTGTTGTAGCCGCAGGCTTTCAGCTCGTAGCCGAACGTAGTCTTGTTGATCATCACGTAGAGAAGAATCGCGATCGCCGAGGCGATGAAGATGCTGATGTCGAAATACGAGTTCGCGAAAAGCTTGTCAAGGCCGAACGTAGCCGTCGCGACGCCGTTGTAGGAGGTCTTCTTGATGAAGTTGACCTTCGTCTCCTCGATGTTTATGAAGCGGTCGCCGGTCGCCTTGAAGATCCAGGAGACGACGTTCGCGGCGATCCAGTTCGTCATGATGCAAACGATTACTTCGTTGACGTTGAAGTAAGCTTTGAAGAAGCCTGGAATCGAGCCCCAGATCATGCCGAGTACAACGCCTGTCAGGAAGGCGAGTATCCAGATTACGAAGGAGGGGACGCTGCCCTGAGGAATGGAGAGTGCGACAAGAAGCGCACCCATGGCGCCCATGAGGTACTGACCCGGGGCGCCGATGTTGAAGAGGCCGGTTTTAAACGCGAGTGCGACGGAGAGGCCGGTCATTATAAGCGGGGCAGACTGGAAGAGCATGTTTCCGAGCTGGAAAAGGATATCCCTGCCGCTGCCGCCCGAAAACGGTCCGCCGAGAACTATCGCGATGCCGGAGAAAGCCTCGCCTACGGAGACGTTTTCGGCGAAGATTGACAGGAGGAGCAGCACTATGAAGCCGACCAGAATGCCGCCGAGCACGCAGACGACCGATGCGATGACAGACCTGACGCCTTCCTTCTTCAAAAGAGAGGAAAAACCGCCTGATTTTCCTGCTTGACCCGGAACGCTTTTAACGCAGCGTTCCGAGCCGCTGCTTTTATTTTTTAGCTTGTTTTTTGCCGGGTCTTTCATGCGTTTTCTCCTTTCTGTGTCTGTTTTTTCGCTCCTGCCATATAGAGGCCGAGCTCCTGAACGGTTGTCTCCGCGGGCTTGAACTCGCCGACGATCTCGCCTTCGTACATCACGAGAATTCTGTCGGAGAGGTTCATGACCTCGTCGAGCTCCAGTGAGACGAGAAGGACCGCTGAGCCGGCGTCGCGCGACGCGACTATCTGTTCGTGAACGAATTCGATGGCGCCAACGTCGAGGCCGCGGGTGGGCTGCACGGCGACAAGGAGTTTGTGCTTTTTGTCGAGCTCGCGGGCAATGATGGCCTTCTGCTGGTTGCCGCCCGACATGCTTCTCGCCAGGGTTACCGGTCCCTGGCCTGAGCGCACGTCGTAGCCGTCGATGAGCTTTTCGGCGTAGTCGCGGACCTTCCCGAACTGAATGAAGCCGTGCGACTGGAATTCGTCCTCGAAATATCTCTCAAGCACGAGATTCTCCTCGAGCGAGTAGTCGAGAACCAGGCCGTGCTTGTGCCTGTCCTCGGGAATGTGGCTCATGCCGCTGTTTATCTTATAGCGGATGCTTTTATGCGTGACGTCCTCGCCACAGAAGAAGAGGGCGGAGCCGGGCTCGGGCTTTTCGAGTCCCGTGATCGCGTTGACAAGCTCTGTCTGGCCGTTTCCGTCGATACCGGCGATGCAGACGATCTCGCCCTCGCGAACCGTGAACGAGACGTCGTTAACCGCGTTCTTTTTGTGAGTCTTGCTCCTGACCGTCAGATGGTCGACTCTGAGGACTTCGGCGCCCGGATTCGAGGGTGCTTTGTCGACGGCGAACTTGACGTTTCTGCCGACCATCATCTCGGAGAGCGCCTCTTTGGTGGTCTCGGAAATGTTCACGGTGCCGACGTATTTTCCCTTCCGGAGAACGGTGCACCTGTCGGCGACCTCCATTATCTCGTTGAGCTTGTGGGAAATGAAAAGGATCGACTTGCCTTCGCGGGCGAGCCCTTTCATGATCTGCATCAGCTCGGTGATCTCCTGGGGAGTGAGGACGGCGGTAGGCTCGTCGAAAATGAGTATCTCGTTGTCGCGGTAGAGCATCTTGAGGATCTCGGTGCGCTGCTGCATGCCGACCGTTATGTTTTCGACCTTCGCGTCGGGGTCGACGTTGAGACCGTAGTTTTTCGAGAGCTCGAGCACCTTTTTGCGGGCTTCTTTTTTGCGCAGGAAGCCGAGCGTGTTGGGCTCGATGCCGAGAATGATATTGTCGAGCACGGTAAAAACATCGACCAGCTTGAAGTGCTGGTGGACCATGCCGATCCCGAGCGCGTTGGCGTCGTTCGGGTCGTTGATGACGACCTTCTTACCGTCCTTGTAAATCTCGCCCTCCTCGGGCTGGTAGAGACCGAAAAGAACAGACATCAGAGTCGACTTGCCGGCGCCGTTTTCGCCCAAAAGCGCGTGGATCTCGCCGCGCTTCAGGCAGAGCGTGATGTCGTCGTTCGCGACTATGCCCGGAAATATTTTAGTGATGTGCCGCATTTCTATTACGTAAGGGGATGCGGCGTTGTTTTCGTTTTCGTTCATGGCTAAATGTGAATAAAATTTTGAAAGGGAGGCGGCGCTTTGATAAACCGGCGCCGGTGCCCTTAAATAAAACAACTTCGCGGCGGCTCTGCGGCCGCCGCATGTGACGAATCCCGCGGTCTCAAACTCCTCCGGAAAGGCCGCTCTTTAAAATAAAGGTGAACAAAACGCTGAGAGTCTTTCCTGCTTTTCCGGCGCGCGCTGATCCGGCTTCCCGGCGCGCGGCCGCCTTTACAACCGGCGGATTTTTGAAAAGGGGACGGCAAGAAAAGCCGCCCCCCGTCAGGTGAATTAATTATTTTTCGATAGTGAGAGTAACCTTGGTAAGGCCGGCCGTGAGGTCTTCGGGAACTTCCGCGACAGGAACGATCTCTCCGGATTTGATCTTCGCGAAGAGAGCCTTGTACTGGTCGACAGTGAAGTTCTGAAGGCGCCATTCTGCGGTCGGGAGACCCGTGGAATCTTCGGCAGCGCCGAGGTTCTGAGCCTTGTCGGCGAGTTCGGCATCCCATTTTCCGTCGAAGAACTGTCCGAGAACTCTCTCAACGGATGTGGAGAGACCCTTCACGGCGGAGGTGATGACCTTCTCTGATTCGCCGGACTGGTCGACGTCGACGCCGATGATCTTGGCGTTCGGGTACTCGCCGGCAGCGGATTTAACAGACTGGAACATTGAGCCGCCGCACGCGAAAACAACTTCGGTGCCGTTTGCGTACCAGCCCGCGATCTGGGTCTGGAGCTCTGTGGAAGCAGAGAACGTCTCGCCGTACTTGAAGCTGTAGAGCATCGAGACGTCAACGCCTTTCTCCTTCGCCGCAGCCTCGGCGCCCTGGATGAATCCGTAGCCGAAACGGTTGACAGCAGGGTTGGTTCCGCCGCCGCCGCCCGTGAAGCCGAGCTTCGTGTAGCCTTCCATTACCGCCGCGTATCCCGCGAGGTATCCGGACTCCTGCTCCTTGTAAACGATAGCGGTGACGTTTTTGAGGCCGAGTGCCCAACCGTCAACGAATACGAACTTGACGTCGGGGTTCTCGGTAGCGACTGTCGTCATAGCGGTAGCCTGGAGAAAACCGGGGGCGACTATGATCTTCGCGCCGTTGTTGATGGCCTGCTTCATCGCGTCGATACGGTCGTTGTCGGAAGCGTCGGAGCCGTTGGCCGGCTGGTAGTATTTGTAGGAGATGTTGTGAGCTTCGGCGTAAGCCTTCGCGCCCTCATAGGTGCCCTGGTTGAAGCCCTTGTCCATAAGCATTCCGACGTCGGTGACGATGGCGATGTCATAGGTCTTCTTCGTGCAAGCCGTGAAAGCCGCGACAGAGCTCAGAACTACTGCCAGGCAAAGTAAAACAGTGATTATTTTTTTCATTATTTCCTCCTTGGAGAATATTTGTTCACCTTGACGATAGGATATCACAAAAGCGCGCGCGTTGCAAGCGAGTTGAGAAGTTTTTGCATGCGAAAATGCAATTATTTATGATGCCGCAGGCGCGGGACGGCGGCGCCGCGATGGCCTCGAAGGGCTTTGATGGTTCTTGAAAAGAACGCGCCGCGGTGGTAAAATAAAAACAGCTGATCAAAAGCGCGCAGATTTTGCGTCGCCTTATCACATTGACGCCTCCGTTTCCGCTTTAAGGCGGAGCGCGCGCGGGAAGCGTGCCGGGGGGAAGACACAAGGAGATTTTTTATGCGAACATCCGGAATACTTATGCACATTTCCTCGCTGCCGTCGCGCTACGGAATAGGAACGCTCGGCACTGCCGCGTACGGCTTCGTCGACTTTCTCGAGAGGGCGGGGCAGTCGTACTGGCAGATACTGCCGCTCGGACCGACCGGCTACGGCGACTCGCCTTATTCGTCGTCCTCGACCTTTGCGGGCAACCCGTATTTTATCGATATCGAGTTCCTCATAAGGGACGGTCTCGTCGACCCGGAGCTAGCCGAGTGCCTCGACTTCGGGAGCGATATCACGAAGGTCGATTACGGCCTTTTGTATCTCAACAGGAGGACAGTTCTCAAGCAGGCGGTGGAGAATCTTTTCGCGAAGCGCGGAAGAGATTTCGCGGAGCTCAAGTCGTTCAAAGAGGAAAATGATTCGTGGCTGCCGGCGTTTTCGCTCTTTTCGGCTCTCAAAGAAAAATTCGGCGGGCTCTCTTGGCAGGAGTGGCCGGACGAGTACAAAAGGTTCGGATCGGGCGCGGTTGAGAAGGCGAAAAAGGAGCTCGCTTCAGAGATCGAGTACCACACGTCGGTCCAGTATCTTTTTTATTCGCAGTGGTATCCGCTCAAGGCTTACGCGAATTCGAAGGGTATTAAAATAATCGGCGACATTCCGATCTACGTGGCGCTCGATTCGGCAGACGTGTGGGCGAATCCCGAGAACTTCTACCTTGACGCCAATCTGAAACCCGTTGCGGTCGCGGGCTGCCCTCCGGACGCGTTCAGCGACGACGGACAGCTCTGGGGCAACCCTCTTTACAGGTGGGACAAGCTCAAGGCGGACGGCTACGGCTGGTGGCTGAGGAGGATCGCGTTTGCGACGAAGGTGTGCGACGTGGTGAGAATAGACCATTTCAGAGGCTTCGAGTCGTACTGGTCGATTCCGTTCGGCGATGCGACAGCGAAGGGCGGAAAGTGGGTCAAAGGGCCCGATTACGACATTTTCAGGGTCATTTCCGAAAAGCTCGGGAAGCTTCCGATAATCGCGGAGGATCTCGGGGTGCTCACGCCGCCTGTCTACAAGCTTCTCGAGAACGTGGGCTACCCGGGAATGAAGGTGCTCGAGTTCGCGTTCACGCCGGACGCCGACGAGGAGAACGAGTACCTGCCGCACAACATCACCAAAAATTCAGTCGCGTACATCGGAACGCACGACAACGAGACTGCCGTGGGCTGGTTGATGAGTCAGGAGCCCGAGGTCTACAAATACGCGAAGGATTACATGAACCTCAGCTACGAGGAGGGCCTTAGCTGGGGCTTTATAAGGACGCTTCTCGCTTCGCCTGCCGACACCGCGATAATCCAGATGCAGGATCTCATCGTGCTCGGAAACGAGGCCAGAATGAACACTCCTTCGACTCTCGGCGGCAACTGGACGTGGCGCATCAGACCCGAGTGCATCAACGACTGGCTCGCGGGGCTTCTCTACGCCAAAACCGCCACGTACAAGCGCCTGAGCAAGGGCTGCCTCGCAAAGGTCACCGCCGAAAAAGAGGCTAAGCTCGAGGCGAAAAAGGTCGCCGAAGCGGCTGCGAAAGCGGCGGCGGGAAAGGCGCTTGAAAAGCTTCAATAAAGACCGGCAAATGACGTAAGCGGACGGCTTCCAGAACCGGACTGCTCTCTTTAATTAAATCAACTACAGGAGAAAAATAATGTCCGATAACATTAGAAAAATAATGCCCGATAACATTTTTGCGGTAAACATAATCCACCGCATCGAACTGACTCCCGAGTACTCTTTGAAAGCGCTCGGCAAAAAGGAGGACACTTCGCAATATAAAGAGGCGTTCGACATCTTCCGCTTTCAGCAGGGGTGCGCGCACAAATACGGCCTCAAGACTACGATCCAGATGACTTACAGCAGTCTTTTCGTGGACGCAGCTGTCGAGGAGGCTCTCAGGGACAGCCGGGAATACGGCGACGAGATAGGCGTGTCGCTGCTCGGCCTGCCTTGCCCGGAATTTAAAAAGAAGTACAAAACCGAGGACTTCTGCATCTGGATGTTCGACGAGGAGACGAAAAAGAGCATTATCGACGACGTTTTCGGCCTTTTTCACGAGAAATTCGGTTTCTGGCCGGAGTCTACGAGCAGCTACTTTCTCGACAACGTCTGCATCAACTACATTCACGAAAAATACCCTTCGGTGAAGTGCGCCGTTGCCGCCTGCTGGGAGGAGGGTCCGAAGGCCTACCACACCTGCAACAACTCGTGGTACACGTTCCTGGACGGCGGTACTTGGAACCCCTGGATCCCCTCAAAAATCAACTCCCACTGTCCCGCCTCGAGCGCCGGGGACGACGCCGGAATCGTGGCGATCCCGCACCTTTCGCGCGACCTTCTTGCATGCTTCGACGGAAACGGCTCGAACTTCGGCACGCACCCGCAGAACGTTCTGCGCGGCATGATCTACTACGACGACAACGGCTCCGTCGAGTACCCGTACCTCTACAACCTCGTGGACCAGTACCGCCACCTCGCGAAGTACAACAACGGCTACTCGTACAACATGATGTACGTCGGCCCCGGCTGGCTCAACAAGGCCGGACGCTGGGAATGCCCCTACGAGACGCTCGCGAAGTCCTACGACGACGGCATGAAATACTACGGCAAGCTCAAGAAGGAGGGGCGTCTGCTCGACCTTACGATGAGCGAATTCGCCGGTTTTTACAGAGAAAAGCACCCTGACTACAAAACCGCGGAGTGCGCGCTCTGGAAGGACATTCTGTACGGTTCCGACCGTTCGCTTTTCTGGTACGCGGATCCTTCGATGCGCTGCTGCCTCGACTTCAACCAGGGCGGCGCCGTTATCGACATGAGACCTTACGAGGGAAGGATCCCGCAGCGCGTGGGCATAGGGACTGAAAACGTTTTCGACGCGTCCTACCCGTACCTTATCCAGATGAACTACAGGGCGGGCTACTTTACGCACTACGCCGGCGCGGGAACAGTCAAATCGGCGAAAATAAGATTCCGCGGCGAAGAGGCCGACCTGTGCCTCACGAGAACGGCGGCGACTTTCGAGCGTTTTGAGGGCGGCGTGAAGCTCACGACAAACCCTGTCACGCTTGTTCTCGGCGGGAAAGAGATCGTTGTTCAGTCGGTATTCACGTTCCGCGAGGGCTGCGCTTCCATAGAGACCGAGCGGAGGATACTTTCGGATCTTGGCGGAGAGGAAGTTGAGATCGAAGAGTACTTCACCGGCGCTTTCGGGACGACCGAGTACCAGCGGCCGATGGACCGCGTTTCGTTCGAGCTGGACGGACAAAAAATGGACTACAAATATAAGGGCAGGTACCTTTCGACGGATAAGCGCGACGTGAAGGGCCGCGTTGAAATTCCCGATGTTTACACGGTCATCGAGGCGGAAGGCGATTCGGACCGGATGAACCTCCAGGAGGGGATCGCGTTTTCGCCCGTTTTCCACATCCGCCAGTTCAAATCTCTCAAGGAAGGAGCGATGAAAACATGTCTCAGGCTTCAAAAGGAAAACTGAACTACCGCTGTCCGGCGTGCTTTATGCGCGACATCGACATGGATATGTTCTTCGACCCGGACAAAAAAGAGTACTACTGCCTGCGCTGCAGCTTCAGAGGCTCCGAGGAGAGGGTGCTCGAGCTGAACGAACAGGCGCGCTACAGGTACAAGCGACTGAAGATGAGGGTGACCGATTTCGGCGAGGACAACGAACCGCCGGTTTTCGCGGAGCACAGGCGCGGGGAACAGTGATCCGTTGTAAGAATTATCAAAAATGTTGCGGGCCCGCGGAAGGCTTTTGTTAACAGAGGTTTTAAAATGTATCTCGGAGTAGACGTTTCAAGCTACATAGAAGAAAAGAACGCCGGCGCGGTTTACCGCGTCAAAGGGCGGGAGAAGGACCCGCTTGACGCTTTTCGCGAAAACGGCGTTTCTTACGCTCGTCTGAGACTGTGGGCGAGACCTGTTTCCGACGCCGGAGAGCCTTATCTCGGAGGAGGCTGCGACCTCGCGAGAATGCTCGAGACAGCGGAGATCTGCGCGTCCAAAGGCTTTAAGATCCTTCTCGATTTCCACTATTCGGACTTCTGGGCGGACCCCGCGAAGCAGTTCGTTCCCAAAGACTGGGCATGCCTCGCTTTCGAGGGCTTAAAGCGCCGCGTTTACATTTATACTAAGGAGACTCTGCAAGCGTTCAAAAAACGCGGGATCGAGGTCGCCGCCGTTCAGCCCGGAAACGAAGTCACCAACGGAATGCTCTGGCCTCACGCGAGGATCGTTCGCGACGAAGGAGAGGCCGTCAGAAATGCGGGTTACGGGAATTATGCGGAGATTGTAAAAGAGGCGATAAAAGCCGTGAGGGAGGAGCTCCCGGCGGCAGCTGTCATGATACACCTGGAGAGCGCCTGCAACACCGAGCTTATCCGCGAGTTTCTGACGGAAACCGCAGGGAACAACGTATGTTACGACACCGTCGGGCTCTCTTATTACCCTTATTGGCACGGAAAAGAGGAGAACCTCTTCGAGACCGTCCGGATGTGCCGCGAAGAGTTCGGCAAAAATGTCGTGATTGCAGAGCTGGCGTACGCTTTCACCGGAGAGGACTACCTCGAAAACGGCGCCGGCGCGCTCGCGGTCGACAATAAAAAAGCGGCCGGCGCGGATCTTTATTTTCCGTTCCCGCTGACGCCGGAAGGTCAGGAATCGTTCGTGAAACGTTTTCTCCGCGGAGCGGAAAAGGCGGGAGTCGACGGGGTTTACTACTGGGAGCCGGCGTGGCTCGCAGCCGACGGCATCTGCTGGTCTTCGGAGGCGGGGCAGGCGTACATCCGCGAGACCGGAAAACCGACAAGAAACGAGTGGGCGAACCAGTGCCTGTTCGACTACGGAGGAGAGGCTCTGCCGGCGTTTTTCGCATATAAAACCGGCGGCGGGTTCTGACTTTGCGGCGCGGCCCTTTAAATATTGAGGGCCGCGCCTGTTTTAATTTTTTTGTATAATTTTCCAATTTGATTTCCGCTTAAAAACCGCGGGAATTCCTTAAAAACTCTTTAAAAACCCTTTAAAACCGCGGATCGCGGAAAAATAGTTGTTGCAAACCGTTTGCGGAAATGATAAAATATGCTTACAAAGTGTGCGATACGATAATCACCGTCTGTTTTCAGGCGGTGTAGTGCGCCCACAAATCAAATACAACTAATTATTTACATTGGAGGAATTATAATGAAAAAAATTTTTGCAGTTCTTCTTGCCGTCGCGATGGTTCTCGCCATGGCAGCTTGCAGCGGCAATAAAGGACCCGCGAAGACCTATGACGTGACGATCTGGGTTTCCGAAGTCGAAGGCGTAAAAGAGCTCACTCTTCAGCAGGTTGAAGCTTTCAACAAGGCCAACAGCGACATTCAGATCAACGCGACCGTTGAGGGCGTTTCCGAGGCAAATTCCGCAACGCAGATGCTCACCGACGTTGAGACCGGCGCCGACATTTACTGCTTCGCTCAGGACCAGCTCGCCCGTCTTATCCAGGCAGGCGCTCTTGCAAAACTTGGCGAAGGTACGGCTAAGAAAGTTAAAGATGAGAACTCCGCGGCCTCCGTTTCCTGCGCAACGTTCGGCGACGTTCTTTACGCCTTCCCGATCACCGATGACAACGGCTACTTCATGTACTATGACAAATCCGTCGTCTCTGATGACAAGGTAGACAGCCTCGAAGACCTGATCAAGGTTTGCGAAGACAACAACAAGCTCTTCTCGTTCAACCTCGAAGGTTCCGCGTGGTACGCCGCATCCTTCTTCTTCGCTACCGGCTGCGTTTCCGACTGGACGACCGACAGCGAGGGCAACTTCATCGAAGTCAACGATACGTTCAACTCCGAAGCGGGACTCATCGCTCTCGAAGGAATGCAGAAGCTCGTCAAGTCCAAGTGCTTCAACAGCTCCGATAGCGCTTCCGACTTCAGCGCCAGCTCCGCTGTAGTTGTTTCCGGTACGTGGGATTACAAAAACGCGAAAGCCGCTCTCGGCGACAACTTCGGTGTTGCGGATCTTCCTTCCTTCACAGTGGGTGGCAAGTCCTACCACCTCGGCTCCTTCAACGGATGCAAGCTCATGGGTATGAAGCCCCAGTCCGACACAGCGAAGGCTGCCGCCATCCAGAGACTCGCTTACTACCTCGCCGGCGAAGAGTGCCAGATGGGCAGATTCGACGCGAAGGGATGGGGCCCGTCCAACAAGAAGGTTGCCGCTTCCGACAAGGTTGCTTCCGACCCGACTCTCGTAGCTCTCGCAGCGCAGAACGCGTACGCGAAGCCGCAGGGCCAGATCCACGGCTCCTGGTGGGACATCGGCAAGGCTATCGCCACCAACCTTAAGGCAGGCGACGGCTCCGCCGCAGCGAGACAGGCCGTTCTCGACGCTTACAAAGATTCGATGACAGCTCTGTTCAACATGTCCGAAGACGATAAGAACGCATTCTCCGTAATCGGCGGTTTCGAGGGTTCCGGCTGGAACACCGACATCGACATGAAGAAAGTCACCGTTGACGGCACCGTTGAGACTTGGAAGACCGACAAGGCCATCACGTTCAACGCCAACGACGAGCTCAAGATCCGCCAGGGTCACAGCTGGGACAACGCTCTCGGCGCAACAAACCCGGGCACGCTCAGCAGCAACGACGGCAACTTCGTGGTTACCGAAGCCGGCGACTGGTTCGTAGTATTCGTTTACAACTCTGCGGACAACACCGGTACGATTTCACTTTCTGCAAACTAAAGCTTTTGGTTGCTTAGCGATAAGTGATAACTAAGAGCGGGGGTTGGGGTTTCGCCCCGGCCCCCGTTTTTTACAGGCGGAGGGTTTATGAAAAAAAAGGAAGGCCTTGAATACCTGAAAATGGGCAGATTTGCCAGGTTCTGGTATTCGATATGGATGTTTATATGTTCTATGCCGGGCCGTATCGTCAACCTCGCCAAAAAGATCTGGACCGCGATCAAAAAGGCCGGAATCTGGATCTACAGCGAAGTCAAGGACATAATCATGACTTTCGTTCACGGCGACTGGAAGACCCGGACATCTTACCTGATAATGGGTTTTGGCAACATCGCGAGAGGGCAGGTGCTTCGCGGCATATTGTTCCTTCTCTTTGAAGCCGCGTTTATTTTCTTTATGATTTTCAGCGGCGCCCACTGGCTCTCGCTTTTCGGAACACTCGGAAAGACGGAGCAGGGCAGGCACTACGACGAGATCAACGACGTGTGGGTCACGTCCGAGGGAGACAACTCGTTCAAGATCCTTCTCTACGGAATACTCACGCTGATTTTCTGCGCCTGCCTGATCTACACCTGGCGCCTCAATATTAAACAGAACAAAATCGGTCAGCAGCTCGAAGCGGACGGTAAGAAGCTCAAGAGCGGTAAGGACGACCTTCGCTCCCTTGTCGACGAACAGTTCCACAAGACGCTTCTTGCGCTCCCTCTCACGGGTATTCTCATGTTTACGGTGCTGCCGATCATCTTTATGATCCTCGTCGCGTTCACGAGCTACGACGGCGTCAACAACGGCTTTTCGAAGCTGTTCACGTGGATAGGCCTTGACAACTTCAACGCATTGCTCACGCTCGCCGACTCGTCCGGCAACAGTATTTCATATACGTTCGGCGAGGTACTCACGTGGACGCTTATCTGGGCGTTCTTTGCGACGTTCACAAACTACTTCCTCGGTATGCTTGTCGCTCTCGCGATCAACAAAAAGGGCATCAGGCTGAAGAAGCTCTGGCGCGGCATTCTTGTTCTTACCATGGCGATCCCGCAGTTCATTTCGCTGCTCTACATTTCGCACATGTTCGACAAGAACGGTATGGTCAACAACGTTCTTGTCAACCTCGGGTGGATCACCGACAGGATCAATTTCTGGGAAAACGGCATGACCGCGAGAATACTCGTAATTCTTATCAACGTCTGGGTAGGTATTCCTTACCTGATGCTGATGATAACGGGCGTTTTGATGAACATTCCGCAGGACCTCTACGAGTCGGCGAAGATCGACGGCGCGAACGTGTTCCAGCAGTATCAGAAGATCACGCTTCCTTACGTTCTTTTCGTGACAGGACCGTACCTTCTTACGAGTTTTACCTCAAACATCAACAACTTTAACGTCATCTACCTTTTGACGGACAGCGTGAGGGCGAACGCCAAGCTCACGGTAAACGGTCAGGCGGTCAAAGACACAGACCTCCTGATCACTTGGCTGTTCAACCTGACCACAGGCGCAACGGCGGACTACAAGCTCGCGTGCGCGATCGGTATTTTGATATTTATCGTTATCGCGATAATTTCGCTGATCGTGTACAACATTCTGCCGTCTAACAAAAACGAGGAGGATTTTTCATAATGAGTATTGAGCAAATGAAAACAAAATCCCGCGTTAAAAAACTGGTTAGAGAGAAGCAGAAGGAGAGGCGCCAAAAGCAGCACATCGGCCTGAAAACGTCGAGAATCGTCAGCAACACGATTATTTACATCATTCTCGTCGTGATCATGGTCGTCTGGCTCGTACCGTTCTTCTTCCTGCTCATGGACTCGTTCAAGTGCGACATAGCCGCCGACGGCGAGACCAGGGTCACGTGGCAGAGCGACACGATCATTCCGAAGAAGTTTGGATTCGACAACTACGTCGACCTGTTTACGAAGACGAAATTCCCGAGGTGGTTCATTAACACGACGCTTGTCGGACTCGCGTGCGCGGTGCTCCAGACGACGATGATCCTGCTGATGAGCTACGCGCTGTCGAGACTCCGCTTCAAAGGGAGAAAATTCCTGATGAACTTTATGCTCATCCTCGGAATGTTCCCGGGCTTCCTCTCGATGATCCTTCTTTACAAGCTCCTGTCCGACTGGGGACTTACCCAGGACAACTCGATTTTCGGTCTGATCCTGGTCTACTGTGCTTCCAGCGGTATGGGCTACTACATCTCGAAGGGCTTTTTCGACACGATACCGCGCTCTCTTGACGAGGCGGCGAGAGTCGACGGCGCTACGAGGGCGCAGGTGTTCTCGAAGGTCATTTTGCCGCTGTCGAAGCCTATTCTGATCTACACGGTCCTGACCGCGTTTATGGCGCCCTGGGGCGACTTCATGTTCGCCTCGTACATCGCTCACACGAGGGACGTAGGAAAAAACGTCGCGGTAGGTCTTCGTGATCTGATCTCGACGGCATCGGGAATGGCGGACCACTACACGTGGTTCTGCGCGGGCGGCGTAATCGTCGCGATACCGATAACGCTTCTGTTTATGTTCCTTCAAAAGTACTATGTTGAAGGCGTCACAGGCGGCGCGGTTAAAGGATAAAGGAGGAGGCGGCAAATGGCTACCGTTAAACTTACAAACGTTAAGAAAATATACGACAACAACGTCGTTGCTGTCCACGATTTCAACCTCGACATCGCGGACAAGGAATTTATAGTGTTTGTCGGGCCCTCCGGCTGCGGCAAATCGACAACATTGAGAATGGTGGCGGGTCTCGAGGAGATCACGGCGGGAACGATCGAGATCGACGGCAAGGTCGTCAACGACCTCCAGCCGAAGGACAGGGATATCGCGATGGTCTTCCAGAACTACGCCCTCTATCCGCACCTCACCGTCTACGAGAACATCGCGTTCTCGCTCAGACTGAAGCACATGAAAGAGGACGAGATCTACAACCGCGTCACGAGCGCTGCCGAAACTCTCGGAATCACAGAGTACCTTCTGAGAAAGCCCCGCGCTCTCTCCGGCGGTCAGCGCCAGCGTGTCGCGATCGGACGCGCGATGGTCAGAGACTCCAAAGTGTTCCTGATGGACGAGCCTCTGTCGAACCTCGACGCGAAGCTCAGAAACCAGATGAGAGCTGAGATCATTCTCCTGCGCAAGAAGATCAACTCCACGTTCATCTACGTAACGCACGACCAGACTGAGGCCATGACGCTCGGCGACAGGATCGTAGTCATGAAGGACGGCTACATCATGCAGGTCGGCACGCCTACGGAAGTCTTCGAGATGCCGGCAAACCTGTTTGTGGCCGAATTCATCGGCGCGCCTAAGATGAACATTCTTGACACCACTCTCGAAAAGAGAGACGGGAAGTACTACGTCGAGGCATACGGCGCTGAGCTGCCGATCGACGACGACAAGGGCGCGGCGCTTGCCGAAAAGGGAATAGAGACGCAGGAAATCATTCTCGGCGTAAGACCCGAGCACATCCAGCTCTCCCACGCGGGCGACCCGCACTCGTTCAGATGCACGATCCGCGTTAACGAGATGATGGGCTCCGAGTACCACATTCACGCGCTCACAGAGAGCAACCAGGAGATCATCGTCCGCACGCCGACCATGGACCTCACCCGAGAGGAGCGCGAACAGCTCGAGCACGGGAACGAGATCTACGTCACTTTCAAGGGCAAGGTCATGCACTTCTTTGACAAGGAGACGCAGAAGAACCTGCTTGTGTAATTAGTTTTAAGGACGGGCGCGCCGCTATTGCTTTAAACCGGGGCGCGCCCGGTTTTTGACTATACCCACGGTATTGTCCGGTTTAGAGCAAACGATTTATAGACATGAAAAAAACGATCTCAGGCATTTTATGTATGGCGATCATGGCTGCGCTTCTTCTGACCGGCTGCACGGAGGCCGCACCGAGATACGACGTTAAATCGGATTCGCTTTTCGTTAAAAAGGTCGAAAACATTCCCGCCGGATTTATTATGGGAATGGACGCGTCGTCAGTCATTTCCGAAGAAAAATCCGGCGTCGTATACCGTGATTTCGACGGAAACGAAGCCGACGTGTTCGCGGTTCTGGCGGCGAACGGAATCAATTATATACGCGTGCGCGTGTGGAACGACCCGTTCGACAAGGACGGAAACGGCTACGGCGGCGGCAACTGCGACGTGGCGACGGCGGCAGAAATAGGAAAGCGCGCCGCGAAGTACGGACTTAAACTGCTTGTTGATTTCCACTATTCCGACTTCTGGGCCGATCCGGCGAAACAGGCTGCCCCGAAGGCATGGAAGGGCCTTGACGCTGACGCCAAGGCGGAAAAGATATACGATTTCACGCTGTCCGCGCTCAATACAATTAAGGTAGCGGGCGGTAAGATAGGTATGGTCCAAATCGGCAACGAGACGAACGGCGCAATTTGCGGCGAGACAAAGTGGGCAGGCATCTGCAAGCTTATGATCTCCGCGTCAAAGGCGATCCGCAAGGCTGCCCCGAAGGCGCTTATTGCCGTCCACTTCGCAAATCCGGAGAAGGACGACAACATGAAGGACTACGCCTTCAGGCTGGACTACTATAAACTCGACTACGACGTGTTCGGGTCGTCGTACTATCCCTACTGGCACGGAACGATGGAAAACCTCACCGAAGTGCTGAATTTCATTTCCGAAAAGTACGGGAAAAAGGTAATGGTTATGGAGACCTCCTACGCATACACCGACGAAAACACCGATTTCTGGGGAAATACGATCGGTACGTCCGGCTTTGATTCGAAGGATTATCCGTTCACGGTGGCAGGGCAGGCCAACTTCGTGCGCGACCTTACCGACACTGTCGTCAACAAGATGGATAATGGCATCGGCGTATGCTACTGGGAGGGTACGTGGATCCCGGTAGGCACGGAGAGTCTTGAACAGAATCAGGCGCTCTGGGAAAAATACGGCAGCGGCTGGGCTTCGAGCTACGCGCGCGAATACGACCCGGAGGACGCCGGAAAGTGGTACGGCGGCTGCGCGGTGGAGAACCAGGCGTTTTTCGACGCGGCAGGAAAGCCTCTTGAGTCGCTGAAGGTTTTCGCCTTGATGAGGACCGGAAACGACGCCCGGACTTACGTCGACGGCGCGCTCGACTGCGCGGAGACGATGATGACGGACGACTTTTCGTACAGGCTTCCCGAAAAGGTCACTGTCGTCTACTCGGACAATTCGAAGGTCCTTACCGACGTAAAATGGGACGCGTTCGACCTTGAAGAGGCGCGCTCAAAGGGCAACGGGAAGTATCAGATCAAGGGCGTCGCAGACGGCTTTACGGTCTACTGCAACCTAAACGTTATGGAGTACAACTACGCCGAAAACTTCTCGTTCGAGGATACAAAGTCGGCCGTCTGGCAGAGAACGGTCAACTCCGGTACACTCAGCGGCACGTATAAGGTTGAGGTCACGTCCGAGAACCCGCTTACCGGCACTTACGCGTACCATTTCTGGACATCGGACGCTGGCGGAGTCGACTTTGACGTTTCACAGAAGCTTTCGCTGAAATCTACCGGTGCCTACAAGTTCTCGTTCTCGGTTCTCGGCGGCGGACTCGGTACCGGCTCGGTGAGCGAAGAGGCACAGGACGTTTACGGCTTCGTAAAGATCAACGGCGAGACGAAATATACGGTTCCCGTCAAAATCACATGTTATTCCGACGGATATCGGAACTACCTGCTTGAAAACATTCTGTACGAGGCGGGTCAGGAGATTGAGATCGGAATCCACGTCGGTATTTCCGAGGCGAACTGCTGGGGCGACATCGACGACGTTATGTTCAACTTCGCGGGGTGATTTATGAGTAGATTTTTTGAAAAAGCATCGTTTTTCAAGACCGCGGCGGCGCTTTTACTTGCGCTCGCGGTTCTTTTAACGGGCCTTCTGTCAGGCTGCTCGAAGGGTCCGAAGCTGCCGCCCATGCCGGACCCGATCAACGACAACTACAGGGTCGTGTACCAGATTTTTGTCGGTTCATTTTCCGACTCCGACGGCGACGGAAAGGGCGATCTGCAGGGCATCATCAACAGACTCGACTACCTGAACGACGGCGACATCAACAACGGCGACGACCTGGGCGTCCAGCTTCTCTGGCTGAGCCCGATTTTCGTCTCGCCGACGTACCACAAGTACGACACAGTCGACTACTACAGGATTGACCCGGATTTCGGAACGGAGGAGACGCTTAAAAATCTTGTCGACAAGTGCCATCAGAGAAACGTGAAGGTAATTCTCGACATCGCGCTCAACCACACGTCGAATATCAACAAGGATTTCCAGAAGTTCCTCGCGGCGCACAACAACGGCGACACTTCCGATCCGTATTACGACCGCTACTCCTGGGTCGACGCGGACGGCAAAAAGAACGGCGTAAGATATGCTCTTCTAGGCAAGTCGGGTCAGTTCTACGAGTGCAACTTCGACAACGCGATGCCGGAACTTAACTACGACGTTCCCGAAGTTCGCGAGGAGATGTTCAACGTGCTCAAGTACTACCTCGACCTCGGAATCGACGGCTTCAGGTTCGACGCCGCCAAATATATTTATTACGGAGACACGGCGAAGAACATCGAGTACTGGAAGGAGCTTCTCGAAAAGCTCCGCGAGGTAAAACCCGACGTCTATACCGTCGGCGAGGTCTGGTCAGGCAACACCGAGGTCGTTCAGTACTATGAGGCGCTCAACTGCTTCGACTTTACGGCGGCTGCGCCTGACGGTATGATTGCGGCCGCGGCCAACGGCAAAAACGGCCAGATCGACAACTACACGAAGTACGTGTGCGCGTTCCTCAACCAGATCGACGGCAAGGGCGGAAGAGCGGACGTCATGTACCAGCCGTTTATCGCGAACCACGACATGGACAGGGCGGGCGGCTTCCTTACGGTATCCACAGGAGCTGCTCAAATGGGCGCGAACATTCTTCTTCTCGCTCCCGGCTCGCCCGTTATCTACTATGGTGAGGAGATCGGAATGAAGGGATCGCGCGGCGCATCCAACACGGACGCGAACAGACGTCTCGCGATGCTCTGGGGCGACGGCGACACCGTAAAAGACCCCCAAGGCTCGACTTTTGAAGCTTCCAAGCAGGTCAACGGCACGGTCAGCGACCAGCTTGCAAATAAAAACAGCCTGCTCCGGCATTACGAGAAGGTTATCGCGCTGAGGAACAAATATCCGCAGATCGCGCGCGGCAACTACACTCAGATCGACTTTGAGAGCAAGTTCGCGGGCGGCTTCGACGTGGAGTACGAAGGAGCGCACATCGGTATCATCCACAACACGAGCAACGTTGAGGCCGAACTCGACCTTTCGGAATACAAGGGCTACGAATTTAAAACCCTTCTCGACTTTGCCGGAACGGGAACCGCAAAACTAAGCGGTACAAAACTTACAATCGGACCCAAGACGTCCGCTATAGTCGGATGACACAGCGGGGCTCACAACTATTAATTTTCACTATTCGGAGGGATTTTTTATGAAGAAAATCATTGCCGTACTGCTTGTGATTGTGCTTATCGCGACGCAGGCGCTTTTCTTCGCGGGCTGCAAAAAGCCGGACGGAGACAAACCGGAGCCTACCGCAAACCCCGGTACTTCAGACGTAAATCTGCCGCGCGAGCTTCCCGATTTCGGCGAAGAGGCGATACAGATCCACTACCAGAGAAACGACGGAATTTATTCGGTGTGGTGCCTGTGGCTCTGGGATCCTGACGGAACCGACGACGGCGAGACGGACGCATTCAACTACATGGACGACTACGGCGTTATCGCCGCGTACCCGCTTTCTCACTTTGGAGACCTCTCGGGAGGCAGACTCGGAATCATCGTCAGAAGGACCGACTCCTGGACAAAGGACGGCACCGAGGCCGACAGATTCATCGAGCTGAACAGACTGAAGACTGACGAAAACGGCTACAAGCACATCTACCTCGCGGGAGGCGACGAGAACCTCTACCTTTCGCCCGAGAAGGTAATTGCCGACGACATCAAGTCGTGCGCGTTCGTTGACGGCGACTCGATCAACATCTCAACGACGGCGGCCGTCGAATCGGCTACTGTCTACTGCAACGGCGAAAAGGTCGCGGACTTCGGCGGCGCGGGCAGGAGGGCGTTCACGGTCGACCTTCCCAAGGACCACACGGTCAGTTTTTCAAACGAATACACGGTGAAGGTCACTTTCAGAGAGAGCGGCGCGGAGCTCAGTTCCGCAGTCGGAAAGTCAGGCCTTTTCAAAACAGAGGCGTTTAACGAGATGTACTACTATGACGGCGAACTCGGAGCAATATGGACTGAGGCGGCGACGGAATTCAAGGTCTGGTCGCCTGTGGCGGAATCGATAGCTCTCAGAATTTACGAGAACGGCACTCCGGCGTCCGTTTCCGCGGAAAAGGGCAGCGACAAGTTCACGGAATACGCGATGGAGAAGGGCGAAAAGGGCGTCTGGACTTATAGGCTCGACGGCAACCAAGAGGGTAAGTACTACACGTACTTCGTCAAGAATTCCACGTATCCCGAAGGCAGGGAGGTCGTCGACCCGTACGCGAAATCAGCCGGCGTGAACGGCGTCCGCGGCATGGTCGTCGATTTCTCAAAGACGAACCCGGAGGGCTGGGACTCGTTTACGTTCCTTGACACCGACAGGAAAGCGCTGACCGTTTACGAGACGCACGTCGCCGACGTCACGTCTTCCAAAACGTGGGGCGGTTCGGCAGCCAACGCCAAAAAGTTCCTCGGCCTTATCGAAGAGGGCACCGTCTATTCAGAGGGCGGCGTGACCGTTAAGACCGGATTCGACCACATCAAGGAACTCGGCGTCAACGCCGTTCAGCTTATTCCCGTTTTCGACCAGGCGAACGACGAGATCAACACGAGCTTCAACTGGGGCTACAACCCGCTCAACTACAACGTCGTCGAGGGCTGCTACTCGAGCGACCCGTACGACGGATACGCCAGGATCAACGAGTTCAAGCGCGTTATAATGGCGTTCGGCAAGGCCGGAATCTCTACTATAATGGACGTCGTCTACAACCACGTGAACGGCGCGGCAGGCTCCAACTGGGACATCCTGATGCCCGGATATTATTACCGCTACACAGCTACCGGCGGTCTCTCGAACGGATCAGGCTGCGGCAACGAGGTCGCCTCCGAGAATTCGATGGTCAGGAAATTCATCGTCGACAGCGTTTCGTTCTGGATGAGCGAGTACAAGCTCGGCGGCTTCCGCTTCGACCTGATGGGACTCCACGACATCGAGACGATGAATCAAGTCGCCGCGGCGCTAAAGGAAATCAACCCGAACTCGGTGGTATACGGCGAACCCTGGACAGGCGGCACGTCGACGCTTCCCGCGGACGATCAGGCCAAGCAGTCCAACGCTTCGAAATTCGTCGGCTACGGCCAGTTCAACGACCAGATGCGCGACGCTCTTATTAAAGGCGGACTTTCCGCGGCGAACGAGAAGGGCTGGATCACCAATACCTCCGCGGTCTCCACTGCCGATGTGAACGCGATCTCCGAGGGCATCAACGGCGCCACCCACAACGCCACCGACGACCCCGACAAGACTGTAAACTACGTCACATGCCACGACAACTACACTCTTTACGACCGTATCAAAGCGGCCGGCATTACCGATGAGGACACAATAAAGAAGATGGCGGTGCTCGCCAACGCTGTTGTGTTCACCTCCGGCGGTACAACGTTTATGCTGGCGGGCGAGGAGATGCTGAGAACAAAGCAGGGCAACTCCAACTCCTACAACGCGTCCTACGAGGTCAATGAGCTCGACTACTCGCTCAAGGTCAAAAACGCCGACGTGTTCGAGGCTTACAAGGCGCTTATCGCTTTTAAGCAGACTTGCGGCAGACTTCACATGGCAAAGCCTGAGATAGACGTCGAGCGCATCGAAAACGGCGCGGTTCTCAGATTTATCCTTAGGGACGAAGAGGCAGGAAAGAACTACATGGTCATCCACGCGAACGGCTTCTCGACTGGCGCGGACGTCGACGTGCGCGGCTACGACCGTATCGTCCTTGATACGGAGGGTTCGGGAATCTCCGGCGGCAAGACCAAGGCTGTGCCTTTCAGAACGCTGATCCTCTGCGACGATTGAAATCTTTGACTGACGTTTGATAATTAAATATTTGTTCCGCCCCGGCGCGTGGCTTTGACCTGCCCGCCGCGTCCGGGGCGGATCATTTTCGCGGATCATTTTAATCCGCTTTTATTGACATTGCAATAATCCGGTAGTATAATATGTTTATCCTATTTTTCGAGGAGGTTTTAACCCGATGAAAAGATTAACCGCAATTATTGTTGCAATTCTTGTGGCGCTCGCTTCGTTCTCATTCGCGTTTGCCGCAAACCAGGAGGACTCCGTAGGCAACTTCAACCCGCCTGACTCCACGACTCCTATCAGGATGCTCGGTGCCGACTTTTCCACTCTCGGCTCCGTCATCTCCACAGTCTGCGAAATGACCAGGGTCGGCTTTGTTTGCCCGAGCTGGAACGACGCCGTAGGCAACCTCACTCTCACGCTCTGGAAGTGGGACAAAGACTACGATACGACCGTTAAAGGCACTCCGCTCGCAGGACCGCAGGTTTTCGAGAACTACGACGACAACGCTATTCTCGCTTTCGAGTTTGCCGAGCCTCTTGCCGCGGGCGTTTACTACCTGCAGCTCTCCGATGCCGAGGATGACTCGGGCACGGGCGTCGGCGTCTGGTCCTGCGAAGTCAAGTACCCCGGACAGGCTGTTATGAGAGACGGCGAGTATATCGATAAGCTCAGCCTCAGAATGTACGTTGATTACGTGACCGAGCCCGAGGGTAACCGCTACGGCGAGCTTCCGAAGTTTGATAAGAAGGACAACGGCCTCGGCGGAGACGGCATGCTCCCTCACTGGCAGTACCTGAAGATGGCAAAACAGGATCCGGACGGTTTCAGCACCGAGGGCACCGGTATTGCCGGAAGCGCAAATGACGACGGTACGTTGCACGTTGTTACGACTGCCGGCGCGTTCGACCCGACCTGGAGCGTCGTTTTCGAAAATATGTTCGACTTTGACCAGGACGAATCGCCTTTCTGCCAGGAGTACCCAATCCTCGCTATGAGAGTCAAGGTCTGTGATCCTTCCTACAATGCCGGCCCCGGCGAGGCGTTCCTGTACACTACGTCAATCGGCGGCGCAACCGCAGGCTACTCTGCAGCGATCCGTTACGACTGGTCCAACCCCGACTGGCAGACGGTCGTTATCGACCCGACCTCGAACTCCACGTTTGTAAAGAACGCTCTCGACGGCGACCAGTGGATCGGTTTCCGCTTTGATATGGTCAACAACACTCCGAAGCAGGACGTTGAGATCGACATCGACTGGATTGCGTTCTTCCAGAGTGAGGAAGCGGCGCTCGCGTTCGACGGCGATTTTGACAAGGTCGACGCCGCACAGCCCACAGCCACTCCCACCGCGGAACCCACGGCAACTCCCGAAGTTACCGAGGCTCCCGTAGCGACTGCCGAACCCGAGGCGACCGACGCTCCTGTTGAAAATCCGACCGAAGCTCCCGCACCGACTGCCGGACCCGGAAAGAAGGGCGGCTGCAAGTCCATGGTAGGCGGCGCTGTCGTCACTCTGATCGCGGCATCCGCTCTCGTTTTCGTAAAGAGAAAAGAGAACTGATAATCAGGCATCTTTCACACTAATAACGTGAGTTGATCACGGCCCGCCCCGCTTGATGATTTAAAAAAGGCGGGGCGGGCTTTCATCTTTAAAAGAACTTTGAGAGCGCGCGTCCGGGTTGACGGTGCGCGGGGAACGTTGTATAATAAATACAAATTTACGACAGATCGGAGGGCGCGAAATTGACCGTAAGAGATAAAAAAGTTAGATTTGCGGCGGTTGTAACCGTTTTCGCGCTGGCTTTATCTTTTATTTTGGCGACCGCGGAGCCGCTGCTGCCTCGCGCGGACTCTGACGTTTTCGATATTTACAACAGCGGCAAGCACTACGAAAAGTTTACGCAGAACCTGCGCGAGAGCGACGTTCTCGGTATTCAGTTCAAGACAGTCTGTGGCACAAAAAAGCTCGGCCTCGAGTTCAGGGACAACCCGAACGGCAGGTCCGTGACGTTTTCGCTCTACAAATGGGACAGGAACCCGCGCGACTCCGTGAAGGGTGACAAAATGCTCGAGTGCACGCTTACGGACTGGGTCCGCGAAGAACCTGCCTTTATCGATTTCGCAACGCTTCCCGACGGCGTGCTTCCCGCCGGCGAGTACTACCTTGAGATGCGCATTCACAACTCGAACGCTTACCTTAAGATGTACTGGTTCAAACCCACCAACGGCGGCGTCTCTTGCTATATAAACGATTATTTCACCGCCGGCGGTCCGATGGGCGTAATAGTTGCCGCGGAGCCTTGCAAAAATCCCTTCGGGTTCGTGTCGGAGATCACCGATTTTCCGTACTACACGGCGCCTCCGGAGTACGTCTATCCGGACGATTCCGAAGTGTCGAAAATGGCCGTCGACCCGACGCAGTGGATCTACGAGGACGGCCTCGGAAGAACAAACCCCGCGTATAAAGAGTCCGGGAACAAACGCGACAAAAAGGTCGGAATGTTCTACTGGACGTGGCACTACAATTTTACAGGAAACCGCGCGGTAAACGTGAACGCGATACTCGAGCAGTACCCTGAGGCGAAAAACGACTACAAACACAAGGCCTGGCCGACCGGAGCCGTCTCGTTTTTCTGGAACGAGCCGATTTACGGCTTCTACACGACTCTCGACGAATACGTGCTAAGGAAGCACGGTGAGCTTCTCGCCGACGCAGGCGTTGACTTCGTCCTTTTCGACTGCACCAACGGCAACTACACCTGGGAGCCTTCATATATGAAGCTTCTTGAAACGTGGTCGGAGGCGAGAAAAGACGGTATCAACACGCCGCAGGTCGCGTTCATGATGCAGTTCGGCTTCTCGGAGAACACCAGATCGTCACTGAGCCAGATCTACGAAAAGATCTACCGCGACGGTCTCTATCAGGACCTCTGGTTCTACTGGGAGGGCAAGCCTCTTGTCATGGCTCACTCGAGCGGCCTCAGCCCCGAGGATATGTACGACAACGAGCTGAGAAACTTCTTTACGTTCAAGGCGGGAAATCCTTCGTATTTCGGCGGCGATTCCGACGACGGCACGTGGGGCTGGCTGCACATCACTCCTCAGGCTGTCTACAAGAACCCGGACGGTACGGTCGAGATGACGACGGTCGGCGTAGCCATGAACGCGAACGCAGAGACGATGCAGTGCGACTCGATGAACAACCCTCACAACATGGGCAGGAGCTACTCGCGCGACCCGAAATTCTCGTACACGTACACGTACCGAGGCGAAAAGATAGTCGCCAAAACGGGAATGGAGAACTCGAAGCTCTACGGAATCAACTTCCAGGAGCAGTGGGACTTCGCGATCGCTCAGGATCCGGAGATCATTTTCGTGACAGGCTGGAACGAGTGGACGGCAGGCAGAAACGAGGTCTGGGGAACAACACCCAACGGCTTCCCGGACGAGTGCGACGACGAGAACTCGAGAGACATCGAACCGTCCAAGGGAGACCTCAAGGACCACTACTACTATCAGCTCGTGTCGAACATCAGGCGTTTTAAGGGCGTGTCGGTGCCGGTTTACGCCGAAAAGCCCGTTAGCGTAGACATTTCGACAGGCGAGGGGTGGAACGCCAAGGGCGTCGTTTCTTACAACCACTACACAAATAACACGTATGAGCACGACGCCGACGGATACGCCGGAACTCATCTCAAAAACGACAAGACGAGAAACGATTTCAAAACGCTTAAGGCCGCGTACGACAGCGAAAACTTCTATTTTTACGCGGAAACAGCCGCCGATATCACACCTTCCACCGACAAGAACTGGATGCGCCTTATTATTGACGCCGGACCCGCAGGAGAGAACACAAAAGACTGGGAGGGCTTTGAGTTTATCGTCGGACGCGAGACTGGCGCAGACGGAAAAATCGCTTTGGAAAAGAGCACGGGAGGCTGGAACTGGGAGAAGGTCGCAGACGTCCGCTACACCGTGAGCGGAAACGTTATGCAGATCGAGATCCCGAGAGCAGCTCTCGGACTCGACGGAAAACAGTTCAGCCTGGGTTTCAAGTGGGCAGACGCAAATCTCGATGACGGAGACGTTATGAGTCTCTACACGGACGGCGACTCGGCGCCCGGAGGACGATTCGCGTTTTCGCTTACAAATATTAAAACAAAGAAAATCAACGACAGAGGCTGCGGAAGCTTCACCGGCGCCGGCGTTTTGACGCTGACGATCGCGGCCGCCGCACTCCCACTGCTGACAAAGAAAGAGAGGAGAATTAAAAAATGATTAAAAGACTTTCTGTTATTGCCGCGTTGATCCTGACGGTGTGCCTCGTTGCCGCTCCGTTCGCCGGTCTCCGCGCGTTTGCGGAGGAAGGCGCAAAAACCGGAACCGTTATCTATTCGCAAGACTTCGAGTCGTTCCCGGCAGCCGGATCGGCAACCGAGGAGAATGTTTTTAACGACGCGAAGGGGAACAAACCCGAGGGCTTCACTCCGTTCATCGGCGACGGCGACAGAAGCGGCGCGCTCATCAGCGCGGACAAGATCGGCGGTACAAAATCGCTGAGACTTATGCGCTACGACGGCGGCGTTGCCGACATGCGTATTTCGGGGCTCAACCTCGGCGCGTTCGGCGAGGGCTCGGAAATCGACTTTTCGTTTACGTTCCGCTACAAAACGCTCGGAAACTACGGCTTCTCCGTGCTTCTGGCCGGAATTCCGGAGTCGCTCAACGTTGAAGACTACGGCGGCGGCACGAGGAACATTTTCTCGGCAGGAACTAACGACGAGACAGGAAAGGACGTACTCTACGTCGTGAATCCCGCCGGCGGAACGACCGCGGTTGCCGACTTCCTGAAGCCGGACACCGACTACACCGTGAAGACGGTTTTCACGATGGGCAGCGACGAGTACAGCCTTTACATCAACGGAGACCTGATCGGAAGCTATAAATACATCGGCAAGATGACGAACATCACCGCCATCAGATTCGACTGCCACGACTGGGCCGAGGAAAACGACATCTCCAAAAGCCAGAAGGGCAGCTGCCACGTGAACGAGGTCTATTTTGACGACATCTCCGTCACAGCGTTCGGAAGCGGCGCTCCCGTCGAGACTGGCAGCAAGCTCTACGCTTTCAAAGGCGAGGATTACTACTACCTCGAGGACTACGAGATACTCTTCCCGGGCACCGAATACGAGCAGCCCAACAAAGAGTCCGAGACGTTCAACTACATTGAGGAAATGCCTTTCCTGAGATCCTCAAGGACTCCGTTCGTCAACCCGGCCTCCTACGTGATGCCTGTTGACACTGACAGAGACTTTGACGGAATCGCGCTTGCGGTTAAGGACTTCCTCGATATGAGGTTCTGGATGATTCCCGCCGCGGACGACCCGAACGCCGATATTTTCGTCTATTTTACGGTAAAAGTTAAAAACGTGACGGGCTGCTTCGACATGTGCGTCACGAACGTTAACGAGGGCGGAACGACGACCGACAGCACCGACAGGGGCGGCATGGTCATCAGGCTCGAGCCCGGTCCGGACGGAAAGGTCGCGATCGTGAACACGGAGAGAAAGTCCGTCGGAACCTTCGACAAGGACAAGACAGTCACGATCGGCGCAGCGTTCTTCAAGGACACCAAGAACTACGCGGTATTCCTCGACGGCAAGATGCTCGAGGGCAGCATGTCGCTTTATCCCGAAGATTTCGCGGGCGTCAGCGCGCTGCGCTTTGACATTGACGGCACCGGCACCGAGCTTCTTTTCGACGATATTTTCATCGAGTACGGCGAGCTGAAGGAGCAGGACGGTTCTGCTGAAGCTACGGAAGCACCCGCTACTGAAGAGCCTTCCGCACCCGCCGAGGAGCCGACAGCCGAAGCAACTGAAGAGCCCGCGAAAACCGATGAGCCGGCCGCACAAACGGAAGCTCCTGCAACCGAAAAGCCCGAAGAAAAGCCCACCGAGAAACCTCAGGGCAAGAAGGGCTGCGGCGGAACGGTCCACGGCGCAGCCGTTATAGTGCTTGCAATCGGCGCCGCGGCAACGGCCTTGGCGAAAAAGAAAAATGAAAAATGACTTGATTTTTAGATTCGTTTGAATCGATTTTGGAGGGGCGGCCGCGGCCGCCCCTCTTTATATAATAAACGCCTTGAAAACTCACGCCCCGGGATGTTATAATAATAAAAAAGAACGTCTCGCGGAAACTGATTCCCGTTTCCCGTTTCGGTAACGATCTTATGACGGAGGTTGGCAGAAAATGATTTCATTTTCACGAAAACTAATTGCGGCAATTCTATCCGTATTCATATTCATTTCCATGTTTGCGTCGTTTTCGTTCGCCGCTAACACACTGGAGATTTACAACGACTCTAAGACGTCGAAAAAGACGTCAGTCTCGTTTGACGACGGTCACACTTACGGCGGAAGGTTCAACGCGGGCGCGGAGTTCACAAAGGCCGGAATTGAGATCGGCGTCTCCTCCAACGGAAAAACCGTTACCGTCAGCCTTTACAAATGGCAGGGGAGCATGTCCGCGACCGTCAGCGCCGACCCGGTATCGTCAGAGACTTACTCAAAGTGGAACAAGGGCGACTTTCTATACGCGTCCTCCGGCGCTACAACGCTGCCCGCGGGCGAGTACTATATAGAGATCTACACGCAGGAAGGCAGTTCGTACAAGTTTAACATGTACACTCCTGCGATTCCTGCGCTTGCCGCATACGTCGACCGCTACGCGAAGGACGGCACGCCCGTTATAGCAGTCGAAACTTCGGCGTCTAAAGACGCGTTTGCGAAAACGATCTCCGCGGAGAATTCAGAGGCGCTCTGGATAGTTCCCCCGGAGCCGGAGCTCTCGCCCGACAGTATGGTATCGAAGCTCGCCGTCGACCCGACGCAGTGGACCGCCGTTGACGGACTCGGCAGAACCGTCCCTCTCTACAGCGACGTCGGCTATCCGAAGGAGAACAAAACCGTCGGCATTTTTTACTGGACCTGGCACGAGCAGTTCGCGTCTAATTCGCGCCCCGCGAACGTCACGGCCATTTTTAAAGAACATCCCGAGGTTGTCAGAGACTACAAGAACAAGGTGTGGAACAGCTATCAGGGGTGCAGCTTCTGGTGGAACGAGCCTCTTTTCGGCTACTACAAGCAGTCCGACGACTATGTTCTTAGAAAGCATGCCGAGCTTCTCGCCGACGCGGGAATCGACTTCGTGCTTTTCGACTGCACAAACGGCGACAACGTTTTTACGCCGCAGTATCTGAACGTTCTCAAGGTCTGGTCTCAGGCCAGGGAGGAGGGCGTCAGGACCCCCAAGGTCGCGTTCATGCTTCCTTTCTGGGACAAGGACTACACTCTGTCGTCGCTCAAGCAGCTTTTCCACAGGATGTACAAATACGGTCTCTACAATGACCTCTGGTACTACCTCGACGGGAAACCGATGATCATGGCCATTTCCGAGATGCTTGACGAAAATGATCCGGAAATGCGCGACATCAAGAACTTCTTCACGTTCAGGAGAGGCGAGCCGAGCTACTGGCTCGAGGACAAGTCGAACGACTACTGGGGCTGGCTCCATATTTACCCGCAGGCGCTTTATAAAAGGCCGGACGGAACCGTAGAGCAGACGACTGTCGGCGTCGCGCAGAACGCAAACTACGTGACGAGAAAGCTCTCCGCGATGAACTCGGGCACAAATATGGGCAGGGGCTACTCCGAACAGAAGAATTTCAGCTATACTTACAACTACAGAGGTAAGGACGTCGTCTGTTCCTCCTCGATGGAAAACGCGCACTACTACGGAATCAACTTCCAGGAGCAGTGGAACTACGCGCTGTCGGTCGACCCGGATATCATTTTCGTCACAGGCTGGAACGAGTGGACCGCAGGCAGGTACGAGGAATGGGAGGGCGTCGAAAACGCGTTCCCGGACCAGTGCGACGACGCCAACTCGAGAGACTGCGAGCCCTCCAAAGGCGAACTCAAGGACTACTATTACTACCAGCTCGCCGCTAACGTCAGGAGATTCAAGGGCGCTTCAAAGACGGTTTTCGCAAAGCCGACGACCGTCGACATCAACAACCCGGGAGACGTCTGGACAAAGGACACGGTCGTCACGTACAACCACTACCTGAACAACACTTACGTCCGCGACAACGACGGAATGAAGACGGTTCACTACACGAACCCCGGCATCAGGAACGACTTCGTGACGCTCAAGGCGGCGTTTGACAGCGAGAACGTATACTTCTACGCGGAGACGGCAAACGACATTACTCCGTACACCGACGACAACTGGATGCGCCTCATTATCGACACCGCGCCGGCGACTGAAACGTCGGTCGACTGGGAGAACTTCGAGTATATCATCGGCCGCGAGACCGGAACCGCAAACACGCTCACGCTCGAAAAGAGCACGGGAGGCTGGAACTGGGAAAAGGTCGGCGACGTTAGCTACACGGTTAACGGCAAGGTGATGCAGATCGCCGTTCCCAGAAGCATGCTCGGTATCGGTGAAGGCGATTTCACGATCTCGTTCAAGTGGGCTGACGCGAATCTTGATGACGGCGACATTCTGACGCTCTATACCGACGGCGACTCCGCTCCCGGCGGCAGGTTCGCGTTCCTCCTCAGCAGCGTTCCGGGTGAAGAGCCGGTGGAGCCTGTAAAACCCGTCAAAAAAGGTTGCTTCGCTTCGATAGGCACTGCAGCTTTTGCGGTTCCCGTCATTTTCGCCGGCGCTTTGCTTATTGCGGTCGCGAGAAAGAAAGAGGAAAACGCCTGACTCCCTGACGCCGCGCATCAGACACCGGGCGGATCGGAAGCGCATCACGCTCAAATTATTAAAAAGAAACTTTTTCGGGAGGTTTCAATGAAAAGATCATTTGCAAAAATCGTTTTAATTGCCCTCGCGGCAGTCGTTTTCGCCGGCTTCGCGCTTCCTTCGCTCAGTTCGCGCGCCGCCGACGTCATCGAGACGTTCGACAGCGGAGCGGGGAGCAAGAAGGTCTCCGTAACGCTCGGAATTCCGCAGACGCTCGACCTTCAGTTCAACATCTCGGTCGGCTTCCAGAAGGCGGGTATCGAGATCAACTCGAACAGCAAGGACAAGGTTATCGTTCTTTCGCTCTATAAATGGAACAAGAACCTTCCCGACTCCAAAAAGGGCGAACCGGTCGCGAGAAAAGAGTTTAACGACTGGTCGCGCGGCGACGTGGTATCGCTTGACTTTGAGGCGCTCGGAGTGGGAACGGTTCCCGCCGGCGAGTACGTCCTCGAGCTCTACGTAAAGAAAGGTGAAGGCATCAAGGTCAACACCTACACGCCGGCGCCGAAGGGCTTCAAGGGTTATATTTACGAGATTGACAACAACAGCTCTCCGCTCGGCGAGATCGTCGCGGCAGGCGGCTCGAAAGCTTCGATGCTCGAGGTTTCCAAAGAGGTCGACAGAAAACCCGCCGGACCGCCTCCGGAGTCGGTAATCGCTGACGACAGCATGATCGCCAAGCTCGGCGTCGATTCCACTCAGTGGGCGTTTGTCGACGGTCTCGGCAGGCCCTCGATGGAGTACAAGGACGCGGGAGCGACCAAAGATAAGAAGGTCGGCATTTTTTACTGGACGTGGCACTACAACTTCGCGGGAATCAAACCGACGAACGTACAGCTGATCCTCGACGAGTATCCCGAGGCCAGAAACGACTACAACCACAAGATTTGGAAGAAGAACAACGTCGGCACTTATTTCTGGAACGAGCCGCTTTTCGGCTACTACCAGGAGACAGACGACTACGTTCTTAGAAAGCACGCGGAGCTCCTCGCCGACGCCGGAATCGACTTTGTGCTTTTCGACTGCACGAACCAGGACCTTGTCTGGGAGCCCGCATACATCAACCTTCTCGAAGTCTGGTCGCAGGCGCGCGCAGAAGGCGTTAAAACTCCGCAGATCGGCTTCATGATGCCTTTCTGGGATCAGAAGAACACGTGCTCCGAGCTCAAACAGATCTACAAGAGAATTTACAAGGCGGGGCTCTACCAGGATCTCTGGTTCTACCTCGACGGAAAGCCGATGGTAATGTGCATCGACGACAGTCTCGACAGATCGGACCCGTACGAGAACGAGATCTACAACTTCTTCACGTTCAGACAGGGCGAGCCCGACTACTTCAAGGGCGACCACGACAACACCTGGTGGGGCTGGCTGCACGTCTACCCGCAGGCGCTTTATAAAAAGGGCGACGGCAAGGTCGAGATGACGACCGTTGGCGTCGCGCAGAACGCAGACTACGAGAGAATGTGCCTCTCTGCGATGAACGGCCCTCACAACATGGGAAGAGGCTTCTCGATGCAGAAGGACTTCTCCTACACCTACAACTACAGAGGCAAGGACATCGTCTGCTCGTCCTCGATGGAGAACGCCCACTACTACGGAATCAACCTCCAGGAACAGTGGGACTACGCGCAGAGCGTCGACCCCGAGATCGTTTTCGTAACAGGCTGGAACGAGTGGATCGCCGGCAGAAACGAGGAGTGGGGCGGCGTCAAGAACGGCTTCCCGGATCAGTGCGACGACGCTAACTCGAGAGACATCGAGCCCTCCAAGGGAAATCTCAAGGACTATTTCTACTACCAGCTCGTCAACAACGTGCGCCGCTTTAAGGGTATGAGCACGCCTGTGACGCAGAAGACCGCCAAGACTATCGACATCACCGCCGGCACCGACGCATGGAACGACGACGGAATCACCGTCTACACCGACTACCTGAACGACACCTACGTCCGCGACAACGCGAAGGGCTGGTCGACGCTCAAGTACAACAACCCCGGCACCAGAAACGACATCGTGAAGTCAAAGGTCACTTACGACGACAACAACGTCTACTTCTACGTTGAGACGGCGGCCGACATCACGGCGCGCACCGACGAAAACTGGATGCGTCTCCTTCTCGACATGCAGGCTGCGACTGCCGACTCCAAGGACTGGGAGGAGTTTGAGTTCATCGTCGGCCGCGAGACCGGAACCGATTCGACGCTCGCGCTCGAAAAGAGCACCGGCGGCTGGAACTGGGAAAAGGTCGGCGACGTCAGATACACCGTAAGCGGTAAAGTGATGCAGGTCGAGATCCCGCGCTCTATGATCGGCCTTGACGCCGAGGAGTTCACGTTCAACTTCAAATGGTGCGACGCGAACCTCACCGACGGCGACATCCTTACCACGTACACTGACGGCGACGCCGCACCGGGCGGAAGATTCACGTACGTGTTCAACAGCTGCGGCACCGTCATTGAGGAGCCCACGGCAGAACCGAGAAAACCCGGCAAAAAAGGCTGCGGCTCGGCGGTTGCGTTCACAGCGGTTCCGGCTCTTGCCGTCTGCTTCGCGGCTTTCCTCCTCAGGAAAAAAGAGGACTGAATTTTAAGTGTTAATTAAATAATTAAAAAGCCGCCGCCCCTCGAAAACGGTTTCAGGGGGCGGCGGTCTTTCGCTTGTTTTACGAATTGATTATTCCCGTTTTTTATTCCCACATTCCCGATACAAAGTACATAAGCGCGCACCATGTGTACACCGAGAAGAAGTTGCCTTTCGCGTCTTTTGATTTCTTGAGTATCTCAAGCGCCTCTTTTTTTGTGACAGGCACGAAGCCGTCGAAGCACTCGGTACCTTCGGCGCCTTCCTGCGACAGGCGGTCCGCAAGATTGTCCGATCCGATGTCGGCGATGACCGCGGCAAGCGCGTTCGACTCGTCCGTCATTCCCGGACCCGTGAACAGAAGGGGACTGACTATCTTGATCTCGCATTTTTCGTCAAGCACGAGACCGGTTTCCTCAAAAACCTCGCGTCTCGTTGTCTCCCTGATGACGTCCTCCGGCCTCGAAAACGCCTGAATATCCCTGCTGTCGACAAGCCCCGCCGGCGGACTCAGAAGATACCTGCCGACTGGATACCTGTACTCGTAGTCCAGGAGAAGAACGGGCTCACGGCCGTCGCGCTTGATTATCACGAAAATCGTTACGGCGTCAGGAACGAAATCCTTCGCTTCGGCTTCGCCCATTATCGCGACAAGGTCGTTCTTTTTGCGGCGTGAGACTGAATAGTAGTGACGGCCTTCCGCGTACTCGATGTCGTAGCAGTACACGAAACGCCTGTTGAGAATCGTTTTGATCTTCTTTTTTGTGATTTCTGGTGTGTTCATCGAATCTCTCCTTTAAAGGTAAATGCCGGCTTGACCGGACGGCTTAAGGATACATTTTCGGACGCGTTTTGTCAACGGCGAGGTTTAAGCTCGGGAAAGACTCGGGAAAGACAGTCCGGGTGTGCTGTAAACGCGCAGAGCCGCAAATTCGCGGTGTGAGAGCGTGTTTCAAACTTTCCGGTATCAGTAAAAAACGTATAAAAAAACTCACTGCGGCGGCAAATTCCGTTTGTATATCCGGCGGTTTTGTGTTAGAATAAAAACGTCCGGGGACAAAACGAAAAATATGCTCGCGGCGAAAAGAATTGACGGAGATTTTGGCGATGAAGCTATTCAGTGCAGACAGATTCACAAAGCCGGGGAAGGGCGTCGACAAGAACGCCAAGCCCAAGCATCCTTTTGTCCGCTTTTTTATCGTGCTCTGGAACAAGCGCTTCAGCATTTTCGGCATCAATTTCATCTACGTACTGTTTTCGCTGCCTGTCATCGCGCTCGTTACCGCCGCTTTTTCCGGCGCGGTAGCTCTTTACGACATGTTCGACCAGTCGGTAAACATTTCGCAGATCCTCTCGGAGGACGTCACCGCGAACGCGATCTATTTCAAGGCGCTTCTGTTTTTCGTGATCTTCTTTACGTGCGTGCCCGTTTTCTCGTCCGGCCCCTTTTACGCCGGTCTCACGTTCATTTTAAAAAGCTTTTACAAGGAGGAACCGGTTTTCCTCTGGCACGATTTTATAACAAAGTCGAAAACGAACCTCTCGCTTGGACTCAAGACGATGTTCATCAATATGTTCGCCGGCCTCGTCATCCTGCTCAACGGGATGGCTTACATGGTCATAGCGAACCCCGCGAATCCCGTCTACAGCGGAGCGATACCGTGGTTCATACTCTTTATGATAGCGCTTGTGACGATCTTTTTCGCCGTGCTGCTCACGATGCTCAACCTGTACCTCTACCCGATGATGGTCACCTTCAACGTGACGCTGAAGCAGCTCTACAGGAACTCGTTCATCCTCTGCATGGTGAAATGGCTTCCGAACCTCGGAATCGTGCTGCTTGACGCTCTCCTGATCCTGCTTCCGGTGTGGTTCCTTCCGACGCACAACTATATCGTTTTCGCCGTCGTACTGATTTTCTACGCCGCGCTCACGCCGTGCTTTATCGGACTTATCAACGTTTTCTACGTCT
>CADAZX010000010.1 GCA_902792515.1 uncultured Ruminococcus sp.
AGGCTGTCGTTGTTCTGCAGCAGCCGGATCTGCGGCGCCATCTGCATGGAGACCTGCCGGGTCAGCTTCAGATCATGCAGCTTTTTCTCAAAGCGGTCACACTGGGCGGCCAGATCGTTGGCCTTCTGGGCATCCATGGCATCCCCGCTGGCCTCCGCTTTGGCTCTGAGCTCCTTGAGCTCGGTTTCCCGAACCTGAGCCAGCTTCTTATCTCCCGCGATGATATACAGGGTCAGCTGATGGAAGTATTCCCCGTTCTGATCATAGAGCCGGTCGAACATGGCCACGTCCTTGAGCAGCTGGGTCTGATAATTCTCGAGGGAGGAGGCGATCTTCTCCACGTTGGCGGAAACATCCGCATAGCGGCTCTTCATCCGCTCCACAATCGCTTTTTTCACGATCGACTGGATATCCGAAGAGGAAAACAGCTTGCTCTTCGCAGTAGATGCCTTTTTCACCCAGAACTTTCCGTTCTTCGGAATAAAGTCCGGCCAGGGCAGGGCTTTCACTCCTTCAAAAAGCTCGTCAAAGGTTTCTGCGCGAAAACGTCCCACACACAGAAGCACTCGCTCCGCCGTGCGCAGAAAAACATTCGCGCGGGCAATGGCCTCCAGGTCTCCCCGAAAGAACACTCTCCCGTTTTCTACGCGCGTGATCTCGTAGCCCATAAGAAGCGAAATCTCTTCGAGAAGTTCTCTGAAATCCTTGGAGCCGGTCTCGATTTTTCTCATAATCGTGAGCTTGTGCTGAATCAGAGGATGGTCGATAATGTGAAGTGTGTTATTCATAAAAATGCTCCTTTCGGGCTCCGCAGCCTTAAAAAATACGCGTCTGCCCTCGGAACATAATGATACAACATTAAAGCCCGTTTTTCAACAGCAAACTGACTGATTTTCCGGAAAAATCTCAGGAAAAATCTCAGGAAAAATCTAAGGAAAATTACCGGGAAATCTCCGGAGCGATTCCGGAATTACTCTTTCTTGCGTAACGGAAAAAACGGAAAAAAACGGAAAAAACGGCCGCTGCCGGAAAATAATTTTGTCCTTGAAAAACGGGTCGTTTTTTTGTATAATCGAAACAGCTTTTCAAAGTGAGTTTCCGCCCGCGACAGGACCGGCTCAGAAACGGTATTAAACCGGGATGCCGCGCGAAATGATACCGCGAAAAGCGGAAATACGGCGAATTTAACAGATTATTTCGCAAAAGGAAGGGTTTTATCAATGAAAAAACGTATTTTGTCGTTTTTGATCGTTATCGCGCTGCTGGTGACATGCGCCGCGGCGTGCACGAAACCGGACGGCCCGGACACAGCTCCGACTCAGGCGCCTGTTGCCACCGACGCTCCGAAGGACACTGAAGCTCCGGAAAAACCGACCGACGCTCCCGCAGCGGAGCCGACGGAAGTTCCCACGGAGGAACCGACAAAGGAACCGAAACCGGAGCTCGACATCGGCGATCTCGACTGCATTCTCTTCGATCTCGAGGACGAATCAAGTATGACTACGCTCGCTTGCCTTTTTGAGACGGGCGTTGAGGATATCTGGCTCGACATCGAGACCGATATCGGCGACAACTACGTCGTTTTCAATTTCGATGAGCCTTTCTCCGGTGAGACGTATAAATACATCGCTTTCAAGTACAGACTCGGCTACGCTCAGAGCATCCGCAACACGAACCATTTCTATTCGGTGAATACGGAGAGCGGCGGACCGTCGGGTACCGAAGGACTTTGGGGCGACATCGAGTGGATCTCCGACCAGGACTGGCACACCGGAATCCTGAACCTTGCCGAGATGTTCCCGGCCGCGGCAGGCGACTGGACCGCTATAAGATTCCCGTCGGTTGACGCGAAGGGCGGCATCTATTCCATCGCTTGGCTCGGAGCTTTCAAGAGCGAAGAGGATATTCAAAAATACGACGACGCGTTTAACAAGGTTTACGGCGAAAAGCTTGTGAAGGCAGAGGCGCCGGCAGAGCAGGACAAGGATGAGGAGATTCCGGACCTCGACGATGAGTTCGATGAGACGCTCTTTGATTTCGAGGAGTTCGACAACGACGAGAGTTTTACTCCCGGCAGTTTTGATCCGTACGAGTATAAAATGGGCGCAAATCAGTCCAGGGCCTTGATTACCGACAATAATGCGTATGCTTGCCTCGCTTTTGACACAATCTACTACAACGGACTGATCAAGTCAGAACAGGGCTACACCGCGACGTTCAGGTTCAGGAACAACGGCGACGCTCACAACTTCGGCGGATTCGTTTTCAACTGGGGCGACGAGAACAACACCAGCCGCGACTTCTTCGAGAACAACGGTCTCGAGGGCGACGGAATGGGATCGCTCGTGTCAAACAGCGGATGCGGTTTCTTCTTCCAGGGTAACAACACGGTAAAGATTTACGTTCCTTGCTGGGACGCCGAGAAGAATAAGAAGAGCTACGCGTCAGCCACGATCGAGGCCGACATCAACTTCAGCGGAGCATTCGTTGATTTCGAGGTTGTAGACGACGGAACGGGAAGCGTTACGGTCAAGGCGAACGGAAACGTTTTCGTGGTGCTCGAGTACTCCAACCCCGGCGTTATCAACAAGGCGTTCGGCTACAACGAGGGCTACTACCGCAACGTGAAGCTTGTCGACGGCGCGGGCAACGAGCTGTTCTCCGCCGAAAACGCGCTCTTCTCGAAGTATAAGAGCTTTGCGTGGGCGGGACGCGCACACGAGGTCTATGTCGACGACATTAAGATAGTCAACAAAAAATGATAGGCGGCGTGCTTGAAACGGAAGGGTTTTTTACCTGCCGGCGCGGGCAGTCCGCAAGAATTGACAGCAAAAGTTAATTGAAAATATTCAGAGTCGGGACGGAATGCCGGTGAGAAACGGCCGCCCCGGCTCTAAATTTGTTTTTTGGGGGAGAAAACTGTATGAACGAAAGACTCGGAGACGTTCTGAAAGGGCGGCCTGACAATTATCTGCTGCCTTTTTACTGGCTTCACGGCGATCACCACGACACGATTCCCGAAGAGGTCGAGCGGATATATAAAAGCGGCTGCAGGGCGTTCTGCGTTGAGTCGAGAACGCACCGCGACTTCTGCGGCGAAGGCTGGTGGCGCGATATGGATCTCATTCTGGAAGAGGCCGAAAAGCGCGGGATGAAGGTGTGGTTTTTCGACGACGACCACTATCCCACAGGACACGCCGCGGGGGCTGTCGCGAATCACCCCGAACTCCGGAAATGGCAGCTCGGGGAAAGGCACGTCGACGTGGCGGGACCTCTGGACGGAGCGCTGCTGACTGTCGAGCCGACCGACGAAGACCACGTGCTGCTCGGCGTTTACGCCTATCCCAGGGGAGGCGGAGAGGAGGACCTTCTGCCCGAACCTGTCGACCTTACGGCAGGCGTCAAAAACGGATTCCTCGGTTTTTCGCTCCCAAAGGGCGTTTTCAGGGTGTTTTTCTTCTATAAAACGAGAAGAGGCGCCGCGCAGGGCAACTATATCGACATGCTCGACGAGCGCGGCGCGCAACTCCTTATCGACACTGTTTACGAACCCCAGTATAAAATGTACGGTGACAGGTTCGGAACGACGATCGCGGGCTTTTTCTCCGACGAACCGCAGCTCGGAAACGGCTGGTACGGTCCGCATACCGTCGACATGGGAGGGTACAACCACAGGCTAGGAATGCCTGGTCTCGCGCTTCCGTGGAACGACAGGATTATCCCTATGATGAGGGAAAAACTCGGCTTCGATCCTGTTCCGTTTTTCCCCGCGCTCTGGTTCGGAATGGGAGAGGAAAAAACGGGCAGCGTCAGGGTCGCTTACATGGACGCTGTGACGAAACTCCACAGAGACAACTTCACGCGCGTGATCGGCGACTGGTGCGAAGAACGCGGTGTCATGTACATCGGGCACGTTATCGAGGATATGAACTCTCACGCGAGGCTCTGCGTCAGCGGCGGTCATTATTTCAGATCTCTCGACGGTCAGCACATGAGCGGGATCGACATCGTTCTACACCAGATCATTCCCGGGCTTACAGGGTATTTCCACACCGCCTCCGCGTTCGGAAACAGGGCCGACTCAGCCTTTTACGAATACGTTCTCGCGAAGCTCGCGTCCTCGTTCGCGCATATCGGAACGCAGACGCAAGGCAGGGCGATGTGCGAGGTTTTCGGCGCGTACGGCTGGGCCGAGAACGCGGGAATGATGAAGTGGCTGATCGACCATCTCCTGGTGAGGGGCGTGAACTATTTCATTCCGCACGCGTTTTCGCCGTCGTTCCCGGATCCCGACTGTCCTCCACATTTCGGGGCGGGCGACCGCGATCCGCAGTTCGAGGGCTTTACGAAGCTGATGAACTACACGAACAAGGCGGCGCATCTTCTTTCCGGCGGCGTTCAAAAAACGCAGGCAGCCGTTTTGTACCACGCTGAGGCCGAGTGGATGAACAACGACGGAGACGCTATGCTCACTCAGGTGCCGGCGAAGATCCTGTACGACGCGCACATCGACTACGATATTATTCCGTGTGACTGCCTGACAGGCGGAAGCGGGAGCCGTGTTTTTGAGGCGCATACCGAAAACGGGCGGCTGTTGATCGGAAAGCAGTCGTACTCGTGCCTTATAGTTCCGTTCGCGGCGGAGCTTCCTGAAGACGTGAACGGAGCGCTCGCGTCGCTCGAGGCGGAGAGCGTGCCTGTAGTAAGGATGCGAAACGATGAGACCGGCGGGGAACTGCTGCGCGAAATTTACCTATATTTAGAAAAAGATTTCGAGGTGGAGGGCGACTTCCCGCTGCTCCGCTGCGCCCATTTCGTATACCCTGATTCTGACGTTTACATGTTCGTCAACGAGTCGGTTTGCGAGACCGGCGACACTTGCATCACGCTTCGCGACGTCAAAAACGCACGCTCGTGCACGCTTCTCGACATGCTCAACGACAGAACCGTCACGAAAAAAGTCGTGAACGGTGCTCTCAAACTGAAGCTGGCGCCGTATCAGTCGGTCATCGCGGTTTTCGAAAAAGGTTCGCGCGAGGGGGACGGCGTTCCGGCCTGGGATGACGGCGACGAAATTCTTAAAGAAATTCCGGCTGAGATGGTTTTCGACATCGAGACCGCCTCCTACGAAAATCCGTGGGTCTTTAAAAAGGCGTTCGAAAACGTGGGCTCCCACGCTCTTCCCAACGTCACGGACGTATCAGCGGATCCGGGTTTCTCCGGAAAGATCAGATATGCTTCGAGTTTTGCGCGGCCTGCGGGAGACGTAAGGGAACTCGACCTCGGAAACGTCGGAGTGACGTCGCATCTCTGGCTTAACGGCACCGACCTTGGAGTCAGAATCTGCCCGCCTTACCGGTACGACGTCAAAAACGCCCTAAAAGAAGGCGAAAACGAGATCGTGATCGAGGTTTCGAACACACTCGGAAACGCGCTTCGCGACAGGTTTACGCAGTATCTTGCGCTGCCGGCGTCAGGCGTCATGGGACCGATCAAGTGGGCGGTGAAAGAATAATTTTTGGTATTGATACTTAGCGGGCCGCCCGGTGAAAATCCGGGCGGCTTTGTGTTATTCGTTTTTGCTGATTTTTGAGGGTCTTCATATGGCTTCATGCGGCTCGCGTGAAGCGAAAAGTTAACTTCCACTTCATGACGACTTCATGCGGCTCGGGCGTTCGGAGTATTGATATAGGCGTAAAAAAGGAGTATAATAAAAGCGTATGCGCGCATGTAAACCGGCCGTTGGAATTTGCGCACGGAACCGCAATTCGCGGAACCCGGAACGCACCCTAAGAAACGGCGCCGCGCGAAATACATCGCGAAATACATAGAAAAATACCGGAGGTATTATATGTCATTGATTAAGTTTGAATATGCGGACGCATTGAAGTTCGTAACGGAAAACGAAATCCGCGACCTCGCTGCGGAAGTAAAAAAAGCCGGCGTTATGCTGGAGCGCGGAACAGGCGAGGGAAACGATTTTTTGGGATGGTACAAATTGCCTAAAAAAAGGAGAAAAGCTGAAATTGCGAAGGTGCTTTCCGCCGCAAAGGAGATAAGAAGGACCTCAGAGGTTCTCGTCGTGATCGGAATCGGAGGCTCATATCTCGGGGCAAGAGCGGCAATCGAGGCGCTCACCGATCCCTTTTACAACATCAGGGCTCTCACGGGAAAGAAACGCGCTAACACGGCGGTCTTTTTTGCCGGCAATTCAATCAGCCCCGAGTACCTTCTCGCGCTTGAGGAGATCGTCGGAAAGAGAGACTTTTCTGTGAACGTCATTTCCAAGTCGGGCACAACGACCGAGCCCGCCGTCACGTTCAGGTTTTTCAAGGAGCTTCTAGAGAAAAAGTACGGAAAAGAAGGAGCCGCGAAGAGAATTTACGCGACAACAGACCGCGCGAGAGGAGCCCTCAAGACGATGGCCGACCGCGAAGGGTACAAAACTTTCGTGATTCCGGACGACGTCGGAGGACGGTTCAGTGTTCTGACTCCTGTGGGACTTCTGCCGATGGCGGTCGCGGGAATCGACATCAACGCGGTTCTCGAAGGCGCTTCGGAAGCTTACGACGAGTTCGCGAACAACGAACTCGCGGGCAACGCCTGCAATCTGTACGCGGCGGCGAGAACGGCGCTCTACAGAAAAGGCAAAGAGGTCGAGATACTCGTCAACTACGAACCCTGTCTGCATTTTGTGAGCGAGTGGTGGAAGCAGCTCTACGGCGAGTCAGAAGGCAAGGATGGCAAGGGCATTTTCCCGGCGTCCTGCGACTTTACGACCGACCTTCACTCAATGGGGCAGTACATCCAGGACGGAAAGAGGATACTTTTCGAGACGGTTTTGAATGTCGAAAAGCCGCGCCGCGACGTAGTGATCGGAACTGACGCCGAAAACCTCGACGGGCTCAATTATCTCGCCGGAAAAGGCATGGACTACGTTAACAAACAGGCTGCGGCGGGAACCGCAATGGCTCACGTGGACGGCGGCGTTCCGAACCTCAAGATCACAATGGAGACGCTCGACGCGAAAAACTTCGGCGCGCTCGTGTACTTCTTTGAGAGGGCTTGCGGCGTGAGCGGCTACATGCTCGGAGTAAACCCGTTCAACCAGCCCGGCGTAGAGGCGTACAAAAAGAATATGTTCAGACTGCTCGGGAAACCCGGGTACTGATTAAAGGAGGAGCCGGCGCGGCATTATAATCTGCGGCGCCGCGCCGGCCTTCCCGGCACAACACGTGTTTTTGACTAAAAACAGGGAAAATTTGTTTTCGCGAAAATGAAGATTGACATTCTGACGCTCTTTCCGGAGATGATACAGGCGGCTCTTGGCGGAAGCGTGATCGGACGTGCCGCCGACGGCGGACTGCTCGACATCGGCTACTACCAGATCAGAGATTACACATTAAACAAACAGAGAAAGGTCGACGACACGCCTTACGGAGGCGGGCCTGGCATGCTTATGACGTGCCAGCCTGTTATTGACTGTTTCCGCGACGCCGTGGCAAAAGCGGCGGACCGCGACGGGACACTGAAACCGTACACCGTCTATATGTCGCCGAAGGGCACGAAGCTCGACTCCGCGACCGCGAAAAGGCTCTCGGAAAAGCCTTATCTGGTCATACTCTGCGGCCATTACGAGGGCGTCGACGAGAGGGCGATCGAAACGATCTGCGACGAAGAGATTTCGATTGGGGACTACGTTCTTACCGGCGGCGAGATGGCGGCGGCGGTGCTGACGGACGCTGTCGTGAGATTTGTTCCCGGCGTGCTCGGGTCGCCCGAATCCGCTGGAAGCGAGTCGTTCGAAGGCCTTTTGCTCGAATATCCTCAGTACACAAAGCCTGCCGTTTATGAGGGAAATGCCGTTCCGGAGGTACTTCTGGGCGGAAATCACGCCGACATCACCGCGTGGCGACTTTCCGAGGCGGAAAAGATCACTCGTGAGCGCAGACCCGACATTTACAGACAATACGTCGAGAGCCCGTTTTACGCGAAAAGGGACGTCTATCTTGACAACAGCGCCACCACGAGGCAGACACCCGAGGTGACAGACGCCGTCGCGTCAACAGCCGAACTGCTCTACGGAAACCCTTCGTCGCTGTCGAGACTTGGAATGAAGGCCGAAAAAGCGCTTCGCGAGGCGCGCGAGACCGTTGCCGCGACTGTTAACGCAAGCCGCGACGAGATCATTTTCACATCAGGCGGTTCCGAGTCGAACAACCTCGCTCTGAAAGGCTTTTTTGCTGCCAACAAGCACGCCGGGAAGCACATTATCGTTTCCGCCGTGGAGCATCCTTCTGTTCTCGAGACCGCGAAAGCGCTTGCGGACTCCGGTATCCGCGTATCGTACTGCCCGGTCAGGCCTGACGGAGTCGTCGACCTCGCCAAGCTCGCGGAGATGATAGAACCGGATACGTCGCTTATTTCCGTCATGACCGTTAACAGCGAGACGGGAGCCATAATGCCTATCAAAGAGATAGCGGCCTTGAAAAACGCTGTCAATCCGAAAATCGTTCTTCACACCGACTGCGTTCAGGGCTACGGAAAGCTTCGCGTCGACGTAAAAGAACTCGGCTGCGACATGCTGACAGCGAGCGCTCACAAGATCCACGGACCGCGCGGGGCAGGTTTTCTATACGTAAGAAAAGGCGTCAGAGTGGCGCCGCTCATTAACGGCGGAGGGCAGGAAAACGGACTTCGCTCCGGAACCGAAAATCTTCCGGCGATCGCGGGCTTCGCTGTGGCCGCCAAAGACGCGTTCGACAATATCGACGCCTCGTATGAGCTTGTCGCTTCACGCTGTGCGGCGCTGCGCGGGCTTTTGGCCGGAAAATACGGCGAGAAAGTGGTTTTCAACTCGGATCCTTCCGTATCGCTCCCTTACATTTTGAACGTTTCGTTCACGCCGCTCCGCGCGGAGGTGATGCTTCACGCTCTGGAGTCGCGAAACGTATACGTGTCCGTCGGCTCGGCGTGCTCCTCCCACAAGAAAAACCGCAGCCACGTGCTGACGGCAATGGGCGTACCGGTCAGAATTATCGACGGCAGCATCAGAATCAGCTTCTCGAGGTTTACGACGGAGGAGGACGTCGCGAGGTGCTTCGCGGCTGTGTGCGAGTGCGTCAAGGAGCTGAGGCGGGCCGCGCCTGCGGACATGAGGCCGAGGATCATCGCCGGGGAAAATCCGGATAAGGCGGAAAAACCGGAAAATGCGGAAAAAGTTAAAGAGGAATAAAACGGGGGATTAAACCGGTTTTGTTTCAGCTGCTGAGGGAGCGCCGCCGCCGCGAAGGCGGCGGCGCGGCCCTTGAAAATTTTCACTAAATTGAGGACAAAAATGACATTTGAAACTGACAACGGAAAAAATGAAAACAACGGCGGCGCTGGCGGCGGGAAGCTTTTTCCCGAGAGGATCATCCTCTGCCGCATCGGCGAGATCGCTTTAAAAGGTCTCAACCGCTCCACCTTCGAGAAGAACCTTTACAGAAATATGCGCGACCGTCTGAAAACATGCGGCGACCCCGATATTCACTGGGCGCAGTCGAGGTTCTACGTGGTCCCGAAAAGCGCGGATTTTGACTACGGAAAGGCAGTTAAGGCGGTTTCCGGCATTTTCGGCATCGTTTCGTCGTCCGTTGCGCTGAGAAGCGTTTCCGAGTTCGACGCGTTTGCGGAAATTGCGAAAAAAGCCGTCCGCGAAAAGCTTGAGGCGCTCGGCAAAAAGGGTGCTCCCGGCAGCGTGAAATTCAAGGTCGAGACGAGGCGCGGAGTAAAAACGTTCCCGATGAACTCGCTGGAGATTTCCTGCGAGCTCGGCGCGTTGCTTCTCGATGAATTTCCGGAGCTTGTCGTGAACGTGAACGAGCCGGATTTCATTCTCTACTGCGAGGTACGCGAGGAGAGCTACGTCTACACGGACATCGTCAAAGCGCAGGGCGGTATGCCGATCGGAAGCAACGGGAAGGCCTGCCTTCTTCTCTCGGGGGGAATCGACAGCCCGGTTGCCGGATATATGGTCTCAAAACGCGGCGTGAAGATCTGCGCCGTGCACTTTTTCAGCTACCCTTATACGAGCGAGCGCGCGAAGGAAAAAGTCCTGGAACTGGCGAAAATCATGTCAGCGTACTGCGGCGAGATCAAGGTCATGATCGTTCCGTATACCGAGGTGCAGCTTGAAATCCACGCCAAGTGCCGCGACGAACTCGGAACCGTTATTATGCGTCGTTCGATGATGCGTATCGCGGAGGAACTCGCCCGCAGGAACGGATGCGCGGCGCTTGTAACAGGCGAGAGTCTCGGGCAGGTCGCGAGCCAGACAATGCAGGCGATGTACTGTACCGACGCGGCCGCGGGAATGCCCGTTTTCAGGCCGCTGATCGCGATGGACAAGGTCGACGTGATCGCCGTCGCGAGGGAGATCGGAACATTCGAGACGAGCATTCTTCCTTACGAGGACTGCTGCACCGTTTTCACACCGCGCCATCCCAAAACAAGGCCCTCGCTCGAAGAAGTGCTCGAGGAGGAAAAACGGTACGACTACGCGACTCTCGAAAAGGCCGCCGTCGAAGGCGTCGAGGTCGTAACGGTCGGCTGATAAACTCCGGCAGCCGCGATTTCTTCCCGGATTATTCGAGTTTATTCCGCCGCCCCGCGTGGGCGGCTTTTTTGCGTTAATATGCCCGGTTTTCGTGCACTTGAGCGTCCTCTTAATACTTACAAACAGTTTCAAACCATTGAAAACCATTGAAAATACTTTAAACGCGCGCAAAAATCGAAAACTCGTTGAAATGGGAAGCCAAACGTGGTAAGATAGGGTGTTATTTTGTATAACAAAAAAATCCGAGAGGACGTATAATTATGCTGAGCTACAAATCATCTGTTGTCTATTATCCCGGAGCGGGGGAAGACCGCTTTTGCGACAATTACTATTTCAACTCCAAGGTGATTACTCCCGATATCGACGGCAACAAAATCAAGCTTACCCAGAAGACGGCCAAACCCGGCCGCCAGATGTTCGGTATCGCAACCGGTTCGTACGGCGAAAACGTTGTTAAGGACCAGGTCTACGCCGCGTTTTCCAAACTCAAAAAATACCACTCATTCTACATCAAGAACAGCGACACCGTTGTCACGAAGCTTCTGAAGAACTTCTTCAAAGAGGCCGCGCTCGACGTCTCGCAGACGATCGACGAGGACTCGGATCTTTCCGTAAAGGTCTCCGCCGCCGTGATGTGCACCGACGAGGACACGATCACCGTCGCGAACGTCGGCAACGTGAAGGTTTTCTCCGTTAAAGACGGCGAGGCTACCGAGCTGTCGCACGAGCACACCCAGGCAAAAAAAATGGTCGATATGGGCATCATTCCGCCCGCGAAGCTCCGCAACCACCCGCAGCGCAGAAAGCTTGTAAAATATCTCGGCATCAGCGGCGAGGCCGCGATCCCGGACGTTCAGACATACGACGCGTCGGCAGGGGAGATTTTCATCATCCTCAGCACGTCCTTCAGCGACTACGTCGAGGAGGGCGTTCTCGTCGAGGCGGCGGCTTCGTATGAGGAGCCCGGCGACATCGCGGGATACATTCTCAGCGCGTACCAGAACGAGCACGTCGGCGACTTCACCGTTATCGTTGTTAAGGCGTACGGAGAAGGGGCGGCCGCGGTCATTCCCGAAGACGGAGCGGCCGAAGGTAAAGCGGCCGGCACGGCGGCAGCCGCGGCGGGCGCGGTAGCAGGCTCGGAGGCGGTTTTCGGAAGGACGAAAGACGCTGCGAAAACAGGCGATAAGAAACCGGCGAATACTGCCGCTGCCGATTTTGACGGCGACGGCGACGTGAAAGTGGCGCCTTCGCGCGGCAACGCCGACAACGACGAACCGAAAAAAGGTCAGGGCGGAATCCTCGGCATGATCCTTCCCGGCAAGAAAAAGACCGAGGAAGAGGAAAAACCCGATGAGGTCATCACCTTCATGCCGGCGGGAGTCGACCTTTCCGGAGACATTACGGCTGACGCCAAAGAGCCGGAAAAAGGACACGAAGCAACGCCCGAACAGCCCTCGAAACCTTCAGAACCAGTCGAAATCGACCTTTCCGACGTCGAAAACGATATGCACAGAAACGACGTTCCCGAACGCGAGATCAAATCCGGTGCGAAATCCGGCTCAAAGACCGGCGCAAAAACGGGACTCGCCGGCGCGGTGATCGCCGAAGATGAGGATTTCGAGAGCGGCGACGCTCCCGAAGAGGACGACGTACCCGGGAGATCCGCCGGACGCGAAAGCGGCGGGGAATCCGAAGGCGGCGAAAAGAAGGGCGGCCTCAAGAGAGCTTTCAAGAACTTCATCGGACTCGGCGGCGAGGACGACGAGAAGGAGAGCATCTGGCCTACAGTCGTCATTTTCATCGTATGCCTGATTATTGTCGTGATTCTCGCGTTTTTCGCTATCGAGATGTTCAAGAAGCCCGGAAGCGGCGGCAAATCGACTCCCACCCCCGGAACTGTGAACACCGCGACGCCTTACGAGGATGCGACTCCCGACCAAAGCGAGCCGACCGAGGCTCCTTCCGGAGAAACGGCAACGCCTTACGTGGCGCCTACCGAAGCGCCTTCGGAGACTGCCGCAACCGGGGAAACTCCAACTCCCACGAACGCGCCTACAGACGCGCCGACGGGCGAGCCTACTCCGACCGCAAATGTAACTCCGAGACCTACTCCGACGCCCGAGGTAGCCGAGCCCACCGCGACTCCGACTCCCACTCCGACCGAAGAGCCTACAGAAGAACCTACGGAGGAGCCTACCGAGGAACCGACTGAAGAGCCCACGGAGCAGCCGACTGAGGAACCTACCGAAGAGCCCACTGAGGAACCTACGGAAGAACCTACCGAAGAACCGACTGAAGAACCAACTGAAGAACCTACCGAAGAACCGACTGAGGAGCCTACGGAAGAGCCGACTGAGGAGCCAACTGAGGAGCCCACCGAAGAACCGACTGAAGAGCCTACAGGCGAACCCGGCGGCGAAGGTACGGAAGAACCGGCCGGGGGCGACAACCCCTGATCCGGCGGACACGGGCATGAACGGTCTAAGACCGTAAAAAGTATCCGCACAGTAAAACATAACGGGCTAAGGTCCGTCAAAAACCCGGAACCCGGGCCGTGATAATCACGTTTCAGGACATGTTTTCACGGTTCCCGGATTGCCGGGCCGCTTTTAGAAAATAAATCTTTTGTGAAAGGAAACCACACGGTAAATTTTTTTATGGAAAAACTTGGTTTGAATGAAATCAGGGAGAGATATCTCTCATTTTTCGAGAGCAAGGGGCATCTCAGGCTTCCGAGCTTTTCGCTGGTGCCCGAAAACGACCCGAGTATCCTTCTTATCAACGCGGGAATGACCCCTCTTAAGCCCTACTTCACGGGCGCGCAGGTGCCGCCGCGCAAAAGGGTGACAACATGCCAGAAATGCATCCGCACGCCTGACATCGACAACGTCGGAAAGACGGCAAGGCACGGAACGTTCTTCGAAATGCTCGGCAACTTCTCGTTCGGCGACTACTTCAAAAAGGAAGTGATTCCGTGGGCGTGGGAGTTCCTCACCGAGGACATGAAGATTCCCGCCGACAGGCTGTACATCACCGTATATAAGGACGACGACGAGGCGTACGACATCTGGAACAAGACCGTCGGCGTTCCCGCTGAGAGAATTTACCGTTTCGGCAAAGAAGACAACTTCTGGGAGCACGGAGAAGGCCCCTGCGGTCCATGCTCCGAGATCCATTTTGACAGAGGTCCCGAGTACGGCTGCGGCAGGCCGGACTGCAAAGTCGGATGCAGCTGCGACCGCTACATGGAAGTGTGGAACCTCGTTTTCACGCAGTTCGACAGAAAGGCGGACGGTTCGTACGAGCGTCTGGCGTTCCCGAACATTGACACCGGTATGGGTCTTGAAAGACTTGCCTGCATTATGCAGGGCGTCGGCAATCTTTTCGAGGTCGACACGGTAAGAAGAATTCTCGACACCGTGTGCGAGCTCTCCGGCAAAAAGTACGGCGAGGTTTACAAGGACGACGTCTCGATCAGAGTCATTACCGACCACATCAGAAGCACCGTTATGATGGTCTCGGACGGCGTTGTGCCTTCCAACGAGGCGCGCGGATACGTTCTCCGCAGACTTTTGAGGGGCGCCTGCCGCCACGGAAAACTGCTCGGGATCAAAGGCGCGTTCCTCACGAAGCTTGCCGAGGTCGTGATTCAGGAGTCGGGCAGCGCATACCCGCAGCTTATAGAAAAAGAGGCGTACATCAAGAAGGTTATCGCGGCCGAGGAGGAGCGCTTCTCCGCAACGATCGATCAGGGAATGCTTCTCATCGGCGACATCGTAAACGACGCGAAATCATCCGGCGCTACAGAGGTTTCCGGCGAAGTCGCATTCAAACTTCACGACACGTACGGTTTCCCGTTCGACCTCACGAGAGAGGTGCTCTCCGAGAGCGGCCTTTCCGTCAACGAGGAGGGTTTCCGCAAGGCGATGAAAGCTCAGCGCGAGAAGGCGAGGGAGGCTATCAAAAACAGAGAGAGCTCCTGGAGCGGCAAAGAGGCGATTCTGCCGAAGGACATCCCCGCGACGGAATTCGTAGGCTACACCGATCTTTCGTGCGACGCGAAGCTCATCTGCCTGCTTAAGAAGAACGCCGAGGGCGTTTTGGAGGTCTGCGACAGTGCCGAGACTTCTGACGAGGCAGTGGCGGTCTTTGACAGAACGCCGTTCTATGCCGAAAGCGGAGGCCAGGAGGCCGACAGCGGAGAGATCGTTACCGCGGAAGGCGCGGTTCTGGAGCTTGCCGGCGTGACGAAAACGAACGACAAGCGCTGGATGCACGCAGTCTGCGTAGTGGACGGCACCGTTAAAACAGGCGACGTTTGCAAGCTAACGGTCGACGCCGAAAAGCGCAGGCTCACAGAGCGCAACCACAGTGCTACGCACCTTCTTCAGAAGGCGCTCACGACTGTCCTCGGACCTCACGTCCACCAGGCCGGTTCAAGCGTCAACAGCGAACGTCTGAGATTCGACTTCAACCACATGCAGGCCGTCACGCCCGATGAACTCGCCGAGGTCGAAAGACTCGTCAACGAGGCCATCTCTGCCGAGTACCCGGTAACCGTTAAGGAACTGCCGATCGACGAGGCCAAGAAACTCGGCGCGGTGGCGCTCTTCGGCGAAAAGTACGGAGACATTGTGCGCGTAGTCGATATGGGCGGCTACAGCGTCGAATTCTGCGGCGGCACCCACGTCAGGAACACCGCATCCATAGGCCTTGTGAAGATTCTCCACGAGTCCGCCGTAAGCGCCGGTATCAGGAGAATCGAGGCTGTTACAAGCAAGACCGCAATTGCCTATTTTAAGGAGAAAGAAGCGATTCTCGAGGAGGCCTGCGACGCCGCGAAAGCAACGCCGGCTGACATTACAGAGAAGATAAAAGCACAATCCGACAAGCTCAAAGAGCTCACAAAAGAGGTCGAGAAGATGAAGCGCGAGAAGGCCTCCGGCGGCGTAGACGACGTCATCAAAAACGCTCAGGAAGTTTCCGGCGTGACTGTGTTTACGGGCCGCTTCGACGAACTCGCAGGCGACGCCTTAAGAGATCTCTGCGAGAGCATCCGCGACAAGGCCGAGTGCTCCCTCTGCGTTCTCGCCTCCGGCAAGGACGGCAAGGTCTCCATCGTGGCGATGGCTTCCAAAGCGTGCGTCGCGAAAGGAATCAAATGCGGCGACGTGATCAAGAAGGCCGCCGCGATGTGCGGTGGAGGCGGCGGCGGCCGTCCCGATATGGCTCAGGCCGGCGGCAGGGACGTCGGCGCTATCGACAAAATGCTCTCGTCGGTCAAGGATTTCATTTGAAAGCCTTGCACTGCCGTAAAAGTTTTAGAATAAAGTTAAGCGCTTATGGCGGAGAGGGGGCAGGCCTTGTCTCAACAGCCCGTCCCCTTTAAAGCCGGGCGGCTTTTACAACAATCACCGGAGGTAACTCATGGAGAATTGCATTTTTTGTAAAATCATCAAAGGGGACATTCCGTCCTCCAAGGTTTACGAGGACGAGTCAGTTTTCGCGTTCCGCGACATCAATCCACAGGCGCCGGTTCACGTGCTGATCGTTCCGAAAAAGCACGCGGCCAACGTTCTCGAACTCTGCGAGGAGGACGAGAAACTTCTCGGGCATATTCAGCTTGTCGCCGGCGAAATCGCGACGACACTCGGCGTTTCCGAGAGCGGTTTTAGAATAATGTCCAACTGCGGACCCGATGCCTGCCAGAGCGTGCAGCATCTTCACTACCACCTTCTCGGCGGTACGCAGATGAGCGAAAAGATGGTCTGACGCCTGAAAACGCAGCGTATTGAACCGGAGCCGCTCCGAGGCGGACCCCGAAATGCAAAGTGATTCATGATGCCCAAACAGTTTTATCCCGATTTCAGGGCCGGGAGCGTCCTGACAGCCGATTTCGCAAAGCTATACGACCGCGGCGTGAGGTTCATCGTTTTTGACGCGGACAACACGCTCGTTTCGTACGAGGAAACCAAGCCGTCCGGAAGAATTCTGGAGCTCGTAAAAGAACTTAAGGATGCCGGCTTCGGCATGTGCATCCTCTCCAACGGCCACAAGGAACGCATCAAAAAGCTTGCCGCGGCGCTCGGCATGGGCTTCGAGGGCGACGCGTTCAAACCGTCGAGGAAGGGCTTCAGAAGAGTTTTCGAGCAGTACGGCGTTACCGGAAGCGAGACACTCGTTGTTGGCGACCAGATTTTTACGGACGTCTGGGGCGCGTCAAGATCATCCTGCCTGTCGCTGCTCGTAAGGCCGATCAGCTCAAAAAAGGAGCCGCCTTTCGTCAGACTGAAACGGATCCCGGAGAAGATTTTTCTCCGAAAGATAGACAAGTTTTCAGAGTGCATAGATCTGCCTCAAGCCAGGTGAAGGTTGCCGGAGATCCAATGACGGATACCTGAAACCCTGTGGCGGACACCATGGCAGGCGGCGCTCCAACAGTTTTTACGGAGGATAAAAATGGCAAAATCGAAAACAGGGAGTAATTTCGCGCGAATGCTCTCGGTGCTTTTAGGCGTACTCGGAGCCGGCTGGCTCTTCGCGAACGGCTGGAGAGGCGTGTTCGACTATGTTGCGGGCTACAGCTTCAAGACCAACTTCTTCAGCTACTTTTTCGGCCCCGCGCTATTCCCGGTCGTCACTCTCGCGGCCGCGCTTCTTTTCTTTATCGTGAGCCTTCGCGACCTCGAACCGATGGTGGGCGGGTTCTCGATATTCACCGCGATACTCGCCGCCTTTGCGGCAGTGGCCTACGCGGTATTTTTTATTAACAGCATCAGGTCGCTCGAGACCGCGTTTTCGCCGGCATACATCATGCACTTCGGGAAATTTCTACTTCTGGTGGCGTATTTCCTGTTTGCGATGTACTGCAGAAACAGGGGAAGCGTCCGCTCTGTCGCATGGGGCTTCGCGATCGCGGCGCTCGTTGTCATTCTTGCCGCGACCGTCTACGGCTTCGTAAAGGAAACAATTTACGCACGCGAGTTTGTCGACAATATTTTCACGATTCTCGCTCACGCCGCGATGTTTTTCTGCGGACTAAAGCAGTACTGATCACCGCTGACTGCGCTTAACGGAGGTATAAAATGTCAAATTACAAAGTAGAACCCTCTCAGTCAAAGCTTGCTTCGCGCGAACTGTTCGTTCAGCCCGATTTCTGGGGAGCAACGGACGCACTCGGAAGAAAGCTTCCCGAAGCACGGGAAACCGGCGCGAAAAGAAACAAATTCGTAGGCCTGTTTTATTGGACGTGGCACACCGCCCAGTCCGGTCATCCGGCCAGAAACGTATCCGAAATCCTCGCGAAAAATCCGGAGGCCGTAAACGATTTCAACCACCCCGTGTGGGAGGGAACACCCTCAGGAACTGCCCATTTCTGGGGCAGACCCGTATACGGCTACTACCATGATCGCGACGAATTCACGCTCCGCAAAAACGCCGAGCTTATCGCGAACGCGGGCGTTGACGTTCTCTTTTTCGACTGCACGAACGGCGACTTCCTCTGGGACGACGACTACAAGTTCCTCGCGAAAGTCTACAAAGAGGCGCTTGCGCAGGGTATTAACGTGCCGAAGTTCGCTTTTATGCTCAATTTCTGCCCCGTTGAGACATCCCGCACAATGCTGAGACGCGTCTACAAGGAGTTCTATTCCGATCCCGACAACGAATGTCTGTTCTTCTATTGGGAGGGCAAGCCCGTTATTATGGCGCACCCGGAGTGCCTGAATCCGGAGGATCCCTTCGAGAAGGAAATTCTCGACTTCTTCACGTTCAGACACAACGAGCCCACGTATTTTGCCGCCGACACACCTTACGACGCCGACAAAAAATGGTGGGGCTGGTGCTCCGTCTACCCGCAGACGAAATACGGCGTCAAAAAGGACGGCTCCGTCGAGCAGATGACAGTCAACGTAGCGCAGAACGCCAACGACAAGGGGCTCAACGCGATGAACTCGAACGGCGGCAAAGGCGTCTACTCCCGCAGCTACGCAAAGGGAGATTACACCTATTCCTACGACAAATTCGGCGTTAAGACAACCGTCTCCGAAGACACTCCCGACCTCTGTCTTTACGGCAGAAACTTCCAGCAGCAGTGGGACTACGCGCTTTCGGTAGACCCCGATTTCATTTTCGTTACAGGCTGGAACGAGCTTATTGCGGGCCGCTTCGACGAGTGGCTCGGCACGCCTAACGCGTTTCCGGATCAGTTCGACTACGAACACAGCCGCGACTGCGAACCGACAAGAACCGTTCTCGGCGACAACTACTACTACCAGCTTTGCGCCAACATCAGGCGCTACAAGGGCCTTGACGCGCAGGATTTCCGCATCAACGCAAAGACAATCGATATCGACGGCGACGTTTCGCAGTGGCAGGAAGTAACTTCCGAATTCGCCGCGTACAGAGGCTCCGGACTCGGAAGGGACGTAACCGGCTGGAAAGGTCTTTACTATAAGCAGCCCGCCGCTCCCAACGAGATCATCCTCACGAAGTGTGCCTATGACAGCGAAAACGTCTATTTTATGTGTGAGTGCGAAAAAGACATCACCGATGAGGGCGACCCGTCGTTCATGAAGCTCCTTATCACGACACCCGAAGCGGACGAAAACAGCTTCGACGGCTTCAACTTCATGGTCAGCCCGCGCATGCGCCGCAAAGAAGCGGCCGTTGAGAAGCTCGGGAAGGGCTACAAGCGTTCACTGGTGGCCACCGCAGGAAACTGCGGAAGCGCCGTAACAGCCGCCCGCGCAACCGTAAACGGAAAATTCATGCAGATCGCAGTCAGGCGCGACGTGCTCGGACTCGGCGGCGACGGAATTCCGGAGTTCGGCTTCAAGTGGTGCGACGCCAACCTGATGAACGGAGATTTTCTTGATCTCTACACGCTCGGCAACGCAGTTCCCGCCGGACGTTTCTACTTCAAGGCATAAAGACCTCAAGCAACCACGTACTTTTTCCAAACTGTTTAAAGAAAGGACTGCGGAACGCGGCCGATGAAAAAGAAAGCTCAGACAATAGGGCAGGGATTCGTCATCCTGTCGGTATCGAATATACTGGTCAAGCTTCTCTCGCTGGTTTTCGTCCCTCTTATAAGGGGACTGCTCGGCGGTGACGCCGGCTACAGTGTTTACAACTCGGCATATTCCGTATATGCTTTCGTTTACGTTATCGCGACAGCCGGTTTTCCTGTCGCGATCTCGAAGCTGATCTCAGAACTAAGCCGGACGGACAAGAGAAAAGAGGCAAAACGCGGTTTCGGCTTCGCACTGATGATTCTCGCGGGGCTCGGATTCGTTTTGATGGCGGTCGTGATGTGCTTCGCGAAGCCCATAGCGGGATTTATGAACAACCCCGACTCGTGGGCGGGAATCCTTTTCCTCGCGCCGACTGTTTTCGTGTGCAGCCTTCTCTCGGGCTACCGCGGATATTTCCAGGGCCGCAAAAATATGCGACCGACTGCGGTTTCACAGATCATCGAACAGCTTGTCCACGTTGCGATCTCCGCGGGTCTTGTTATCGCTCTTAAAGACAAGGGTATCGTCTGGGCCGTCGCGGGAGCGTCCGTGGGTACGTGCGTCGGCGCGCTTGCGGCTCTTGCTGTCTGCCTTATTGAGTACAGGTCAGACAAAAAGATTTTCTACGAGGAGATCCGAAACGAAGCGGTCTTAAGAGCGAAGCTCGGCGACAGCGACGTCTCTGACAGGGAGCTTTTGAAAAGGATATTCCTGTACAGCCTTCCGCTGTTTATAAGCTCGGCAGTCCAGTACGGAGGCGATCTTCTCGACAGCAAAATGATCAAAGGCGGGCTTGTCGCTTCGGGCCTTGAGGAGCAGGCCGCGAAAATCTTCCACGGCCAGTATATGGCCATGAGGCAGCTCATTAACGTGCCCGGCGCGCTTGCGACCGCTCTCTGCGTTACCGTTCTTCCGATAATCACGTCGTGCTTCGCGGCAGGCGACAGAAAGGGAGTGGCGGCCAACACACAGTACAGCTTCAAGCTCTGCTACCTGGTCGCTGTTCCGATCTCGTTTGCGTACGCTGTCTTCTCGGGCCCGATATATAAGCTTCTGGGCTACGGTAACAACGCCGTCCTTCTCACGGTTTCGTCGCTGAGCGTCATTCTCCTGTGTACTATCCATCTGCAGAGCTCTGTTCTGCAGGGCGTAAACAGGCTGTTTACAGCCTCCGCGTTCATGTGTCTCTGCGTTGTGATTAAAGCTGTTCTGAACTACTTCCTGCTCAGAATCCCGCAGCTCAATATTTACGGCGCTGTGATATCAACTTACGTCTCGTACCTGATTCCGTTCATTTTGAATCTGTACGTGCTAAAAAAACGCGAGAATATACGGTTTTCCGTTCTTGCGGCGCTCACTCCTCCGGTCATCGCATCCACAGGTTGCGTTGTGGCAGGATACGCGGTGTACGGCGTAATAAGGCTTATCGTCAGGTCGTTCCTTAAAGGATACCTCGGATACGCGCTCGCGTTTATCCCTGCGGCTGTTGCCGCCGTAATCGTGTACTACATAATCATAAGAAAGATCAACGGTCTTACGGAAGGGGATATCGCGCAGATCTCCCCGAAGGCGTCAAAGCTTCTCGGCAGGGTCGACAAGGCCCTCAGAATAGGCTGAAGAAGTCGGTAATGCCGGGTTACATCACGCGCTATTACGCCGCCGGCTCCGCTTAACCATGTTGCAAACGGCATGCGACCGTGAAGGCCCGGAAGTTAATAATAATTCATGAACATAGTCGATTTAATTTGCAGAATATTGATAGGCGCTTTCGGCGTCTTTACCGCCTTCCGCTGGTTCTATATGGTGGTGGGCCTTTTCGCACGCAAAAAGACATTCCCCGAAACCTGCAAACGATTCAAATACGGAGTGCTCATATGCGCACACAACGAGGAGAAGGTCATTGGAGCATTGCTCGACAGCATTGCCGGGCAGGACTATCCGCAGGATCTCCTTACGGTTTTTGTCATGTGCGACAACTGCACCGATAGAACGCGCGAGATCGCGATATCAAAGGGCGCCGTGGCGTACACCCGCGAGGATCCGGACCACAAACGGAAGGGATACGCGCTCGAGTTCCTGTTCTCATGCATCGAAGAGGACTTCGGAAGTGCCTGCTTCGACGGGTATTTCGTTTTTGATGCCGACAATCTGCTCGACCCGCACTTTATTACCGAGATGAACAAGGCTTTCGCGTGCGGGAACAAGGTCGTTACAGGCTACAGGAACAGCAAGAACATAGAGACGAACGTGCTGTCGGCAGGCTACGGCATCCACTTTTTCGCCAATACCGCCTGCTACCACAGACCGCGCGCCGCACTCGGACTCGGAACGCATCTCACAGGCACCGGCTATCTTTTTGCCGCGGACCTTCTCGAAAACGGATGGCATTTCACCAACCTCACCGAGGACGACGAGTTCACGATCTACATCACGTCACGCGCGAAAAAGATCGCTTTTTGCGAGGACGCCGAGTTTTTCGACGAGCAGCCTGTCGACGTTGGCACTGCCTTCAGACAGAGAAACCGCTGGGCGAGGGGCAGAATCGTCGCGTTCGTAAAGCACTTCCGCGAGCTGGTGAAGTTTCCGTTTTCGAGCGGTGTGGGATTTACGGGCTACGATATATTCTGGCACTATTTCCCGGTCGGCCTCGCGACGTGGGTGCTCGGCCTGATTTACCCTATTTTAAGCATAATTGTGTCGCTGGTTAGCACCGGCACTGTCGATGTTCTTGAGATAGTTAAAACCGTTCTTGCCGCAATCGCGTCTACTTACGCGTTCGGCCTCGTAACCGGCATAATCGCCGTTTTGAGGGAGCGCAAGCATATCAGGTGCGGCGGGCTCAAGCTCTTTTTCTACCTGCTTCTGTCGCCGTGGTTCCTGCTCGCGGACACCGTTCACAACATCGTCGCGGTTTTCGTGGACGTCAAGTGGACTAAAATCGACCACATCGACGACAGGAAAATTGACGACCTGATTCCCCCAAAAGGAGGAGAAAACAATGTTCACTGACAGAGCGAAAATAATCATAAGATCCGGCAACGGAGGCCACGGCATAGTCTCGTTCAGACGCGAAAAGTACATCGCGGCGGGCGGACCAGACGGCGGCGACGGAGGAAAGGGCGGCGACGTATGTTTTGTTGCCGATCCGGGCCTCACAACGCTCGTAGATTTCCGCTATAAGAGAAAATACGCGGCGGAAAACGGCGGAAGCGGCGGTAAAAACCGCATGACAGGCAAAAACGGAGCCGACATCGTCGTCAAAGTGCCTCCCGGAACGATAATCAAGGACGCCGCTACTGGCCGCGTTCTGTGTGATCTTACGGCGCCGGGCGAAAGGTACGTCGCCGCAAAAGGCGGAAGAGGCGGCAAGGGCAACAAGCACTTCGCTACCGCGACAAGGCAGATCCCGAACTTCGCGCGAGCCGGAGAGGCGGGCGTGGAATTTGAGGTACAACTCGAATTGAAACTCCTCGCGGATGTCGGACTCGTCGGTTTTCCAAACGTCGGAAAGTCGACCATACTCTCCGTTACGACGGCTGCGAAACCCGAGATTGCCGACTATCCGTTTACCACGCTCGTACCGCAGCTCGGAGTTGTGACCACCAGGGACGGGAGAAGCTACGTCGCGGCGGACATCCCCGGCCTTATAGAGGGCGCTTCTGAGGGAAGAGGCGCCGGTCACAGGTTTCTGCGTCATATTGAGCGTACAAGGCTAATCCTTCACGTTGTCGACGTGTCCGGAATGTCCGGGCGCGACCCGTGGGAGGACTTCCTGATGATAAACAGCGAGCTATCCAAATACCACCCGAAGCTCGGCGAGCGTCCTCAGGTCATTGCCGCGAACAAAACCGACGCCGAGGGAGCCGGAGAGACGCTCAAAGCGTTCAGGGAAAAGTTCGAGGCGTGGAAAGAGAACAGAAGGGCAGAGGACGACTCTTTTGCGTCATACTGCGACGACGGCTGCTTCAAGGTATTCGAGATCAGCGCTCTCACCGGAGCGGGAATGGCGGAACTCACCGACTATCTCGGCAGTCTGCTCGAGAAAATGCCGCTGACAGGCACCTTCGAGGAGATCACAGCCGAGGAGGCAGAGTTTACCGACGGTACGTTTGAACAGGAACTTTTTGGCGTTGAAGAGGTAGAAGAAGGCGTTTTTGAGGTCACGGGTCCGTGGATAGAAAACCTTCTCAATTCAGTCAACCTTGCCGACTATGAATCGTCACAGTACTTCCAGCGCACGCTGAGGCAGCGCGGCGTTATCGACCGTTTGCTCGAAGCGGGAATTAAAGAGGGCGAAACGGTACGCATCCTCGACACCGAGTTCGACTTCGAACTCTAAGCTTCAAGAATCAGACTTTTAGCTTATGCGGTGCCGTGTGACCGCGGCACTCTTCAAAATCAGGCCGTTCCGGATCATTTCTCCGGATTACGCGGTCAGCCCGTTGCAGAAGCAAACGCAAACGCCGGCGAGCAAAAACGGAACAAAAGGGAATCCACGTATTTCCGCTATTTTTGAAAGGGACAGCCGCCCCGCGCGCACTGTCCTTTTTCTGTTCTCCGCGGGCGGCGCGCGTCTGTTTTTCCGCGAGTAAGCAAGCCTGAGCAGCATAAGCGATGCCGAAAACATGCCTGCGCAAAGGAACGCCGCCGCTGCCGCCGTAAACGCCTGCAGCGGCCCCGTACACAGTATCATCACCGACATGATCTTTATATCCGCTCCTCCGAGGCTCTTTCTCCAAAGCCTGTGCGTCGCCAGAGCAAGCGCGTAAAACAGCGCGGCGCAAACCGCTGAGATGACCATGCGCCGCGCGCCGAGCAGCGCGAAGCAGCCGGTGCCGCCCGCGAGCAGCAACAGGACAAACGAATCGGGAACCGTGTACGTGCCAATGTCGTAAACAGCGCAGAGAACAAGCGGCCCTATAAAGACAAGACCCGCCGAAAGGTGCGCGTAAAAACCGTGCCCGCCTTCAAATAAACGTATCAAAACTGCCTGCAAGTCCACATAAAACACCTCCTTCAAGCTTAATTGGCGTGAACCGCCGGGCGGCATTTTGTGTGGAATAACTGCGAAGCTCTGCCTTCTTCTGCCCTCGCCGCCATCCTACGATATTTTCCAAATCCCGTCAACCCCGGGAAATATTTTTTTTCGATTCCGGGCGGCAAACAAAGCGGACGGAGGCTGAAATTGCCGAAAAATAGGAAAAAAATAAAAAACGAGATACGTGACCGAAAGACGGGAGACCCCGGGAAACAGTGCATTCCGGAACCGCAAAACGCGTAGTTTCCGAACGCGCAGAGTTAAGCGCGGAGATACTTTTCACGAGATACTTTTCACGAGGCGTTTTAATGCGTTTTAATGCGCTTTCCGCTTTATGGGTATTGCCAAAACCGCCTCTTTACTGCTATAATCTATATAAAGAAAGCTTTACCGGGACGGCGTTTTTTTCGCATGTCCCGGAAACTTACGTAAAGCAGCTGCGGAGGTTTGAAATGTCCGATAAAAAGACCGATAGTTTAAATGAAAACGGCGCGGAGAACAAAGGCGCGGGCGCGAAAGCAACCGGCGGGAAAAACGTTTTCCGGAGTCCGAAATTCTGGATCGTTGCCGGCGTGGCGGTAGTTCTGGTGGCCGCGATCGTGACGGTTTCGCTTGTTTTGTGGAAACACGACAAAGGAGGTGTACCCAGGGTGAAGTTTTACGGTTTTACGAATTTGATTGATTACGCGGACTACGTTCCCGAGAAGCAGGCGGAGAGCCTTCTTGCGCACGGGGGACTCGCGTTTGAGGCAGGCGCGCCGAATATTTATAAAGACGGCGCATATGCGGACGTTTCCGGCTCCGTGAACGCGGACAACCCGCTCTCGACTTACGCGGACGGCGTGATGAGCGTCAACGCGGATCTCCTGGGAAGTGTTATAGGGGCGGACTGCGGCGGCGGGACAAAGTCCCTTAATGAGGTCGCGGAGAAGCTGGGAAAAGACGCGTATATATATGAGAACAGGCTTTGCGTGCTTCTTGACAAGGGACTTGACGTCAGCGTTTACGACAATTATTACACGTTTGAGTGGATCAGTATGAAACTCCGCGGTGTTGATACGGTGGACCTCGAAAACGCGCTTGTGACGCTTCCTCAGACGGTTTCGAACGGCGGCAGCTATACTGTTCGCTACACCGACCCGGATCTCGAACTTGGACTTTCCACGGAAATTTACGCGGCGCTCGGCTACGGAAAATCAGACGGCGCGCTTGCGGCGAGAACGGAGAGACCGCGGATAGTCGCGGGCGAGGGCGAAAACAAGAAAAACCACACGCTCGTGCGCGTGTACAACGGATTTTCGGCGAAAACCGCGCAGTTCATGGCGTTCCCGTACAACGTGACGGGCGGCGTTAAGGTCGCGTGCGCGTACGTTAAATACGACGGTTCCGACAGGGCCGTGATCGCGACTGCGGCGTTTAACGGCAGCTTCAAAGAGGCCAAGAGCGTCAGAATTTTCGACGAAAACGGAATCCTCTATATGGAGATCGTTCCGGACTTTTCAGGCGAGGCGCCTTATAACATAGTGACTGCGAATTTCGCGGGCGGCGCGGAGCAGCTTCTGATTATGACGGCCAAGGCGGACGCAGAAGGAAACATAAAGTGCGAGATATATTCGCTTGAAGACGGTTCGAGAGTTTACGAGGGAGTGATCGGCGCGGGTGAAAAGAGCGCAAAGCATGAATTTACTGCCGCGCTTGTGAACGGCGGATCGCGCGACTCGATCGTTCTTCTTGATAAAGATTCGAGAGATATCCGTACGGTCTCTTTTGACGCGTCGACCGGATTCTCGGTTTCCGATACGAAGGCGGTCGCGGACCTTAACGCGAACGGAATCGCCCAGTCGGCGTTTTCGGACAGCGGCTTCGCGGTGAGCATCGACGTCGACGAACAGAACGCGCACAAGGCATTCCTGAGGGTGTTCACCGACGCGAACGACGTTTACGGCACGAAAACCGACGTCGGCATGTACGAAAACATTTTCTTCTGGGATACGGCCGACTCAAACCTGAAGCTTCAGGGACTTAAATCGCTTAACATTCAGGAAACAGACTACGTCAGAAAAGCCGGCTTCCAGCACATAAGAACAGACCTCGCGGCAAAGGCGATTTCCTCCCTCACCGGGAAAAAAGTCGCCAATCTCAAGACGCTCGGTTACGGCGAATGGACGTGGACCGGAAAGATCAGAGGGTACGCCAACAGCTACAACATCTGGGAGCCCTGCTTCACGCACAGGTTCAATATCATTCCCGGCACGACTATTCTGTCGAAAATTAAAGACGAGGACGGATTTTTGAGGTTCCTGGGCTACACGAACGACAACACCACCGCGAACTACGAGGAGCTCGGTTCACAGTTCTACAACGCGACCTACGCCGAGGGCATTATTGAGCTCGATAAAATGCGCATTTACCCGCTCAGAGTGAGCCTCCAGGCGCTTCACGAGAATTTCGTTAACGACCCTGAAAAGCTCGCGGGCCTCGAGCCGATCCACGAGATCGAGATCAACGTCGGAGAGACGTTCGGCGACTACAACCCGCATAATATAGAAGGGTTCAGGAGTTATCTTTTTGAGCGGTTCGGCACTCTCGAGAATATCAACAAACGTTTCGGAACCGCTTTCAAGTCGCGCGGTGAGATCGACGCGCCGAGAAACGGAGCGCTAGGAGACAGAGGGGCGTGGGACCGTTTTGAGGGCGAATATTTCCAGCAGTGGGCAATTTTCACGCGTAAAGTTATAAACAAGCGTCTCGCGGAGTCGTTCAGGGAGGCTCTTCTCGCGGGATTCCCGTCCGAGATCATTTCCGGCCACTCGATTCCCGAAGGCGACGCCATAAGCGGATTCTTGGGACAGGCGGACACGAGAATGTCGCCGGTCGATGCGATGATGACGTTCGGCTGCCATTTCGGCGCGACACGGTACGGAACGTGGTTCCAGGACGACAGAAACTTCCTCAACCTCGCGTACAGCGCAGGATTTAAAAACGTGACGATGGGCGAGTACAACTCCATGTCTGACGAGAGCACCGATATAGCGGTGAGGCAGCTCGACTACGTGTGGTGGCACGGCGCGAAGTTTATCCACGTCCTGAACGTCAGCGACAGCGGAACGAGGGCGGACCTCCGTGCGATCAGCGCGCTTGCGGAGAAAAACGAGCCCAGGCCAGGCTACGCGGAGGGAACGAAAGGCTCGCTCGCGGTTAAATCCGGCGAAAAGGCCTACCAAATCGTCGAAATGGGCGGCGGCAACAAGACCACGGGACTTCTCAAATCTGTAAACGCCGACGGATTGTGGACAGGCGACGTGTATCTCGTTCCTTTCCACTCGCACATCGAAGTCGAAAAGCTCTCCCTCGGAACCAATCCGAGAGCCGGCAGCACGACGTCGAATATCGGCGACCTGCAGACGGGCGACGTTATCGAGATCAATTTTATAGGCTCGTATAAAGGCGAAGACGCAGCGGCGATCGTTGTCGAGTTCTACGAGGACGAGATCCTGAATGAAAAATACTCGCAGCGGTTCGAACTCTCGCAGGATACAAAGGTCTACAAGTACGTGCTCTCTAACCAGGTTCCGCTCGGAAACGTCAAGATCAAGATCAGGTTCGAATGCAAAGACTACTCTAAGGTAGTAATCGAGGATTTGAACGGTACCGTTCAGAGGGAGTCGATCGCGAGAAAGTACTTCGGTGACTTCACAGCGACGGAGCACGCGGGCGGCGTCAGCTTTGACATCATTTCCAGGGAGTTTCTGTACGGGAACTGATTAATTTGAGTTTGTAATAATAAAAGGCGGGGCCGGCTCTCTTTAAATCATTTGAGAGAGCCGGCCCCTTCATTTAGCTTTGTGTTTCCTTTAATGTGGATCCTTCAACCGGACGCAGCGCCGTCAGCAAAAACCATTCAGTCAAAACACTTCAATCAAAATCATTCAGTCAAAACCATTCAGTCAAAACCCTTCAATCAAAATCCCTCAGTCAAAATCCGGTATAAAATCCTCCCCCGAAGAGGAGCGCTCCTGGCAGAAGCAGTAAGTTATATTTTCGCACGCCGAGAGGTATTCGACAGCCTTTTTGTGCTCCGCGGCGGAAATGCGCCTCGAGAGCTTCGGGTGAGCCATGACTCCGGGAACCGCCGTCACCGGTGTGTACTGGCTCATAAGGCTGAAAACAATGTCGCCCGGCCGGAAGGTCTCGTTGATATAGTCTATCACGCCGGCGGTGTTGGGAAACGAGCCCGGAAGAATGAGGTGGCGGACTATCACGCCGCTTTTCATAAGATTTGTGTTTTCGTCAAGAACGGCCGGCCCGGTCATTTCGAAGCATTTTTGTATAGTTTCCTTTGCGCGGGAAGGGTAGTCCGGAGCGGACGAATACTCCTTCGCGAGCTCTTCCGAGACGTATTTGAGATCGGGCATAAAAATGTCGATTTTTCCCTTTAACAAGGCAATTGCCTCGGACTTTGAGTAGCCGCTCATGTTGAAAACGAGAGGCTTTTTGACGCGCGCCTTGATCTCGGGTGTTATCGCTTCCGCAATCTGCCTTATATAGTGGTCTCCTGTTACGATCCCGACGGTGTCGGCGTCAGTTTCCGACCGCTCAACGAGAAGAGCGCCGAACTCTTCAGGGGTAAGAAAACTGATTTTAGACGTGTCAGGACGACCTGACGATCCGTTGATCTTATAATTCTGGCAGTAGACGCAGCCCAGATTGCAGCCGTAGATAAATATGTTTTCCGTGCCGCGACCGGACGTCAGAACGGGCTCCTCCCACATGTGGCGCATGACCTTCGCGACGGCGATACGCTCGCCGGCACCGCAGAAGCCTTCACCGGAATATTCGTTTCTGATTGCTCCGCATTCGCGCGGGCAGTCGCTGCAGACATAGGGCATAAAAGCGAATCCTTTCATAAGATTTTCGCGCGTATTATACAAAATCCGAAGTGAATTTACAACAGTAGGAGTGTTTTGGGTTCAACTCCCGTTTCCGTGGAGGATTTGCGAAATGGGTTTTATGCCGCGAAAGGTTCTTGACATGAGTAGCGGCGTGATAGGCTTGTTTTGCCGGGCAAAAAGCCTAAAAAGGGCGCTATATGCCTCTTTTGCCCATAAATCACGCCGCTGAGAGGCTCATGTCAAGAGCACTGTGAAATGAATGCCTTTCGCTGATTCTTTTATTTCCACGGAAACGGGAGTAGTGCCAGTGTTTTGCGGTGTTTTTATAAAGTGCGGAAGCGGGATTTTTGGCCGCGTATTAACCTTGCGTGAAGCTTGAGGCGAAAAGTTAAAACGCGCTTGAAGGCGTGAAGTGAAAAGTTAACTTCCACTTTCAAACTCGCCTCTGCGAGCGTGGAAATAACGCGCTTGAAGGCACTGTTTGCCCTTGAACGGATGGCGCGAAAGTGGTAGAATACAAGCTAGCGTATGTTTACGCCAATGCACTTACGGAGCTTGATTATGAACGCAGTTTTATTTGGTTTGGGACTCGCATGCGGCGTCGCTCTCGCGGCGGCAGGTGCGGCAATTGCTTACGGCAAGAGGAATATTCTTTTAGGCGGCGTTGTTTTCCTTGTAGGAATCGCGGTCGTTCTTGGTGTGTTTGTGCTTAACGCCAGAAACAATAACGACGGCCCCGGCAAGACAGAGGCTCCTGTTCTTATTACGACGCCTGAGCCGACGCAAGCGCCCGAAGAGACTGACCCGCGAACCGGAGACATGACGCCGACGCCGGAGAATACTCCCTTGGAGAACCCGACAGACGTTCCTACAGACGCGCCGACCGCAACTCCGACCGAAATCCCCACTGAGGCTCCCACCGAGAGGCCTACTTCAACGCCTACTCCCGAGCCGGGACAGTATCTTAAAGTGGGCTACGACCCCTCGACTATAGTCAAGCCTGAAAACTGGAACGGTTCCGTTATATATCTGTCTTTTGACGACGGTCCGAGCTACGTCACCGACAAGGTTCTCGACAACCTTGCCAAGTATAATATCAAGGCGGCGTTTTTCGTCGTCGGAAACGACTTCGGCGGCGCCAGAGGCAACTATATAAGGCGAGCGCTTTCCGAGGGCCACAACGTCGGAGTTCACAGCCAGAGCCACGAGTATAATATTATTTACGTGTCCGTCGACGCGTTTTTCAAGGATTTCGACATGGTGCGCGATTCGCTCAGGAACCACATCGGGTTCGACCCCAATATTTCGAGGTTTCCGGGCGGAGCGTCCAACGGCGTCAGCAAAAAGTATTGCGCGGGAATAATGACGCAGCTGACGAAGCTCGTTCCCGAGAGGGGTTTCCAGTATTTTGACTGGAACGTGTCGCCGGAGGACGCGATGACGCACATGACCGCGGAGGAGATCTGCGAGGCGGTGTTCAAGGAACTTCGCTCGAACAGGCCTGCGAACGTCGTTCTGATGCACGACTACGAGGGCCAGGACACGACGGCGGAGGCGCTTGATCTAATTATACCCAGGGCGTTCGCGGAGGGCTACGCTTTCGACAGGCTCACGTTTGAGACGACGCCCGCGATCCAGCACGGAGTTATCAACTGAAAGATTTAAAACGCACGGTGAGAAGAAACTCAAACCGGGCGGGACAGGAAAACAAATGACGCAAAAATCGGTAAAAATCGAATCCCGTTCGGTTCGCAGGACCGAGAGGACCGGGGAGGCGCTCGCGAAGCTTTTAAAACCGGGCGACACGGTGCTGCTCGACGGCAACCTCGGCGCGGGGAAAACCGCTTTCGTGAGAGGACTCTGCAGAGGGCTCGGGATCGGCAGCGGCGTCACAAGCCCGACTTTTGCGCTGATGAACGTTTACGAGGGCGTTTTTCCGGACGGAACGCCGTGCGAAACGGTCCACTGCGACGCGTACAGGCTCGGTTCGCGCGAGGATCTTTACGATATAGGTTTTTACGATTTTGACGAGAATTCCGTGAGGATCGTCGAGTGGGCGGGCAACGTTTTCGCTTCTTCCGGGAAGGGCCCTGACAGTATCGGCGACGCGGAACGTGAAAAGATTCTCGAGGAGTCCGGCGAAAACTGCTTTTACGTTTATATAAAGAGACGCGACGACATCGCCGCCAACAGGCGCGAGATAACGGTTATGACTGGCGGCACGAGGGGGGACAGACTTGCTGATATTATTCATTGACTCTTCGGCGCACCTCGCGAAGGTGTTCCTCATCGAAAACGGAAAATGCCTCGCGCGCGCGACTGACGACGGCGAAAAAACGCACGCCTCGAACCTTCCTCTCTGCGTCGAAAACGTGCTCGAAACTGCCGGCAAAGAACTCGCCGGCGTCGACGTGATTTCCGTCACGAACGGCCCGGGCTCTTACACGGGTCTCAGAATCGGCATTGCCTACGCCAAGGCGCTAGCTTACGGCGCCAAAAAGCCGCTCGTCTGCGTGAATACGCTCGACTACATCGCGAGATCGTGCCCCGTGAAGGACGCGGGGGTGATAGTGAGCCTTCTCGACGCAAGAAATACGCTCTGCTTTTACAGTACGTACGTGCGCGCGTTCGACGAAAACGGCTCAAGGTTTGTTCCGTTCAGAACGGTCGGTTCTGACTATATAGATTTTATCTGCGGGCTTTTGAGCCGCGACGCCGGAGCCGGGAACAAGGTCGTTTTTACCGGGGACGGCGCGGTAAAGAACCGCGAGAAGATAGAAAACGCTGTAAAAGGCGCGGTGATTCCGGACTTGGAGAGCGCCACCGGAACAGCGGAGGCCGCGTACGCGATCGTGTGCGAAAAACTTGACGCGGCCGGAGCGGACGCACTTTTATCGGGCGAGTTTTCGCCGGAGAAGGCGGCCGCCGAGTATTATAAGCCGGTGCACATCACGCTAAAGAAGGGTGACGCCTGAGATGGTTTTCGAGATTGACCGGGACAGAATAAACGATGTCGCGGCGCTCGACTACCTTTGTTTTAAGGAACCGTGGGACGACGCGGAATGGACGCGCGTTTTAGAAAACCCGTTCGCCCGTATCAAGGGTATCGACGACGGAAACGGAAGTCTCGCCGCTTTTTGCTGCTACGTCTGTATTTTCGACGAGTGCGAGATCTGGAAGATTTGCGTGCGCGAGGATTTCAGAAGACAGGGGCTCGCGGGAAGGCTTCTTGAAGACATGATCAAAGAGGTCTCCGCCGAAGGACCCGCAAACATTTATCTTGAGGTGCGCGCGGGCAACGTCGCGGCAGTCAGGTTTTATGAAAAAGCCGGTTTCTCGCGTATCGGACGCAGAAACGGGTATTACGGCGACGGCGAGGACGCGTTTGTTTACATTTTAAAAACAGGTTTGAAACAGGTTTAAATACCGGAACAAGATTCCGGACACGGAGGCGGAACCGTCTCTTTGCTTGCGCGTATGCGCGGATTAATTAGCGGATTGATTGCAACTTAGTTTTGCGGCTTGATTAGCAGCTTGATTTTCGGGGAGGAAGCCATGAGAATCGTTTACCAGACAAAACTTTCAGGCGTTTTGGAGACGCCGACTCTCGACGACTATTCCGTGACGGCGATGAAGTTTGCCGCGCTCTGCGAGGGCAGGACTTTTTTTAAAGGGAACATGATGAAGGAGACGTTCCGCGAGACGTTTTCGCTTCTGAAAAGAGCCGGCGCGAGCGTTACGCAGGGTATCGGAGGCGTGTCGGTTGACGGCGCGAAGGATCCGAAGGCTGCTCTTAAAGTCCTTTTCGCTGACGAGATCGCGGAATTCAAGAACATAATCCTCAATTCAAACAAAAATTTCCGCGGGCAGGAAGGTCAGGAAGCGCAGGACGGTCGTGAAACGTTGGACGGTAATGAACCGCATGAGGAAAACGCTGAAAAAACCGGAGAGGCGGACACAGATGAACAAAATACTGCCGGAGAGGCGGCGGATTTCGACACGTCGCTTGCGGAGTACGTCTTTTCGCTCGAGCACCTTTATTTAAACGGGAACGCGACCGAGTCTCAGCTGACGGCGATTCTGGCAGGCAACGCGGTCTACAAAAACAAGCAGACGATCCACATGGAACTGCCGCTCGAATATGAGGACAAGTTCCTGACCGATGCCGCTGCGGCCGGATCGCTCGGTGTCGACGCGGGGCTTATAACATCGGATATTGCCTACGTTTCGGGCGAAAACGGCTTTAAGCACGACTCTGTGATAACGCCCGCCGGAGATTGGCGTGTCGCGGTTTTCGGTCTCTGCTGCTCCGCGATCGGATACGACGTCCGCGTTTCGAACGTTTTCGCGAGCTCGCCTTTTACTAAAACGGAGGAGTTCGTGAAGCCTCTCTCTCACATGCGGCTCATCCTCAACGACGGCTTCGACGGCGAGGCCAGATTCACCGGAAGCGAGTTCAAGACGCCTGCTGTTATCGACGCTCAGGTCGCGCGCGAATGCCTGCCGTATATCGTTTTTTTGGCGACGCAGACCGAGGGCACGACGGAGATCGTAAACGTGACCGAGGAGATTCTCGCAATGAACAACAACGCGTTTTATTACACTGTCGCAGAGCTCAAAAAGCTTGGCGCGGTTTTCGAGACGCGCAGAAAAGGGTCGGTGTTCGTCCGCGGCAGGACGGTTTTTGAGGGCGGCGTCGGCTTCAACTGTCACGAAAACTTCACGCTCGCGTCTGTCGGCGTTCTGGCGACTCTGTGCTCAAGAAAGTCGAACGTTTTGGGATACGTCGACTGCGTAGAGAAAACGTGCCCGGGATTCTGGCGGTTATTTGAGAGCATCGGCGGCTTCTCCGAGTGAAAAACGCCGATTTCCGGCGTTTTGCGCAATTTTTGCAATTCGGTGATACTTAATTTAAAAATGAAGCGCTCGAAAGCGCATGTTTGATTTTATTGGGAAAAGGATGTTTGTTATGGAAAAGTTTTCGGAAATGAAATACGTGCGGCCCGACGTCGCATCGATCAAAAAACAGTATCTTGCCTTGATCAAGGAGTTTTCGGCCGCAGAGACCTTCGAGAAGGCGAACGAGACGTTCCTGAAGTCGCAGAAGCTGATGGAGGAGTTCGTCACGATGGTCGTGATCGCGGACGTCAGAAACACGTGCGACATGTCGGACAAGTTCTACGAAGAGGAGAAAAAGTACCTCGACACGCAGACAGCCAAGCTCATGCCGGTCATGAAGAAGTCGATGCGCGCGCTCCTCAAAAACAAGTTTAGACCCGAGCTCGAAAATCTCTACGGCACTCACATGTTCAAGGACGCCGAGGTTTCCGAGTCGCTCATCAAGTGGAACATTATTCCTCTTACCATAAGGGAAAATCTGCTCTCGACCGAGTATTCCAAAACCGCCGCCAAGTGCTCGTGCGATTTCCGCGGCGAAAAGTGCAACTTCTACGGACTTCTCCGTCACATGCAGTCGACCGACCGCGAAGAGCGCAGGGAGGCATTCAAGGCATGGGCCGGCCTTTACGAGGGCATCGCGCCGAAGCTTGACGAGATCTACGGAAAAATGATCAAGATCCGCTGCAAGATCGCGAAGAGGCTCGGCTTCAAGGACTACACCTCCTACGCCTACCTGGCGAGAGGCCGCTACGATTACGACCGCGTCAAGACAGCGGAGTTCCGCGAGGCGGTTCACAAGTACATAACCCCGCTTTGCGCGCGTCTTTATAAAGAGCAGGCCGAGGCGATCGGCGTCGACAAGCTCCGGTGGTTCGATGAAGACGTAATCTTCCCGGACGGAAACGCGCTTCCGCAGGGCACGCCGGACGAGCTCGTTCAAAAGGCACGCGAAATGTACCGCGAGATGTCGCCCGAGACAGGCGAGTTTTTCGACTTTATGACCGAGTACGAGATGTTCGACTTCGTCACGCGCGAAAACAAGCACCTCGGCGGCTACTGCACGATGCTTCCGAAGTACAAGTCGCCGTTCATTTTCTCCAACTTCAACGGCACGTCCGCCGACATCGACGTTCTGACACACGAGGCCGGTCACGCGTTCCAGTACTTCTACGCGTCCAGAAGGCTCCCGATAGACAACATTGTCGGCTCGACAAGCGAGATCAACGAGATCCACTCGATGACGATGGAGCACTTCGCGTACCCATACATGGAAAAGTTTTTCGGCGAAAACGCCGACAAATACAGGTTCGCGCACTTTACCGAAGCGCTGAAAACGATTCCGTACCTCGTGTCTGTCGACGAATTCCAGCACCGCGTTTACGACAATCCCAAGTCGAAACCGGCCGACTGGCGCCGCTTCTGGAAGGAAACCGAGCAAAAATACATGCCGTGGCGCAGTTACGACGGAAACGAGTTCCTGGAGGGCGGCGGTTTCTGGATGCAGAAGCAGCACATCTTCCTGTACCCGTTCTACTACGTGGACTACGCGCTCGCGCAGATCGGCGCGTTCTCGCTCTACCGCAAAAAGGTCGAGGGCGGCGACGCGTGGGGCTCCTATCTGAAGCTCTGCGGTATGGGCGGCAAGTACGGCTACTTCGAGACGCTCGAGAAGGCGGGAATCCCGCTGCCGCTTAACGAGGAGACTGTCAAAGAGACGGCTGAGTTCGCCGCGAGACAGGCTGAAGAGCTGAAGGCGAAAATCTGAGAGCGAAAATCTCAAAATCGATAATCCGAAGAGGAAAGATCTAAAGCGCGAATTCAAAAACACGGTAACGTCAGACGCCGGATACCGGTCCGGAGCATTAGACAGAAAGGACTCATAATATGGAGATAACCAAAATCGTAATCACGGGCGGGCCTTGCGCCGGCAAGACAACCGCCATGAGCTGGGTCCAGAACGCGTTCACACAGAAGGGCTACAGGGTGCTTTTCGTGCCCGAGACAGCCACCGAACTCATAAACGGAGGCGTCGCGCCCTGGACGTGCGGCTCGAGTACGGATTTCCAGAAAAACCTTCTCAGTCTGCAGCTCGTCAAGGAAAAGGTTTTTGAGGCCGCCGCGCGAACGATGGACGCCGAAAAAATACTTATGGTCTGCGACCGCGGCGCCCTCGACAACAAGGCATATATGAACGAACCGGACTTTTACAGGGTCGTAAAGGAGCTGGGAACCGACGAAGTGGCGCTCAGGGACAGCTACGACGCCGTTTTCCACCTTGTAACAGCTGCGAAGGGGGCCGAGGAGTACTATACCACCGCCAACAACACCGCGAGGACGGAGACTCCCGAACAGGCCGCCGCCGCGGACGACAAGCTACTCTCCGCATGGGTCGGCCACCCGCATTTTCGGGTGATCGATAACTCAACGGGCTTTGAGGGAAAGATGCGGCGTCTCGTTTCCGAAATATCGTCCTTCCTTGGCGAGCCGGAGCAGGGCGAGGTAAAGAAAAAATATCTCATCGCTTACCCGGACGTTGATGCCCTTGAAGCCGACCCGAACTGCCGGCGCATAGATATAATTCAGACATACCTTAAGACAGGTAGCGGCGAAGAGGTCCGCATCCGCCAGCGAGGCTTCGGCGGCAACTATATCTACTTCGCGACAGCGAAAAAGCTTGCCGGCGGCAGAAAGGTCGAGATCGAGCGGCGACTCACCGCGGAAGAGTACCTGAATCTTCTTATGGAGGCTGACCCCGAAAAGCGGCCGATCAGGAAGACAAGATACTGCATGGCGTACGGTTCGCAGTACTTCGAGATCGACGTGTTCCCGTTTTGGAACGACAGGGCGGTCCTGAAGGTCAACCTGAAGGACGAAAACGAGGAGCTCTCGCTGCCGGACTCGATAAAGATCCTGAAGGACGTCACGTTCGACGACGAGTACAGAAACTCCGCGATGGCGAGAATGAAGTAAAAAGGCACACGGCAGGGCAAGAGGCGGCGCAAATCGCGGCGTCTGACAGATTTTTGTTTACTTGATTATGAAATTTTCGACTTTTTTCCGATTCGCCTCCTTCGGCGTAAAAACGATACTTTTTAAGAAAGAGGATCCGATTCTCGGAACCGTGATCGTGACGGACCGGTGCAACCTTCACTGCAAGCATTGCTCCGTTAACAACATCACGGCCGTTATGCACCCGTTCGCGCAGATCAGACAGGAAATGCAGGTTCTGTACGACATGGGCGTGCGGATCCTCTTCTTTTGCGGCGGCGAGACTTTCCTTTGGAGAGACGGCGACATGACGCTCCGTGCCCTGGTCCTCGAGGCGCGCAGGATGGGCTTTCTGATCGTGAACGTTGTGACTAACGGCACGTTCCCGATCGATCTTCCCGAGGCGGATCTGATACTTCTCAGCCTTGACGGCGACAGGGAGCACCACAACGAGATACGCGGCGACACGTACGACACCATTATGGAAAATATCGCGAACGCCACGGCCGGCAACATCTGCTTCTACATGGCGATCAACAAGATCAACAAGGATTGCGTCCGCCACGTGTGCGAAAAAGCCCGCGACACCAAAAACGTCAGAGCCGTGTCGTTCAATTTCCACACACCGTACCCTGACACCAAAGAGCTGGCGCTAAGCAGGGAGGAGAAGGCGGAGTGCTGCGAGACGATCAGGCAGATGATGAAGGAAGGGGCGCCTGTCTTCAACCTTAAGAGCGCGTTCCCGTACCTTGTGGACAACAGTTTTCCGACGCCGTGCCGCCAGTGCGTTGTCATCGAAAACGGCAAGATCTCCGTCTGCGGGCGCTGCATCGACGTCCCGGGTCTTTGCGAAAAGTGCGGCTACTTTTTCGTGGCCGAGTACACTCTGCTGTTTAAGGGCAACCTGAAGGTCGTTTTTGAGATGCTGCGGACGTATCTGAAATATATTTGACGCGCGCGTCGCGCCGTATGGGTTATTTATCTATTTATAGGCAAAAATGAGCGTTCTTACAACCTTGACGAGAACGTGGCTCACGAGGACCGTGAAGCCGTTCACGTTCACAAGCGAATACGACCGGGAGCTGCCCTTCGCGGAGTGCGAAAACCTCGGGATCTACGTGCACATACCTTTTTGCAGGAGCATTTGCGCCTTCTGCCCGTATTGCAAGGTCCCTTACGACCGTGAACTCTGCGACAGGTACGTCGACGCGCTGATCCGCGAGATACACGCGACCGGGAACACTTATGAAGGGAAGAAAAAGGTCACCAGCCTCTATTTCGGCGGCGGCACTCCGGCTCTCGCGGCGAACAGGATAAAAGAGATCGTAAACGCGCTGAACGACCACTTCACGATAACGGACGGCATCGGGCTGGAGCTCCACCCGGACAACGTCACACCGGAGACGCTAAGCGTTTTAAAGGACGCGGGAGTCACCAGAATCAGTATCGGCATCCAGTCCTTCTCCGGAAAATATCAGTCGGTTCTCGGCAGGAAGAAGATCGACACGGAGGCTCTACAGGCGGCGCTCCGCGCGGTGCCTTTTGAGACTGTTTCCATGGATCTTATTTTCGCGCTGCCGGGACAGACGTTCGAGGATCTTAAAACTGACGTGGATACGGCGTTTTCGACAGGCGCTAACCACGTGGCGATCTACCCGTTCATTGATTTTACGTTCACTTCGAGCCGTGTTCCCGAGATGCCCAAAAAACAGAAGCGCGAGCTGCTCGACCGCATCACGGACTACTGCCTCGGGAAGGGGTACACCAGGAACTCGATCTGGACTTTTTCGAGCGAACCGGACGCGAACTACTCGTCCATGACACGCGAGAATTTCATCGGGTTCGGCTGCTCGGCAACGAGTCTTTTCAGAGACAGCTTCAAGATCAACACATTCGACGTGAACGCCTACTGCGACCGCATAAACGCCGGGGAACCCGCCACGTCTCTCACGATACGCTTTACAGGTCGGCAGAGAATGGTCTACTGGCTTTTCTGGACTTCCTACAGCACGCGCCTCGACCCGGCCGGATTTGAACGCTTTTTCGGCGTTCCTCTCAAAAAAGCGTACGGGTTTGAGCTGTGGCTGGCAGGAATTCTGGGATTCGTACGCAAAAAGGACGGCATACTCGAGATGACTCCCAAGGGCGCGTTCTACTACCACTACTACGAAAACTACTACACGCTCGCATACATCGACAAAATGTGGGGCATCATGCGGAAAGAGGCGTTTCCGGATAGAATAGAATTCTAGGGAGGCCGGCTGAGGAGCGCGATTTTCGCGGCCGGTGCGACGAAGCTTTTGTATTATGTGATTTTTGGCGTCTGTCTTCGCGGCAGGCGCTTTTTTGCATGCTTTGCGCGGTTTTTGCCGTACTTTTGAGCTTGTTTTCCGGCTCAGGCAGTATTTTTAGGCGGCCTCAATAATGCTTCGCGGTTTTGCGCCGGGAAGCGCCAAAAACACCTTTAAACACCTTTAAAACGCCTTGAAAACGCTAATTTCAATTGATTTTCCGGCCGAAATGTGGTATTATATATTGGGGTGGTGTGGAATTCCCGCCGCCCCGGAAAATCATTAACGAAAGCAGGACTTTTCTTTATGCTTCTGACCGCCTTTCACGGATTTTCGATGGCCGTCGCGGATGCCGTTCCGGGCGTTTCCGGCGGAACCATCGGGTTCATTCTGGGGTTTTACGAAAAATTCATCACCTCGCTTCACGACATCGTGAGCAAAGACAAATCGAAGCGGAAAGCCGCGCTCATCTACCTTCTGAAACTCGGCGCCGGCTGGATCGTGGGCATCGTTCTGTGCCTCCTTCTGCTGTCAAAACTTTTTGAAACGCACGTTTACATTCTGTGCTCCGCGTTCATCGGACTGACGATCGCCTCCATCCCTTTTATTATAAAAGACGAGATCAAGTGCATCCGCGGGAAATACTACAACCTTGTGTTCACGCTGCTCGGCGCGGCGCTGGTTGTAGGCGTTGTGATGCTCAGAAAGACGAGCCTCATGTCCGCGAAGATCAGTTTTATCGACGGCCTTGAGCCGTGGCAGTATTTCTACGTGTTCATCGCGGGCGTCGTCGCTATCGCGGCGATGATACTTCCGGGAATTTCCGGTTCGACGGTGCTGCTCATTTTCGGTACGTACGTGCCGGCTGTCGCGGCCGCCGGAGAGGCTTTCCACCTGAGGCTTTCGTGGCACATGATCCTCGGTCTCAGCGCGATGGGGCTCGGCGTTATCGTCGGCGCTCTCGTGTCTATAAAGGGCATTAAAACGGCGCTTGAGAAGTTCAGAAGCCAGACGGTCTACTGTGTGCTCGGAATGATGCTCGGGTCGATCTACGCGATCGCCGTGGGGCCTGAGAGTCTTAAGGAGGCAAAGCCCGCGATGACGCTTGCGATCGGAACGGAGAGCGGGCTCAGAATCGTGCCGTTCCTTGTAGGCGCGGCAGTTCTCGTGGGACTTGAGCTTATAAGAATTAGCACGGAGAAAAGACTCGCCGCGAAGGGCGGTGCGAACGGACAGGACGCCGGAAACGCGGAAGCTTCAACCGTTGATGCTTTGGAAACAGACGTTGACGCCGCTCTTGAGGAGGAAGTCGAAGAGGCTGTCGAAAACACTCTCGAAGAGGCGATCGCAGGAGCGGGAGCCGCCGAGGGCGTTTTCGTGGAGACCGGCGAGACGTTCGGGAGCGTTGAAGGGGCCGCCGGAGAGAGCGGACTTTCCGAGGCGCCGGGAGATGATGAGTCGTGAGAGACGGCGTTCTTTCCTCAAGACTTACTTTTGTAAAAAAGATCGCGGGAACGTGCGGGACGGTTGCCGACATAGGGACAGACCACGCGCTGCTTCCGATCTCGATGGTGGCGGAGGGCTGCGCGGAAAATGCGATTTTGACCGACGTCAGAAAAGGACCGCTTGAGGCCGCCGTCAGGGGCATAGAAAAGTACTGCCCGGAGAAGCGTGGCGAGTTCGAGCTGAGGCATGGGAACGGCCTTTCGGTGCTTGAACCCGGCGAGGCTGACGTGATCACGGTTTGCGGCATGGGCGGACTCCTTATAGCGGAGATACTTGAAGCGTCGCCGGAGGTCGCGAAAGCGTGTCCGAAGCTCGTTTTGCAGCCGAATACGTGCGTCGGCGAGCTGAGGCGTTTTCTGTGGGATAACGGATACGCGATAACTGCTGAGCAGGGGCTCGCGGAGGCGGGTCATCCGTACGCGATTATTCAGTGCAGATACACGGGCGAAAAGAGGGCGCGCGCGGGCGGCGACGTTGTAAACGCGGTTCGCGAATACCTCGGAGACCTGATGGGAACGGAACCCGACAGGGACGACCTGAAATACTTTTCGCTCATTTCAAAAAAAGCCGCGAGAGTCGTCGCGGCAATAAGAAGCGCCGGAACGGAGACGTCCGTAAGGGACGCGGAGAGGATCGCGTTTTACGAGGCGGTTCTCGCGGAGACGGCGCGAATTACCGGAGGTACATTATGAGACACAGCGACATAATTGATTGGATCGAAGTTTTCGCACCGGTTGAGACCGCCTGCGAGTGGGATAACGTGGGACTTATGGCGGGAAGCCGCGACGACGTTACGCGCGGGGTGATATTCTGCCTCGACCTCACAGCCGACATTCTGGACAAGGCGGCGCGCGCCGGAATCAACCTCATTGTGACGCACCATCCGCTCATTTTCGACCGCGAGGCGGAAATAAAGCCGGACAGCGTTCTCGGAAAGAAGCTCGCGACCATCGCGGAGAAGAAGATCACTGTCTACTCGGCGCACACTAATCTTGACTACGCGCGCGGCGGCATCAACGACGTTTTCGCTTCCAGGCTCGGCCTTGTGAAAATGAAGACTGATCAGGACGGCCTCCACAGGTTCGGCGACCTTCCCGGCCCGAGAGCCGTTAGCGAATTCGTCGACGAGAAGACCGCGGACTTCAACAGCTTCAACAGCAAGGTCGTGCTTCCGGACTCGATGTCTCCGGACGACAACGTCGTGAGAGCGGGCGTCTGCTGCGGTTCGTTCGACGGCGAGACAGACTGGCTTGTCAGGAACGGCGTCGACATTCTTGTCACGGGCGAGATGAAGCACCACCACGCGATTCTTCTTAAAGAACTCGGCATCGCGGCGCTTGAACTCGGCCACTACGAAACCGAGATCGACGGAGTGAAATCGCTGGCGGCGCACGTGAAAAAGAGCCTCGAGTCGCAACTTCAGCAGGACAAGGTCTCGGTCAAGATCGCATCGAAAACGAACCCATACTGCGACATTCTCTTCCTCGAGGAGAACGGACTCTGATCAATTGCTAAAACCGCCGCGAAGGGCAAAAAGCGCGGCGAGCCGCCGGATTAAAAACGGCGAAAAATCCATAAATTAAGGTAAAAACGAAAAGGCGTAAAATGGCTGAAGTCATCACACTCGGAATAGAGAGCAGCTGTGACGAGACGTCCGCTGCGGTTGCGGTAAACGGGCGGAAAATACTCTCGAACGTTATCGCGTCGTCGCTGGACCTTCACAGGCAGTACGGCGGCGTCGTTCCGGAGATCGCGTCGCGCAAGCACCTGGAGTTCATAATTCCGGTCATCGACAGCGCGATTAAAGAGGCGGGAATCGAGCCTTCGCGGATCGACGCGATCGGCGTGACTTACGGACCCGGCCTCGTGGGGGGACTTCTTGTCGGACTCATGGCCGCGAAGGGACTCGCGTTTTCGCTCGGAAAGCCTCTTGTAGGCGTCCACCACCTCGAAGGCCACATAGCGGCGAATTTTCCGGAAAATCCCGGGCTGGAGCCTCCGTTCACGGCGCTCGTGGCGTCGGGCGGCCACTCGCACATCGTCCTTGTCGAGGACTACGGAAAGTACAAAATCGTGGGCAGAACGCGCGACGACGCCGCGGGAGAGGCGTACGACAAGTGCGCGAGGGAACTCGGCCTCGGCTACCCGGGCGGCCCCGTGATCGACAGAACCGCGAAAAACGGCGATCCGCACGCGTTCGATTTTCCGCGTACAAGATTCAAGGATTCGTACGATTTCAGCTTTTCCGGCATCAAGACAGCCGTTCTCAACTGCGTCAACCGCATGAGGATGAAGGGCGAGGAGATACCTGTAGCCGACGTCTGCGCGTCGTTCCAGCACGCGGTCTGCTCGGTCCTGTGCGATAATACTTTTAAAGCGGCACGCGCGAACGGTACGGACACAGTTGTGCTCGCCGGCGGCGTCGCCGCCAACTCGTGCCTGCGGGCGATGTTCGAAAAGACTGCCGCATCGCGAAAAATGAAATTCTACCGTCCGTCGCCTGTTCTGTGCACGGACAACGGCGCGATGATCGCGTGCGCCGCGTACTACGCCTTTTTGAACGGCCGCGTATCCGGTGACAATCTGAACGCCGCCGCCTCGCTTTCGCTCGAGGATATTTGATTTTGAAAAACAGAGCGGCCTTTACCGGTGTTGGCGTTTGAACGCGCTGCTTGCGCGACGCTTCACGGCCATAAAACGCGCGGATTACGCAGTCGCCGCTCTTAAACTATGGAGGACAAGTCCATTGATACATGTTTTTATTGACCTCGAATTCTGCACATGCTTCAGAAAGAGTTCTCCGCTCCGCACCGAGACTATCGAAATAGGCGCGGTAAAGCTCGACTCCGAACTGAATTTCGCGGGAGAGTTCGACCGGCTCGTGAGACCCGATTTCGCGAAGTCGATCCCCTCGACCGAGCGTAACCTGACCGGAATCACCTGGAACATGGTGGAAAACGAGAAGTCGTTTTTCGACGTAATAGACGATTTTTTCCGCTGGGTAGGTCCGGAAGAGGAGTATCTGATCTACTCCTGGTCCGCGAACGACGCCGTCCAGTGCCTCAGAGAGTCGCGCGTTAAGGGCTACCCGCTCACGGAAATGGGCGTTTTCGACCGCTGGATAGACCTTCAGAAGGTGTTTATGACGGCTGTCGGCGTTAAAAACCAGATCTCGCTTGAGCGCGCGATCGAGATGGCCGACCTGTATTTTTCGGGAGTGGCGCACAGAGCCGACGTGGACGCGTACAACACCGCGAGACTTTACCGCTACTGCATGAGCGTTAACACGGTCGACCTGAAGCCCGTCACGCTCGGAAGCCTCAGCGGCGACTATCAAAGGGACAGCGACCTTGCGCTCGGCGTAAGGCGGAAACCCTCGTCCTCGCAGGGAAGGGCGTCCGGAAGAGCGGCAGGGAACGGCACCGGAAAGCACGCCGCCCGCGGAAGGATCGATAATAATCAAGAGCACAGACCCGGAGCAAGAAACGTCGCCGCCAGCTTTTCGGACGGACCGCTTTCCGCACCGGCAGCAGGCGCGGGTGAGGCTCAGAAGGCTGCTAAAAAGAAGCACCGCGGAGGCAGAAAACACAAGAAGCCGGCAACGGTTCAGCCTGTTGAAAACGTTCAGCTCTCCGGAAACGTTCAGCCTGAGAAGCAGCCGGAAAAGCAACCGGAAAAACAGCCGGAGAAGCAACCGGAAAAGCAACCGGAAAAACAGCCGGAGGAGCGTATAATTACTGTCACGCCGGCGGAACCTGTTCAAGAACCTTTAAAAGAAGAGCCCGCGCAGACGGAAAAGCCCGCGACTCATAAAAAGACAAGATCCGCTTCACCGCGCAAAAAGGTTGTTAAAAACGAACCCGAGTCGACACCGGCCGGGACCGCGCAGGAAATTGAGCCGGACAGGGGCGTTTCCGCTCCGGAAGGCCGTCCGGACGAAGCCGTGATCAAGGTGAAGAAGCCGAGGAAAAGAGCTTCTTCCGCGAAAAAGACGTCCGCCCCGGAAAAGACGGCGGAAAATCCCGGAAATACATAAAAAACGGTGCGAAATAGTACGTGATTATTTCCGCACGACGTGATATAATGGAGGCAGACAGAGAATTGCCTTCAGAGAAGAAGATACCGGATCGTTTTAGGCCGGAACTGACAGCTATTTTAGAGAGAGAGGAATTTCGATGGCAACGGTTGAGTATAAATGCCCTAACTGCGCCGCGCCGCTCGTTTTTGACGCAGCTTGCAAAACCGTAAGGTGCGAATTCTGCGAGAGCACGTTCGACGTGGACGAGGTTACCGCGAATTCAAAAAAGGCGGCAAGGCACGAGACTTCGAAAATCGACGACGAGTACATAGAAGGCGAAAAAGCCGAGGAGTACTGGAAAAAAGTTACAGCGAAAACCGCGGGCTACAGCTGCCCTTCGTGCGGCGGCGCGATCATCGGAACGGTCGACTCCGCGGCGCTTTTCTGTCCGTATTGCGGCAACCCGGCTATCATTGAGAGCTCGATCGAGGGCGTTTTCAAGCCGGATTTCATAATTCCGTTCGTGAAGACGAAGGAGGACGCGATCAAGGCGTACAACGATTTCCTCGGCGACGGGAAGTACCTTCCGAAGGTTTTCCGCGACAGCCACGCCGTAGACAAGGTCTCGGGCGTTTACGTACCTTACCACCTTCTCTCGTGCGACGTCAGCGCCGGTTCGGTATATAAGGGCGAGATCGTCGAAAAATGGTCCGACAGTGACTACGATTACGAGAAAACCGACACGTACGAGAACAGGCGCGCCGGCACAATGTCGTTCGTGAGGATTCCCGCGGACGCGTCGTCATCCATCGACGACGACTTCATGGAGACGATAGAACCGTTCGACTACTCGGGACTCACCGAATTCAAGGACGTCTACCTGTCCGGTTTCTGGGCCGACAAATACGACCTGACGCCCGAGCAGTGCCAGGAGGTCACGGACAAGCGCATCGCCAACACTGTCGACTCCATATTCCTCGACTCGGTCTCCCAAAAGGGCTTCACCAGCGTCTCCCGCACCGGCGCCCTTAACGTCGACGTCCGCAACAGAAAATACGCCTACGCGCTTCTGCCCGTGTGGCTCCTCAGAACAAAGTACAACAACGAATTTTACTACTTCGCGATGAACGGCCAGACGGGAAAGGTTGCCGCGAAAATGCCGGTCGACCGCTCAAAGGTCAAAAAGAAATCGCTCGGAATCGGCGCAATCGCGCTCGCTGCCGGCGCGCTTCTCGGCTATATTATAAACGGCGTCTGGGCTGCGCTCATTCTGGGCTTGCTCGCGGGACTTATCGCTTTCTTCGCGGCTTTCGGCACGCTCGGCTCGCACCTCAACAACGTCAGGAACAACTACTACGCCGACAGCTACGCGGGCGGAAGGATGAACTTCACCGTAAGCGACGACGTGTTCAAGACGACGTTCACGAGGCGTTCCGCAAGACCGAAGCGGGAATGATGCAAACGAGCGCGTTTTTACCTTAATTTAGAGAAAATAACCGGCCGTAAAAAGCCGGATCAAAAACGAGGGGAATGACTTAAATGGCAAGAAAGAACATGATTGCGATGATACTGGCCGGCGGTCAGGGAAGCCGGCTCAGCCCGATGACCAAGGTGATGGCCAAGCCTGCCGTCTCCTTCGGAGGAAAGTACAAGATCATCGACTTTGCCCTGAGTAACTGCTCGAACTCCGGTATCGACACAGTCGGAATTCTGACGCAGTTCAAGCCGCAGGCGCTCAACTCGCACATCGGAATCGGCACGCCATGGGACCTCGACAGGGTTCACGGCGGTGTCGCCATGCTTCCGCCTTACATGAGCGAGCAGGGCGGCGACTGGTACAAGGGAACCGCCAACGCGGTCTACCAGAACCTGACGTTCTGCGACCAGTACGATCCGGAGTACCTTCTGATCCTTTCCGGCGACCACATCTACAAAATGGACTACCGCGAGATGCTCTCTCAGCATATAGCGGCGAACGCGGCAGCGACGATCGCGGTCATCAACGTCCCGATCGAGGAGGCGTCGCGCTTCGGCATCATGAACACCGACAGCGACGGAAAGATCGTTGAGTTCGAGGAGAAACCGAAGCACCCGAAGAGCACGCTCGCGTCGATGGGCATCTACATTTTCACCTACAGAACGCTTCGCGAGTACCTTATCCGCGACGCCGAAAACCCGGATTCCGACAACGATTTCGGCAAGAATATCATTCCCGCTATGCTCGCGAACGGCGAGACGCTTGTCGCGTACGAGTTCAAGGGCTACTGGAAGGACGTCGGAACTATCCAGAGCTTCTGGGAGGCCAATATGGACCTTCTCAGCGTCGACAATGAGGTCAGGCTTTTCGACACGAGCTGGAAGCTTTTCACGCAGGTCAAGGTCAGGCCCTCGCAGTACATCGGAACCGACGCGGTCATCAGCGACAGCATCATTACAGAAGGCTGCTACGTCGACGGCGAGGTGAGGCACTCGATCCTCTTCCCGGGCTGCCGCGTCGAAAAGGGCGCTCGCATAGTCGACTCTATTATAATGGAGGATACGGTGATAGAGGGGAACGTTATCGTGAACAAGGCGATCGTTCTCGAGGGTTCGCACATCAAGGCCAGCAACGTCATCGGGGACGGAAACGAGATCGCGGTCATCGAGGCGCATACGGTTCTCGAACCGAATTTCAGCGGAAAGATATAAGAAGGGAGCAGAGAGGGACAATATGAGCAAGGATTATATGGCAATATTCAACCTCGCGGAGGACGAGAGCGACATTAAGGCGCTGACCGCAAAGCGTTCGATTGCGTCTGTTCCGATCGGAAGCCGGTTCAGAGTTATCGACTTCATGCTCTCGAACGTAGTAAACGCGGGCGTCACGAACGTCGGCATTTTCACCGACACAAACTCGAGATCGCTTGTCGACCATATAGGCGACGGAAAACCCTGGGACCTCAACCGCAAAAACGACGGTCTGTTCCTGTTCAACCACCGCCTGCTCGACATCGCCAACTTCGACACGAAAATACTCCAGAACAACATGGAGTACCTTTTCCGCAGCCAGAGCGACAGCGTGATACTCACGTCGTCATACATGGTCTGCAACATCGACCTCAAAAAGGTCATCAAGTCGCACGAATCTTCCGGTGCGGACGTGACTGTCGTCTACACGGAGACGAACAACGCCGACAGGGAGTTCCTGAACTGCTACACCGTCGAGGTCGACGAGGAGCACCACGCCGTGACCGGAATCGGCAAGAACATCGGATACATTCCGCACGCGTCGATCTGCATGGAGATCTTCATCCTGAAGAAGAACATGCTCATCAGCCTGATTCAGGAAAACGCGCGCAACAGAAAGTTCAACGACTTCTACGCGCTGCTTCTCAGCAAGCTGAAGGTGCTCAATTTCAACGCCTACAAGTTCGAGGGCTACGTCTCCTGCATAAACAGTAAATCCGGCTATTTTAAGGCAAATATGGACATGCTGAACCAGGACGTTTCCAGGGAACTTTTCCAGAGCGAGAGACCGATCTACACGAAAATCAAGGACGAGCCGCCCACGATTTACGTAAACGGCTGCTCTGTTTCCAACTCGCTTGTCGCAGACGGTACGATCATTCGGGGCACCGTGCGCAACAGTATCATCGGGCGGTTCGCTGTCGTCGAAGAGGGGGCTGTCGTCGAGAACAGCATCATCCTCCAGAACGTCAGGGTTTGCTCGGGCGCGCACCTGTCCGGGGCGATCATCGACAAGAACGTCGTCATCTCCGAAAACGCACAGTTCAGAGGGGACGAGTATTTCCCGACGATTGTCGAAAAGCGGAATATCTACCTGCCGTAAGCGTAGGTTTATTACCGCTGATTTCCCGCTTCGAAATCATTTCAAAAAAAGACACGCGCGTTTAGCTTCGGCGACGGCGCGGAATTCACAAAATAAAGGCTGCCGGCCGAAACCGGAGAAGGGATCCCGCAAGGGCTCTGAAACGGACGAGGTTCAGGCTGCCGGAACGGAGAATACATGAAAGTTTTATTTGTTGCCGCTGAGGCGGAACCGTTCGCGAAGACGGGCGGTCTGGCTGACGTGGCGTACGCGCTTCCCAAGGCACTCAAGGCCAAAGGTATAGACGTGCGTATTATCATGCCGAAATACGGCGACATCGGCCAAAACTACACCAACAAGATGAGCCAGCTCGCGAGCTTCGGCGTGTCGGTGGGATGGAGAAACCAGTATTGCGGACTTGAGTACCTCAATTACGACGGAATTCCGTTCTATTTCATCGACAACGAGTACTATTTCAAGCGTCCGGGCTGCTACGGGTACTTCGACGACGGCGAGAGATTTTCGTTCTTCTGCCGCGCGGTCATGGAGTCCGTGAAGCACATGGACGACTTCGCGCCGGACATTATCCACTGCAACGACTGGCACACCGGAATGATTCCCGTCTACCTCAGGGACGTATACTACGACTCGCCCGAGTTCGCGGACAGCCACGTGGTCTTCACGATCCACAACCTGAAATACCAGGGAATCTACTCGCCGGCAATTCTCGAGGAGCTGCTCGGTCTCAACATGGGCTACTATTCCGAAGAGAAGCTGAAATACATGGACGGTGTTTCGTTCATGAAGGCTGCCATCGTTTACGCGGACAGGATCACCACGGTCAGCGAGACGTACGCGGAGGAGATCAAAGGGCCGCTCGCGGGCGAGGGACTTGACGGACTCCTCAGGGAGAAAGCGTACAAGCTCAGCGGCATCGTGAACGGAATCGACTGCGACAGATACGATCCTGCGACGGACCCCGCGCTTGCGGCGAACTACACGGCGAAGAATTTCGTTTCCGGGAAAGCCACCAACAAGGAGGAACTCCAGCGCAGAATGGGTCTTCCCGTGGACGCGTCAAAGCCTGTCATCGGAGTCGTTTCAAGGCTTGTCCGTCAGAAGGGCATCGATCTGATCACGTGCGTGATGGAGCAGATCCTTGACATCGACCTTCAGTTTGTGCTGCTCGGAAGCGGCGACTCGGACTATCAGGATTTCTTCGAGTACTATGCTTCGGCGTACCCGGGCAAGGTCGGCGTGAAGATCGGCTTCAACAACGAACTCGCTTCTCTGATTTACGCCGGCGCGGACATCCTTCTCATGCCTTCGCAGTTTGAGCCCTGCGGCATCAGCCAGATGATCGCGATGAGGTACGGAACGCTTCCGCTTGTTCGCGAGACGGGCGGCCTCAAGGACACCGTGGTGCCTTACAACAGGTTTACAGGCGAGGGCAACGGATTCTCGTTCTCGAACTACAACGCGCACGAGATGCTCGACATTATCCGCTACGCGGCGGAGGTCCACGCGGACAAGAAGGCCTGGAAGACGCTCGTCAAAAACGCGATGGCCACCGACAACGGCTGGTCAGCGCCACCGACAACGGCTGGTCAGCGAGCGCCGACAAGTACATTGCCCTCTACGAGGAGACGTGCGAGAAATAAACTTTCCGCGGCGTTTTTTATGGCGGAAAGGTTGTATTCGACTTTGACTGTACGTGTAATTTTGCCTTTTTTCAGGCAAAAACACTCATTCGGACAGCCGGCGGCGCGACTCCTCGCGCGAACGGCCCGGATAATTCGATTTTTGATTTGCGAACGCCGGAGGCATTATCCGGCGTATGGAGATTTTTATGTATCTTAACCGTGAAGATTTCAAACGCGATTTCCGCGAGAAGCTCCTTCAGCTCTACAGAACGGGCGTTGAGGACGCTTCGGATACGGAGCGGTATATCGCGTTGGGAACGCTTATAAAAGAATATATGGCAATGGACTGGTACAAAACCGAGACGGACAATTTCAACCGTAAACGGAAGTCGGTCTATTACTTTTCACTTGAATTTTTGATAGGCAGGCTGATGGACTCGGCGCTTATCAATCTCGGTATCAGAGACGTCGTGGAGAGCGGTCTCAAAGAGATGGGAATTCCGCTCAAGGAGCTCGAGGAGATCGAGCCTGACGCGGGTCTCGGCAACGGCGGCCTCGGAAGGCTTGCCGCCTGCTTTATGGATTCTATGGCGTCGCTCGGAATCTCGGGCATGGGCATCGGTATCCGCTACAAGTACGGTCTGTTCAAGCAGGAGATAGTGCACGGATGCCAGATCGAGACGCCTGACAACTGGCTCAAGATCCAGAACGTATGGGAGTCGAGACGCGACGACCTCGCGTGCATCGTGAAGTTCGGCGGCGACTGCTCGCTTCATTGGAGCGAAAGCGGGAAACTCTACGTCGAGCACAAAAACTACGAGCCGATTCTGGCTGTTCCTTACGACATGCCTGTTCCGGGCTACGACAACGGCGTCGTCAACACGCTGAGGCTCTGGAGCGCGGAGACGGACGGGGTCGCGTTTGACTTTTCCGTTTTCAGCCGCGGAGACTTCGAAAAGGCCATCGCCGGCCAGTACTCGGTTTCTTCGATAACGAGCGTTCTCTACCCGGACGACTCGACCGACAGAGGCAAGCTTTTAAGACTCAAGCAGGAGTACTTCTTCACGAGCGCGGGAATTCAGACGATAGTCCGCCACGTGAAAAAGATGGGCATTCCCGTCAACAAACTCGACACTGCCGTTGCGATCCACATCAACGACACGCATCCGGCGCTCGCGGTTGCAGAACTGATGCGCATCCTTGTCGACGAGGAGAATCTGGAATGGGACGAGGCGTTCGGCGTTACCGTCAGGACGCTTGCATACACAAACCACACTATTTTGGCCGAGGCGCTCGAAAAGTGGAGAGTTCCGATGTTCAGAACGCTCCTCCCGCGCATTTACATGATCGTAGAGGAGATCAACAGACGCTTCTGCGTCGACGTATCCGCGCGTTACGGCGCGAACTGGAACAAGCTGAGCGCGATGTCGATAATTCAGGACGACATGGTGAAAATGGCGCACCTCGCGATAGTCGGCAGCCACAGCGTCAACGGGGTCGCGGCGCTCCATACCGAGATCCTTAAAAACCAGGAGCTCAGGGACTTTAACGAGTTCTTCCCGGGAAGGTTCAACAACAAGACAAACGGTATCACTCACAGGCGCTGGCTGATTCAGGCCAACCCGAGACTCGCCTCGCTTATCGACAGCACGATCGGGGAGGGGTGGAAAAAGAGCCCGCTCGAGCTGCGCGGACTTCTCAAATACACAGGCGACAGCGGATTTTTGCAGGACGTAGCGGCCGTTAAGCGCGCCAACAAGGCGGATCTTTCCGATTTCATCTTGAAAAACTACGGAATATCCGTCGACCCGGATTCGATTTTCGACATTCAGGTCAAGCGCCTCCACATGTACAAGCGCCAGCTGCTCAACATAATCCACATTATGGACCTCTACAACAGGCTCTGCGACGACCCGGACCTCGACATCGTGCCGCGTACGTTCATTTTCGGCGCGAAGGCGTTCCCGGGGTACACGATCGCGAAGAACACGATCAGGCTGATCAACACGGTTGCGGAAAAGGTCAACAACGACCCGCGCATCAAAAACAAGCTGAAGGTCGTGTTCATGCCCAACTACGGCGTCAGCCTCGCGCAGATCATGATCCCCGCCGGCGACGTCAGCGAGCAGATTTCGACGGCTTCCAAGGAGGCGTCCGGCACGGGCAATATGAAGTTCATGATGAACGGCGCGGTAACTGTCGCCACGATGGACGGCGCGAACGTCGAGATCCACGACGCGGTAGGCGACGACAACATTGTGATCTTCGGTCTTTCGTCCGAAGAGGTCATCAACTACCAGCTCCACGGCGGATACAACTCGTGGGAGATGATAGACGGCGACCCGAGAATCGCGCGCGTTTTGAAAATGATCGAGAGCGGCATGGACGCGGGCCCCGGAGCGTTCGAGCTTATCAGGTGCCACCTGACGTCCGACAACGATCCGTTCTTCGTTCTCCGCGACTTCGCCTCGTACTGCGACGCCCAGAACAAAGTCGACGGCCTTTTCAGGGACCGCGAAAAGTGGAATCGTATGGCCGCCACGAACATCGCGTGCTCGGGAATATTCTCCAGCGACAACACGATAATGCGCTACGCGGACGAGATCTGGAACGTAGACTACACGAAATAACAAAGCTTTGCGCCGCCCGCGCTTTTTCCTTGATTTAGGTGAATTTTAAGATTGCTGCGGGCGGCGCTCCGGAAAGCCGGCGCGCCTCTTTGTAACTGTTTGCGCGCCGGCGGATTTTTGATTCAGGCGGGAAGATATGCTTACGTTTTTCCACGACACAAGGAATATAATGACACGGAGCCCGTACGGCGCGGTCGAGTGCGGCGAAGAGGTGAGGCTCTCTGTTTTTTGCCGCGAGGACTGCCCGGAATGGCCTGCGGAGATTCTTGAGTCTTCGCTCGTGCTCGGGTTTTACGACACTGCCGACGAGACCGAGAGGGATCTTGAGGGACGCGTTCAGGAGATGTCGTCCCGCGAAATTCCGCTTGAAGCGCGTTTTGTTGACGCTGCCTGCGACGTGCCAGCGGACTTTGCGCGTGCTTCGGACGGAGCGATGCTAAAGGGCGACTATCGCGTTTTTTCGACTGTCTTAAAGCAGGACGAACCGGGCGTTTTGCGATACGGCTTCAGGTTCAGGGTCAGGGAGCGCGGCAGGGAGTTCGAGCTTTTTTACGGCAGCGCCGCGGAAAACGGGAAGGGCGGAACCGGCGTCTGTGCCGAGGCCTCATCAGGAAATCTGTTCAGGATTACTGTCGCGAGGCGCGGCCTTACGGTTCCGGAGTGGTTCAGGCACGGTGTGATCTACCAGATCTTTCCCGACAGGTTTGCGAAGGGCTACGACGCGCTCTGCGAGCATAAGCCGGATTCTTTTATGTACGGAACGTGGGACGACACACCTATGTACGTTCGCGGCGAGAGCGGCGAGATCGTGCGCTGGGATTTCCAGGGCGGCAACCTGTCAGGCGTCAACGGGAAGCTTCCTTATATCGAGTCGCTCGGTGCCGACATTATATACCTGAACCCGGTTTTCAGGGCGGCGAGCAACCACCGCTACGACACCGAGGACTATATGCACGTCGACGGCCTTCTGGGCGGCGACCCCGCGCTCGACCTGCTTCTCTTCGTTTGCGCGAAGGAAAAGATCAAGGTCATTCTCGACGGCGTTTTCAGCCACACAGGCAGCGACAGCATATATTTTGACAAAAAAGGCAGATTCGGCGGCGGCGCCTACGGCAACCCGCGCTCCAAATACAGAGACTGGTACAGCTTTTCTGAGGAGTCCGACGACGAGTACGACTGCTGGTGGGGCGTGAAGGTGCTTCCGAACGTGAACGAGCTCGCGCCCGGGTATATTGATTTCATCGTCGAAAACGACGACTCTGTGGTGCGCCACTGGCTCAGGAAAGGCATTTCCGGCTGGCGCCTCGACGTTGCGGACGAGCTTCCCGACAAGTTCATAAAAGAGCTGAGAGCCGCCGCCGACGAGACAGGAGCCGAGACGGGAACGGAGCCTGTCATTCTGGGCGAGGTCTGGGAGGATGCCTCAGACAAGTTCAGCTACGGAAAGCTCCGCTCCTACTTCACGGAGCGCGAACTGCACACCGTGACCAACTATCCGTTCAGGAAGACGCTTTTGTCTTTCTATTCCTCCGGTATTTCCGCCGGCGACGCGTACGGCGTTTTCGAGAATCTCAGGGAGAACTACCCGCGGCAGAACTTCTACGCGCTCGTCAATATGACGGGAACTCACGACGTGCCGCGGCTGATGACGGAAATGCTCGGTTTCTGCGGAGAAAAGAGGCCTGACGCGAGGCGGTTTGTCGAAGGCTACGCGGCCGTCATGTTTACGTTCCCGGGCGTTCCGCTCGTCTATTACGGCGACGAAACGGGGCTCGAGGGCGGACCCGATCCGGACAACAGGCGTACGTTCCCGTGGGGGAAAGAGGACAAAAATCTCATCGCCCACTTCGCGAAGCTGGCAGCGCTCAGGAAGAACATTCCGTGTCTGCTTGACGGAGAGCTCGAATTCATTGACGGCGGGAACGACGTTTTCGCGTTTAAGAGGTTTACCGGAGACGGCGGAACGGGAGACGTGTTTGTGACGGCAGTAACGAGAAGAAAAGCTGTACCGGGCGAGGAGTTTGAGCTTGTTCTCAACGAGCCAGGCATGCGGTTCGTGAACGTCGAGACAGGCGCGGCCGTAACGTGCGGCGGCGACGGAATCCTCAGAGCAGGTATCGGAAAAGGCTACGTCTTGCTGGCGGGCTTAAGCGGCGAAAATGCCTAAACTGAGGCAAAAATACAATCGCACACGCGCGTCGATTGCATCACATTTCAGACTATTAAAACGGTGGTGACCGCTATGATTATAGATTTTCATACTCACTGCTTCCCGGACGCGATCGCGAGGCGGGCGGTGGACGGACTCTCCAAAACCGGCGGCATCACGCCGAATACAGACGGCACGCTCGGTGACCTTAAACGCCTTATGGCGTCGCAGAACGTCTCGTATTTTGTCGTCAACAACATTTCCTCGGACGCGCGCCGCCAGAAGAACGTGAACGACTTCGCGATCTCATCGGACGGCGGAGCGTGCGTAAGCTTCGGGTCGGTCCATCCGTTCGCGGAAAACGCAGAGGAGGAGCTTGCAAGACTCAAAGAGGCGGGCATTGCGGGAATCAAGTTTCATCCCTATTTTCAGGACTTTTACGTCGACGACGAAAGAGCTTTTCCGGTGTACGAAAAGGCGGCGGAGCTCGGGTTTATCATACTTTTCCACGCGGGCTGCGACATATCGTTCGAGGACACCGAAAGAGCCGCGCCGGAGAGATTCGCGAAGGTTCTGGACATGCTGGAATCGGCCGGGACCAAAGCTGACGTGGTGCTGGCCCACTGGGGAGGCTCGATGATGACGGAGCGCGTTATCGGATCACTCTGCGGCAGGAACGTGTATTTCGACACGTCGTTCGGCGCGGGGAATATCACGGAAGAGCAGGCACGGAGGGTCGTGAAGCTCCACGGCGCGGACAGGATCCTTTTCGGCAGCGACTGCCCGTGGCACACGCCATTGCAGGAAAAGACTTTTATCGACAGTCTCGGCCTCGGAAGAGACGCCGGAAACAAGATTTATTACGAAAACGCGGCAAGGCTTCTTGAAAAACACGGAAGAAAGCTCGCGCGCTGACAAAAAGCGGCTTCACGGCGGGGCCGCTTTTTTATTACCGGTTTTTCATTGAAAATCGCTTTTTTCTTGACATAATATGCGCAAAATGGTACGATATTCACAATTTGGTGCCCGGTTCGGGGCATAAAACTTGCTTATCTGAGCGATATGTGACATTTCCGGGAAAAAGGGAGAGACGCGTGTGAAGAGACGGCTGCTGAATTTTGCGGTTATTGCGGTTGCGCTGGGCTTATGTCTGGCGCTTCTTGCGTGTTGCCGCGCAGCAGGCGTTACGGTTCACGGCAGAGTCCGGAATTTAGGATCCGCGGAAAACGCCGCCGTGAAGACCGGCTTTGACGACCGTCACCGCCACTCGTTTTCGGAATGGGCGCCGGACAGGGAGGCAACTTGCACCGTTCCCGGCACCGAGAGAAGAGTTTGCGAATGCGGTGCGGTGGAGCGCAGGCTTACGGGCCTTATGCCGCACACGCCGGGCGACCCTGTGGAGATCACGCCGCCTTTATGCACCGAAACCGGCCTCGACCGGATTTACTGCACCGTCTGCGGCGAAGAACTGGAGGATGTTACCATTGATGCGCTGGGGCACGTTTTTGCCTTGTTTGAGGGAAAAACGCCGACTTGCACCGAGCACGGATGGGACGCCTACACCGTCTGCGAACGCTGCGGACTGTCCACTTACGCGGAGATTCCGGCGACAGGCCACGAATATAGAGAGATTGTTGTTGAGCCAACGTGTACGGAGGCGGGCGTGAGGAAGACCGTCTGCGCCGTCTGCGGGTACGAGGTTCTGTCGGAGAGGCGCGAGTACGCGGCGCTTGGCCACGTTTTGACGCACCGCGAGGGGAAGCTTCCGACCCGCAGCGAAAAGGGCTGGAAGGAGTACGACGTCTGCGACAGGTGCGGCTTCTCGACGTATGAGGAAATTCCGACGCTCGCGGACTATTTTGAGCCTGTTCTCAGGTTCTCGGTTGCGAGCGACGTTCACCTTCAGGAAAACAACGGTCTGAAGAGCCTCGACCGCCTGAAATCGTTCATTTCATCGTCCTACTCGTACTGCGACGCGTTCGACGGCTACAAAAAGCTCGACGGCATGTTCTTCCTGGGCGACAACACACACAACGGCACGGCGGCCCAGCAAAAGATATTTTTCGACACCGTGGCCGCAAATTCGCGCGCGGGAACCGTCACCAGGGCGGTGATGGGCAACCACGAGTTTTATTTCAACGGAAACACCTACAGCACCGAGGCGTTCGCGCTCGCGCCGGAGATTTTTAAAGAATGCGGCGGTTACGACAGCACGGACGCGCACCTCGTGATCAACGGATACCATTTCATTTTCCTGAGTAACGACATGTATTCGGCGGGGAGAATGTTTACCGACTCCAAAATCGAGTGGCTGAAAAACGAGCTCGCGAAGGCGGCTTCGGACGATCCTACGGGGAAAAAGGCGATTTTCGTTTTCCAGCACGAACCTGCGGAAGGGGCCACGGGCGGAGCCGTTCCTTACGTCAGCGACGCAAGACTTGACACCGTTTTCTCGGATTACCCGCAGATCGTCGACTTTTCGGGTCACACCCACTGGCCGGTCACGAGCCCCTACGCGGTCTGGCAGGACAAATACACTGCGGTTTCAGCCGGTTCGCTCGCCTACCTGATGCTTCCTGTCATCAACCACCCGGTGTACGGCGTTACGGGCCTTTTCGACGAACCGGAATACAGGGACTACCCGGGCGTCACCGCGAGCGACGCGCGCGGCCACTGGCGGAAATACATCAGCACCGGAATGCGCACCGGAAACATGTTCTTTATAGTCGAGGTAGACGCGCGCGGGAACATACGGCTCGTAAGATACGACGCGGCTTCGGGAGCGACGTGGGGAAGAGCCGTCGTTATCGAATCGTGCGGAGACCCGGAGGCGTTTTCGGAGACTGCCTCGAGAAGGGAAAGGGCGGCGGCGCCTGTTTTCGGGCAGGGCTCTTCGATTGACGTGCCAAATCTTGCCGCGACGCATTTCGAGGTGGAGTTCCCGCAGGCAACGTGTGAGACAGACCCGGTTCAGAATTACAGAATTTGCCTACTTTCAGGGGAGGACGTCATTGAGACGACGTACCTTCTGTCTGACGATTTCCTCGGCAGCGGGATGCCTGAGAGCCTGACCGCGGAGTTTTCCGGACTCAGACCCGGCGCGGAGTACACGGTCAGGGTTTACGCCGTGAGCTACTGGGGACTTGAGAGCGCGCCTCTCGAGATAAAGGTGACGACGGCCGGCATTACGGACGGCGTTTACGACGCGGACATCCTTAAAACGGAATTTACCGCCGGCGGGTCGGCGAAAAACCTCGCGAACGGGAGAAGCCTTGCGTCTGTAGGAGGAACTTCCGTCGTTTACGAAGAGTCGCTCGGCAGACTTGTGAGCGTCCACAACGGGCGTTCGTGCTGGCGCTTTGACGGCATCGCGGACCGTTACGGCTCGATGGCGGGTTCGTTTTCTGTCGAGGCCGTGTTTAAGGTCGACAGCCTGCCCAAAGGGGACGTGGCGGTCGCGTGCGGAATACAGTTCGGCGGAACGGGATTCCTGCTGAGTCCGTCATGCGTCGTATCGTTCTTCTGCTCGGTGAACGGCGGCTACGCGCAGCCCGCGGCGGAGATTCCCGCCGGCGAATACGTTCACGTAACCGGCACCTTCGACGGCAAGTGGTCGAGGCTCTATATAAACGGTGCGCTTGCCGCGTCCGTGGAGAGGGAGGGGCAGTTTACGCCGCCGGGAAGCGGCTCGAGATTCTTCTGCATAGGCGCTGACGCCGACGCGAACAACGCGGTGAACAGGTACTTTACCGGCAGGATCGCGGCGGTAAATATCTACTCGGAGGCGCTGACGCCTGAGATGGTCGGGAAGCTTGGCGCGAAATACTAGGCGGCCGTCTGGCGCGGTTTACGTGTGTTTTCCCGCGGATGCGCACAATTTACGGGTGTACCCGGCCCTTTTAGATACGCGCGTGTGCGGGCGTGCGTTGCGCCTTTACAAAACCGCGGAAACGTGGTATACTGTACGCGTGCGAAAAAAGACGTGAAGAAACGGGATAGTTTTTTGCTCCCGCATTTGAACGGACATGGCGCACGGTTACAGGTTTTCAACAGTTATTCTAAGGAAGCGCTTCAGTAAAAGCCTTTTTTGCGTACGTTGCTTTTAAGCCGTGCAGTGCTTCCGTAATACTATCAGACAGGAGTTGGTAATATGATGAACAAATCCGATTACGACGTTTACAAGGAGAAAATGGACAAGACCGTGAGTCTGCTCGCGGAGAACCTTTCCGAAATCAGAGCCGGCAGAGCGAATCCCGCCGTCCTCAACAAGATTACCGTCAACTATTACGGAACGCCCACCCCGATCAACCAGGTCGGAAATATCACGGTTCCCGAGGCGAGAATGCTCGTCTTCACGCCGTGGGACGCCAAGATACTGAAGGACGTTGAAAAGGAGATCCAGAAATCCGACATCGGCATCAACCCGAACAACGACGGAAAGTGCATCAAGCTCGTATTCCCGCCGCTCACCGAGGAGAGACGTCTCGACCTCGGCAAGCAGGTCAAAAAGTTCGGAGAAGAGGCTAAGGTCGCCGTCCGCTCCATCAGGAGAGACGCCGTCGAGTTCTTCAAGAACCAGAAAAAGAAGAGCGTTATCACCGAGGACGACCAGAAGCAGTCCGAGAAGGACATCCAGAAATTTACCGATGAGCACATCGAGGAGATCGACAAGGTCGTCGCCCGCAAGGAAAAGGAGCTCATGGAGTTCTGATTCCTGTTGCCGGGTTTTTCCGGATTTTCGGGACAAAAGAGGCGGGGCGCCGCAATGATGACGCGCCCCGCCGCAAATATTTGTGCATGCCGAGTTGCAGACCGGATATCCAGTCTGCGTTTTTTTTGAAGAACGGAGGCCCGTTTTATGGCAGGCAAAAAGAAAAATACGGCGCCGGAAGCGGAAAACGAGGACCTGTCGCGAGGCGTCAGATCGCTGGCGATCATTCCCGACGGAAACAGGCGGTGGGCGCGCAAAAGAGGCCTTCCCGCGATCGCCGGACACAGCCGCGGCGCGAGAGTGCTCAAGGATATCTCGAGAATGTGCTGCGACAGGGGCATCAGATTCCTGACGTTTTACGCTTTTTCCACCGAGAACTGGAAGCGGAGCGAGCAGGAGGTCGGCGCGCTTATGGGACTTTTGAAGTCGCTTCTCGACGACTACGAGAGGGAGCTCGGCGGCGACAAGGGCAGAATCGCGATCCGCGTGATGGGCGACAGACGCGGTCTTTCCAAAGAGCTTAACGAAGGCATCGACCGTGTCGAAAAGGCTACGGCGGGAGACAAGGCGCTGACCGTCATTCTCGCGATCAACTACGGTTCGCGGGACGAGATAACGAAGGCCGTGCGTTCTGTCGCGGAGGACGCGGCTTCAGGCAGGATATCGCCTGACGACGTCACGCAGGAGCTGATCTCGTCGAGACTTTACACGGCGGGCGTTCCCGACCCGGACCTTCTTATCAGGACCAGCGGTGAGGAGCGCATCAGCAACTATATGCTATGGCAGATCGCCTACAGCGAGCTTTATTTTGCGGACTGCCTCTGGCCGGATTTCGACGAAAAGGAGCTTGACAAGGCGCTCGACGCTTACGCCGGCAGAAAAAGGCGCTTCGGCGGCTGAAAATAATGCAAAACTTGATGCCAAACCGTAAAAATAAAGAGCGGCGGCACGGGTTTAATATCGTTTTAAAGCTATTTAAATGTTTGTATGAGATAATATCACGCCGGAAGCGCGGCGTTTTGGCGCGCGGGGCGGATGGAGTTCTTATGGTAAAGAGAATTATTACGGGAATTATCGCCGGCGGAATAGCTTTTGCGGCTATCTGGTTCGGCGGAATATGGTTCGGGCTCGCGCTCGGATTCATTGTCACCGTCGGACTTTTCGAGTTCATCAGGGCCTTGAAAACCGCGGGGCACAGGCCGATGATCACACCCGCGGTGCTGCTCTGGCTGACGTATCCGCTGATGCTTTTTTCGACCGAAAAGATTCCGGGCACGATAAAACTGGCGCCTACGGGAGATTTCAACTGGTTTACGCTGCTGGTGCTTCTCGCGGTGATGGCGGTGATGGCGATTTTCGTCTTCGGGAACAAGCGTTTCAAACTCGACGACGGAGCGTTTCCGCTGCTCGGGGGTCTTTACGTTCCGTTTTTGCTGACGTTCGCGTACTGCCTCAGAGAGATGGAGCACGGCGGCCATTACGTGATGATTGCGCTTGTCGGTGCGGTCAGCGCGGATACGGCTGCTTTTGCGATCGGCTCGCTTATGGGCAAGCACAAGCTCTGCCCTGAGATCAGCCCGAACAAGACTGTCGAGGGATTTGTCGCGGGGTTCCTGGGGAGCGTCGCGGGACTTTGCTTCTACGGCGGCATGCTGCCCCTTATGAACATTCACATCGGGATCCCGTTCTGGTTCTACCCGGTCATGGGAATCGTGCTCGGAGCTGTCTCGCAGCTCGGCGATCTTTTCGCGTCGGCTGTCAAGCGCTACTGCGGCATCAAGGATTTCGGGAAGATCCTCCCGGGACACGGCGGAGTGCTCGACAGGGTGGACTCTTACATTCCTTCTCTGGTAGTGACTTACGTACTCATTTCGGCGTTTTTCGCCTGATATTTTAACGTTTTCCGGGAATCCGGAACGCCGCCCTTAGAAGCCCGGCACACGGCGCTTTACGCACACTTGGAATTACGGGTATTTACGGCGGTCTCGAAGGTTTTCCGGAACGCTTTAATTGCGCGCGCACGTGAACGCACGTAAAACGCAAAGCTTAACGCGCATTATTTATTGAGCAACGTTGGCGGCGGTTTTGAGGAGAGATATGAAAAAAGTCGGAATCATCGGGTCGACGGGGTCGATTGGAACACAGGCGCTTCAGGTGATACGGGAACTGAACGGCGAAGAACCGGAAAGCTTTTCCGTGTCGGTGCTGGCGTGCGGCGGGAACGTCGGCCTGCTCGCAAAGCAGGCGGCTGAGTTTCTGCCTGAGGCGGTTTCCGTTGGCGACAAAAACGGCGCGGAACAGTTCCGCGAGCTGATCGGAGAGCTTAGACCGGGATACAAGCCCGAGGTTTTCTACGGTGCGCAGGGACTCAAAAAAGCCGCCGCCTTCGATCAGGACATCCTGCTCAACTCGGTCGTCGGAATGGTCGGAATCGAGCCGACTCTCGCGGCAGTCAAAAAAGGCACGGACATAGCGCTCGCGAACAAGGAGACGCTTGTGGCGGCCGGCGATATCGTGATGAGAGAGGCAAAAAAGAGCGGCTCGCGGATACTTCCTGTCGACAGCGAGCACTCGGCTGTGTTCCAGTGCCTCGAGGGGCTGAGAAGCGAGGACGTGGAGAGCGTTATCCTGACGTGCTCGGGAGGACCGTTCAGAACGTACTCAAAGGAACGGCTTGAGGAGGTCACGCTCGAACAGGCGCTCAACCACCCGACGTGGAAAATGGGCGGCAAGATCACCGTCGACTGCGCGACGCTCATGAACAAGGGACTCGAGGTCATCGAGGCGTCGAGACTTTTCGGACTTCCGGTCGACAGAGTCGAGGTCGCCGTACACCCGCAGAGCATAATCCACTCCATGGTGAGGACGAGAGACGGCGCGGTTTTCGCCCAGATGGGAGTGCCGTCGATGAAGCTTCCGATAAGATACGCGTTCGCGCATCCGGTGAGACACGCCGCGGGGGCCGAGAGACTCGACCTTTTCGCGAACTCTCCGCTCACTTTCGAAAAGCCGGACACGGACAGGTTTCCGTGCCTCGCGCTCGCGTATGAGGCAGGAAGAACGGGCGGAACGATGCCAGCGTGCATGAACGCCGCTAACGAAAAGGCCGTCAGCCTGTTCTTTAGAGGCGCCGTCAGGTTCGCCGACATCCCGAAGATCGTGGAGAGGGCGATGGAGGCCCACGTCACGGTGAGGAACCCCGGAATCAGGGATATCCTCGCGACCGGAAAAGAGACGTACAGGACCGCCGGAGAGGACCTTTTGAGGCGGTAACACGCATTGATTATTTGAATGAAGCGGCGCCCGCTTAAACCTTCAAAAAAAACGGGGCGGGCGCGCGATATTAAACAGCGGCAGTGCCCTTTAAGTGGCGTGTCAGAGACATGCCGGACGGCCTGTTCGAAGAGGCCGGGGCACCGCTTCGGGGAGAATTTATGAACGTATTTTTAGGCATTCTCATAATGCTTCTGATTCTGAGCATACTCACCGTTATTCACGAGTGGGGGCATTTTATAGCCGCGCGCATTTTCAAGGTCAAGGTCGAGGAATTTTCGATTTTCATGGGACCGAAGCTTTTCGCGCGCAGGTCGAAAAAGACGGGTACGCAGTTTACGCTGCGCCTGCTTCCAATAGGGGGCTACTGCGCGTTCGCGGACGACAACGGCGATACTGAGTCAAAGGACTCGCTTTCCACGCAGAAATGGTACAAGCGGGCGGTCATTTACGCCGCCGGCGTCATCATGAATATCATTCTCGCGTGGGTCATATGCATCGCGATTGTCGGCAGCGGCAACTTCTTCACGAACTCTGTCCGTGAGATCAAACCCGACTCCACCGCCGCGTTCGTCGGCCTTGAGACAGGCGACAAGATCGTAAAGGCGGGAGGCCTTCGCGTCGTCACCGGCACTGATTTTTCGCTGGCTACCTACGGGATTAAGGACTTAAACCCTGCCGACGACGTGATGGATTCGGCCTACACGCTTTTTTATAAAAAGGCGTCGGACGGCCGCACGGTCAGATACGACATCAAAAAGAACATTCAGTACAAGGAAGCCGAGAACGAAAAGGGCGAAAAGTCCTATACCTACGACACATATTCCTACAATATCACGGTCACAGACGGCGACAAAACCACCGTGTACGACTGGTTCGTGAAGGTCAACTCGATCAGCGAGGCGGGCGACTCAGCCAACTGCACCGTCACGAAGACGGTCGACGGCGAGCGGCTCTCCGAGGAGACGTACGACATGTCCGCTGAGGCTTTCTGCACGCTCGGGAACAACGACCTCATGCCTGTCAACTCGGAGAACGTTTTCGCGGTTATCGGAAGCGGCTTCAACGAGATGGTCTCGATGGTCAAGTCGGTCTACGTTTCGATCTGGTGGCTCATTACCGGCAAGGTCGGATTCGACTCGCTGGCAGGACCGGTCGGTCTCACGAAGGTCGTTTCCGACGTCGTGGCCGCGAAGGCGAAAACCGGGCTCAAGTTCATTACGCTGCTCAATCTGTCGGCGCTCATCAGTGCGAACCTCGGCGTCATCAACGCGCTTCCGTTCCCGGGACTCGACGGCTTCCACCTGCTGCTCATCGTTATTGAACTTTTGAGGGGCGGCAAAAAGGTTTCGCCGAAGGTCCAGAGTATCATTTCATACGTCGGTCTCGCGCTGCTGATCATTCTGGCGATCGCCGTCGCGGGAATGGATATTTTCAAGATTGTCGGGTAGCGTGAATTAAAACGCGGAACGGAGAGTGTTTCATGTTTAAAAGAGGACAGACAAGACAGGTCTCCGTCGGCGGAGTTAAAATCGGCGGCGGAGCGCCCGTGACGGTACAGTCGATGACAAACACCGACACAAGGGACGCGAAAGCGACCGTCGAACAGATAAAAAGGCTTCAGGAGGCGGGGTGCGAGATCGTCAGGGTCGCGGTTCCCGATATGGAGGCGGCGCGCGCGATCGCTTCCATCAGGCCGCAAATCTCGATTCCGCTTGTCGCAGACATTCATTTTGACTACAGGCTCGCGCTCGAATCGATCGATTCCGGCGCCGACAAGATCCGCATCAACCCCGGGAACATCGGCTCGTACGAAAAGACAGCGGCGGTGACGGAAAAGTGCGCCAGGTTCGGAATTCCGATCAGAATCGGCGTGAACGGCGGCTCGCTCGAGAAGAAGCTTCTCGAAAAGTACGGAGGGGCGACGGCGGAGGCGCTCGCGGAGAGCGCGGAGGGCCACGTCAGGATACTTGAGTCGCTCGGGTTTTACGATACGGTCGTCTCAATGAAGGCGTCGGACGTTATGACGACTCTCGGCGCGTACAGAATTTTCGCGGAGAAGTTCGACTATCCGCTTCACGTGGGCATTACGGAGGCGGGAACGGTCTGGGGCGGCACGGTAAAATCCTGCGTTGGCCTCGGCGCGGTTCTGGCGGCGGGTATCGGCGACACGGTCAGGGTATCGCTTACGGGCGACCCGGTCGAAGAGGTGAGAGTCGCGAGAAAGGCGCTCCAGTCGCTCGGCTTAGGCGGCAACAGGCACTACGAATTCACTTCGTGCCCGACGTGCGGACGGACGTGCGTCGACCTCATAGGCACCGCGGAGAAGATCGAGAACGGGCTTGACGCGCTTGAGTCACAGGGCCTTTTCGAGAGACCTTTCCGTGCGGCGGTTATGGGCTGCGCGGTGAACGGGCCGGGCGAGGCGAGAGAGGCCGACATAGGGCTCGCGGGAGGCGACGGATGCTTCCTGATTTTTGAAAAAGGCGAAATAACGGGAAAAATTCCCGAAGAGGACGCGGCCGAGAGATTCCTTGAGATAGTCAAGGGACGGTTCGCGAAAAAGATTGACGGAGGAAAAGAAAATGAGTGAGTCTTGCAATCATGACTGCAACAACTGCTCGGCCGCCTGCGACAGCAGACAGGAAGAAGGCGGAAACAAGAAGGAGTCGTTCCAGGCTCCGCAGAACGCGCTCAGCGACGTGAAACACGTCATCGGAGTCGTCAGCGGCAAGGGCGGAGTAGGCAAATCGCTTGTCACTTCGATGCTCGCCGTAAATATGGCGAGGCGCGGCTACAGCACAGCGATACTCGACGCGGACATAACGGGACCGTCGATACCGAAGCTTTTCGGCATCAGGGATTCCGCGACTTCAGACAACATGGGCATCTACCCGGTGCTCTCCAAAACGGGCATTGAGATCATGTCGACGAATCTGCTTCTTGAGCACGACACCGATCCGGTAATCTGGAGAGGCCCCATTATCGCCGGCGCCGTCAAGCAGTTCTGGACGGACGTCATCTGGGAGGACGTCGATTTCATGTTTGTGGACATGCCTCCCGGAACGGGCGACGTGCCGCTTACGGTTTTCCAGTCGCTTCCCGTCGAGGGCGTCGTCGTTGTGACTTCGCCGCAGGAGCTCGTGTCGATGATTGTCACAAAGGCGGTGAAAATGGCTGCCATGCTGAACATTCCCGTGCTCGGTATCGTTGAAAACATGTCGTATTTCGAGTGCCCTGACTGCGGGAAGCGCCACAGTATTTTCGGCGACAGCAGGATCGAGGAGACGGCGGAGGCGCTTGGAATCGCCAACGTCGCGAAGATTCCGGTCGACCCGAAGCTGGCCGCCGCGTGCGACAAGGGCATGATCGAGCTTTTTGAATCCGACGCGCTGGACGGGCTTTCCGGAATTATAGAAAAGCTCGCGGCCGGCGACGAAAAGAATTGACGGAAAAACGTACGGAAACATAGACTAAACGCAAGGTTTTCTTGAGAATTACGCGCGAAGGATGTGAAACCGGGGGAGGAGGCGACGGTATGAAATTCACCAAGATGCAGGGCATCGGAAACGACTACATATACGTGTACACCGTTGAGGAGGACGTGCCGGAGCCTTCGAAAACAGCCGTTGCGGTCAGCGACAGGCACTTCGGAATCGGTTCGGACGGACTGATCCTCATAGGCAGAAACGGCGCCGGGACGTTCACGATGGACATATACAACGCCGACGGTTCACGCGGAAAAATGTGCGGGAACGGCATACGCTGCGTCGGGAAGTACCTCTACGACAGGGGACTCACCGGAGGCTCTGACGAGGTTGACATCGACACTCAATCGGGCGTTAAGCACCTCAAACTTCTTGTCTCAGGCGGGAAGTGCACAGGCGCGTCGGTAAATATGGGCGCACCGGAATTCGAGCCTTCAAAGGTGCCTTACAACACTTCGTTCGCTTCGGACGGCAAGCTCAGACTTGCGGGCGGCACGGAGCTGCTTGCGGAGATACTCTCAATGGGGAATCCGCACTGCGTTATATTCACCGATCCAGGCGTAGTCGGTTCGCTCGACCTCGAAAAAGTGGGGCCTCTTTTCGAAAACCACCCGGCTTTCCCGGAGCGCGTAAACACAGAGTTTATAGAGGTTACCGGCGAAAACGAGCTTAAAATGCGCGTTTGGGAGCGCGGCTCGGGCGAGACCCTCGCCTGCGGGACCGGCGCCTGCGCGGCCGCCGTGGCGGCCGTCAGGCGCGGCCTCTGCGCCGCCGGCGCCGTCACGGTCCATCTCGCCGGCGGCGACCTTCAAATATTCTGGGACGGCGGAGACGTAATAATGACAGGACCGGCGGAAACGGTCTGCGAGGGCGAGTACTTCACGGATTGAATCAACAACAGTTCGACCTATTTTTAGGGAAAATATCTTATGTCACATTTCAAACTCGTATCCGAATACAAGCCGACGGGCGACCAGCCGGAGGCGATCGCTTCGCTTGTCGAGGGGATAAGGCGCGGCGACAGGGCCGAGACGCTTCTCGGCGTCACGGGCTCGGGAAAGACGTTCACGATGGCGAACGTTATTCAGCAGCTCGACAGGCCGACGCTCGTTATCGCCCACAACAAAACTCTCGCCGCGCAGCTCTGTTCGGAGTTCCGCGAGTTCTTTCCCGAGAACTGCGTCGAGTTTTTCGTCTCCTACTACGACTACTACCAGCCTGAGGCGTACATCGCGGCGTCGGACACTTATATCGAGAAGGACGCGCAGATAAACGACGAGATCGACAGGCTGAGACATTCGGCAACGGCGGCGCTTCTTGAGAGGCGCGACGTGATCATCGTCGCGAGCGTTTCGTGCATCTACGGCCTCGGCGACCCGGAGGACTACACCGACCTCATGATCTCCTTAAGGCCCGGCATGAAAAAGGACAGGGACGAGGTCATCGCGCGTCTTGTCGACATGCGGTACGAGCGGAACAACCTCGAGCTCTCGCGAAACAGATTCCGTGTAAAAGGCGACACGCTGGAAATCATTCCCTCCGACCTCTCGAACCACCTCATCAGAATCGAGTTCTGGGGCGACGAGATCGACAGGATGACCGAGATCGACGCCGTCACCGGTGAGGTCATCGGGACAAGGTCGCACGTCGCGATATTCCCGGCCTCACACTACGCGACGTCAAACGAAAAGCTGCTGCGTGCTACGGATCAGATCCTGGCGGACATGGAGGAGCGCGTAAAGTTTTTTGAGGACGCGGGCAAACCGGTCGAGGCGTTCAGAATCGAGCAGCGCACGCGGTACGACGTGGAGATGATGCGCGAGACGGGCTTCTGCCAGGGCATCGAAAACTATTCCCGCTACATAAGCGGAAGGGCGCCCGGAGTGCCTCCGTATACGCTCATCGACTACTTCCCGAAGGATTTCCTGATGATAATAGACGAGTCGCACGCGACCGTTCCGCAGATCAGGGCGATGTTCAACGGCGACAAGGCGAGAAAAACCGCCCTCGTAGACTACGGATTCCGGCTGCCGGCGGCGTTCGACAACAGACCGCTCAATTTCAGCGAGTTCAACTCGAAAATAAATCAGGTCGTGTTCGTGAGCGCGACGCCTGCCGACTACGAAAAGAGCGTTTCGACGGAGATCGTCGAGCAGGTCATCAGGCCTACCGGACTCGTCGACCCGAAAATCGAGGTCAGACCTGTCGAAAACCAGGTCGACGACCTGATAGCGGAGATCCGCGAATGCACGGCGAAAAATACGCGCGTCCTCGTTACGACGCTCACAAAGAAGATGGCCGAGAGCCTCACCGACTATATGGCGAGGATCGGTATCAGGGTGAGATACCTCCACTCGGACGTTCAGACCACCGAGCGAATGGAGATCATAAGAGACCTGAGACTCGGGGAGTTCGACGTTCTGGTCGGAATCAACCTCCTGCGCGAGGGACTTGACCTTCCCGAGGTTTCGCTTGTCGCGATTCTTGACGCCGACAAGGAGGGCTTCCTGAGGAGCGAGACGTCGCTTATTCAGACGGTCGGAAGGGCCGCCAGAAACGCGGAAGGGCGCGTTATAATGTACGCCGACACCGTGACAGATTCGATGCGCCACGCGATCGATGAGACGGAGAGAAGGCGCAAGATACAGTCTGAGTACAACGAGGCGCACGGAATCACGCCGCAGACGATAAAAAAGAACGTTTCGAAGATCATCGAGTCGGCGGAACGGGACGAAAAGCCGCGCCGGCTTCCGAAGGGCAGCGGAGGAATCCCGACGGGAAAGAGAAGCGACGCCGTCAAGACGCTCGCGGACCTCTACAAGAACGCATCGAAGCTCGTTCCCGCAATCACGGAGGCAGTTCCTCCCGAAATCGCCGTCGACCTGTTAAGGGAAGCGATGCTCGGGTACGCCGCGGAAATGGAGTTCGAGCTCGCCGCGAAGTCGCGCGACCTCATGAAAGAATTTAAGAAAAAGTGCGGTCTTTAAACCGCGGAATAACACGGCGGCGGGACCCGCCTGCGGACCGTAAATTATTACCGGAAAGATTCTTATGCAGAACGAAATCGTAATCAAAGGTGCTCGCGAGAACAACCTTAAAAACATAGACGTGAACGTGCCGCGCGACAAATTCGTGGTGTTCACCGGCGTGAGCGGCAGCGGAAAGAGCTCGCTCGCGTTCGACACCATTTACGCCGAGGGGCAGCGCAGGTACATCGAGTCGCTGTCCTCCTACGCGCGCATGTTTCTCGGCCAGATGGAGAGACCCGACATCGACAGCATAGACGGTCTGTCGCCGGCCATTTCCATCGACCAGAAAACGACCTCGAAAAACCCGCGCTCTACAGTCGGGACGGTGACCGAGATCTACGACTACCTGAGGCTTCTTTACGCCAGAACCGCCGACGCGTACTGCCCGAACTGCGGCAGGCCAGTTACGGCTCAGACGGTCGACCAGATGGTGGACGTCGTAATGAAGTACCCCGAGGGCACGAAAATGATGCTCGCTGCGCCTGTCGTGAGAGGCAGGAAGGGCGAGTATAAAGCGCAGCTTGAGGGCTACAGAAAGTCGGGCTTCGCGAGGGCGCTCGTCGACGGAATCACGTACGACCTCTCCGAGGAGATCCCGCTCGACAAAAACAAGAAACACGACATAGACATAATTGTCGACAGAATCGTTGTGAAAAAAGGCGGCGAGAGGCGCGTGACCGACTCGGTGGAGACTGTTACCGAGCTCTCGAAGGGCCTGCTCAAGATCATTATCGAAGGCGAGGAGCCGAGGCTTCTCAACCGCGACTACACGTGCCCGGACTGCGGCATCAGCGTTCCGCAGGCGGAGCCGAGGCTGTTTTCGTTCAACAACCCGGCCGGCGCGTGCCCCGCGTGCACCGGCATAGGCGTCATTTCAGAGTTCAGCGAGGACCTTGTCGTTCCCGACTGGTCGAAATCGCTGCGCGAAGGCGCTATCAAGCCGATGGGCTTCAACTGTTCCGACAGCTATTTCGCGGCGAAAATGGAGGGCCTCGGCGAGGAGTACGGCTTTACGCTCGACACGCCTTTCCGCGACATTCCCGAAGAGGCGCGGAAGATCATTATGTACGGCTCGGACGGCTACAAAATCTCGTTCAGGCTCGACGGCAACGTGTACAGACACGCGTTCTGGGGCGTAATGCCCACTGTGAAGAACAGGTACGCCGAGACGAAAAGCGAGATGATGAAGACGCACTACGAGTCGTTTATGCGCGCGCGTAAATGCGAAAAGTGCGGCGGCAGAAGGCTCAACAGGGATGCGCTGTCGTTCAAAATAGGCGGGCTGAACATCTCGGAGCTCTGCGACAAGACCGTGAAGAGCGCGCTTGAGTTTTTCGACGGCGTCTCGTTCGAGGGCATGAAAAAGGCGGTCGCGGAGCCGATTTTGAAGGAGATCAGAGCGAGACTGGGCTTTTTGAAGTCTGTCGGCCTCGACTATATAACGCTCTCCAGGACGAGCGCGACGCTTTCGGGAGGCGAGTCGCAGCGAATCAGGCTTGCGACGCAGATCGGGTCCGGACTCGCGGGCGTGATTTACATTCTGGACGAGCCGAGCATAGGTCTTCACCAGCGCGACAACACGAAGCTCATCGCGACGCTGAAAAAGCTGCGCGACCTCGGAAATACGCTTATAGTCGTCGAGCACGATGAGGACACGATGAGGGCGGCGGATTACATTATCGACATCGGACCGGCGGCGGGTTCGGAAGGCGGCAGGGTCGTTTTCGCGGGCACGCCGGAGGAGATCGTGAAGTGCAAAGATTCTCTTACGGGAAGGTACCTCTCGGGCGAACTTTTCGTGCCGCTTCCGGACAAAAGAAGGGAAGGCAACGGCCATTTTCTGACGGTCCGCGGCGCAAGGGAGAACAACCTCAAGAATATCGACGTGTCGATCCCGCTCGGGACGTTCACGTGCGTGACAGGCGTCAGCGGCAGCGGAAAGAGCTCGCTTGTCAATATGGTCCTGGCAGAGGCGCTTCAGAACGAGCTTAACGGCGCCAGAAAGCGCGAGGGGAACTGCGACGCGATAGAGGGCACCGAGTTCCTGAACAAGGCGATCGTTATCGACCAGTCGCCGATAGGCAGGACGCCGCGTTCCAACCCGGCCACGTACACTGGCGTTTTCGACATGATCCGCGATCTCTTCGCGATGACGCAGGAGAGCAAGGCGCGCGGGTACAAGAGCGGGCGGTTCAGCTTCAACGTGAAGGGCGGCCGGTGCGAGGCGTGCGGAGGCGACGGCATAGTAAAGATCCCGATGCACTTCCTGCCCGACATCTGCGTCCCGTGCGACGTCTGCAACGGAGCGCGCTACAACAGGGAGACGCTCGCGGTCCACTATAAGGGAAAGTCGATCGCCGACGTTCTCGACATGACGATCGAAGAGGCCGTGACGTTTTTCGCCGACATTCCGAAGATATACCAGAAGATCAAAACGCTCTACGACGTCGGCCTCGGCTACCTGAAGCTCGGGCAGCCTTCGACGCTTCTTTCGGGCGGCGAGGCGCAGCGCATCAAGATTGCGACGGAGCTCTCGAGGCGAGCCACGGGCAGAACTGTCTACATTCTCGACGAGCCTACGACGGGTCTCCACACGGACGACGTCAAGCGCCTGATCGGGATCCTTCAGCGCCTCACGGAGGGCGGCAACACGGTCATCGTCATCGAACACAACCTCGACGTCATTAAAAACGCGGACTACATTATCGACCTCGGACCCGAGGGCGGCGACGGCGGCGGAACGGTAGTTTGTACGGGAACGCCTGAGGACGTCGCGAAGTGCGAAAAGTCGTACACGGGCATGTTCCTGAAGGATATTCTGGCGAAAAAACGCTGAAAACGGCCGCGTTTCGCGTCAGGTATCCGGATTATTGAAAAAACCTTAATGCGGCAAGGTTGACAAAGACGCGCGTTTGTGATATGTATATTCCCTGTGTTTCCGGGAGAACCGGAGCACGGCGGTTTTGATTTCACGTTTGACCGTTTCCGGTCGCGGCTTAATAAGAGAGAGCGAACGGCTTTGATTTAAGAGAGTGATCGGTAGACTTGAGAGCAGTCGAATGATTTGAGTGAGATCGACTGATTTGAGAGCAGTCGAATGATTTGAGTGAGATCGACTGATTTGAGAGTAGTCGACTGATTTTTTACGGAAGGAAGAAAAACTATGGAGAACAACGAACTTTGCGCGATTTGCGGCAAAAGACGCCCCTCCGTATACGTTACGCAGATGAATCCCGACGGAAGTCACGGGGAGACCAAAAAGGTCTGCCTTTACTGCGCATATAAAATGGGTCTGCCGCAGATTCAGGACTTTATGAAAAGGTTCGGCATCACCGAGGAGAATCTGGAGAGCGTTTCCGACGATTTCGACGAGATGATGCGCAACATGGAGGAAAACGGCGGGCTGCCCGACGCGCTTTCCGGCGCGAATGAGGCGCTTGAAGGCGGCGACGATTCCGGCGAAGATAACGGCGGAACCGACGGCAGTGATTCCGGAAACGGCGAAAACGGTTCCGGCAGCGACGGCGACGGCAGTGATTCCGGAGACGGCGAAAACGGCGGCGACGGAGTCGAGGGCAAGGACGCCGAGAGCAGAAAATCCGCCACAAACACGCCGAACCTCGGCGACATAATGAAAATGATGGGCGGCCTTTTCGGCGGCCTCAACGGACTTTTTCCGAACGGCCAGCAAAGAGGCCCTCAGGGCGGCGCACCGGGCAGCGGTCCTGCCAACGGACGCCAAAACCCGCGCGCTTCAGGCGAAAACGGCGGCGCTCAGGGTCAGGCAGGCGGAGAAGCCGACGCCTCCAAAAAGGGCGGACAGGAATTTTCGCTCAAGAAGTTCAAGTTTCTCTCTAACTACGGCATCGACCTCAACGAAAAGGCCCGCCAGGGCAAGATCGACAACATCGTCGGCCGCGACAGAGAGACCGACCGCGTGATCCAGATACTGAACCGCAGGACCAAAAACAACCCCGCGCTCGTCGGCGAACCCGGCGTCGGTAAGACAGCAATCGCGGAGGGCCTCGCTTTAAGAATCGTCAGAAAGCAGGTTCCTTACAAGCTTCTCGACAAGGTGGTCGTAATGCTCGACCTTACCGCGATAGTCGCGGGCACGCAGTTCCGCGGGCAGTTCGAGAGCAGGATGAAGGGCACGATCGACGAGGTCAAGAAGGCCGGCAACATCATTCTCGTTATCGACGAGGTGCACAACATAATCGGCGCCGGAGAGGCCGAGGGCTCGCTCAACGCCGCCAACATTCTGAAGCCGGCGCTGTCGAGAGGCGAGATCCAGGTCATCGGCACGACAACCCTTAAGGAATACCGCAAGTATATCGAAAAGGACGGCGCACTCGAGAGAAGGTTCCAGCCGGTCATGGTCGAGGAGCCGAGCGTCGCGGAGACGATCGAAATTCTCAAGGGCATCAGGGATACGTACGAAAAGTACCACTTTGTGCACATTTCCGACGAACTGCTTACCGACTGCGTGAAGCTCTCGGAGCGCTACATTTCCGACAGGTTCCTGCCCGACAAGGCCATCGACGTGCTCGACGAGGCGTGCTCGCGCGCGAACCTAAGGAACAAGGTACCCGAGGAGATTTCCGCTAAAGAAAGCGAAAAAAAGCGCATTGAAGCGACCCTTGCCGACGTCGACGCGAAGATCGACAGCGCGCAGACAAAGCCCGCGGTCGTGAAGAAGGAGGACGGTCAGGAAGAGACTTCCGTCGTCGACGACGCCGAGCTCGAGCTGTTCAGGCAGCGCGCGGACATCAGAGTCGAGATCGCGAAGATCGACAGCGAGATCGAGGCGCTCAAAAACGGAATGTACATCGACGTCAGCTACGACGACGTCGCGCGCGTTATCGAGACGTGGACCGGAATTCCGGTGAAGATGATCTCGGCGGAAGAGGCGGAGAGACTGCTCGGGCTCGAGGAGTCGCTCAAAAAGCGCGTCATCGGACAGGACAGGGCGGTAGGCTGCGTCGCGAGGGCGATCAGGAGAAACCGCTCCGGCTTCAGGAAGCGCTTCAAGCCTTCGTCGTTCATTTTCGCGGGACCGACAGGCGTCGGCAAGACTGAGCTTGTCAAACAGCTCACCGTCGAGCTTTTCGGCACGGTCGAGTCGATGATACGTCTCGACATGTCCGAGTACATGGAAAAGCACACCGTATCCAAACTCATCGGATCTCCTCCGGGATACGTCGGATACGACGAGGCGGGCCAGCTCACCGAGAAGGTCAGGAGACATCCGTATTCGGTTATACTTTTCGACGAGATCGAAAAGGCGCATCCGGACGTTTTCAACATGCTTCTCCAGATACTCGACGACGGCAGGCTCACCGACAGCCAGGGCAGAGTCGTGAACTTCGAGAACACTGTCATCATTCTGACGACAAACGCGTACGGCAAGAAGAACGGCATCACGCTCGGCTTCGGTTCGGGCTCGCAGGACGGCGACGCGCAGGCGGCGGCTGAGGCGGCGCTCAAGAAGATATTCAGGCCGGAATTCCTGAACAGGATCGACGAGATAGTCATTTTCGACTCCCTCTCCGACGAATCGCTCCGCAAGATCGTCAACCTCATGCTTGAGGAGGTCGCTGCCCAGTGCCGCGACCGCGGTATCTCGATGGAGGTTACCGAAGCCGCGATCGACACCATCGTCAAGAACGGCTACGAAGAGGAGTACGGCGCGAGACCGCTCAGAAGGTATATCCAGAAGAACATCGAGGACGAGCTCGCCGAGAGGGCGCTGAGGACAGGCCTGGAAGGCGTGAAGACCGTCAAGGTCGACTCGGACGGCACGAACATCACCGTTACCGAGATTCGTTGATTTATTGATTAATACTGAATTTTAAGGCGGAAAGGCTTTTTGACATATTCCGGCAGCCGGAACCGGTGCGGAACGATCGTTTAATTTCCGGGAAAACGGCGGCCACGAAAGGAAAACAGATGGATTTTAAAAGCAGACTGACAGACGAAGAGTTCTCGGAAGAACTCGCGCACGCCGAAGAGACGACGAACGACATTCTCGCTCTTCTCAACAGCGAGGTTGCGAGCCGCAACGAGCGCGCGAAGGACGTCACGGGCAGCAGGGAGTATTTTATCGACTACTTCCGCGAGATGCACAACGACGAACGCGAGGACTGGCTCCAGTTTGAATACGCAAAACTTAAACAGTACGACAAGTCGGTGCAGACGATCCAGAAGCTCGGCAGGCAGCTCGCGCAGCCTTACTTCGGAAAGGTCGTTTTTCAGGAGAACGGCAAGCAGGCGAAGAAGTTCTACATCGGAATCTACTCGTTGATGAAAAACTACCTTCCCGCCGTCATCGACTGGCGCGCGCCGGTGAGTTCGCTTTACTATGAGAGTGAGCCCGGCGAGGCGTCATACACGCCCGCTTCAGGCGAAAAGAAGGGCATTCTCAGCCAGAAAAGGCGCTTCACGTGGCGCGAGGGCAACCTTGCGGCAGCGGCGAACATAAGCCTTCCCAACGACGACGAATTCCTCCGCGAGATACTCTCGGAGAACTCCTCCGACCACCTGAAGGTCATCGTTCAGTCGCTCCAGAAGGACCAGAACATGATCGTAAGGGACTTCGTGGACGGCGTTCACGTCATCGCGGGCTGCGCGGGCAGCGGAAAATCGTCTGTCGCGATGCACAAGATCGCGTTCATCATGTACTCCTTCCGCGAGAAGCTGAAGAACAAGAACATCGTCGTTCTGTCGCCGAACGTCGCGTTTTCGAACTACATTTCGCACATTCTGCCGGACCTCGGAGAGGACAACGTGTTTTCGCTGACTCAGGAGGAGCTTGTCGAGGGCATTCTGATCCCGCACGGCATCCAGTACTCCAAGCGCGACAACTCGATGGAGAGAATGCTCACCGAGGAGGGAACGCTTCTCGCCGACAACACAAGGTTCAAGAACAGCTCCGTTTTTCTGAGAATTCTCGACAAATACGCGGCGTATTACGCGACGCACTGCTTTAAGGCCGACGACATCGAGTTCGAAAACGGCGACTCCGGCGGCGTGAGAGAGTACAGACTCAAAAAAGAGGACCTCGACTACCTTTTCAACGTCGAGTTCGACGACGTGCCGGTCGCCGAGAGAGTCGACGCGATCATGGGCAGAATAACCGTCAAGAACCACATCTCGAACGAGGACACGATCAAGGTCATCAGGAGCGCGCTTACCGCTATGCTTCCCGAATTCGACTACGAGCGCATTTACAGGAGCATGTTCACGAACGAGGAGTTCAGGAACGACTATCTTACCGGCGAACTCGCTCAGGCGGCGGAAAAGCTTCCCGACTACAACATTCCGGTGCTCACGTGGGAGGACGCGGTCGCGGCTGCTTACCTCGTTACAAAGCTCACGGGCGCGGGCGAGGACGACGGAAGCGTTTTCTACCTGTTCTGCGACGAGGCCCAGGACCTTTCTCCGGCGATGCTCGGAATCATCAAGGCGTGCTACGGCAAGGCGCACATGCTTTTCGCGGGCGACCTCAACCAGAACGTTTTCGCGAACTCCGAGGACTACGCCGATATGATCAGGAAAACGTTCGCGGGAAAGCACTTCAAAAAGTACGAGCTCAAGGTCAACTACCGCTCAACGAAGGAAATTTCCGAGTTTGCGCGCGAGATTTCGGGCAGAAATGACGAGATGTCGTGCGTCAGAACCGGCGAAAAGCCTGAAGTGATCAAGGTCGGCAGCGAAAAGGAGGCCGTCGAGGCAGTTAACGCGTGGGTCGAAAAAATCAGGAACTCGAAATACGAGAGATGCTGCGTTCTGGCCGCCTCGAAGTCGGAGAGCGACAGATTCCTGGAAATGTGCGACATCCCCGGAGACCTTCCGCGCGGAATGCTCCACTTCCTGCCCGTCTACCTCGCGAAGGGCCTCGAATTCGACGCGGTGCTCGTCCTCAACGTCGGCGGCAGCATGCAGAAGCTCGACGAAAAGCTTGGCACAAACATGCTTTACACGGCGGCCACAAGGGCGATGCACGAGCTTTGCGTCATAGAATAGTAATTATAATCACGGCAAGCCGCCCCGCACTTTTATTTTTGAAGCGGGGCGGCGCTTTATTGACAGGCCAATGTTACGTTTTTAAGGGAAAGGCGCTTTAAATGAGCTACACCGAAACAGTCAGGCACGAGCTTCTTCATACGGACGTCAGGAAAAAATGCTGCAGGGAGACGGAGCTACTGCTTTTCGGCTGGCTCGCGCTCGCTTCGGGTGGCGAAGGTGCGGGAACGCTTAAGGGCGGGCCGAGGAATCCTCTTAACCGTCCCGACGCGATATCGAGAATATCTTATCTCGCCGAAAAGGTTACGGGAGCGGTGGCCGCGGACCCGGTGGAGACCGCGAAGATGTTATTTTCCGCTTCGTGCAAACGCGGTGTTCCCGACGCTTCCGACGCCGAACTCTTTTTGCGAAAAATAGGCTCGGACTGCTGCAGAGCGGCGGCTTTGAGGGTCTTTTTCGCTGTCGCGGGTACTGTTTCCGATCCCGACGCGGCCAAGTGCTACGCAGAGATATATTTTGACACGCGCGAGCTCGCCACCGCGTACGCCGACCTGCTCGACTCCTTCGGTATCACATCGGGCGTGTCTCAAAGGCGCGCCAAATTCGTCTGCTACATTAAAAGGTCCGAGAGCCTGAGCGATTTTCTCACCGTTGCCGGTCTTCCCGGCGAGTCGATTAAATTCCAGGTCGCGAAGACGGTCAGGGAGGTGTCGAACAACGCCAACCGCGCCACCAACTGCGACATCGCGAACATCGAAAAGGCGCGGGCGAGGGCCGACGCCGAAACGGTCGCGATAAAGAGGCTGAAAAGCAGGGGAATGTTTTCGACGCTTCCGGAACCGCTTAGGGCAGTCGCGGAGCTGAGACTCGAATATCCCGAGGCCAACCACGCTGAGCTCGGCGCAATGCTTATTCCCGCCGTCTCGCACTCGACCGTCAGCCTCAGAATGAAGAAGATCATCGAGCTCTCAAAATAAAGATGCCGGTCAAATAAAATTCGTCAATTAATCGGAGGAATAGTTTATATGTTCCGGAAACTCACAAGAATCAAACAGAAGTTAGGCGACGCCGAATGCGTTGAGATACTTAAAAACGAAAAGCGCGGCGTGCTTTCGCTCATAGGCGACGGCGGCTATCCGTACGGCGTCCCTATGAACCATTTTTACAACGAAGAAGACGGCAGAATCTATTTCCACAGCGGAAGGACGGGCCACAAGATCGACGCGATCAACGCGTGCGGCAAGGCGTCGTTCTGCGTCGTCGACGGCGGCAGGAAAGAGGAGGGCGACTGGGCGCTCCGTTTCAGGAGCGTGATCGTTTTCGGCACGATAGAGACCGTGGAAGACCGCGGGACCGTCTATAATATAGCGGAAAAGCTCAGCCGCAAGTTCACGGACGACGAAGCGTACATAAAAACCGAACTGGAGCGTTCGGGCCCGGCTACGCTGATGTTCGCGCTCGTGCCGGAGCATATTACGGGAAAGACTGTCAAAGAGTCATAAAACCGCGTTTTTAAACCTTCAAAATTCCTTAAAACTCCTTAAAACGCGCGCGAAATCATTGACAAACACGATCAGAAGTTTTATACTCTCACTGATAAAAACCTTGTTACCATAAGGAGGCAATAAACATTATGGCAAGAGAAAAGAAATCGATGGACGGCAACCAGGCGGCCGCGCACGTTTCGTATGCTTTTACGGAAGTTGCGGGCATCTACCCGATCACACCGTCCAGTCCTATGGCGGACTATGTCGACCAGTGGTCGGCCCAGGGTCTCAAGAACATTTTCGGCAGCACCGTTAAGGTCATTGAGATGCAGTCCGAGGCAGGCGCCGCGGGAACCGTTCACGGCTCGCTGGCATCAGGCGCGCTGACCACGACGTACACCGCTTCGCAGGGTCTGCTCCTCATGATCCCGAATATGTACAAGATCTCCGGCGAACTGCTTCCGGGCGTTTTCCACGTTTCGGCAAGATGCGTCGCGTCCCACGCTCTGAACATTTTCGGCGACCACTCGGACGTTTACGCCTGCCGCCAGACCGGCTTCGCAATGCTCGCAGAGACGAACCCGCAGGAGGTCATGGACCTCGCGCCTGTAGCTCACCTTGCTGCTATTAAAGGCAGAGTTCCGTTCCTCAACTTCTTCGACGGTTTCCGCACTTCCCACGAGATCCAGAAGATCGACGTCTGGGATTACGAGGACCTCAAAGAAATGTGCGACATGGACGCTGTCGAGGCGTTCCGCAAGAGAGCGCTCAACCCTGAGCACCCCGTAATGCGCGGCTCGCACGAGAACGGAGACATTTTCTTCCAGCACAGAGAAGCGTGCAACGAGTACTACGACGCGATCCCCGGTATTGTTGAAGAATACATGGGCAAGGTCAACGCGAAGCTCGGCACAGACTACAAGCTTTTCAACTACTACGGCGCTCCGGACGCTGACAGAGTCATCATCGCGATGGGCTCCGTTTGCGACGTTGCCGAAGAAGTTATCGACTACCTCGTTTCCAAGGGCAAGAAGGTCGGTCTCGTGAAGGTCCGCCTCTACAGACCTTTCTCTGCCGAAAAACTCGTCGAAGCGATCCCCGCGACCGCGAAGAAGATCGCCGTTCTCGACAGAACGAAAGAGCCCGGCGCTCTCGGCGAACCTCTCTACCTCGACGTTGTCGCCGCGCTTGAAGCAACCGGCAGAAAAGCCCAGGTCATCGGCGGACGCTACGGTCTCGGCTCCAAGGATACGCCTCCTTCCAGCATTTTCGCGGTTTACGACGAACTCGCGAAGAAGTCGCCCAAGAAGCACTTCACGATCGGCATCAACGACGACGTTACGTACCTCTCGCTTCCCGAGAAGGCCGCTCCGAACACGGCTGCGGCAGGCACGATCGAGTGCAAGTTCTGGGGTCTCGGCGGTGACGGAACTGTCGGCGCGAACAAGAACTCCATCAAGATCATCGGCGACCACACCGACAAATTCGTTCAGGCGTACTTCCAGTACGACTCCAAGAAGACCGGCGGCGTGACGATCTCCCACCTCCGTTTCGGCGACAAACCGATCAAGAGCCCCTACTACATCAACAAGGCCGACTTCGTGGCATGCCACAACCCGTCCTACGTCATCAAGGGCTACAAGATGGTCAACGACGTTAAACCGGGCGGCGTATTCCTGATCAACTGCCAGTGGAACGCAAAAGAGCTCGCGGAGCACCTCTCCGACGACGCCAAGCTCTACATCGCGAAGAACAAGATCAGACTCTACACCGTTAACGCTATCGACCTCGCGCAGAAGATCGGAATGGGCAAACGCACCAACACGATTCTCCAGGCATCCTTCTTCGCTCTCGCGAACGTAATGCCCATCGAGGAAGCGGTCGACTACATGAAGAAGGCCGCGTACAAGTCCTACTCCAAGAAGGGACAGGACGTCGTCGACATGAACTACAAAGCTATCGACGCCGGCGTCACCGCGTTCAAGAAGGTCAGAGTTCCCGCGGAGTGGAAGAAGATCGTTCCCAAGGCCGCCGAAGGCAAGGGCAAAGAGACGACAGCTCTCGAGAAGATGGTCGAAGAGGTCCTGGAGCCCGTTTCCAAAATGGACGGCGACTCGCTGCCTGTTTCCGCGTTCAAGGACTACGTCGACGGCACGTTCTGCCTGGGCGCTTCCGCTTTCGAAAAGCGCGGAGTCGCGGTCATGGTTCCCGAGTGGAACGCCGACACGTGCGCGAAGTGCAACAAGTGCGCGTTTGTCTGCCCGCACGCAACTATCAGACCGTTCGCTCTCAATGAAGAAGAGCTCAAGAACGCTCCCGAGAACATGAAGAAGGCTCCGAAGCCGGTCGTCAAGACGAACTACACCTACACGCTCGCGGTTTCTCCGCTCGACTGCATGGGATGCGGCGTCTGCATCGGCGTCTGCCCGACCAAGTCTCTGAAGATGGTTCCGAGAGAGTCCGCGGAAGACCAGCAGAAGGTTTTCGACTACTGCGTGGCAAAGGTTTCTGAGAAACCGGAGATCTGCGGCAACAACGTTATCTCCAGCCAGTTCAGAAAGCCTCTGCTTGAATTCTCCGGCTCCTGCGCAGGCTGCGCCGAAACATCTTACGCAAGGCTCATCACCCAGCTCTTCGGCGACAGAATGTACATTTCCAACGCGACCGGATGCTCCTCCATTTGGGGCGGCCCCGCAGCCACGTCTCCTTACACGACTAACGCGGAAGGACACGGACCCGCATGGGCGAACTCCCTGTTTGAGGACAACGCCGAGCACGGCCTCGGTATCTACCTCGGCCAGAAGGCGATCCGCGAGAGACTGATCGAAAAGGTCCGCTACATCGCGGAGAACGGCAAGCACGAAAATACCGTTGCGGCCGCGAAGAAATACCTCGAGACGCTTGACGACGGCGTTGCCAACACCGCCGCGACAAAAGAACTCGTCGCCGCTCTTGAAGAGTGCGGTTGCGAGAGAGGAAAAGAGATCCTCGCCGAGAAAGAGTACCTCTCCAAGAAGTCCGTCTGGATCTTCGGCGGCGACGGCTGGGCATACGATATCGGCTTCGGCGGCGTAGACCACGTTCTCGCTTCCGGTGAAGACGTCAACATCATGGTATTCGACACTGAGGTCTACTCCAACACAGGCGGTCAGGCTTCCAAGGCGTCCCAGATCGGCCAGGTCGCTCAGTTCGCGGCAGCCGGCAAGGCGATCGCCAAGAAGAGCCTCGCAGAGATCGCGATGTCCTACGGCTACATCTACGTCGCACAGATCGCCATGGGCGCAGACATGAACCAGACCATCAAGGCCATTTCCGAGGCTGAGGCATACCATGGGCCTTCGCTGGTCATCGGCTACGCTCCCTGCGAGATGCACTCGATCAAGGGCGGCATGGTCAACTGCCAGGCCGAGATGAAGAAGGCGGTCGACTGCGGTTACTGGAACCTCTTCAGATTCAACCCGGCTCTCAAGGCGCAGGGCAAGAACCCCTTCACGGTCGACAGCAAAGAGGCTTCGACAAGCTACAGAGAGTTCATCATGAACGAGGCCCGCTACTCGAGACTCACCAGGGAATTCCCCGAGAGAGCAGAGACGCTTTTCGAAAAGGCCGAGGAGAACTCCGTGGACCGTTACGCCCACCTGAAGAAACTCATCAAACTGTACGGAACCGAAGAGGAATAATCCATAAGGTTTCACACGCAAACGGAGAGGCGCGGCCCCGCGCATTATAAAAAACGGGGCCGCGCCCGAAAGCCGGGCGGCGCCATACAAGGCGCCGCCGGCCCGATTCATTGATTTATGACTTAGCGCTGTTCCCGCGCATTTTGAATTCTTCCGCTTAATGATTTGCAAAAGACGGGATTTCACTTAAGTCGGCGCATCACAAAAATGATTTAGCATTGAATTAAATTTCCCGGAAATATTCCGCGGACGATATTTTATTTTAATAGATAATTCCCGAAAATCTCTCATTGTTATTTTGAATACCGCCACTGACGGTTTTGCGGGCATTTTGGGCGTATTTATTGTAAAAAAACGGCGCATTTAGCGCAAAACATAGAATATTAAGATTTTTTAAGTAATTAATTCGATTATTTGTATTTTTGATTATCAAATTGGTCCGGGGCGTATCATTGTCGCTGAAAAGGGCACTGTGATTGTAAAGAATCGCAGCGCACAGCGCGCAAGTGTACGCCGACGGCCGGAAACGGAGATTTTAAATAATGATTTCAGCCGATGAACTGAAAAGCAAACCCGTTAAAGAATTGAGACTTATCGCGCAGTCGCTCGGAATGAACGCCGAAAAAATGAAGAAGAGCGAGATCGTTTCCGCGCTTCTCTCGGCAGGAGAACCCGACCCTGACGCGCCGGTTAAAGGAAACGAATCCGGTTCATCTGCCGGCACTGCCGGAGATGCTGTCCAGGCGGACCAAAAGCCGCAGAAGGGCAGGCGCGGCAGGCCACCCGGAAGCAAAAATAAAAAGAAACTCGCCGAGCAGGCAGCCTCCGCTGAAGCATTAAAGACCGGCGAAAACGGACCCTCCGGCGAAGGAGCGTCTTTTGAGGACGGCTCTGCCGGCGCGTCTTACGGATCCGCGGAAGAAACCGCCGAAAACGGCGACAGCGGTTACAACGGTTACGGCGGAGAAAGCGCCGAAAACGGCGAGATATACCGCAGAAGACCTGCCGACCAGGAATACGACCGTCAGAGGGGTTACAGGAACGACACCTACCGCGACAGAAACGACCGCATAGGCGGACAGCGGAGACCTTACAACCAGTACCAGCAGGGCGGCTACCAGCAGGGCGGTTATCAGCAAAACAGCCGGCCCGGCCCGGGACAGAGAAACGGCTGGACGCAGCAACCGCGCGACAACCGAGGAAACCTGCAGCGCGGCAGAAACGGCTATCAATCCGACTACTATCAGCGCCAAAACTACAACTACAGACCGAACGGCCCGGGACGTACGCAGTACCGCCAGGATAACGGACAGTACCGACAGGACAACGGTCAGTACCGCCAGGATAACGGACAGTACCGACAGGACAACGGTCAGTACCGCCAGGATAGCGGACAGTACCGCCAGGATAGCGGTCAGTATCGCCAGGATAACGGCCAGTACCGCCAGGACCGCGATCAGGACCGTGACCAGATTCGCGTTCAGGATATCCCGCAGGACAGGCTTCAGGACGGAGCAGAACAGTTCCCGGAAACCGAGTCGTACGAGAGAGATATTAACAGCGAGCGCGACTACAGAGATGACCGCAGGGACGACGGCGCATACGCGCGCGAAGGCGCTTTCGAACGCGACGAGCAGGGCAACGCTTTCGACAGGGACGGCGCCGCGCCGGCGGACGCTCAGGGACGCGATTATGACCGTGCGGCCGACGACGGCGACGGCATGAAATACGAGAACGCTCAGGAACCCGCGGATGCTGCTGCAGACGACCAGTCCGACTACGTGGACAACAGGAACATCATCGCCGACGACCCGGGCTTCGACTGCTACGGAATTCTCGAGATCAACCAGAACGGCTTCGGGTTCCTGCGCGCCGAGTCGCTCTACCCGAGCCAAAAGGACATTTTCGTGGCGCCACCGATTATCAAAAAGTATTTGATGCGCACGGGCGATATCATCTGCGGCAAGGCGAAAATGCAGGCAAAAACGTTCAACGCTCAATACGCGCTCGTGTCGGTGACGTCGATCAACTCTGTTCCGCCGGAAAAGGTCGGAAAGAGGCCGAACTTCGACACGCTTGTCCCGATCTTCCCGGACAGCCAGTACGTTCTTGAGACGGTTCCGAACGAGCTCTCAACAAGAATCATCGACATGTTCGCACCTATCGGAAAAGGGCAGAGAGGACTCATCGTCTCGCCGCCGAAGGCAGGTAAAACAGTCCTTCTCAAGAAGATCGCCGCGGCGATCAGAACGAACTACCCCGAAGTTCATCTTATTATCCTCCTTATCGACGAGCGTCCCGAGGAGGTCACCGACATCAGGGAGTCAGTCGACGCAATGGTTGTCGCGTCCACCTTCGACGAGATGACGTCGAGGCATATCGCCGTCTCCGAGTTCTGCCTTGAGCACGCTCAGAGGCTTGTCGAAATGGGCAGCGACGTAATAATCCTCATGGACTCCATAACGAGGCTCGCGCGCGCGTACAACCAGGAGATCCCCACGACGGGAAGGTCGCTCTCCGGCGGTCTCGACCCGGGAGCCCTCTACAAGCCCAAAAAGTTTTTCGGCTCCGCGAGAAACATAAAAGGCGGTGGCAGCCTGACGATCATCGCCACCGCGCTTGTCGACACGGGCAGCAGGCTTGACGACGTAATCTACGAGGAGTTCAAGGGCACCGGAAACATGGAACTTCACCTCGACCGCGGTCTCGCGGAGCGGCGCGTGTTCCCGAGTATCGACATCGGAATGTCCGGCACGAGAAAAGAGGAGCTTCTCCTTTCAAGATCCGACCTCGAAAAGATATACTCGATGAGAAGGGCGTTTTCGACCGCGAACAACTCGCGCGACGTCACCGAGAGCCTTCTCCTGATGATCTCCAAAACCTCGAGCAACAAACGGTTCCTCGAGACTATCCGCGTCCCTGACAAGACCGAAAAGACGTTTCTGCCTAGCATCGACTGACGGAAAAAAATAAACGGATATAATAAAGCGCGGGAGGCCTTCTTTAAACTGATGCCTCCCGCGTTTTTTCGATATTGCAAGGAAATAAATATGATTCGTTAACGAAGCTTATTTCAGGTTTTCGTACCCGATCAAAGTCTCAAACAACGTGTTCGCGTAAAGACGCGCCCAGAAGTCGTTCGGGTGGTTGATATTGTTTCCGGAGAAGTCCTCGAACTTGATATGTTCAAGCACGGAGGCCGTCATGGAGGTGATGCCGCACACCGCGCACGGCACGCCGGAATTCCTCAGCTCTTCAGAGAGCTTCACAAGGTACGGTTCCTGAAGGGCGTCGTTGCCGGCCCAGTTGGAGCCCGGTCTGTTGAGCAGCGTCGAGATGATGACAACTCCGGCGTCCGGGGCGAGCTCGAGAGCTTTGTTTATAATTTTTCTGTCGTTTTCAGCCGTCTTTTCGGGTGCGAGATCGCCGTCGTTTCCGCCGAGGTCGACCACAAACAGATCGCAGCCGTGCTTTTCAATGTATGGCTTGGCGTACTTGTCGAAGTTGCTTACTCCGTTCGACGTCGTCCAGCCGCCCACGCTGTTGTTGATGTACGTAATCGTTCCTCTTTCGCCGGCGACGTAATCCTTTCTAGGTACCGGCCCAGTGCCTTCCAGTGTCGGCTTTTCATAGTGAACAGTGTATCCGAAAATGTCCGCGAGCGCGTTTGTGACGAGAAGGGCGTATGAGTACTGGCGGGGGGCGTATCCGTACGTAAACGATGACGCGGCGCCGTACGTGCAGCTGTCGCCGTAAAATACAACGGTGACGTCCTCGCCGGCCTCAAGTTTGGCGTAGAGCTTGTCGTAAATGTGCGCGAAGCATTTTTGCTTATACCCGTTCCACGTGTCGGAGTGCGTGTACTCGACGTTGACCTGATAGTTTGTCATCACAGTGCCTTCGCCCCAGTAAACGGATTTGCTCTCTCCGTCGACGTCGACCACGAGCGTGCCGTCGCCTTTATAATATTTTTTACTTGTGATGCAGGGGATTTTACTGTTCTCGGTTACCCTGAGCTTGCCGTCGACGACCTCGTAGTCTTCTCCCTCGACGTACTTTTTTTTGCCGTTGTAGGACGTTACCGAGATCACCTTGTCGATCTTGTACAAAAGCTCCTTTGTGTCGCCCTTGTCGATAAACATGACGGTCTCGTTTTTGACGTAGTCTCCGGCGAAAACGTTCCGGAGTTCCCAGGTAAGGTCCTCCTCCTTAAAATCAAGCGGTCTGCTTTCAGTTGTTGCCGGGTTCTCGGTTGTTGTCGGGTTCTCAGTTGTTTCCTCCGTTGTCGCCTCCGCGGGTTGATCGTTTATGACGGCCGGACCGCACGAAGCAATCCCGGCTGCCGTCGCCAGAATCAAAATGATAGTCAAAACTTTTATACTGATTTTCATGAATGCCTCCAATTTGTAGAATGCTTGTATTATGCGCGAAATCGCGCGCACTCTTATTATATTTTACCAGCGGATTCCAAACATTTCAAGAGAGGTCCGGAACCGGATTATGAAGAGATTATAACGGTTTTGAAGCAAGAGCTGAGCAAGAACTGAGTATGCCGGGTTAAAACAGGCGTTAAAACAGGAAAACGAAACAACTTGACTTCAAAAATAGTATTTGGTAGAATCAAACCGACTCAAGTATTAAGGGTGGATGCCTTGCAAAGAGGCTATAAATGCCTCAGACCAAGCTGTTTCCAATCGTGGAGGCTCACATGAGATACTTGACTATTCTCAGCGAGCCGCTACTTCGTGTGAAATCTACTGTATGGATTCCGCCATTTCTTAAAAATGCGTAAATTTACCAAAATCGAAATCAGAATACTTGTCGCCGTTCTCGCCGTAGCCGCCGTTTTTGCGGCAGGCTGTCTGCTGCGCCTGCGGATTCTTAAAGCGAACCTTATTCCTGTCTGCGAACGGTATTTCCAATTGGAGAATTCACTCGTTTTTCCGGAGGAATATCTTAATAGCGGAATTCCTGAGGAAGCAGCTGCCGAAAAGTCGGAAGCCGCACGACGAATTGCCGGGGAAATATTCGCGAGCGCAGTCATTTCAGACGAGATCAAAAAAACAGATAACAAAATCGAAATGCAAAAAAACAGAGAGTACTTTGCTGTCGAAAAAACGACGTCCATAAAGAGTACTTCAGTATCGCCGCGAGGGTTTGACAAGGCGGTTTTAACGGTCACGGCTTTGCAAAGCGGCCTTGAATACGAGTTTAGGTCCGGAATAATGAAACCGTCTCCATACGGCGGCGAAATTACATACGTTTTTACTTTTATTAAAGAACATGGGGCGTGGCTTATATACTCATGCGGCTACGGTACCTATTGATTCACACCATAACGGTCCGGTGATTGAAAAATGTTCTCGCGACTTTTTAAAAGCGAATTCTTGAAACTGATCGGCAGGCGGGCATGTGCGTTTTGCTTTCTGGCGTTGCTTACGGTTATACCGGTAGCTGCGGTAGTTGTTTCAGGCTTCGTCTATCCTGAAGATTCTTTTTCCGGTGATTCGTGGGACCGGCAGATCGAAAACGCCGCAACACCTGAAAGAAAGGCATATTATTTACAGCTGAAAGAGGACGGCATAACCCCGGATGACTGGCGCTGTGACGCTCTTCGTGACTCGCTGTTTCCGAAAAAATACGTTTTCGTATCTTCGGACGGAGAGATTACGCTTCAACCGGACAGTGCGAAAATGATGGCCTTTTATGAGCAAAATGACGCAACCGGGTATTTTTACGAACTGCTTCGCATTGAGCGTGAGTATGACCGGATTACCGGGAGCGAAAACAGTACCGGACTTCCTGCGGTAAAAGCGCTTGATTTCTGCATCTCAAATTCGTTATGGATTTCCAAAACGAGCGATGTTTACAAAATGGTTTACAGCGCAGCGGAGCTGAGGTTCACCGCCGAACGTGAAAGGGCGGATCTGTTTTCCGTCTATCCGGAGAGCACAATCGAAGGTATGGAAAAAGAGGCGGCCGCTTTAGAATATGCTGCGTTACACAACATCTCCGCCAAGAACGGACGGTTTTATGCGATTGCAAGAGGCTCGCTTACGGTTTCTTTTATTCCCGTACTTGTTTTGACCGCTTTCGCTGCGTCTGCTACGCTTCCCTCAGAGTACAAATCCCGGACTGCCGGGATGGTTTACAGATGTCCGGGCGGCCGGTTCAGAATCATTTTTGCAAAGTTCCTTTCGGTATTGACTCTTGCGGTTTGCGAAACTATATACATTTTTTTGATTGTGTTTCTGCTCTCCGCGTTTGTGACAGGCTTTCGTGAGGCGTTTTCTTTTTATGCGGTCACATTGCCCGGCGGGAATCCGGGGGCATTGCCGGCGCCTGCTTATCTGTTGGTTTTATGCATGCTTTTTACAATTGAAGCCACCGTTATTACTCTGCTCTGCATGGCTGTCTCAACGCAATTTGTTAATCCTGTTCCTGCCGCACTGACCGGGATGATTGCCGCCGTTGTCGCGGGTATATCGGAAGCTGCGGCGTCTTTTGAAATGAGGCAGCCCTGGATGAAATTCATATTCGTTTTTTCGATGAATTTCAGACAGTTTTTCGAAAATGATCTCAAGATTTATGATATGTCGCTATTGTGGGCTGTGGTAAGTACGATATTGTGGACAGCTGCTTTCTGTGTCATTATTCTATTAAGAGAGATGAGGAGGGATATCTGAATTATGAACGTATGCCTTTCTGAAATAACAAAAAAATACGGTGAATCTGTCGCTTTGGACAACGTTTCGCTGGAGTTTTCCGGCGGTTCGGTCATCGGATTGATAGGACCTAACGGATCCGGGAAAAGCACCCTCCTTAAGGTTGTTCTGACGCTTGTACAACCGGACGCGGGAACCGTTTCCGTGGACGGAGCCGATTTGCACCGCGTAAAGCAATCCTTTTTAGAAAGAACCGCATACGTTTCCTCAGAATACGAAAACTACGGATATCTTACCGGCTTCGACAATATGCGCATTTACGAGGAAATGTTCGAGAATGAAAATCCGGCAAAAATAGCGGAGGTAGCAGGAAGACTCGGAATTGAAGGCGCTCTTCACAAGAAGGTCAAAACATATTCGACCGGTATGAAAAAACGTCTTGACATCGCAAAGGCAGTTCTGTGCGGACACGATATAATTCTCATGGATGAACCGATGAACGGGCTTGACGTGGATGGCATACGTATACTGAGGGAGATAATCGCGGAGGAGCGGAGAAATGGTAGCGCGGTAGTGATTTCCTCGCACATCCTGTCTGAACTGGAAAAAATCTGCGACAGGTTTGTATTTATGGACAAGGGGAGAATTGTTGCCGACATGACTGACTCATCATTGTTTTCGACGTTGGAGACCGAATATTTTAAAATAATTAAAGGGGCTCGGCAATGAAACGGCTTTGGGGTCTTGAGGGAAGGCGCTTTGACCGCTTCTTCAGAATAGAAATTCTGAAAATACGGAAGCCTGTTTGTATTTTGTTTTTTTTAGCGGTTTTGACTGTTTACACAACTGCCGTATCGCTTTTTATCTCAAAGGAAGCGGTAAGCGGTGACGAACTTGAACTGCCGGACCGAAGCGCGGAAGCGGAAATACAAAGAGCCTTCTCGGAAGACGCCTCTCTTCCTGAATCTGTGCGAGAGGCTCACGCTTTCCTTGCGGGGTACTATGAGGATCTGGACCGGTTGAAAATCTACCCGGGAAGCTGGCAGGAGAATGTTTTGAGTACTGCCGCTAAAGATGTTGCGACTGAATTGAGAGATAACGGCTTATCGGACACGTCCGGATACGAGGCGGCTTTAGACACGGTCATAAACGGCGACTGGCAGGAGTGGCTGGCTCAAAAAGCGGCTGACGAACCAAAATACCGTTATTGTCTCGAAAACGGTATCGAACCGTCACCAATAGACCGCCGGTACAGAATTCTTGAAAGCGTCAATACCTGGGATGCTGCCGGCGCGGAAATCGCATACTATGCAATCGAGAACGCTCCGGAGAATTTTAATTTCCGGAACAGCGAGACAATTGCATTAATTATAGCATTCGCGGCTACGGGCTTATTTCCGCTTTTTCCGTTGATTGAATACTTGTCGCTCGAAAAGCGTGAGGGAACAATCGGCCTGTTCAACAGAATCAGGATCAACCGGTGCGGTCGGTTTTCCGCCAAGGCAGCCATGGCTTTGATCATGTACACGGCGTTGTCGTTGCTTGCGTTCACGGTTTCAACCGTTGTTCTCACCGCGGTTTTTGCTTTGAACTACGGAAGCGGTCCGTGCGCAATCTTTGTGTTTATTTCCGCCGGAAAACGGATAGTGTGCATGAGCGCAATGCTTTTCGCGCTGTTTGCTTTTGCGGTCGCGTTTTTGCCGGGGCTCGCTTTGCTTGTGCTTTTTGCGCTTCGAAAATCCGGCCGGAATTCGTCATGAATGAGCAAAACGAATTAACATAACGAATTAACAAAAATTAACAAAACGCGAAAAAACTTTGAATTTGAGTAAAAAAGGGGTTGCGCTTGCTTCGGGAATGTGATATACTTACACCCGCAATCGAAAAAGAATTGCCGGCAACAGAAGCTGCGGGTATAGTTCAGTGGCAGAACTTCAGCTTCCCAAGCTGACCATGGGGGTTCGATTCCCCTTACCCGCTCCATACTTCGCCTCCATAGCTCAGTAGGTAGAGCGCATCCATGGTAAGGATGAGGTCATCAGTTCGAATCTGATTAGAGGCTCCAGAAAAATCCACGCTTCGGCGTGGATTTTTCAGTGAAATTCGCCTTCGGCGAGTGAAATATGGCTTCGCCATGTGAAATAGCTTCGCTGTGAAATATTTGCTTCGCAAATGTTACGGGGCGAATTTCATTTCACTTTGCGGCAACGCCGTAAAATTTCACATTCCCGTAAGGGAATATTTCACATTTTGCCGTAAGGCAAAATATTTCACTAAAAAGAAAGGACTGTCGTTATGTCCGAATCCAAGCTCCGCGATTTATCGGTCGACTTTTCCGTAAAGGTTGTTAAACTCTGCGAAAGCATAAAAGGATGAGGTCATCAGTTCGAATCTGATTAGAGGCTCCATTTTCCCGGGCTTGATGCCCGGGATTTTTTTATGCTAAAAATACTGCGCAGGGTTGACTTGTTTAGGGGCTTTGCAAAAGCGGTTTGAAAAAGTTCCCGTAAAAGTTCCGGCTGAAAACTCGTGAAAACTCTTGAACGGCAGGGGGAAGAACTGTTATAATCAAATAAGACATTGACGGAACAAGGCCTGGCGTTTCAGGCTTGGAAAGGACTGTCAGAGATGAAAAAACGAATACTTTTTGCTGCTGTCGCGATGATACTGACGCTCGCTTGCGGGTGTTCTTTTGTTGTCAAACCAACGCCGACGTCACTTCCCGGCAACACCGGCTCACCGGCACCTGTTGAAGAAGGTACACCGGACTTTTCTGAACCGGCCGGGGCTGATGAGACGGAGATCCCTGCGGCTCAGACTACCGAAGAGCCGGCTGTTTATGCGACTGAGGAGCCGACTGTTTTCGTGACGGAGGTGCCCGCTGAGGAGCCTACCGTTTCCGTGACTGAAGCGCCCACGGAGAAGCCGACTCCGGTCCCCACGGACACGCCGTCACCGACGCCTACACCTACACCGACGCCTACACCTACACCGACGACTACTCCTACTCCGACGCCGACTCCCACTCCCACGCCTTCACCTACGCCTACACCTACGCCTACACCCACGCCGACGCCTGACGCCACGGAAGCTCCCGTTTACAAAAAATACTTCACGATGAGCTTCGACGACGGCATCACCCAGGACGCCCGCATCATCGAGATTTTAAAGAAGTACAACATGCCCTGCACGTTCAACATAAACACCGGGCTTTTCGGCGTAAGCTGGACGTGGGTAGGGGAATACCTCGGCAATCCTTCGCTTCAGCACGTACGCTTCACGAGAGCGCAGGTGGAATCGGGTATATATGACGGTTTTGACGTGGAGGTCCACACGCTGACGCATCCCGACCTGGCCTCCTACACAAACGCGGCGGCCATCATAAACGAAGTAAAAGGCGACTATAACAACATCCTGCAGCTCACAGGCGCTGCGCCGGTCGGAATGGCTTACCCTGGCGGTGCGGAGGCCAACACGAACGAGTTCGTGATCAAGACGATCCTCGACAACACGAACGTCAGATTCGCGAGAATGGCGGTAAACCACCCGCAGCCTTCACACTTCAAGCTGCCGGATTACTGGATGAAGTGGTATCCGCAGGCGTCCGTCGGGAATCTTACTTACGCCAAGTCTCTCGCGAAAAGATTCATACAGACCACACCGAAGAACGGCGATCTTCTCTATTATTTCTGGGGTCACGGCTACGAGCTCGACCACAACAACAGCTGGGACGAGTTTGAGGAATTCGTGAAAATGATCAGCGAGGCCGACGATATCGTCTGCGTGACGAACAGGGAATTCTACGAGCTGTTCAAGGACAAGATCCCGTCGTATCCGGGGTATTAAAAAAGCCGGGAAACAGATCGTGTGAATGTTTCACCGGCTGCAAATTGTAAAGTAAAAGCCCGGGCCGCTTTTTGATCGGGTGCGGCCCGGGCCTTCATTTTTGATATTCTTGAAAATTCCTGAGCGTCAGCCTATTTTGATGCTCGCCTTAGACGAGGCAAATTCGTCGTCGAACTCGCCGGATACGCTTGTAAACGTGACGGAAACGGTTGACTTTTTGCCTATGAGGTAAACGATCATTTCCTGGTCCATGCTGATGCCGTTTACGACGACGTTGTACGAGGCCGTGACCCTGTCGGCGCCGTCGACCTTGTCCTTCGAGAATTTGTAGCCGGTGACTTCCGTCTGCAGGGAATTCTCGATAAGTTGCCTAAGGCTCGCGGAGGTGTAGTTGGCCGGGTTGTCGGCCTGGTTGACGAACGAAATACTGATGTTGTCGGAATGGGTCGGCCAGTCGCCCGGAACGTAGACCTTCACGTTGTCGGCGCTTTGCGGAGATTCCTTGAAGCCTTCGGGTACGGTTATCGTGAGATCCAGTACGGTGACTTCAAAACCCTTGAAGGAGTCTCCGGAGGGTTTCGCGGTGGGCTCGGATGCGGGCTCAGGCGTTCCGGAGGAAATGTCCGTTTGAGCAGGCCCGAAAAAATTCTTGAGGCTGCAGGCGGAGAGGCACGCGACCGCGATCAAAGCTGCCAACGCAATCGCCAAAAACTTGACTTTTTTCTTCATAACAACACTTCCTGACAGTGATTAATCGCTTTTGCGTTAATCCTCTTCCTCGTCCCAGCTGTGGAACACGTCGATCACGTCGTCGTTGTCGTCGAGACCTTCGAGGATCTTGTTGATCTGCTCAAGTTGCTTTTCGTCGGTGAGGTGGACGTAGGTCTGGGGGACCATTCTGACCTCTGCCTGCTCGAAAACGTAGCCCTTTGCTTCAAGCGCTTCGCTGACGGCCGAGAAATCCGCGGGGGCGGTGGTGATCTCGAAAACCTCTTCGGAAGGATTGAAGTCTTCTGCGCCTGCCTCGAGAACGTCCATCATGAGCGCCTCTTCGTCGATCTCGCCGTCATTTTCGATAACGATAACGCCTTTTTTGTCAAACATGAACGAGACGCAGCCGGTGTTGCCGAGGTTGCCGCCGTATTTGTCGAAAACGTGTCTGACCTCGCTGGCGGTTCTGTTGCGGTTGTCCGTGACGACGTCGACCATTATCGCGACGCCTCCGGGTCCGTAACCCTCGTACCTGATCTCTTCTATGCTCTCGCCGCCGCCTTCGCCGGCCGCTTTCTTTATTGAACGC
>CADAZX010000011.1 GCA_902792515.1 uncultured Ruminococcus sp.
TTACACAGTTATTATCTCAAAAAAACAGCCAAATTGCAAGAGTTATTTCCACACTCGCGGAGGCGAGTCTGAAAGTGGAAGTTAACTTTTCACTTCACGCGCGCACCGAAAGAGTCCCGAATGATTGAAGTGAAAAGTTAACTTCCACTTCAGGTGGCACCCCGAAGGTACGGTTAAGGGGCGTTCTGCGCTGACACGCTGCCGGCGGGAAGGCGGTTTTCTATTGAAAGCACGAGGGGTTTTTGATATAATCAAAAAAGAACCGCGAAGCGAAAACGTTTACGGAAAATTCGTCGGGAATGATTCACGGCTTACGGTAAAAGGCAGGCGCGGTCACGTTTCCGGGGAGTGATTTCCGGAAAATGCACAGGAGATGATTAAATGCAAGACAACCTCGTATCGTTCAAGTGTCCGTCATGCGACACTTCGCTGCTCTACGACGCCGAGTCGGGCAAGTTTAAGTGCCCCGCGTGCGACAACATGTACGAGCTCGCGCAGATAGAAAACGCGACGTCCGCGGGCGCCACGGCTTTCGACTGGGGCGAGTATATTTCGTCCAAGCACAACGAAAGCCTCACGGGCACCGTTTCATACGTTTGCAAATACTGCGCCGCGGAGATCGTCACCGACGCGACAACGAGCGCGACCCGCTGCCCCTATTGCGACAACGAGATCATCATCGCGCCGCAGCTTGAAGGTTCGCTCAGGCCGAATTACATAATTCCGTTCAAGATCGACAAAAAGAACATCCAGTCGATCGTCAAAGACATCGTCAAGCGCAGAAAACTTCTTCCGCGCAACTTCCTGAACGACGTCGTGATCGAAAAGGCGCACGGTTTTTACGTACCGTTCTGGCTTTTCGACTGCACCGCCGACGGAACGATGACGTTCGAGACGACGCGCACCAGGAGCTGGACCTCGGGCAACTACGACTACACCGAGACGAGCTACTACTACGTCACGGTCGACGGCGGCGTCACGTTCAAGAAAATCCCGGTCGACGCGAGCATCAAAATGGACAACGCGACGATGGACAAGCTGGAGCCCTACGACTACTCGGCTCTTGAAGAGTTCGCGCCCGGTTACCTCAGCGGTTTTGTGGCGGACAGGTACGACGACAACGTCGAGACGTGCCTCCCGCGCGCGGACAGCAGGATCAAAGGCGCCGTCAGCGACACGTTTTCCGCAGAAGTCACAGGCTACTCAAGCAAGCGGCAGATGGCCTCGAACATCCAGCTTAACGACACAAACGCAAAGTACGCGCTCCTTCCCGTCTACCTCATGAAGGCGAAGTACAAGGACACGGAGTACCAGTACGCGATCAACGGACAAACCGGCAAATTCGTGGGCGAGTTCCCGCAGGCGAAATCACGCTTCTGGCTGTATTTCCTGAAATACCTCGGAATCTTCGCGGCGATACTGCTGATTCTGTTTTTCTTATTTAACTAAAGGAGGCCGGCGCTATGAAAAAATTTAAACTTCTGATTTGCGTCGCTCTCACCGCGATGATCGTCTGCGGGCTGATGCTCGTTCCCGGCGCCGCTCCCGGAAGCGTTTCCTCCGAAGCGTACGACTCCGGCAACGTCGTCATTTCCGAATTCACTCAGTTCCACGACGAAAACGCTCCGCGCGTTACCGACAGGGCGGGAATCCTCTCCGACAGCTACGAGCGCAAGACCGCCGAGGAAATTGCGGAAAACAGCAAGCTCTACCGCTGCGATTTTGTCGTTCTGACCGTCGACGGCTACTCCGCATCCGAGTTCGGTCCGGACGTCGCAAACCATTACGGCAGCGGCGGCCCCTCCTTCGGCGACTATCTCGCCGACTACTACGACTACAACGGCTACGGCATCGGCGACTCCTTCAGCGGAATCATTTTCGGCATCAACATGGAGGAGTACAACCACGAGTACTGGTTCATCACCACCGGCGAGGCAAAAGCCCTTTTCGAGGACGAGATCTCGACTCTCAAGTACATTGTGCAGCCGCTGCTTTCCGAAGGCAGCTACGAGGACGCCGTCAACGAGTACCTCGATTACTGCTACGACATCGCGCGCAAGGCTGCCGCCACGCACAAATTCGACTTTGACGAGCTCGCCAGAACGTCGTCCGACCACGTTTTCGACGACGCGGGAATTCTCGACGCCTCAACTAAAACCGGGATCGAAAAGGCGCTCGCCGACGTAGGCGCCGCCAACGCGTCCGACTGCATACTCATCACGACCGACACGATCTCACCCGACATTTTCGGGCCCAAGTGCGCCGCCTTCTATGCCGAGCGCGGTTCCGGCTACTCCGCCGACGACTACGCCGCGGACTACTTCAACTCTCACGGGTGCGGCAGCGGCTACGACAAATCAGGCGTCGCGATCGTATTTTCGAAAAACGGCACCGACTTCACCGTCGGCTGTTTTGAGTCCGGCAACGCCGCTAACTGCAGATTCAACAAAAAAGGCGAGATCAAGACATTTATCGACACGGCCGGCGACAGCAACAAGCTGAAGCTCGTTCCCGAATACCTCTCGCTCGTTTTCGCGATGGAAAAAGGCAGCTACCAAAGCTCGTTCACCCGCTTCCACGGCGAAAATCTGCCCCGCGTCATCGACACGGCGGGCATCCTTCCCGACGCGTACGAGGCCAAGATCACGAAGAAGCTCGAGAGAATCTCCAAAAACCGCAAGCAGGACGTCGCGATTCTGACCGTCACCAACTTCAGCCCTGCCGACTACGGACGCGAGACTGTCATTGCCGCCAACCACGGCATGTACGGCCGCGACTACGGCCTCGAAAACTACGCCTCCGACTATATGCTCTACAGGGGCTACGGCCAGGGCGACGAGTACAGCGGCATCCTTCTCGTCATCTCCAACAACCCGAGCGACCGCGACTTCACGATCGCCACGAGCGGAAAGACAGCCGACAAACTCGACGGCAAGCTGTACAAGCTTTACGACGCAATAAACACGCACATGATGCTCGGCAACTACCAGGGCGCCATCAACAAATTCATCCGCAACCTGCGCGTCAGACTCCTTCTCGGCCACTATCCGCTCAGCCTCGGAAAGTGCATTTTCATCGGCATCCTCGCCTCCCTCATCGCACTGATTCGCGCGGCAGCCGTTACCCGGAACAAGGACCCGAAGATCACGACCGTCGCGGGAACGCACTACATCGACAACAAGAGCATCCGCGATAAGAAAGAGGTCTTCGTGCGGAAATCCACCACGAGCGTGCGGCATGTCGACACGAGCTCGTCAGGCGGCTCGCGCGGCGGGTACTCCGGCGGCGGGCACAGCTTCGGCTCGAGCGGGGTCAGTCATGGCGGCGGAGGCGGCCGCTTTTGAATCGCTGATTCCGGGCGCAACCCGCCGCCGCAGCTTTGCATCGGCGTCACGAACGATTCTGGGCCTTGCCCAGTCAAGTGAGGGGCGCGATGCAAAGTGCGGCTTCGACAAATTGCTACGGCATATTTCTTTTGAGCGTAATCGCCTCTCGCAGTATATTCATACAGCTTCGGACGATTACGCTCAAAAATCGCTCCGGACTTAGCGATTCAACCAATCGCCGATTTTCGGCTCTTTGCGCGGCCGCACTTTGCATTGCGATTCTCGCTTGACTGTGCGGCGCACAGAATCGCTCATATCGCCAATGCAAAGCTGCGGCGTATCTTGATAAGGTGCCGTTGGCAATTGCTACGGCAAATCGCTTTAAGCGTACGGACCTCTCGGAGTACACTTGTTCACCTTCGGATCCGTACGCTTAAAAATAGCTCGAAACTTGGCGCTTCGCTCCACAAAGCATTCCCCGAGTTCTTACGCAGTTTACCCGACATTCTTCTTTTCGCAAGCCTTCTATAAGGTGTCTGCGACGGATTGCCCGGGTAAACTGCTTTTTCTTAGGAGAACCTCTCGCAGTATCTTCATACAGCTTCGGAGCCGTACTTTATGTTGCGCCCCTCACTTGACTGGGCAAAGCCCAGAATCGTTCGTGACGCCAACATAAAGCTACGGCGTCGTGAGAAATAATGTGCCTTCGGCGCTTGCTGTGCGGGCGCACGCAAAAATAGCTCCGGACTTAGCGATTCAACCAATCGCCGATTTTCGGCTCTTTGCGCGGCCGCACTTTATGTTGCGCCCCTCACTTGACGACGCACTTGATATTGCACCGCTCACTTGACCGCTTCGCGATTGCGCCGCAGGCTCCTTATTACTTCGTAAAAGCCTGTGTGTTTCGCACGAAGGCGACTTTTAGCGATAGCTAAACCCGGAGACTGAGTGGAAACACACAGGCTTTTTCGTTCGTGACGCCAACATAAAGCTACGGCGTCTGAGGATAAGGTGCCTGAGGCGATTGCGTTTTCGGACAGACTCACGCAAGAATAGCTCGAAACTTGGCGATCTAACTAAAAAGAAATTCAATTCACATCTATGCAAAGCCGCGCGGCCGTCATCGACGGCCGCGCGGTACTTTTTTCTCTAACTATAGGTAAATTTTTAGAACACTATATCCGCAATTTCGCCGAAAGACGACGCAAGAAAATCCGGGCCGGCGGCGAGGAGCTTTTCGCGGTCGCCCATGCCGAACAGGAGGCCGCACGTTTTCACACCCGCGGAGTGGCCGGCGTCGATGTCGGGTTTGGAGTCGCCGCACATCATGGTGTTCCAGGGGGCGATGCCGGTTTGTTCCATGCAGCGGATTATGCCCTCGGGGTCGGGTTTGCGGTTCGTGAGGTTCTCGGGGCAGAAAACAGCGGAAAAGCGGTCGGAAATGTTGAAAAAGTCGAGCATTTTCCGCGTTATGGGCAGGGGTTTGTTCGTGAAGACCGCGCACAGATCGCCGCGCGAGAGGAGCAGGTCGAGCGTTTCGGTGACGCCGTCGTAGAGGCGCGATGTGTCGGTGCAGTGGTCGAAGTACGCGTTTACGTAGGCCTTCAGGATCTCGTCGGGCGGGGCTGAGGAGTCCGCGACGACGCGCTCGATCAGGTGCCTGGCACCGTAGCCGACGTTCGCGAGGATGGACTTCTCGTCCATTAGAGGCACGCCGAAATGGCGCTGGGTTTCGCGCACGGAAAAAGCGATATCCTTGCCGGTGTCGGAAAGGGTTCCGTCAAAGTCGAAAATATACAGTTTTTTCATATTTTTGAAAGCGGCTGTGCCGCCGTTTGAGTTCAGTCAAGGTCCTTCTTTTCGGAGGCTGCGTTTTCGGCCTTTTTCCTGCCGGCGGCGCTTCCGTTCCAAAGCTTTTCGAGGTTGTAAAACTCGCGCTCGCTCTGCTGGAAAATATGGACGACTACGTCGAGGAAGTCGATGAGGATCCAGGTGGCGGTCTCGTAGCCTTCCACGTGTGCCGCGACAATGCCCTCTTTTTCGAGCTTTTCGATAACTTCGTCGGCGATACCGCGGAGGTGGGTGGTCGAGGTGCCGCTGCAGATCACGAAGTAGTCGGCGATGATCGTCTTTTCGGCGAGCGGGATCACTTCGATGTCCCTGCCTTTTCTGTTGTCGATTGCGTCTTTGATTTTTTCTACCATCAGTTCGGGTGTCATAAATTCTCCTTTCATATGACAAAAATGTTCCGGTTGCGGCCTGTTGCGGCCGGTGTTGTTTCAATTTTCAAAACGGTTTTCTGACCGGCGTGGTGAGGTCAGCTTTCCTCGTGCTCAAGAGCCGCGTTGCGCGCCTCGACCGTTCTGACGTCGATCTGTTCGCCGCGTTTGATAATCAGCTTGATTGTCTCGTCGCAGGAGTAGCGGATGGCGGCGTCGAGGCCTTTTTCGTCAAGAACGCGCCTGACGGTTTCGAAAGGCTCGCCCTTCCGGTTCTTTTCGGTGTAGTCGGCGATGAAAATGATCTTGTCGAGAAGCGACATCTCCGCCGCGCCCGTCGTGTGCTTCGAGATAGCGCTTAAGATTTCGGGGTCGGAAACGCCGTACCTTCGCTCGGCAACGATCGCGCCGACAGGGCCGTGGAGCACGCGGACATTCACGTTTTCGCCGGGGCGCGCCGCGAAGTCGTTCTTGGTCATGCCGATCCAGACGAGCTGGCCTTCGGAAACGTTCTTCCCGCAGTCGTGAAGCAGCCCCGCCATCAGCGCCTTACCGGGGTCCGCTCCGTATATCCCCGCGAGCCGCTCCGCCTCCTCCGCGACGCCTAGACTGTGCTCGTAGCGCCTAGGGTTAAGAACGCTCTCAAGGTCCTGAAGAATCATTCCCGTAGTCCAGCGACGGGGGCTGTAGATGTTGTGCTGCCCTATAAATAGGGAAAGTTCTGCGGGAACCGGAATTTCGTCCGGGTTGTTTCCGCGCCGGTTGAGCGCCTTCCTTATCGCGGTCGAGGAGACGTCGGCGAGATTTTCCGAGCGGGAAATATAATACTTCGCGCCGATGCTCTCAAGCGCCGCCACCGCCTTTTCCGCGGTTTTCGCGCTCTCGCCCGGCCTTTTTACAAGGATAAAAGAGCAGCCGTCGACGACCGCGCCAACGTTTTTCCAGTCGGGAAGTCGTACCGCGGCGTCGGTGCCGATAATGTAATAAAACTCGTCGTCCGGGTAGGTTTTAACGAGTTCCGCGACCGTGTCGGCGGCGTACGAGTAGCCCGGCCTTTTGAGCTCGATGTCGCAGAGGGAAAGGCCGTCGTGACCTTTGAGCGCGATGTTTACCATCAGCGCCCTGATCTTTGCCGGCGTCACGTCGGAGGCGAATTTGTGAGGCGGGTTCGCGGAGAGCACGAAAAGTACGCGGTCAAGGCCGAACTCGTCCCTGATCTGCTCCGCGCACGCGATATGTCCGTTGTGAACGGGGTCGAACGTCCCGCCCAAAATGCCTGTTTTCGCCATTTTCCAACTTTCTCCGGAAATATCCGTTTCCGGCGGCTGCTACGCGCCGCCTGCCTTTTAAAATAATCAGTTCCTGAGGCTGTGGATCGGGGCGGGAATTCTGCCGCCTCTCGCGATGAACTCTTCGCTCCCGAACGGGTTCACGCGCATGACCGGCCCTTCGCCGAGAAGTCCGCCGAACTCGACCGTGTCGCCCTCTTTGAGGCCCGGGGCGGGAATGATCCTCACCGCGGTCGTCTTGTTGTTGACCGTTCCGATGGCGATCTCGTCGGCAATGATCGCGGAAATCGTTGACGCTGAGGTGTCGCCCGGGACGACGATCATGTCGAGGCCGACAGAGCAGACGCACGTCATCGCCTCAAGCTTTTCGATCGAGAGGGAGCCGCGTCTGACCGCCGAGATCATTCCCTCGTCCTCGCTCACCGGAATGAACGCGCCGCTCAATCCGCCCACATGAGAAGACGCCATGACGCCGCCCTTTTTGACCGCGTCGTTTAAAAGCGCGAGGGCGGCTGTCGTTCCCGGCGCGCCGCATGCCTCAAGGCCCATTTCCTCAAGAATCCTCGCCACACTGTCGCCAACAGCGGGCGTCGGGGCCAGCGACAGGTCTACTATCCCAAACTCGGCGCCAAGCCGTTTTCCGGCCTCCTGCGCGACGATTTGACCCATTCTCGTGATCTTGAACGCGGTTTTCTTCACCGTCTCGGCGAGCACCGTGAAGTCTTCGCCGCGCACCTTTTTGATCGCGCTGAGCACAACGCCCGGTCCGCTCACGCCGACGTTGATGACGCACTCCGGCTCTCCGATCCCGTGGAACGCGCCCGCCATGAACGGGTTGTCCTCGGGGGCGTTGGCGAAAACCACAAGCCTCGCGCAAGCCGAACCGCCGCTGTCTTTGGTCAGCTCAGCCGCCTTCTTAATAAGGACGCCCATGTCGCGCACCGCGTTCATGTTTATGCCCGCCTTCGTGGTCGCGACGTTGACGCTCGAGCAGACCGCTGTAGTCGCCGCGAGCGCCTCGGGGATAGAGTCGATCAGCTTCACGTCGGCCTCTGTGTAGCCCTTGTGGACGAGCGCGGAGTAGCCGCCGATAAAATTCACGCCCGCGTCGTGCGCCGCCTTTTCGAGCGTCAGAGCGAGCTTCACGCATTCGTCCGGTTTGAAATTTCCCATCAGAAGCGCGGCAGGCGTGATCGAGATGCGCTTGTTGACGATCGGAATCCCGAACTCGCGCTCGATTGCCTCGCACTCCGGAACGAGCCTCGCCGCACGCTTCATTATTTTCGCGTACACCGCCCCGCACGTCGCGTCGGCGCTGTCCCTCACGCAGTCGAGCAGGCTTATGCCCATAGTCACCGTTCTTATGTCGAGGTGCTCGGACTGTATCATATGTAATGTTTGTGTAATCTCGTCTGCCGATATAAACACTTTTTCACCTCATAAATTCCGCTAAAACTCCGCAAAAAATGCCGCAGAAAACCTGCGCAGAACGCCGGATAAACTCCGCGTTAATCCCGCGTTAATCCCGCGCGGTTCAGATCCTGTGCATCGCGTCGAAAACCTCCGCCAGCTGTATCTGGATGACCACCCCGAGCTCGTCCCCGAGCTTCTTCAGGTCGTCGTAGATCTCGTCAAAAGGCTTCGCCGCCTCGCTTATATCGACCATCGTGATCATCGTGAAAATGTTCGCCATGATCGTCTGGCTGATGTCGAGAATGTTGATGTCGTTTTTCGCGAGGTACCCGCTGACCGCGGCAATGATACCCTTTTTGTCGGCTCCGAGAACCGTAATAATCGCTTTGTTCATTATTTCCGCCTTCCGGTATTTAAAAAGCCGCGTGAGCCGGCGGAGAAACTCATAATCTCCGTATACTTTCCCACGCGGCGGTATGTCAAAAGAGGTGCTGATAAAATTTTTACTTTTTTGAGCGCGACCTCCGGCAATCGCCGCAGGCACCTTACTTAGCGCCTGCGCTCGATAAGTTTGAAATTGATATTTTCGTCCACGCCGTTCGGAATGAACAGCTTGAGCGCGTCGTAGCATTTCGGCTCCACTGTGAACTCTGAGACGCTGCCGTTGTAGGCCGCGCGCTCGTTGAACCTCTCGCAAAGGTCGGCCGCGGATCTGTTCTTGAAGTCCTCGGCGTCGCTGTAATAGGTGTACGTTCTGAAAACGACCGTGTAGCCCATCGCCTCGGCGACCTTGAGAAGCCTCGTGCTGAAGTAGTCGGTTCTGAAAAGATACATGCGCTCGCTCTCGCCGAAAAGCTTCCTGTACTCGGTCTCGACCTCGAGCAGCCCCTCCGCGAACGTCTCCGCGGTCAGCTTTTCGATGTCGGAATCTCCGACGACACCGCGGTTGCCGATCAGATGGCCTTCCTCTTTCATTCTGCGAACGAGATCGGGGTTCTCTCTGATGTACTGCGCGGAAACGAAGAAGACCGCCTTAATATTGTAGTCCTTGAGCAGGTCGAGCGTCTTCGCGGTGTAGCCGTAGTCGTAGTGAAGCGAGAAAGTCATATAATGATCCCAAGCGGTGTCGGACTCGATCGTGTAGAAAACGTAGTCGATATCCTTGATCATATCGAGAACGTAGTCCTGGATGACCGCTCTGTTCTGGTTGTTCTCACCCGTCTGCCAGCGTGTCGAAAAGTGCTCGCACTTGGAGTTGTACTGGACAAAATCCGCGTTTTTGATAGTCGGAAATACGACCGGCTGCGGCGGTGTCGCCGTCGGCTCCTCTGTGGGAGCTTCGGTCGGCGCCTCGGTCGCGTCGGGACCCGCGGTGTTCTCGGGCTGTTCCGTATTGTCCGGAACCTCCGTCTCCATCGGTTTTATTGTGGGCAGGATCGCCGTTCCGCTGTCGGTGGCAGTCGGATTGGAAGGCTCGTCGCCCGGCGCGGTTTTCATAAAGCACCCGATGCAGATCAGCACGGACGCAATGATGAACATTATGAAAATCGTTATGAACTGGCTTTTTTTCATTGAGTTTACATCCTTTCAGGTTGCAAATACACATTTATTCTACCACATTCCCGGCCCGTTATCAACAGTTTGACGATATTTGACGATATTTCCGTTTGTTTTCGCGCGTGGATAAAAAAGGCCGCCGCGCCGTGTTTTTAATTAAGCGCGGCGGCAGCCCCTTTAAGTCTGAGTTCTTAAGTCTCAACCGTTCTTCTGCCCGATCTTCTCCGTTCCCCTGATTCCCGCCTCTTTCATTTTCTGCAGGCTCATCAGAATTCCGAGTTTGGCGTGGGCCCAGGTAAGGCCTCCCTGGAAATAGACCGCGTACGGCGGCCTGATCGGTCCGTCGGCCGAAAGCTCGATTGAAGCGCCCTGCACGAACGCGCCCGCGGCCATTATAACCTTGTCCTCATAGCCCGGCATGTCCCCGGGAACAGGCGTCGCAAACGAATCGACCGGCGCCGCCGCCTGAATGCCCTTGCAGAACGCGAGCATTGCTTTTTCGCTGCCGAGTTCGACCGCCTGGATTATGTCGTGGCGTTTCTCGGAAGCTGCCGGAATGCACTTGAAACCGAGCGGTTCGTATAGCTTGGCGGCAAAAATGGCGCCCTTTTCGGCAGCCGCGGTCACCGTGGGAGCGAGGAAAAAGCCCTGGAACAGTTCTCTTATAACTCCCAGGTTCGCGCCTACCTCGCGCCCGAGGCCGGGAGCGGAAAGCCTGTAGCCGCACCTCTCGACGCACTCCGCCGTTCCGCAGATGTAGCCGCCGATCGACGCAAGCCCGCCGCCGGGATTTTTGATGAGCGATCCGACGACCATATCGGCCCCGAAATCGGAAGGCTCGCACATCTCCGTAAACTCGCCGTAGCAGTTGTCGACCATCACCTTGAGGCCGGGCTTCACGCTCTTCACGAAAGCGATGGCCTCCGCGATCTCCTTCACCGAAAAGCTCGGACGCTCCTCGTATCCCTTGGAACGCTGGATCGCCACAAGCATCGTCTTGTCGTTGATCGCCTTTTTAATCTTTTTGAAGTCAAAACGGCCCTTAGGCGTCAGATCGACCTGCCTGTACACGACGCCGTTTTCGGCCAGCGAGCACGGGCTCGGACGGATTCCGATGACCTCCTGGAGCGTGTCGTAGGGAGCCCCGTTGATCGAAAGAAGTTCCGCGCCTGGAACGAGATTCGCAGACAGCGCCACCGCCAGAGCGTGCGTTCCGCAGGTGATCTGAGGTCTTACGAGCGCCGCCTCGGTGTGAAAAGTGTCCGCGTATACTCTCTCGAGCGTGTCCCTGCCGAGGTCGTCGTACCCGTAGCCTGTCGTTCCCGCAAAGCACGCCGCGCTGACGCGGTTTTTCTGCATCGCCAGAAGCACCTTCGCCTGGTTGTACTCCGCGATCTCGTCTATCTTTTTAAAACGCTTTTCGAGCGATTTCAGCACTCTTCCGCCGTATTCGTACACCTCGCGCGATATTCCCATCGCGGCCATCATTTCAAAAGTATCCGCCATCATCCATTCCTTTCATACAGTCAAGTTTGCCTATTTATAGGGGAAGTCTGTCTTCTCCGTCATCGTCTTCCTTTTCGTCCGCCGTCTGTTCGCCCGGTCTCACCGCTTTGATTTCCGGGCCGTTTTGAACCGGCGGTTTCCCGGAAATTTTCCGGAAAAGATTGCGCGCGTCGAGACCGTAGAGTATCGCGCGGCAGAACTTTTTGTCTTTGAACCTTTCGAGCAGCGCAAAAATGAGAATCGTGATCCCGTACGCGACGACAGCCGCGAAAACGCCGACTCCGCACGCCGCCAGAACGTCAGTCGGATAGTGCGCCATCAGGTAGTTTCTAGACGCTCCCATAATAACCACATAGGGAACGCCCGCCCAGAGCACCTTCCTGCCGACCGTCATCGCCAGCGCCAGAACGCCCGCCACAGCCGCGGTAACGTGTCCCGACGGAAACGAGAAGCCGTCCTCCGCGGGCGCGCCGATGAACACCCACCACGCCCTGAATTCCGGGTCGGCCTCGAAAGGTCTCGCCCTCGCGATCATATCCTTCAGCACAAAATTCGTCACGAGCGCGCCGCAGCACACCGCGCCGAACAGGCACACGCCCGCCTTCCTCGTCTTCGGAAAGAGAATCAATACGAGCGCAAGCGCGAGCATCCATAGACCCTTTTCTCCGATGAGCGTCACGAATTTCATCAACGGCGTCGCCAGCTTTCCGGCGTGCTCCGCGAGAAGGTGGTAAAAGCTCAGCAGAGAGCGGTCAAAATCGTACAAAAATTCTATCATTTCAATTCACCTTATAACGGCTGATTTTTACGTTTCATCCGCGGCTTCGAAAAACCGCCTTTCGCGTTGAAAAAACCGCCTTTCGCGCTGAAAAACCGCCGTTTACTCGAACATCATGTAATCGATGTACTTTTCCATAAACTCGGGCTTCCCGCCAAGCGAGAACGCCCTGATCCTTCCCGCGATCTCCGGGATCGCGGAAAGGTTTTCTTCGGAAGCTCCTGCCAGAAGTGCGCCTTTCAGGGAAGAATTTCCCACCGGAACCACTTTTTCCGCGAGGATTTCCGGAAATATTCCCACCGTCGCCGCGTTTCCGGCGTTAATGTACTTCCCGAGGCCGCCCGCGACGAGCACCGAGTCCACATCCTCCGGGGAGAGGTTTTCGCTCTCAAGAAGGACCTCCATTCCCGCGCGCACCGCCGCCTTGGCGAGCTGAAGCTCGCGAACGTCCTTCTGCGTCAGAACGACACCCGTTTCGGCGTCTTCCGAAATGACGCTGCCGTCCGAAGCGATCCATTCACCCCGAAGCTCAAAATCCTCTTCCACGCGGCCGGTTTCGTCGATCGTACCGTCCTCAACCAGAATCGCAGCGACGTCGACAAGCCCCGACCCGCAGATTCCCTTCGGCTTTTCGTCTCCAACGGTGGAAAAAACGAATTTTCCGCCGGTTTTCGAAACCCTGGAAACCGCGCCGGGAACGCCGCCAGTTCCGCAGCTTATGTTCGCGCCCTCAAAGCACGGGCCGGCAGCCGTCGAGCACGCCGCAAGGACGCCGCCGTTCGACAGCACCATCTCCCCGTTTGTTCCGAGGTCGACGAAGAGCTTTTTCCCGCCGCCGCTGTCAAGTCTCTCGGCGAAAACGCCTGCCACGACGTCGGCTCCTATAAACGCGTCCGCGGACGGAAGCACGGTCACTTTTTCCGCGTCGATTCCGAGCTCCGCGCCGGAAAATACTTTCAGCCCGGTAAATTCGGGAGTAAACGGAAAAACACCCATTTTTTCCGGAGAAACGCCGCAAAACAGGTGCTGCATGGTCGTATTTCCCGCCACGACAACGTTTTTCCGCGCGCATTCTTCGCCGAATCTGCCTCTGAAATCCGCGAGAATTCCGTTTACGGCGGCGGCGATTTCGCTCTGCATCTCAAGAAGCCCTGTTTTTCCGTCGCTTAAGGCGGTTTTCGAGTACTGAATTCTTGAAATCACGTCGGCGCCGTGGATCTTCTGCGGGTTGAGTCTGCTCAAAGTTGCCGCGACACGGTATCCGCATTCCTCGCGCGCGTCTCTCACCGCGAGCGCCGCCTCGACCGTCGTAGTACCTACGTCGACCGCAAGATAAGTATTATCGCTATCACAAAGATACGTGTCCCCGGAAAATAAGTCATTTTTCCCGGAAATCCCGCCGTTGTCCACGGAAAATCCGTCATTTTTCCCGGAAATCCCGCCGCCGGTTACGCCCAGGCTCTTGGACGCCGGAACGAACACCGTCATGCCCTCCGGAGGCACCTTTTCGCTGCATGCGAGAACCTTTTCGCAGCACCCGGGGATATTTTCCGGAAAATTTCCCGGAAATCCCGCCTGGATTCCGCGAAGAACAAAAACCGCGCATTTTCCGCATTTTCCGCGGCCTCCGCACGGCTTGTCAATCAAAAACCCGCACGACGCCTTAACCGCGTCGGCGACCGTCAGCCCCTCGTATTCCGGCCCGATTTCAGCCCGGAAATATTCGTTCAGGAAAGCTTCAGCACTCAATTTTCTTGATCTCCTCGCAGTAATACTGCACGAGTTCGAATTTCGTTCCGGGCATCAGGCGGTGGTCCGGACAGGGAATAAAGCCGCCCAGTGACGTCAGTCTGCGCATTTTTTCGATTTCGCGGTCGACGGCCGCCTTGTCGAGACGAAGGACCGTCTTGTCCATTCCGCCTACGCCGAGCACCTTCTCGCCGTACTTTTTCCGCGCCTTTTCGAACTGGTCGCCCCACGTGCCGACTTCGATCGGGAACATGACGTTCACGCCGTTTTCGACCCACACCGGCAGAAGTTTTTCCACAACGCCGTCGCAGTCGAGCGAGACGATGTCGATACCGTGCTCGCGGCAGAGATCGGTCCGTTTTTTGTAGTGGTCGGCGCAGAGCTCCTCGAAGAGCGCGGGCGACAGAAGCGGTCCGCCGTTGAAGCAGATATCCTCCCAGAAATGGGCAAAATCAAACTTCGCCCCGGTCTCCAGGACCGCCTTGGCGACCTCGTACTGCATGTTCGCCCACGTGTCGACGACGTCCTTGAAAAGCGTCTCGTCCTCGTCGTACATAAGGTAGCTCATTCCGATCACGGAAGTCATGTCGCGAACGCTGCCCATCACGCTGCCGAGATGAAGCCCGAGCGGCACGTCCGTTTTGTCGTAAACGTCCTCGTTGAAGCGGCGGAACCAGTCAAAATTGACGCGTTTTTCGATGTCGACGGCCATTTTCGGCGCAAAAAGCGTCTCGAACGCCTCGCGGTCCTTCAAAAGATAGTCGTACTCGGCGGGAATCGACGTCACGCCGGGCTGAATTCTCTCGATAATACCGTTCCCGTTCTGAACCGCTCGCGAACCGTCTTTGAACGTCTTAACGACCTTCGTCTCAAACGGAGGCAGCAGTCCGTTGTTTCCGGAAAACATGTGCTGCCAGTCAAAGTCCCAGCCCAGAATTTTATTGAGCGCCTCGTCCTTCGGACCGCCGTCGTACCATCCGTCAACGTCCTCGCGGCGAAGGTGCCCCTGCGCGACCCACTCCTCCAGCAGTTCCGGCCAGTAGCCGAAGTGAACCGCAGGCATTCTGTCGGCCTTTTTGAAGTGCAGAATATTATAAGTTCGTTCCCGTCCGGTCATCGAAAACTCTCCCCGTGTTCGCTGCGGCTCAAACCGCCTCTTTCAGCGCCTTCTCCGCCACTTCAGCGCACGAAGCCGCGTCAAGCGTATAGTAATCCGCCCCGATTTCGTCGGCAAAAGCCTGTGTGACCGGCGCGCCGCCGACCATAACCTTCACCTTGTCGCGAAGGCCCGCCTCTTTGAGCGCGTCGATAACGTCCTTCTGTCCGTACATCGTCGTCGTGAGAAGCGCGGAAAGGCACACAAGCTGCGCGTCATGTTCGCGAACAGCCTCGACCACACGCTCCGGATCGACGTCGGTTCCCAGGTCGTAGCACTCGATTCCGCGGCCCTCAAGCATCATTTTGACAAGGTTTTTGCCAATATCATGCATGTCGCCCTTTACGGTGCAGATCACCGCGCGGCCGACCGGTTCCGCACCGGCCTTCGTCAGCGCCGGCTTCAAAATCTTCATGCCCGAGTTCATCGCTCTGGCGGCGATCAGAACCTCCGGCACGAAAACGACGTTGTTTTTGAAGTCCTCGCCGACTTTGTTCATTCCCGGCATCAGTCCCTCGGTCAGGATCTCGAGCGGATCGTCTCCCGCCGCCAGCGCCTGCTCGACAAGAGCGGCGACTTCCTTCGCCCTGCCTTTGATAACTTTTTCGGTAATTTCCTGATAATTGCTCATTTTGGGTCACCTCCCAATAAAATCAAATGTTGTCTTTGAAAGACGGTATTAATGACAATTTATGAGTTATTTCCCGCTTTTTTAAGCGTTTTTCCTCACTTTTCCGCTTTTTAAGCGTTTTCAGCGCTTTTCCTCACTTTTCCGCTTTTTAAGCGTTTTCCCCGGTTTTCAGCGCTTTTCCCCGTTTTTCCGGTTTTCAGCGCTTTTCCTCGCTTTTCCGCCACAGAACGATCACCCTGCCGACAACCTGCACCACGTCGGCGCCCGTTGCCGCGGCAAGTTCGTTCGCTGTCTCCTTCGGCGTGACGTCGGCCGTATCGAGAATGCGCAGTTTTATAAGCTCGCGTGCCTCGAGCGCGTCGTCCACCTGCTTCAAAAGGTTTTCTTCAATTCCGTTTTTGCCGACCTGAAAAATGGCCGGAAGTTTGTTCGCGGCGGCTCTGAGATCCGCGCGCTGTCTGCTTGTCAACATTTTTGTTCTCCGATTTCTAATTCCCGGTGCGGTCAGTCTTGGCTTTTCCCGGAAATATCCGTTTTTTCCGGAAATATCCGTTTTTTCCGGAAATATTTCCTTTCCGTGAGCGGTATTTCCCGGAAATATCCCGCAGCCGAAGTTTACCATATTATCCGTGTTTAATTCAACTCATTCGGCGTTTCTTTTAATAATACCCTTCTGCCTCATCGAGCATTCGTAGGCGACAAGAGTCGACGCGAAGCCGACGTTAAGCGACTCAACGCTGCCGAGCATCGGAATAATCACCGGCCTCGCGATGTCGAGCCCGCGCCACTCAGGAGAAATTCCCTTGTACTCGTTTCCGGCAACTATCGCCACGCGTCCGCTGTAGTCCTCGTCAAAGTAGCTCTTCGTCGCGGTAAGGTCAGTGACGACCGCCTTGAAGCCGTTCTTTTCGAGCCACCCTGTCAGTTCGCCGAATTCCGCCTCAACAAAAGGCATCATAAAGGCCGCGCCGAGGCTGGAACGGACGAGGCGCGGGTGCGTCATTTTGCAGCGTCTGTTGGTGTAGACCGCAAAGTCTCCTCCCGCCGCGTCAAGCGACCTTAGAATCGCGCCGATATTTCCCGGCTGCTCCTGACCGTCCAGAATGATCGCCGTCATGTTTTCGCTCAGTTTCAGGTCGGAAAGCTTCCACTCCGGCATTACCGCCACCGTAAAGCTACTGTCGGCGCCGTCCCTGTCGCTGATCCTGGCGCACGTTTTTTCCGACACGGAACAAAACTCGTCCGCGTACGATGCCATCGCCTCCGCGTTTTTCCGCTCGCCCTCCTTCAGCCTGTCGGGGCAGAACAGAAACAGAATCACTCGGATTCCCTTTTCTATCAGTTTTTCCGCCGCCCAGTCTCCCTCGCAGACGAAAAGCCTGTCCGCGGGAACGCCCGTTTTGTCGCTCGCGTACTCCTCGGGAAGTTTTTTCCCGCTGACAAGCGCCTGTACGAGCCTGGCCTGAGGCGACGCGGCACCGACGCACACGGCGTCGTTTAAGTTGATTTTTTTCATTTTATCACCGTTTTTTAAGTTCAAACCGCGGATTTTCCGCCTAATCTGTGGATTTTCCGCCAAAAACGTTGGTTCTCCGTTCAAATTGTGGATTTTCCGCCGGAAAAAACCGCCTTTTAATATTTCCCGCCCGCGAACGTGTAGATTCCGATTGCCGCCGCAACAGGCAGGTTGAGCGAGTCGACGTTGCCCGAGTGCATTATTCTGACAGGGTTGCCGACGTTTTTGAAGCTTTCGGGAAGGCCCGCCGCCTCGTTTCCGAAGATCAGCGAAAACGGTTTCCCGACCGCCCCCGCAGGCCTCTTAGCAAGCGGCTTCCCGTCAAGCATGAACGGGAAATAATCGCGGTTCTTTTCGCCGCCGCAGTAGTCGAAATACTCCTCAAACGAGTCGAAAGTCTTGACGCGTAGCCTGAATACAGCGCCCATCGACGCGCGCACCGTTTTCGGGTCAAAAACGTCGCAGCAGGGCCTCACCACGCACAGGTCGCCGATCCCGAACGCGACCGCGGTCCGCATTATTGTGCCCATGTTCCCCATGTCGGAAGGGTTGACAAGCACCACGTGGTCTGTGTTTTTGCCGGGAAGCGTCTCCTTTTTTTCGAAAACGCCCACCGCGTAAACGTTCCCCTTCGGGTAGATTCTTGCGACCGTCCTGTCGTCGACCTCAAAAGGAATTCCCGCCGCGGAAGCGTTTTCGCGAAGCTTCACGACGCCGCCGTTTTCCAGCCCGCTTTCCGTCACAATGATCTTCCTGATCGCCGGCCGCATCGCGTCGTACAGCTCGCACACCGGGAAAACGCCGCACGCGTAGGAAAAATCGAACTCGCGCTTGTAAGACTTCAGCCTCATCCCCTCAACATAATTCAGTTCGTCGGCACCCGTGTTCTTTTCCATACCATGCTCCTCAGCGCCCGCGCCGCCTTTCAAAAACCGTCTAAGCAGTGCCGCGGCCCGGACCTCTTTATGCCGAAAATGCACGCATTTCTTTCAAAATACGTGCATTCTGCGGAACCAACCTTGCAAATCCTTTCAAGTCAAAACGCGGCAGACCGCATCAGAACTTGTAAATAGTCTTGCGGCGTTCGAATTCCTCTTCCTCGATCATCTTTTCGGCTTCCTTCGCGACGCCTTCAGCCCAGTCGCTCGCCTCGTCGAGGATCTTCTTCGTGTCTGCTTCGTCGTCCTCCCAGATCGGCTCGATGCAGTGGTAACGCCCCAAAATCACGGAATCCTTGAGCTTCTTCGAAAACTTGTCGAGCGCCTTCTGGCTGTCCGTCTCACCTGTCGAGAAAATCGCGATCTTTCTGTCGTAGATCTTGATGACCTCGAAAAGCGTGTTGTAAACGGGGCTGTACGAGTCGTACCACACCGGTGTTCCGATAAAAATGAGGTCGTAGTCGCGCGGGTCATGCTTGAACGGGAAAATGCCGGGCCGGCGGTTGAATTTTACCTCGAACCAGGCGCGGATCTTGTCGATTCCGAACCCTCTGATCTTGCTCACGCGAACAATTTTCGAAACGTCCGCGCCGAGTCTCTCTGCTATCGCTTCGCCGACTGCCTCGGTATTGCCGTCCACAGTTGTATAAAGTACAAGAACCTTCATTTCTGGTCTCCTTTCGGATTTAAACGCATCTTTGCGGCAACTCTTATTTTACAACGGAAGCCGTTTCAAGTCAACACGAAAAACCGCCTTTCCGCGCCTTTCCGCAAGCTTTTTCACAAGCCTTTCCGCAAGTTTGGCTCACGTTTGGCGCGCGTTTCGTGCACGTCAGACCTTTTCCCGGCCGCTTTTTTATTCTCCGGAAATGATCTCGCCTCCGCAGACGACCTCGTCACCGTCGTAAAACACCGCGAACTGTCCCGGCGTCACGGCTCTCACAGGCGTGTCAAAAGTCGCGAAAATCACGTTTTTTTCTCCATCGTATTTTATCGAAACGGGAAGGAACTTCTGGCACGAGCGCGTTCTGCAGGCAAGTTTTCCCGGAAATTCCGCCGCCGTGTACTTTTTATCCGGCGACGTGAAGTTCACGTTTCCGACCGTCATCGTCCTGCTGAAAAGAAGGCTGTCGTCGCCCATCACGACCGCGTGGCGCTCCGGGTCCTTCGAGATCACGTAAAGCGGTTTTTCGCCGCCAAGCGCCATCCCTACGCCCTTCCGCTGGCCGACCGTGTACCGCTCAATCCCGGGATTTTTCCCGAGGATCCGTCCCTCAGTATCGACGAAAACGCCCTCCTGCCGCGCAAGGCCGTGCTTTTCGTAGTACCTGTCGATCACGTTTATGTAGTTCCCGTCCGGCACAAAACAGATGTCCTGGCTGTCCTTTTGCGCCGCGTTTTCGAGTCCCAGCTCAGCCGCGAACGCCCGCACCTGTTCCTTTTTCATACCCTCGAGCGGGAACAAAACGTGCCTCATTATCGCGTTGTTCAGGTTGAAAAGGAAATACGACTGGTCCTTGGCCGTGTCCGCCGATCTGAAAAGGTGCATTTGCCCGTTTTCGTCCGCGACTATGCGCGCGTAATGGCCTGTCGCAATCTTCGAAAACCCACGTTCGCGCGCAAGGTCAAGCAGCCTTCCGAACTTCAGAAGCTTGTTGCACCTGACGCACGGATTCGGCGTGAGTCCTTCCGCGTAGCTCTTCGCGAACTCGTCGATTATGTCGCGTTCGAAAACGGCGGTAAGGTCGAAAACAAAAAAGTCGATTCCGAGCCGCTTCGCCAGCGCCGCCGTCTTCTCAACTCTTTCGTCGCTGTCCTCAAGAAGCTTCATCGTCGCACCGGCGACCTCATAACCCTTTTCCTGAAGAACCCTGACCGAAACGGTGCTGTCAACGCCGCCGCTCATCGCAACGAGTACTTTTTCCGCCATAGCCGTTTACCTCCTCTGACGGAGAATCCACATTTCCTTGGAAAACACACATTTCCCGCGGAGAATCCACATTTCCTTGGAGAACAAACATTTTCCGCGGAGAATCCACATTTTCCCGGAAAACACACATTTCCCGCGGAGAATCCACTTTTTCCCGGAAAACACACATTTCCCGCGGAGAATCCACATTTTCCCGGAAAACACACATTTTCCGCGGAGAATCCACTTTTTCCCGGAGAACACACATTTCCCGCAAGCCGTCGCGCTTCCCCGGTTTTTTCCCGCCATTTACCGGAAACGCCGGAAAAATTTTCCGGCGTCCGCTTCATTTTCGGGTTATCCGATTCAGAAATACCGTTTAAAACCTTTTAGAACGTTTTCTGTGGCTTTTGGGACCCCTGCAGGGGAAAATTATCATTCCCCGTCGGAACCGGTTTCTTCGCCTTCTCCGGCTTCCTCAGCTTCGCCCTCGGGAACGATCTCCTCGCCGAAAGCCTCTTCGTTTTCGACGGCATTCTCGTCTTCGCCTTCGTTCTCGGCGTCCGCGAGCGCATCCCCGGCAGCCTCGGCCTCGTTTTCGGCAAGACCCTCGGCAATAGCCTCCTTGCTCACTTCTTCCGCCTCTTCAGAGTGCGCGAGAGTAGTGAGTCCGACGATCGGGTTGTCCGCGTCTGCGCGCATGAGTCTCACGCCGGAAGCCGTCCTGCCCATCGTACTGATGCCCTCGACGTGGATCCTGATGATCGTGCCGGCGAGGTTGATGAGCATAACGTCTCTGTCGTCTTCGGCAATCGCGATTCCAGCGAGCGCGCCTGTCTTTTCGGTGACGCGGTAAGCCCTCATACCCTTGCCGCCGCGGCCGTGCTGCGCGAACTCCTTGACAGGCGTTCTCTTGCCGTAGCCGTTTTCTGAGATGAGCAGCAGCTTGTCGTCTTCGCTTCTGCAAATGTCAAAGCCTACAACGTAGTCGTCGCCGCGAGGCCTGATGCCTATGACGCCGAACGAAGCCCTGCCGACGGTGCGTACGTTGTCGCCGTCGAATTTGAGCGCGAGGCCGCTGTGCGTAGCGACAATAAAGTTGTCGCCGTCGTTGGAGAGGATCGCGTTGACGAGCATGTCGCCCTCGCGGAGTTCGACCGCTTTGAGGCCGATCCTTCTGAGGTTCTTGTAGAGCTCGAGGCGCGTCTTCTTAACGATACCGTTGCGCGTGCACATAATAAGGTACTTCGCGTCCTCGAACGTGCGGAGCGGGATGATCGCCTGGACGTGTTCGTCCTTTTCGACGGGAATGAGGTTCACGATAGGCGTGCCCTTCGCGGTTCTGCCGGCGTCGGGAATCTCGTAGCCCTTGATGCCGTAGATCTTTCCGAAGTTCGTGACGAACATGACGAGGTCGTGGGACGACGTCACTATAATGTGCTCGACGAAATCCTCTTCCTTGGTGGTGAGTCCGAGAACTCCCTTGCCGCCTCTGTTCTGCGCCTTGTACGTGTCGGAAGTCGTTCTCTTCACGTAGCCGTGGCGCGTGACGGTGATGGCGATGTCCTTTTCTTCAATGAGGTCCTCAAGCGCGATCTCGCCTTCAGCCTCAAGCAGCTTCGTGCGTCTCGCGTCGCCGTACTTTTCTTTGATGGCGGTAAGTTCGTCCTTGATGACGCCGAAAAGCTTGCCCTCATCCGCGAGGATCGACGTGTAGTATGCGATCGCTTCGAGTTTTTCGTGGTACTCGTCGAGTATCTTGTCGCGCTCGAGACCGACCAGACGGCCGAGTCGCAGGTCGACGATGTACTGAGCCTGGCGCTCGGTGAACGAGAAGCGCTCCATGAGTTTCTGCTTGGCCTCGGATTCCAAACGGGCGCTGCGGATGATGTGGACGACCTCGTCGATGTTGTCGATCGCTATGAGCGTTCCCTCGAGCAGGTGCGCGCGGTCGCTGGCCTTGTCAAGGTCGAACTGCGTTCTGCGCGTGACGACGTTCTTCTGGTGCTCGATGTAGTATTCGAGAATTTCCTTCAGGTTGAGCGTCTTGGGCTCGTACTTTCCGTTCGGTCCGGGAACGACGGCGAGCATATTGACGTTGAACGCGTCCTGGAGCGGCGTGTTGGCGTAGAGCTGGTTGAGCAGCACGTTGGCGTTGACGCCGTGCTTGAGCTCGATAACGATGCGGATGCCCTTTTTGCTGTACTCGTCGCGCAGGTCGGAAATGCCGTCGATCTTCTTCTCTTTGTGAAGGTCGGCGATCCTCTTGACGAGAAGCGCGTTGTTGACCTTGTAGGGAAGCTCGGTGATGACGATGCGCTGTCTGCCGTTCGCCATGTCTTCGATGTTGGCTTCCGCGCGGACCAGGAATCTGCCGCGGCCTGTCATATAAGCCTCGCGGATGCCCTGCCTGCCGATAATGTTGGCGGCGGTCGGGAAGTCCGGGCCTTTAATATATTGCATGAGTCCGTCGATGGTAATGTCCGGGTCGTCGATCATCGCGATAACGCCGTCGATCACTTCACAGAGGTTGTGCGGCGGAATTTCGGTCGCCATACCGACGGCGATACCGGAAGAACCGTTGACAAGAAGATTCGGGAACCTCGAAGGAAGCACCACAGGCTCCATCTCGTGCTCGTCGAAGTTCGGTCTGAAATCGACCGTGTTCTTTCTGATATCCGCCACCATCTCGGTGGAAATTTTCGACATTCTCGCCTCGGTGTAACGCTGAGCGGCCGGCGGGTCGTTGTCGCGCGAACCGAAGTTTCCGTTGCCGTCGACAAGCGTGTAGCGCATCGAGAAGTCCTGCGCAAGTCTTACGAGCGAGTCGTAAATGGCGGCGTCGCCGTGGGGGTGATACTTACCCATAACGTAACCGACCGTCGTGGCGCATTTTCTGTACGCGCTGTCAGGCGTGAATCCCTGCTCGAAAAGCGAATAAATGATTCTTCTGTGAACCGGCTTCATGCCGTCGCGAACGTCAGGCAGCGCGCGGTCGACAATAACGCTCATCGAGTACTCGATAAAAGCGCGCTTCATCTCGTACTCCACGTCGATAGGCATCACCTTGCCGGTGAGTCCGTCGTTGTGAAGTCCCGCCGTCCTCTCTTCCGCCTCCGACGCGTAATCCGCCGTCTCCGCGCTTTCCGAAACGTCTCCGTTTTCCTGAATATCCGCGTTCTCCGCGCCGTCGGCGTTCTCTTCGACGCCGGTCAGGTTCTCGTTTTCATCCACTGTGCCGTCTCCGGTAAATTTTTCATCCATTTGTAAGATTTCTCCAGTTTATTTTAGGCTTACGCGGCGTGTTCCGCACCGCTTCCGAGCCGTTTTTCCGTCTGCTTTTGTCTCATGTCCGCGGCCTCTCCGGAACGCCCGGCCGGTCCGCGTTTATTATACCACTTTTCCGCTTTTCTGTCGACTGTTTTTGTCGCTTTCAGGCGGCTTTTTCATCGTTTTTTCAGCGTATTTTTAACCGTTTTTTCCGTTTTTTTCGCGCCGCTTTACACGTGCCCCTCGCGCGCGCGTTACAAAGGAGGCCGGAAATTCCGGCCGTTCAGTTTAAACCGTCGCCGTCCCCGCCGGCCGATTCACCGGCAAGCTTCGAGGCGAACCTTCCGAAAAGGAATCCGCACAGCCCCGCGGCGGCGTAGAGAAGCACAAAAAGAAGCTTTTTTGGCGCGCCTCCGGCAGCAATAAAATGCGCCGCGACAGCCACGACGGCCGCCCACAGCACGCCCTGCCCGCCGTCCTTCCCGAAGTACTGCGAAACGGCGAGCATCAGGAACGACGCAAGCGGAATAAACACCAGTGTTGCGTACGTGCCGAACAAATCGCGCACGATGAGCCATCCGACAAGGCAGCACGCGGCTGTGATCAGCGCGTCCCTTACTGTTATTTTAAGCGCCTTCAGCAGCTTCCCGAGAAAATCAGTGTTCAATCCTCAGCCTCCGCGAAAATCGCATAATGCTCATAATGCCAATACGGCCGCAGGGCTTGACGCGCTGCGGCCGCCTTTTTCCTCCGCGAACTTTTCCGCCCGCAGTGAAGACTATTCCTGCGGACACGTCAAAGCCCCCGGCGAATTGCAATCAAACTTAATGTGAGATCAGTATCTTCCGTACTCTCTGAAGCCCTGGCTGTTGGAGATGTCGAGGTTCGAGAACAGGGAGTCGACCTGCTCGTTCACCTTCGCTCCGGGAGTCGCCTGGGAAGTGGCGGCAGGAGTCTCTCTGACCTTTTCAACGGGCATCTTGAGCGTCGATCCGGTGGGAACCGCAATCAGAACGGAGTTCGCCGCGTCAACGGGAACGATCTCTCTGAAGTCGGCGTCGCAGCCTTTGCAGCATCCGCAGAGGAAGTCGCTGTAGCGGACTCTCGCGTTCTTGTCGGCGATGCCGGAAAGCTCCGCGATAACGATGATGCCGTTCTTAAGAAGGTTGCTGGCCTCGCTCGCCTCGGAAATATCTGTGGGTTTCAAAATCTGTACTGTCATTTTTTCCATGCCTCTGCCTCCAATGTTTGTCCTTGCGGGGTTGTAATTCTGTGTGCCTGTGGAAACCGCGCCGGAAGTGTTGAATCCGACCGGTGCCTTTGCCCTGACGATCTCGGGCTCTTCGTTAACTATTGCCGACGCACGGGAAGTCGCGGGCGCTGTCGAATCGAGCGAAACTGAAGGTCTCGAACCGAACGTCGCGGGCTCGTTGACCGAGCTGAAAGAGAATCCCCTTACGGGCTCCGTGTTCGTTCTCGCCGCGGGCGCCGCCGTGTGCGAATACGTAGCGGCCGGCTTCACGGGAGTGATCTCAGCGCTGATGTTCCTGTCGCCGAACGTCTCGTTCGTTTTCGCCGCGACTGTCAGCGTCTCGGTGTGCTCCGTTTTCGGCTTAAACGACGTGTTTCCGGCTACGCTGAAAGCCACCGTGCTGTTGTCGTCATACGCGACCGCGCCGGTGTATTTATTCTCGTGAGCATACAAAGTGGCAGGCTGTGCGGTTTTACGTGCAGCCGGTGCCTGTGTCTCAATTTTCGGTTGTCTTTCCGGAATCTTTTCCTGATGTGCGGCTGACTTGCTGTCACTGCCGGAAACAATCTCAGACTTCTTCGCAATTACAACTTCGTCGGCGTACTCCTCCAGAATCTCGTCATCCGCGAGGATGTCCGAATCGTCTGTCCAGAGCTCTTTGATCTTGCCGACCGTGCCTTTGATGGTGTCAATAAACCTTGCCATCGACGTATTCCCCCTAATCTTTAGTACACTAAAAAAATCTTTTGTAATCATCTCCGCGCTCGCAAAAACGCGGTTCATGCCGTTGTGGCGAAAATCCACCCGCCTCCGGTAACACGTTTTTAATTCAAAAACGCGCCTTCGCGCACGCGTGCGGATACACATAGGATATGATAATATATTTCCGCGCCGTTTGCAAGTGCTAAATTGTGGTTTTTTGACCGATTTTTCGATTTTTTCCCAACATTTAGTGGTTTAGGGCGTCCCCGGGACCGTCAGTCCGGCCTTCGCGCTATCTGAAAACCGCCGTTCCGATCCTGACAAGCGTCGCGCCTTCCTCGACCGCGATCTCGTAGTCGCCGCTCATACCCATCGACAGCTCGCCCATCGGCGCGTTCGGAATCCCCATGCGTCTGATCTTATCCGCAAGCTCCGCGGCCCCCGCGAAAACGCTCCTCAGCACGCCCTCCGGCGCACCTTCCGGCGCCATCGTCATAACGCCGCGCAGCCTGATGCGGGAAGTCTTCACGAACTCCTCCAGAAACGCGTCAACGCCCAAAAGCGGCAGCCCTGTCTTGCTCTCCTCGCCGGAAACGTTGACCTCCAGAAGGCAATCCACCGTGATCCCCTTCTTCGCCGCGAATTTGTCGATTGCAGCCGCCAGCTCCGGCCTGTCCAGCGAGTGTATCATCACGACCTTGTCCGCGCAGTACTTGATTTTATTCGTCTGCAGCTGCCCGATAAGATGCCAGTTCACATCCCGAAGGTCCTGCAGCGCCGCCTGCTTCTCAACCAGCTTCTGCACCCTGTTCTCGGCAAAATCGCGCTGCCCCGCGGCATACGCCTCGCGCACCTCGTCCGGCCCTACGGTCTTCGAAACGCACACAAGCCTGACGTCCTCGCGGCGCCTTCCGCCCCGCTCCGCCGCCCCGGCAATTCTCTCGTTGATTTCTCTCAAATTTTCACTGATTTTAGACATTTTTATCACTTTCCCCCGCAGGAAGAACCCGTCAATATCCCCTCGTCGGGAAACGCTGCGGTTTCAATCCTTTAACAACCTCCGGCCGGAAACGACCGGTTTTTATTAGTTTAACAACCTCCAGCCGGAAACAGTTGAAATTTCAGGCACTCTAACAACCACCGGCCGGAAACGGCTGAAATTTCAGGCACTTTAACAACCTCCAGCCGGAAACAGTTGAAATTTTAGGCACTTTAACAACCACCAGCCGGAAACGCCAAGTTTCGAGCTATTTTTTCTTGCGCAAATCCGAAGATGTACAAGTGTACTTCGAGAGGTTTGCGCAAGAAAAGCAATTCGCCAGCAATTTGTCGAAGACACCTTATTCTATCTTTATCCGCGGCGAATTGCGTAAAGAGCCGAAAATCGGCGTTTTCAGAAACGGCAAAGTCCGGAGCTATTTTTGCGCGCGATTGTCCGAAGCTGTATGAAAATACTGCGAGAGGCAATCGCACGCAAAGCGGTTTGCCGCGCAATTCGTCGCAGACACCTTATTTACCACTCATTTCCGGCAAACTGCGTAAAGAGCCCGGAATCTGCCGTTTCACGCGATTTGCTGGCCGTTGCGGACGTTCTTTGCGTCCACGATGTAGCAGTCCCCGGCCGTGATCTTCCCTTCGCCTTCGTTGTCCGCCGTCTCGCCGCTCAGGTACACGAGTTCCGCGCTCGCGAACGGCGTCGCGCCGATGATCGCCTTTTCGTCGTCATACGCCTTCACGCCGACGTACACGAACTGCACGTAGCCGGCCTTGACGAGAGCGATTCGTGCCGTCAGGTGGTTTTTGTCCCAGTCGGAAAGCGCCGACATAGGAACGCAGAGACCGGTGGAGCGGCTCACGTCGAACGTAACCGGGACGTTTTTGAGGGCGAGGCTGCTCTTCAGACCGCGCATCGTGCTGACGATGACGTAGTCGGTGCCGTAGTCCTGATCGGTGACCGTTCCGGATGCCTGGTAGACCATATCGTCGCTGACAACGGTGATGATTTTGGCGCTGTCAACAGGCTTTTTCTGGAGGCGGAGGATCAGGTAGTACTCCTGGTTTTCGATGATTTTGCAAAGCTTCTCGCCGGTGGCTACGTTCGAGTTGAGGCGGGAAGTCACGCCGGCGTTGTCGAGCAGAGAGAGGGACGAGAGCTTGGCCGAACCGTCGGCGGCGACGATGCCCGAGAAGAGCTCGTTTTCGACGTTGTCGGAGTCGCTGATGCTGTAGCTCACCACGCCCGCCTTCTGCGAGACGACTGGAACCATTTTCTGGTCGATAATGTTCTCGAGTTCCTCTTTTTCGCGGCGCAGCGCCACGATGCTGTCGGTTTCGGCAGCGGCGTCCACGATGATGCGGTCGCGTTCCTCGATAAGGCGGTTGATCTCGTTGATGGAGTCGCCAACGGCCGCAAGGTTGCCCTCGCCGCCCGCAACGGAAAGCTTCTGCCTGAGCGTCTCGATTTTCGCGTTGATGTCGGCAATCGCCTTTTCGGTTTCTACGTTTTCGCTGCCGTCGGACATGCCCTGGAGCGCCAGAATGGTCGCGTTGACCTGTTTGAGCCGCGCCAGAACGCCTTTGTTCTCCTCTTTCACAATGTAGCCGACCGTTCCGCCCGCTTCAACGCGGTCGCCCTCCGGAATCCTCGCCATGAAAATGCCGTCGGCGGGGCTGAAAAGCGCGTCGGAACTGCGGGCGAAAAAGGCTGTGCCGGCACCCTGTTCGGTAACCTCGCCAATCGTCATATAGCCGAGCTTGTATGAGCCGAAGTCGCTGTTTTTGATGATGGAATTGCCTATAATAAGGGCAATAAGGATCGCAGCCACCGCAATTGCGACGAGTCCCGCGACGCGGGCCGCCTTGCCGGATTTTTTCTTTCCGGACGCCTTCTTGTCATTGCCGGAGGATTTACGGCCGGCGCCATTTTTGGCAGCGGAGGCGCCGGCCCCGCCTGCTTCCTTTTTGTCTCCGTAGAGGTTCGGCGCAAACGTTATATACTCCTGCTCCTCGTCTTCTTCCTCGACGTAGGGCCTGTCCTCGTCGTCATATCCGTCGCCGTAGTAGTCGTCGTAATCGCCTTCGAAGCCGCCGTTCCCCGTTGAGCCGGCAGCGGATGAACCGTTTCCGCCGTTCCTTCCGGTGGATCTGTCGCCGGCGCAGGCTTCCGGTGTCACGTCGAAAAGCCCTCCGGTCTGCGCCGAAGGTTTCGCGTCAGCAGAAGCGCTGGCGTCGTTTTTCTTTTGAGCCGCGAGCGCCTGTTCCCTGGCGGCGTTTTCACGCGCCATTGCCGAGCGCTGGGCAGCACGTTCGGCGGCGAGTTCCTGAGCCCTCGCCGCCTCTTCTTCGCGCGCCTTCCTGAGCTCTTCGTTGCGGCGCGCCGTCGCCTCCTGCTGCTTCTTTTCCTCCTGCGCGCGGAGCGCGTCTCTGATCTTCACGGGATCGTCGTTATAAAGAAGGCGCATGTACCGGGGAACGTTGTTCTCCTCCAGCCATTTTTCGTATTGGGCTCTCGTTTTTTCGTCCATTGTTAACCCTCTTCTTGTAACCCTTGTCTAAAAAATCTTGCCTAAATAATCTTGTCTAAATAATTCTTGCCTGAAGAATTCCTGCCTGACAGGCTTCCGTCCGGTAAATTCTTGCCCGGTAAACCCCTGTTTTCGCAAGACGATCTTTTCGCAAGACGCTCTTTTCGCAAGTCGTTGTCTTCTCAATCAATTTCCGCGGCCGCTACTCGCTGAAAAAGCCCTTTTCGCGCCGCATCGATATACTCATGGCCATGCCGACCGAAATGTAGTTCGCGAGCATCGCGCTTCCGCCCTGGCTTATAAAAGGCAGAGCGAGTCCCGTTATCGGCATCAGGCCGAGGTTCATCGCGATGTTCTGGAAAATGACGACGAAAAAGCCGGCGAAAATGCCGCTCGCGACGCACCTTCCGAAGTAGTCCTGAGACCTCCTCGCGATCGAGAGAATTCTCAGAAGAATCACCGTGAACAGGAAAATGACGAGCACTGCCACGATGAAGCCGCCCTCCTCGCACACGACCGAGTAGATCATGTCAGTCAATTTGACGAGGATCTTGTTGTTGCGGTTCATGGTGCCCTCGCCGAGCCCCTGCCCGTAAAGGCCTCCGGAACCGATCGCCGTCAGCGAACGCCGCAGCTGAAGCGTGTAGTCGTAGTAGAGTTCGTTGTCCGGGTCGAGGAACCCGAGGAACCTGATGCGGCGCGTTCCGTTCATGTAGAATTTCCACACAAAAGGCAGACTTATCGCGCCGGCGGCGAGCGCGCCGATCAGATACCGGAGCTTGACCTCGCCGACGTAAATGACCACGAGGAAGGTGATCACGTACGCGACTGCCATTCCGAGGTCCTTCTGCAGGAAAACGAGCCCGAGCGGCACGAGGAATCCGAGCGCGATGTGCAGCCCGTATTTAAGCGTCATGCCCTCGCGTTTGACCTTTTCGAGATAGACGCCCTCGTAAATGACCATCGCCAGCTTCATCAGCTCGGACGGCTGGTACGTCGTGATCCCGAGGTTGAGCCAGCTCCGGCTTCCGCCGCTGTCGATTCCGAGTCCCGGCACGAAAACCGCGAGCATCAGGATAATGTTGATCGCGTAAAAAGGAATGTAGACCTTTTTGAACGCGCGGTAGTCGAAAAACGTAAAGACGATGCAGAGCACGATGCCTATGGTCAGACCGGCGAGTTGGACCATCATCTGCCTCTGGCCGTGGTCCAGGTACTTGTCGTACTGGGCGCTGCTGAGGTAGACGAGACCTATCGCCGTGACAGCCAGAACGGCCGCCAGCAGAAGGTAGTCGAACTTCTTAAAGTAGTCTACGCGTTCGCTATGGTCTATTGAAACGTTGCTTAAACTCTCCAAAGTCTCCCGTTCCCCTTTTCCGCGCCGGAGCCGGCATAATCGCCGCCGGTATGATCGCCGCCGCATCACAGCCGGCATCCCGAAAGTACCGGCTTTAAACCTCAAAAATTACCTTTAATTAGGAAAAATCCGCGTCGCCTTACGGCTCCTCTCAGTCGTTTCCGGCGTCGCCGTCCGCGGCGTCTTTTTCGCCGGAGCCGTCATTTTCGCCGGCGTCCTCCGTTTCGCCTTTTTCCTCTTTTTCGAGCTCCTCAAGTGCCTCGAGAACGCCCGACAGGGAGGATTTTTCCTCCTCCGGTTCCGCCGCCGCGACACCTTCGCCGGTGCCTTCCGCAGCAGCCGCCTCAGCCGCAGCCTCGGCCGCAAACGCGTCCTTGAGATCCTGAAGCTTCTTTCCGCGGAGCTTTACGTCGATAAACAGCGCGATGCCGAGCACCACGAGCACAACGGAGAGCCACTGCGAGACCCTGATCGAAGCGCTGCCGACGTTGAGCATCAGGCTGTCCGTTCTGAGGCCTTCCACGACTGCCCTCTCGGCTCCGTAAACGATCATATACAGCGCCGTCATCTCGCCGACCTTCGTCTGCCACTTCGAACGGTAGACCGCCAGGAAAATGAACCCGAGCAGGCACCACAGCGACTCGTAAAGGAACGTCGGATGAACGAGCACTCCCTCGCCCATATCTCGTGCGATCAGGTTGCCTGTCATGCCGAAAAGCCACGTCGTCTCGCGGCCGTACGCCTCCTGGTTGACGAAATTGCCCCACCTGCCGATCGCCTGGCCGAGCATAATATACGGCAGCGCGAAGTCCAGAATGTGGAGAAAGCTCTTTTTCTTGACCTTGGTGGCGATGAAAAGCGCGATAGCGGTGGCGATGATTCCGCCGTAGATCGCGAGGCCGCCCTCCCAGATCGCGAACATTTTCGCGGGGTTCTCCTTGTAGTAGTCGAGCTGGAACAGAACGTAGTAGATTCTCGCGCCGACGATCGCGGCGGGAATGCTGACGATAAGGTAGTCGAGCATGTCGTCCGTTTTGACCGCGTATTTTTTCGCGAAGCGGAAGCCGAGTACGACGCAGAGTATCATGCCGAGGCAGATGATCAGGCCGTACCAGTGGAGCTCAAACGAGCCTATTCTGAAAACAGTTCGCGACATGTGCTCGAATTTGAGTCCCAGGTTCGGGAACGACACGAAGTTGTCCTCGGTTGCCGTCGCGAGAAGAAGCGTTGCAGTGTTCATATTGACACCTCTCTGAAATCTCCCAAAGAGCCTCAAAAGCTCTCCGGAATCATTAATAATTTAAATACTATTACGGATTATTATTCATTAACTGAAGCGGCCGTAGGCCTAAGCCGGCCGAAACTACCGAAACTGCGCAAACTGAAGCGGCGCAGGCCTGAGCCGCCCCGCCTCAAAAACAGACCGTCACGGAAGCATCGCCATCGTGATCTGAAGCGCCCTCAGTGAAGGCGGGAAGTCCGCCATCGAGTAGTCGTCGCCCGTGAAGCCCGTCGTGCGCACGTAGCCGCCTGCGTAGTTTCCGTTGATGTACGCGGACGCGGTCGTGTTGTCGCGCTTGAACAGTTCAAGCTTGTAGACGGCACCCTCTCTCTCGGTGTATGTGACTGTCGCGACCTTTTCGCCGCGCGCCTCTTCGGAAGGCTCCTCGAGGTCGATTTCAGACAGCGCGAAGTTCGAGTAGAAGCAAAGCAGCAAATGGTTGAACGTCTCGTACGGCGTCGCGGTCATGATGTCGTTCGTGATGTCGTCGTCGCGGTTGAGCGCGATGTCGTTTTCGGTCGGAACCGTGAACCTGTTGTCGGATACGACTATCATGCACTTGTCGTCGTCGACAGCCTCTTTTCCGTCGAAGAAGCGCGTCACGACAAGCTCCTCGGTCTCCTCGCCCTTCGGGTTGGTCGTCATTTTCGTCTCGTACTCGTACTCCATGACGTGGTGCTCGCCGCCGATGTCGAACTCGACCTTGCTGAGCAGGTCGGAATCCTTGACGTAGAGGTACTTGTTCACGTAGTCGAGCGGGTTGATCGTCTTGTAGATGTAGCGCGTGTCGACCGTGTAGACATCGTAGAAACCGTCATCGGCGCCGGATATCAGGCAGTAATAGTAACTGCCGTCCTCGGTCTTGTTGCCGACCTTGATCATGTATGACTTGAGCGCGTTTCCGGTGTCGCGGAGGTACAGGTGGTACTCGATGCCGGCAGGCGCGAGTCCGTATTTGACAAGGTCCTCCTCGGGAACGCCCTCTCCGCTGATCTCGTTGAGCGGAACGTCCTTCATTTGCTTAAGGATATCGTTGACCGAGCCGTTCTGGCTGTCGCGGTCGATCGGGTATTTCACCGCCCACTGAGCGCCGGCGTCCGGGTCGACTCCCGTGCACGCGAGCTCGAGGATTTTCGAACCGTTTTCGTTGACGATAAGACGCTCGGGAACGTCTGTCGAGAGGTACGTGAACGCCTTCATCTGGATGATGTCCTGCTTCTGGAAGAGCATGCGGCCGACAGAGTACACGCTGAGCTTGTAAACGTTTTTCGAGCCGTCGTCGAGGTAGACGTAGCGATACTTCTGCGAAAAGTCGTAGTTTCCGATGAAGACTGTCGAGGAAAGGCCCTCCGTGTCGGTGACGGTGATCTTCGCGTTGCCGCGTTTTGCCTCGTCAAGACCGTATTCGGATAGATCCTCGACGTTGCGGATAATGACGCCCGAAGACGACGTGACTATCGCGGATACGAGCGAATCGACAGACGAGTCGTACGTCTGGATAGACTCGTCCGAAGTGCATTTCCACGTCAGCTTTCCGTCCTCGCCATTCACGTGCTCGATCACGTACGTGTTCCCGTTGAAGGACGACTCGACCTTCGCGACGTCGGGGGAGTTTACGTTGAAAAGTCTCACGTACTCCTCCTGGATAGCCGTCGGGTCCGCCGGCACGTCGTTTTTATTTTTGTTGGTGACGTTCAGGATGATCACCGCGGCGACCGCAACGGCCGCAAGCACCGCCACCGCAATAATTGTAGTGAGATACTTCTTCACAGATGTCTCCTCCTGAGCCAGATAATAAGTCCGATCGCGAGGATCGCAAGCGGGATCGCTATCATCGTCACGATAACGAGCGCAGTCATCTGATTGTCCGTCACGACCACGGCGCTTCTTACGCCGTTGTTGTACTTTCTCGCCTCGATGGAGTCGCCGACGTTCGACTTGGACTCAAGCTTCATCCACTTCATGCTGCTCGCGACGATCTGCTGCGGAACTGACGCTCCGTAGTACGTGAGAAGCATGTCGCTGAACGTCCAGCTTGAACCGAAAACGACGATCTGCGACGTCGCGCTGCCCTGGTGGCACTTTCCGCTCGCCGCGACGACCGAAATACCGGAGCGCGTGTTGTTGTCGTTGTCGATCGAAACCGACTTTGCGTTCTTGGTCGTGGAGATGATAGCCTCCGCCTCGGACGTGCTCTTGGTGTTGTCAAGGTCGAGCGAGCGCGAGTTTGCCACGTAGATCTCGGAGCGTTTGAGCGTCTCCAGAGACCCCTGCTGGCTCGTGTTGGCCTTGAAGATCCTGTCCTCGCCTGTGCCCTGCATCGCGTTTTCTCCGGATTCCTCTACGATCGTGCGCTCGAGCGAAATGCCGTAGTTCGCGAAGATCGCGTTGAAGTTCGTGAATTTCTCGTAAATGACCGAGTCGCCGGCAAGACTCTTGACGTCCATGAAGAAGAACGCGGCGTGGCCTTTTTTGAGCCAGCGGTCGAGCTTGTCAGCCGCGGCGTCGGTAAGGTCCTCGGCCGGTCCGCAGAAAATGATGCTCGCGGCGTTTTCGGGAATGTCGGAGATCCTGAGGTCGATCGTCTCCACGTCGTATCCGCCGTCGTCAATGTAGTCGATCAGTTTCGAATACCTGCTCATCTGGTTCTCGCCGAAGCCGGTGGAGTAGTAGATGACAGGAGTGTCGCCGGTGACCTTGAGAACGGCCGACGTGAGCTTCGTCTCCGCCTGCAGTCCGTAGGTGATCTCGTACTCGTAAAAATAGTTGTACGTCTGCTTCTCCGTCACGTAGAGGTCGGAGGACGTAAGGTGCCTCAGGTTGTTGCCGCACTTTACGATGTAGTCGTTTTTCGCGTAATTTCCCGACGCGCTCTCGCCGACCGTGTTCTTAAGGAACGAGGGGTTCCTGTCGAGGTCGACGTATTTTACCGTAATTCTCGGGAACTGGTCGTAGAGGTCGAGCACCTTCACGAGCTCCGCCCTCTTTCCGGGGCCGGTTTCCGACTCGCCCTCGACTCTGTCGTAAAGCGCGTAGATCGTCACGTCTTTTTCGAGCGCGTTCATCTCGCGCCTTGTCACGTCTGTGAGCGTGAACAGCTTGCCCGTGGTCAGGTCGATGTCCGGGAGCAGCTGGAAAAGGACGTTCACGAGCACGAAAACGGCCACCGCCACGACGACGAGCACAGCCATGTTCGTGTTCTTCGCGAAGCGCTTTCCGGAGAGGACCTCGCGGATGTTGCCCTTTTTCTTCTCTTTTCCGCCGTCCTTCGCGCCGCTGCCGGCGTTTTCTGCCGCGTTCACTGCATCCGGGGCGGTTTTCTTAATATCTTTTTCAGCGGTTCTGTCTTTTTTCATCAGTTCCACCTCTTTCTCTCGATATTTACCGTCGTCAGGAACAGTACGAGCGCCGTGAACGTCAGGTAGTAGAGCAGCGAGGACACGTTGAACGCGCCGGCTGTGAAATCGCCGTAGCGGGAGGAGAGCGAAAGCCAGATCAGTATCCTGCCGAGCGTTCCCTTAATTGTCTGACCGATCGTCTCTATAAACGTGATCGCGATGAGGATTATGACGCCGAGCACCGCCGCGACAGGCTGACTGTCCGTGACGGAGGACGCGAACGTTCCGACCGCGAGGTAGGCCAGGCCGAGCATAAAGAACGCAACGTAGCCGCCGACCGTCATCGCGAGCGGGAACACGCCGCCGTCGTTGACGTGGAACATCATAATGATCGGGCAGATGACCGTCTCGAGGCACATTACCGCGAAAACGACGACAGAAGCGAGGTACTTTCCGGCAACGACCTTCCACGTCGGAACGGGCGCGGTGCGCAGCAGCACCTCGGTGCCGTTCTTTTTGTCCTCCGAGAAAAGCTTCATCGTGATGACAGGAATGAAGAATATCAGGAACGTCGTCAGCGAACCGAGCGTCATCGTGAATTCGATGCTCTGGTTGTAGAGGTTGATGTTCCAGAAGTAGAGGCCCGTCAGCACGCCGAAAAACGCGACGACGCAGTACGCAACGGGCGATTTGAAATAGCTCTGCAGCTCACGTTTGAAAATCGCTTCCATGGCTTACACCTCACCTCCCGTCGCATCCTTGGAAATGATGCTCACAAACTCCTCTTCGAGGCTCTTTTCGATTGCTTTCATCTCTAAAATCGGAATTTTCTTTTCCGCCGCGGCGAAAAACACCGCCTTGTTCGCCTCCGCCTTGCTGTCGGCGATCACTCTGAAAACGACCGCGTTGTGCTCGATGCGCGAGAACGAAAAGCTCTTCACCTGCGGAACCGCCTTCAGCAGCGCCTCTGCCTCTTCCCTCTTCGCGTCGAACGTTACAACGAAGCGCTTCTCGCCGTTCTGCGAGGACGTGAAATCGGAAATCGAGCCCGCGCCCGCCACCTTGCCGTTGTTGATGATAACGACGTCGCTGCAGACGGCCGAGACCTCCTGCAGAATGTGGGTGCTGAGGATTATCGTGTGGTTGCGGCCGAGACCGTTTATGATGCGCCTGAACTCGATGACCTGCTTGGGGTCGAGGCCGACGGTCGGCTCGTCGAGGATCAGTATCGGCGGGTCTCCCACGAGCGCCTGCGCAAAGCCGACTCTCTGCCTGTAGCCTTTCGAGAGGTTCCTGACGAGTCTCTTGCGCACGTCGCCTATCTTTACGATGTACGTGATGTCGTCGAGCATGTTCTTTCTCTTCTTCTGCGATACCGATTTCAGGTCGCAAATGAAGTTCAGGTACTCGTTGACCGTCATGTCGCCGTAGAGGGGCGGCTGTTCGGGAAGGTATCCGATCATTTTACGGACTTCGAGGGGCTTGTCGGCGACGTCGATTCCGTCCACTATAACGGAGCCCGAGGTCGGCGCGAGATATCCCGTGATTATGTTCATCGCTGTGCTCTTGCCCGCGCCGTTCGGCCCGAGGAAGCCCAGGATCTCGCCTTTTCCGACATCGAACGACACGTCGTCGAGCGCCGTGACCTTTCCGTATGTCTTTACCAGGTTGCGTATTTCAATCATTTTTACTATTTTCTCCTATTTATAGGGGTTATTCTTATAGGGGTTATTCGAATACTTAAATGTGTTGATCCCGTTTGCGCGAAGTCCGTCGGCTCAGCCGGGACCTCAGTCGAGCGTGACGTAGGAAGCGTGGTCGCCGAACGGGTCGATCTCCTTGCCCGCGATCACGTACGACACGACTTTGTACTCCTTGTTCGCGAAGTCCACGCCGATCGGCAGGTAAGTCGAGAGCTTTGCCGGAGTGATGCTGTGGAACACGCTCTGTTTCAGAACCTCCATGTAGCCGGTGACTTTGGAGAGCGTCATGTTCTCCTTCGTGAAAAGCTGCGTTGCCACCTCGGTAATGAAGTTGGCCTGGTTGATCTTCCTGAAGTTGTCGCCGCCGGTTCCCGTGTTTTCGCCGTTCGGCTTCAACCTGTACCTTGAGCGAACGTAGAAAAGCGCCTCGCGCGCGGTCAGCTTGTAGCGGCCCTGTCTGATGGCCAGCTCACCCTCGACCGTGTACATGTTTTCGGGGGACGTGACGTAGACGCCGCCCGCGATGTCGACAATGTCCATAAATCCGTAGAAGTCAACGTAAACGTAGTCGTCGATCTCGCACCCGGGAAGGAGCGCCGACAGAACCGCGCACATGTAGTCGATTCCGGAGTTGCCGAACTTGCCGCCGACGTAGTTGATGACCGTGCTGCCGATGTAGACGCACGCGTTGATCTTATGCGAGCCGGGAAGGTTGTAGTAGTGGTACTTTTTCATCGCCTCCTGCGTCGCCTTGGCGTGCGGAACGTAGGTGTCTCTCGGAACCGAGATCAGCTTCATGACCTTCGTCTTCTCGTTGATGTTGAGGATGAAAATGGAGTCGGCCAGCTGCTCCTCAGGGTTGAAGCCGAGAAGAAGCACGTTCCTTGTTCCGGGCTCGAATACCATTTCCGAGGCGTGAACGCGCACTGCCTGAGAGATATCGAAGCCCTCGCCCGAGTTGGGATCGGGAGTCGAATCCGGGTCCGGCGTGGCTACAGGTCCGGGAATGTACTCCGTGGGATTGGGGTTGACGGTCGCGTCCGGATCGGGCGTGGCGTCCTTGGCGTTGTCCCTGTGGAACGGGTCGTCCTTGTCGAGCACGTCGCCGCCGTGCTGGATGATCGTCGCCTGCTGGTTGTTGTCGTCCGCCTTCACCGGGTTGTAAAGAACGTTCAGCAAAGGCAAAAGAAGCGAAAAGTAGGCGGTCGAAAGAATGACTACCACCAGCGCGATCGAGGATAATATGATTATCGGTTTCTTGATTTTCGTTTCAATCACTCCTGTTGGTCTGCCGCGGAGGAGAGCGCGCAAAAGCGGCTCGAAAATGCTCCGTGCGGCAGTTTTCTTTTGTTTATCCGCCGGCTTTTATAACGGTCCGAAGGGTTCCGGAACGTTTTCGGGGCGGGAAAATCATCTTATTATAACCCGCGTGGTTTAATAAATCCTTAAGAGCCGGCCGGCGTTCGTCGCCACACGCGGCGCGGCCGGGCCGCTTAAGCGTATAGCATACGATTTTATAATAACACATTCCCGTGCGCGCGTCAAATAAAAAAGCGATTCCGGCCTTGTCCGCGCTTTGTCCGGCCTTGTCCTGCCGCCTCAGGGGGCCGTTCCGGCAGTATTCAGGCGGTATTCCTTCGGTATTCCGGAACGTTCGCGCGGTTTCAAAGCCCGAAAAAGCCGGCGGCGCCGGCTTTTTCGGGTATCTGACCGTTCAAAATAAAACGTGTGCTTTCAGAGTTTACCTGCTTTTGTTGTATTCGACAGCAGGCGTAAACGTGGCCTCTTTGATGGTGATCGCCTTCCACTCCTCTTCGGTTCCCTCGTAATACACCGTCTCGACGCCTGAACGCAGGAACACGCAGGCGTCCATTTGGGTGAGGGATTTGGGTAGAAAGACCGTTTTCAGGTTTGGCGTGTCGGCAAAATTCCACGAGCCGATAGACGTAAGTCCGGGGGCGAGGTCCAGGTTCTCGAGGGCGTTGCAGCCGCTTAAGGCGTTGGAATAAATCTGATAAGAAATGCCGTCGGGGTTCTTTATCGAAAACGTCTTGAGCGACGAACAGTCGGAAAAAGAGTTCGGTCTCAGGTCGCAGCATCCGAGAAGCGTGATCTCCTCAACTCCGGTGCAGGATCTGAAAGCGTAACCGTCGATCGACGTCACGGATTTCGGGATCGTAAGCGTTTTGAGCGATTCGCAGCCGTAAAAAGCGGATTCGTCGATAATTTCGAGACCTTCGGAAAGAGTAAGAGAGGCGATGTTTTTGCAGCCCGCGAAGGCGTCCTCGTCGATCTTCGTCACGGTCCACGGAATCGTGACGGACGTGATAGCGGTGTTCTCGCGGAACGCGCTCTCGTCGATCTTTTTGACGGGCTTTCCGTTAATGTGGGAGGGGATCACGAGGTCTGTGCCGGTGAAGTCGCCGGCGCCGGTGATCACGCAGTAGTCGTCCTCTTCTTTGGATGCCAGTCCTTCGCTGCCCTGAACCGGCTCGGGGGTGTTTGCGGGCTGCTGTCCTGAAGGCGTTTCGTCCGAAGGCGAAGCGGTGTTCTGTTCGTTGCCGCCGTTACCGTTTCCGTTTCCGCCGGTCGTGCCCGGGTTGGCAGTCGTGTTCCCGCCGTTTCCGGAGGGGGTGTTAGAGCTGTGTCCGCCGCACGCGCAGAGCGAGAGCAGCATGACCGCCGCAATCGCAAAAGCAATAATCTTTTTCATTCTGTCATTTCTCCGTTCCGTTATAGTTCCGTTATAGTGCTGTTCCGGTTTGCAGGCAGGCTCCGCCCTTTTGGCGCCGCGCCGCTCCCGGAGTGTCTTTTCACTCCTCTTATTATCACATTTTCGCCGCAAAAACGCAAGATTTTATCCGCGATTTTATCGCGTGCCCGCGCGACGTTCTTCTTGAAGACCGTTCTTGAAACCGGCAGCCCGCGGTGGTATAATCCGTGTACACCCGAAAACGGCGGCTGCGGGAGCTCTTCGCAAACGCCCCGCGCCATCTTAAATACGGTTGGATCACATTTCCGGTGCGCTCACGCACGGACGAAAGGATTGTATTATGAAACTTGAAGGCTTGAAAATCAACGTCCTCGGCGACAGCATCACGCAGGGCGTCGGCGCGTCCTCTCCCGACAAAATGTTTACGGAAGTTCTCGCGAGAAAGACCGGCGCGACTGTCAGAAATTACGGACTCAGCGGCAGCAGGATCGCGAACCAGTGCATCGAGCGCCCGCACATCATTCCGTTCATTCCGAGCTACGTAGAGCGCGCGGACAGTATGGACCGTGACGCTGACGTGGTGCTCGTTTTCGGCGGCACAAACGACTTCGGCCACGGCGACGCGCCGTTCGGCGAATTTCTGAGCGAGGACGACCACACCTTCTGCGGCGCGATGAACGTGCTCATCAAGAAGCTCGTAAGGCTCTTCCCCGACGCGGAGATTGTCATTATGACGCCTCTCCACAGGCTCTCCGAAAACGTGACGACGAACGAGCTCGGCCTGCCCTGCCGCGTTCTGAAGGAGTACGTGGAAATGGAGAAAAAGTACGCCGAGTACTACTCGCTGCCCGTTCTCGACCTCTGGAGCACGTCGGGAATCCAGCCCGCGGACGAGGTCCTCAGAGAGCGCTTCATGCCCGATACGCTTCACCCGAGCGACAGGGGCCACGAGCGCGTCGCCGACAGGATCATCTCGCTTCTCAAGACGCTTTGACAAGCAAAGCTTCCGCGCCGCGCCGCACAGGTTTAAAGCCCGGCGTTTTCGCCTAATTTAAGAGGAAAACGCCGGGCGGCACCGGCGGCATAATCGAGGCGGCGCGGCGCCCGCAACAGAAAGGCGGCAAAATGGATTTAAAAGGTCTTAAAATCAACGTTATCGGCGACAGCATTTCCGAAGGCGTCGGCGCTTCGTGCCGCGAAAACGGCTACTGCGACGTGCTCGCGCGGAAGACGGGCGCCGTTGTCAGAAACTACGGAGTCAGCGGCAGCCGCATCGCGAACCAGTGTATCGAACGGCCGTGGTTTATTCCCCATCTCGACAGCTACGTCGTGCGGTCAGAGACAATGGACCGGGACGCGGACGTCATTCTCGTTTTCGGCGGGTCTAACGACTTCGGCCACGGTGACGCGCCGTTCGGCGAGTTTTTGAGCGACGACGATTTCACGTTCTGCGGCGCGATGAACGTTCTGATTAAAAAGCTTGTGAGGCTCTTCCCGGACGCGGAGATCGTCATCATGACGCCTCTCCACAGGCTTTCCGAGGACGCGACAGTGAACGACATCGGCCTGCCCTGCCGCGTTCTCAAGGAGTACGTGGAAATGGAGAAAAAGTACGCGGAGTACTACTCGCTGCCGCTGCTCGACCTCTGGAGCGTTTCCGGAATGCAGCCCGCCGACCCGGTTCTAAAAGAGAGATTTATGCCTGACGGCCTCCACCCGAACGACAGGGGGCACGAGCGTCTCGCCGACAGGATCATATCGTTCCTGAGCGCGCTCTGATTTTATAAAAGCGGAGGAGAATATGCGAAAATACACCTCGATCAGACCCGGAAGAGTCTGGCTCGACACCGACGGGAAGCGCATCCAGGCGCACGGCGGCTCGATTTTTTACGAAAACGGCCGCTACTACTGGTACGGCGAAAACAAGCAGTTCACGGACGGAGCTTCGGATATCTGGCACTGGGGCGTCAGAATGTACGAGTCGGACGACCTCTACAACTGGCGCGACCTCGGTCTCGTCATCCCGCCGCGTCCCGGCGATCCGTCGTCGCCGCTCCACCCGTCCTCATATATGGACAGGCCTCACATCATTTACAACGGACGCACCCGGAAATACGTCTGCTGGCTGAAAATAATGCAGCGGGACGACACTCAGTCCGAGACCGTTCTGACGGCGGACCGCCTCACGGGACCGTACGAAATTGTTCGCGAAGGGCTGCGGCCGCTCGGTATGAGCGCGGGCGATTTCGACCTCGCCGTGGCGCCTGACGGAAAGGCTTACTACTATTTCGAGCGCGTGCACAGCGAGACGATCTGCGCCGACCTTACGGACGACTACACGGACGTCACCGGCTACTATTCCACGCACTTTCCGCACCCGTACCCGCCGTTCGTCAGAGAGGCGACGTCGCATTTTCTGCGCCGCGGAAAGCACTATCTGCTGACCTCCGGAACGACCGGTTATTTCCCGAACCCCTCCGAAGTCGCGGTCGCCGACAGCTGGCACGGGCCCTACAAGGTGCTCGGCAACCCCTGCCCGGACGACACCTCTGACACCACGTGGCACTCGCAGATCGCGAGCGTTTTCAAGGTCCCCGGCAAAAAGGACCTCTACATCGCCCTGGGCGACAGGTGGCTTCCGGACTGCGCCGACATACCTTACGACACGATTAAAAACTACTTCGCGGTAAACTTCAACCCCGACGTCACCGACAAGTCCGCCGCCCCCGCAATCCGGCCGCAGCGCAACCGCACTCAAATCGCGGATTACGTCTGGTTCCCGCTCAGGTTCGACGGCGAAAACGTTTTTCTCGACATGAAAGACGAGTGGCGCGTCGAGGATTACGAGGACGCATAAACAAAGGACGTCTGTACACGCACGCCGGAGCTATCGTTCCCGCGGCGAAAACGACTATTATTAAAGCCTATGAAAATCAAGTTGAAGGGCGGAAAAAACTTCCGCGACCTGGGCGGCATCAGGACGTCCGACGGCAGTACCGTGAAACCGGGGCTCTTCCTGCGCGGCGCGCACCTGTCGAATCTGGAAGACCGTGATATCGCCTATTTAAAGGAAAATTTCGACATCGCTACAGTTGTCGACCTGCGCACGTCCAGGGAGCGCGGAGAGCTTCCCGACAGAGATATTCCCGGCGCCGGAAACGTGCACGTTCCCGTCCTCAGCGCGCGCACCGCGGGGCTCAGCCATGAAAACAAAGGCACGACTTTAAAGTCGATCTCCAAAGCGCGCCCCGGCAAAAAAGAGCTCGAGAAAATCATTCCCGACCTCGCCGTCATCTACCCGCGAATGATGTGGCCCGAGGCCGGCGAAAAGTTCCGCGAGACGCTCGAAATAGTGATGAAAAACGCCACGCAATCGCGCGCGACGCTCTACCACTGCACTGTCGGCAAGGACCGCACGGGAATCGTCAGTCTTCTCATTCTCACGATGCTCGGGGCCGACCGCAAGACTATCACGCGCGACTACCTTCTGACCAACAGAGCGGCCGCAGCGGAGGCGAACAAAAACTATCTGAAGCTCTTTATCGCGACGTTTTCGCACAAACTCGCAAGCAGGCTGCGCGACTGCTATATCGCGAAAAAATCATTTCTCGACTCATATTACGCGGCCGTCGAAAAGGAATACGGCTCCGTCGAAAACTACATACGGAACGGGCTCGGGATCACGGACGAACAGGTCGCGTCGTTCCGCAAGTGCTCGCTTATAAAACCCGTTCACGAAAACGGTATTGACTAATTGAAAACAACGCCGGCCCGCGGCCGGCACATTCACGAAAGGCAGGTATTTTAAAATGATTCTCGCCATCGACATCGGCAACAGCAACGTAGTTCTCGGCGCGTTTGAAAAAGCCGGACTCAAATTCATCTCGCGCATCTCGACCGACATCGACAAGACGGCGGACGAGATCTCCGTGATGATCAACGAAATTTTCACGATCCGCGGCGTCGACCGCACACAGATCAAGGGCTCCGTCCTCTCGTCGGTCGTTCCCGCTCTTACGCAGCCGATGATCCAGGCGATCGAGCTCCTCACCGGCACACCCCCCTTCATCGTGGCGCCCGGAATAAAAACCGGCCTCAACATCCGCATCGACAACCCGGCCCAGCTCGGTTCGGACCTTCTCGTCGACTGCGTGGCGGCCTCCACCCTCTACCCGAAGCCCGTAATCGTCGTCGACATGGGGACCGCGACTACTATGAGCGTCGTCGACCGCAAAAACAATATGCTCGGCGGCGTGATCATGCCCGGCGTCCGCACGGCTCTCAACGCGCTGATCTCCAAGACCGCACAGCTGCCTCAGATCTCGATCGAGCGGCCCGAAAAAACGATCGGCACCAACACGAACGACTCCATGCGCTCCGGCGTCGTTTTCGGAAACGCGAGCATGATCGACGGCATGATCGAGCGCATCGAGGAGGAGCTCGGTGAGGAGGCGTTCGTCGTGGCGACAGGCGGCCTTTCCGGCGAGATCTCGCGCCATATGAAAAAGAAAGTCGAGCACAACCCGACGCTTCTCCTGCAGGGCCTTTACATTCTCTACAGGAAAAACGGCAATCCGGAATAAAAAGCAGGAAGCGCTGATTAAATGCTCTTTACGCAAGCGCTTCCCGAAAGAAGCGCGGCCGCCGACCGGGAGGCCGCCTTTTTCGCTAAATAACGGGCAAAACAGCGGGCGGCCGCGCGCCGCCGCGCCCCATATACTTTTTTCTTTGACACTGAAAGGAGTTTCGCCACACGATGACCAGAAAACGTTTCCGCCGGCGCGCCGCAGCCGCGCTTATCATCATTTTCGCACTGACTTGTTTAGCCGCCTGCAACGTGGGCGGCGAGCCCGGAGCGACCGGAAAACCCGGCACCCCCGGCACGGAGGACCCGACAATGAACACATCATCAACACCCGCGCCCGGCGTCGAAGACCCCGCTCTCAACGTGTTCCCGAAGGACGGAAATAATATCGAGATCGGCATTTTCTGGGAGCCGCCGAAGGAGTACACGACGGCGGAGCAGTACGATTGGCTCCGCGACGCCCACGTTACTTTTATCGAAATCACGAACCGCGACGGAGCCGTCGACAAGGAGACGTCCGACCTCCAGCTGAAGCTCGCGGGAGAGCGCGGAATCAAAGTCTTCTACCAAACCGGCGTCGACGGAAAAAAGCTCACGCAGATGTCCGAAAAGGCGATAACCGAGTACATCCGGGAGCTCGCGAAAAATCCTACGATTAGAGGAATCCACCTGGTCGACGAACCGCCGCAGCCCTGGACGTACGCGAAGGTCATGAAGGCAGTCACAAAGGGCGGTCTCGAGCCGCGTCTCAACATGCTGCCCTACTTCGCGACGTGGGTTTTCGAGAACTACCGCGGCTTCGTCGAGGACTCGATCATCGCGGCCGGCAGGGAGAACTACGGCGTGCTCTGTTATGACCAGTACCCGTTCCCGTACTACGGCGGCGACCCGGACATGTTCTACAACCTCAACCTGTTCCGCGAGATCGGCCTCAAGTACGACGTCCCGACCGCGTTTTATATCCAGTCGATCGGCGAAGGCGGCAACTTCAGGCGCACCAACGGCGGCGAGATACGCTACCACACCTCCGCGGGCCTCGCGTACGGTCTCAAATCCATGACGTATTTTACCTGGTGGACAACGGGCTTCTGCGACCCGAAGGACTACGCGATCATCTCCCCCTACGGCGAAAAAACCTCGATCTACGACGACGTCGCCAAGATCAACGCGCAGATTCTGAAAACGGGTCCGCTGCTCGCGCGCCTCGACGCTCTCGAGATCTTCCACACCGGCGGTTCCGAAGCCGCGATAACGCTCTGCACCGCCGAATCCGCGCCGCTTTTCGCGGAGCCCAAAAACGGTTACGGTCTGATCGTCTCTCTCATGAAGGACCGCGAGACAGGCCGCGACTACGTGATGCTCGTCAACAAGAACTATAAAGAAGCGGTATCGTACGAGCTCAGCGTCTCCTCAAAGCTGACGCACCTTTACGACTGCACCGACGGCGCGTACAATGAGCTCAACGTCAAAAACGGAACGGTCAAGCTCGACTTCGAGGCGGGCGGCTACAGGCTTCTCGCGGCGGGTCAGCACGACGTTCTCGTCGAAAAGCGTTTGGACGCGGGCCCGAACATCGCTCAGAATAAGCCTGTTTCTGTCGCCGACGTCGAACCCGGCGGAGGTTTTTACGCGTACTGCGTCACCGACGGCTCCCGCACCGACAAAAACGCCACCGAGCAGGGCTACCGTTCGCCGAAAAACACCGGCTTCGTCGAGGTCGACCTCATGCGCGTCGCCGAAATAAACCGCGTCGACGTCTACCCGACCGGCTCGAACTTCACCCGTGGCGAGACGTTCCCGCGCGCGTTCACGCTCGAGATCTCGAAGGACGGCGAAAACTGGACGAAGATCGCTGATGAAACGAACTACGAGGCGGCCGAAAAAGCCGTTCCCGTGTTCAAATTTGAAAAGGCAGAGGCGCGCTTCGTGCGGCTGAACGTCACCGCGGGCGGACGCGAAAAAGGCTTTGAAATAGGCGAAATCGAGGTCTACAACGACGACGGCAAAGTTCCCGCACCGGACAACGCGTCGCTCTACGCGGACGCCACGCAGACCGCGAAAGGCGAAAACATCGCCAAGGGCAAGGCGGTCAAGGTCTCGTCCGACCTCGGCGGAGACTGGAGCAAAAAGCACATCACCGACGGCAAAAAGAGCTCCTGCTGGAGCTCCGCGCTCAACCGCCACGAAACCGAGGACGGCGTCGAGTGGGTGCGCATCGACCTCGGCGCGTCGCTCGAATTCAACGAAGTCGACGTCTACCCGCGCGGCGACGGCCAGAACTTCCCTTACAATTTCCGGATCGAGATTTCCGACGACGGAAACGGGTTCATGTCCGTTTACGAGTGCGCCGTTCCCGACCTGCCCTCAAAGGGTCAGGCCTCCGTCTGCACTCTCGACAAGGTATATTCCGCGCGCTACGTAAGGATCTACGCGTACAAGCTGCGCGACCAGAAGGGCTTCAACGACGGCCACATCTTCCAGCTCTCCGAGGTGGAGATCTACTACCGCTGACGGCGGAAACAAAACGTATTCTTTTGATTTGTCTTTGCGGGCCGCCCCTTCGCGGGCGGCCCGCCCTTTTTAAAGCAATTATACTGTGCGCCGCGTTGTTTTTGCACGCGAATATGCGCGACGTATGCGCGAATATATGCGCGAATATGCGCGAATATTTAAAAATAAACGCTTGCAAAGCGCGCCTAAATGCTCTATAATCAAATCAATGCGCGGCGCGGGCGTATTTTTCGCGCCTCTTAGATTTTGCTTAATATATTTGAATATCATTTTGGAGGAATTAGCATGAAAAAATTACTATTTATTGCGGCCATTGTGCTGACAGTAGTGCTTGCTCTTTGCGTCACTTCCTTCGCAAGCCTGGATTCAATGTACATCAACGCGAATACGCTTGATGGAAACAACGTCCCGGGCGTTGTCGGACAGGATCAGATCAAGATCAACAAAGGCGACAAGCTCTACATTCTCGGCTGGGCCGCCAAAGACGGCACAAACCTCGAAAAGGTCGTCTGGACTCTCGACGGCGTTGAGAAGGAATGCTCCGACGTCTACACTTCCAGAACTGACCTTCCGGATGCCATCGGAGTTTCCGCCGACTACGTCGGCCACGCGGGAATCGGCGCGAACAACAACTACATGGAACTGCTCGGCGTCGACGCGCTTGACGACGGCGTTTACTGGTGCTCCGTTATCGCGAAATTCGAAGACGGCACCCGGCAGACGCTGAAGGCCGCGTTCCAGCTCGTGGTCGGCAGCGCAAAGGGCGGCACCTTCGGAACTCTCATTCCCAGAGGCAACAACCCGATCTCCGTCAGAACACACAAGTTCGGCGTCAAGGTCACGGTTCCCGATGGATACCTGCTCACGTCCGTCACCGGCATCGCGAGCCCTTCGTGGGGCAACACCGGAAACGGCAGTGACTGCGCTGCTACGGCTTACGCCTGGAAGGGTGACTACGCCACGTCCGTCGCAGGCGAGATCGTCGGATACGCAGAGGAAATCAACCACACCGACAACGTCAACATGCCTTTCATTTTCGACAGAGCGCTCCCAGCGGGTGAGTACGTCATCGTTCTCGGCGGCATCGGCGAAAAGAGCATAGGCTTCTGGTGCGGATCCGATCTCGGCGAAGCTGACGCGGTCTTCTACGACGGCGAACCTGCTCCCGAAACGGACTACTACCCCGGACTCAACTACGTTCTCGAAAAAGAGCACCACAAGCATCTCAACATCGACTACGTCTGGCTGACCTCCGGCTCCGAAGTTAACGAAAACAGCGGCCGCGGCTCCGACCTCGGCAACATCAAAGCGGTCGTCGACAGCGGCGCACAGTTTATCCGTCTCATAGGCTGGTACTATCCGCCCAAGCAGATCGCCGATTTCGGATATCAGGTTGATGACGGCGAGATCGTCTACGATTCAATCGCCTGCACTTTCGACCAGGGCACGGCTGACATTATCAAAACCTTCGGCGAGGATTACGCGGATGCCGACTGGTACAGAAACTTCAGCGGCGACGTTCCGATTCAGGAAGGCGAACACTCTGTGAAGCTTATCGTTAAGTTCCAGGACGGCACGACCGACACCATTTACGAGACCAAGTACGTAAATGACGACTCCAACATCGCCCTCGGCAAACCGGTCATCACCGAAATCGCCTCCGGTCTCGCGAACCCCGTTCCCTATTGGTCGCACAGCTTTCTTACCGACGGCTCCAAGTGGGTTCACAACACCAACGTCGTTGACGGAAAGCCGCTCGGCTGGCTCTGCAATCCGGACGCCTCGACCGGCATTCTCAATGCGAAAATCTACATCGACCTTCAGGGCGTTTACGACCTCTCCCGCATAAAGATCCATCCGATGGGCTTTGCCAGTGAGACGTTCCCCGCCGCCTACAACATCTACACTTCGGTTGACGGAGAAAACTGGGATCTCGTGCAGAGCATTACGGGAAGAGTCGGTCCGAGAGACGCCGCGGAACCGTATGTTTTCGAGACTTCAAATCGCGCGAGATTCATCGGAATCGAGATTCCCGACAGCGCCGCAATGGCGAGCTTCGGCGAGATCGAGGCTTACGGAACGTTCGTTGAGGAGGCCTCCGGCGATATCATCCCCCACGCCCTCTATCCCAACTTCAAGAGCTACTGGGGCGAAAACACCAATGACATCGGCGGCGACACCGTCTGGCTCGGACATAACAGCGGCAGGCTCTCCACATCGTTCACATTCACGACAGACGTCCCGTTCTGGGCGATCGGATTCCCGGACTATTGGTCTTCTCCGAATACACCCGTTAAATTTGTCATCACCGACAAGGACGGCAACGAGGTCTGGAATGCCGGATACGTTAAAGCCGGCGACGGTCCTGAAGCGTTCCCGTTCTTCAGCGACATGCATGACCTCCCCGCAGGCGAGTACACCTGCACCGTAACCCTCAACGACGACACTAAGGGCGACGACGGCAACTACACCCACTGGCTCGTAATCGGCCACGGAACGCAGCCGCTCGGAACCGAATACATTGCCAACCAGTACGGCAAGGCGGGCTTCTGGCTCTTTGTCAAGGAAGGCGTCACCGGCGGCGGCTTCGCTGTCCGCGAATACAGGCAGCACGCCAACATCGACGCGATCTTCCTTGACGGCGAAGACAAGGGCAAGACCGAAGGCCTCGACATCGAGACCGACGAAAACAGCTCGTCCATCAAAGTTCACGGCTGGCTCGCGGCCAACTACCCGATTGAGAAGTACGGCTACAAGGTCGACGGCGGCGAAGCTGTCTGGGATGCGTCCTTCATGGGCACCGATCCCGGCACGCCCGAGAACCCGAACGGCGACTACGCGGCGATCATGAACGTTGCGAAGGATCTCTTCAGCGTTCCCGGCAACGGCTACCGCGCGGACGTCATCGTTCCCGTTGAGGCGGGCAGCCATGAAGTCGAGATCGTAGCTTTCGTCAACGGCGAAGAGAGACACATCATCTCCTTCACGTACGGCGAAAAGGAAGTCCCTGTTGCGACTCCCGTTGAGATCGAGTCCAACAACCAGGGCGACATTGGAGGCGTATGGCTCCGTCCCAGCGACGACGAAGACATCATGATTGAGTTCAAGACGAACCAGGCGTTCACCGCTTTCAACATCCCTGTATACTGGGCAAGCAACCCGCCTCAGTTCGGCGACCTCAAGGCCAACATCGAAGTC
>CADAZX010000012.1 GCA_902792515.1 uncultured Ruminococcus sp.
GAAAGCCCTGCCTCTGCACTTGATTACGCCGACCTTGAGGTTAACGTTTTTATCCTTTACACTGTCAAGCAGACCCAACGCGATTTCGCTGAAATCAATGGAACTGTTTGCCGTAGAAGAAGACGAGTCCATGACAAAAACGATGTCATAGGCAGCCTTGTACTCTGCCGAAGGCAGACTCAGCGTGACCGTCGTCTCCCTGTCCGGGCAGATAAGCAAGTTCGGCGCAGCCCCTTTGAATCCGTCAACGTCATAACCGTTTCCGGTGTTTTCTGCAACTGCCCGCGGGATGAAATCTGTCGGAACCATGATGATCACCATCACCAGGACAAGGACAAATGCCATTATTCTATTAAACGCAAAAGTCTTTCTCATAATGCGTTTCCTCCTTTAATTTCCGCCGGCGGAAGCACCGTCGTCCGGATTCCCGGACTCAACAGGCGCCGCGGTAGTAAGCTCGGCAGTTGTGTAAAGGCCGAAGTTTACAACTTTATCATCCGTATATTTCTGGCAGATGTATGCGTAGAAGCTGAGCGTTGCCTGTGTTCCGCGCGGAAGAGCATCGCTTACTTCAAGTGTGTCGGTAACGGAACCGTTTACAAAATCGAGCGTCTGGAATTTTACAGGTACGCCGTCAGTAGTTTCGGTATTCTCATTAGTAAGAATATCTTTGTAAACGTAAACCTTGCCGCCGTTCGGGCCGGTAACCGGCACCTCTGTCTGCGATCCTTCGGCAGTGGTCTTAAGCAAAGTCCAGTCTGAAGTCAATTTGTACGCAACTGCCGTGGGGAATTCGCTGCCCTCAACCACTTCAACGTAAAGATAAGCGGGAATAGCCGTCTTGCCTTCAATCGTGATGAAGGGGTCCTTTGGAATGTCAACGCCGGGCATAAGGCTGTACGACTGCTGTTCGACAATTTTTTCGGCGTCAAGCACGTACGAGCCGTCTGTCTGACGTACCGCTTCATGCTCCTGGATAAGAATTCTGTCGGCGAGCTTCGCCGTGAATTTCACGTCTCCGGTAATACGCTTCTCCGTCTTGTATTTCGCAGTTATCGGGCCGGCCATGATGCCCAAAACCAGTATCACGTTTAAAAGCACAGAGGCGATTATCAAATACTTACTATTTTTAGTCTTATTTGTCATATCTGTTCACCTCAATCAATCTGCGTGAATACCGCAAAAACGTCGAACGGAATCTTTTCGGTCTCGCCCGAAAGGCCTGTCATAGGCTCTGTGATGGCGAGAATCGCGTCCATATCGGCGCCGGGGTCGTTAACGGCAACAAAGGTGAGCGTAATCTTTACCGTCTTTGTAGCGGTTGCCGAGCCCTTCGGGCCGAGCGCCAACGCACCTGTCGTAGCTTTGGTTGCGGAAGTATCCAGCGTGCAGTCAAGCGCCAACTCGTTTTCTCCCGTTCCGGTCTTTGCCTCAATCTTGTTTATAAGGTTGCCGATACCGGAGTAGTCGATGACAAGATTCGCGGATACGGCCGTTTCGGAGTTGTTCGTGAGCGTGACTGTGTACTCGCCGGTACCGCCTTCGGATATGTCGATGACCATATCTTCCTGCTCGCCCGCAGCGTCAACGCTGAACTGAGCGGCTCTGGCCAGGTCAGACCCCTTTCCTCCGGTAGTATATTTGGCAAGCAGCATTGACGTTGCCCACACTGTTATTGCCGTTATGGCAAACAGTATGCCGGCAGTTCGCATCAATATCGTGCCTGCCGAAGCTTTGTTTCTTTTCTTACTTCTGTCGCTCATAAACAAGTTTCCTTTCATTTATGACTGTGCGAGCGTTTCGTTGTCCCCGGAATCTGTTGTTCCGGCTCCGCCTTTTTCCGCTGGCGCCGATGTCATGGCCGTTTCACGCTTTAACCGTTCTATTTCCGCCTGTATTTCGGAAATGGTTCCGGCCTGCGAAGCATTCTCGGCCACGAGTCCATCTACCCTGTTTTCGCTCGTTTCCATTTCGTTTTTCAGCTGTCTGATTTGCTCTTTTATAGCATCCAGTTCGCTGTCTCCGTCGTTTTTTTCCTTCTGCCACGAGCGGTGCATAAGGAATGCCGACAAGCCCAGAATTATAATCACTCCCGGGACCGATCTTATTGCCCTTATAAGCAATCCAACGTACGGTATCGAGAACCTCAGTTTTCCCTTGATCCTTTCGGGCGGGAACGGCTCGTCTGCCGTGTTGTTGTTGTCGCCCTGAGTAACCACCTGATCACCGCTTATCATCACGATCCGGTGAATTATCAGGTCGTTGTTCTGCTGGTAGACCACGATGTCGCCTTCTTTATAATCGTCCGCTTTCGTGATGAATACCAGTTCGTTGACCTTAAGAGTTGGCTCCATGCTGCCGGTCAGTACCACCGATACGCCGAACCCGAACGGCATCGGAAGTTCGTCGTGCATCACGCGCTTTGCGTTGATTGTGTAAACGGTGCTTCCGATTACTACGCCGATGATCAATATGATCACTATCCTGAAAATGATTCTACCGGCTTTCATCCTGCTGCGTCCTTTTCAAAGCGATACCGCCTTAAGGCAGTTATTCCTCTTCAGGCCTTTCTTTTTTTCTCTTTTCAACAATGAGAAGAATGATGATCACAAGCACCGCCACGGCAAGAACAGCCAGAACAGGAACAAGTCCTCTGTCGCCTGTCGGAGGAGGATTGTCGCCGCCCTCGTCCTCGGTAACTTCAGCCATCGTATAGATCCTGATGTGCAGCTCGAGCTCTTCGCCGGATGCCGCAAGATTTCCGAGCATCGTGTCATATGCGTCGTTCGCGTCAAGGCCCTCGCCGTCAGTTCTCTCAAAAGGCCACTGCCACTGGAGGTAGTAGTCGTGGATCTTACCTGCGCTCAGAACTCCGGAATCCTCGATCGGGTCGAGCTCGAGAACAGGTCTCCACTCGTCGGCGGAACCAAGAAGGTACTTGTCGTTGTCGTACATTTTCGCCTCGATGGGAATGATGTAATCCGTTCCCTCGAACCATGCGTCAACGTAGACGGTATAGTCAAGCGACTTGCCTTTAATTCCGGGAATCGACGTGTTGTCAAGGTCGTTCTTCAGCGTGAACGAGTACGTGTTGCCCGTTCCCGGTGCGAAAACCTTGTCCGTGTTGTTAAAGCTGTTCACGGTGTAAACCAAGTCGCCGTTGTTGTCGTATTTTATTTTAAATATCTCTATATCTGTATGCGTTGACCAGACCGTGTTCTCGTCGTAAACGGTGAACTTGTCGATTTCGCCCTTGATCTCGTCGGTCGTGAACGCATAGCTGCGCGTGCTGTGGAGCAGTGCCGCACCGGTCGTCCTAAGGCCCTTGGAGACGGGCGCGAGCGTCGGCACAGCCTTTTTAGCCTTGTTTGAGATCTCAACTTTTGTGTTTTCAGACGGCTGTGTCAGCGATATGTAGTTTCTTTTCGGCACGCTCGAAAACGTGACGATTTGCGCGAATAACATAGATACCGCGCAGCACTCCAATATCACCAATACGGCTATCGTCACCCACAGTGCCGAGCCGGTGTTCTTTTTACGAAGCGACGCATATTTTTCCATGCCGTTGCTCTCCTTTTCATTCGGCTTTCCGCAGTTTCGGGAAGCCTTTGATTTTACCTGTGTTTAGGCAATTTTTAGTTTCTACACTCATTTACAGACGCGCATAATTTCTAAGCCTTTGCGTCCATATTCTTGTTCGAGATTTCCGGCGGTCCCTGCCGTTTTTGTAAGCCTGTTTCCGCCTCGCTTATGCGCGTTTGTAAAAGCTAAAAATCCCGCAATCAGGTCCTTTGTTAAGTTTGTTTTATGCGACGCTTTAGGTGTTCTCTTTTGCGAAGTGAGCTTTCGCGTGGCCGGCTATTCTTAAGCCCGCCGGTCTTCGGGAACACTCTCAAGCGACTGCATCATTAAAACCGTGAAGCCCCCGCCCCGCCACTTTGAGCGGGGGCTTGTTGGGTTTTAAATCATTTCGATTAATTCGCCTGTAGTGGCTTCAAATTAGTCGATCTGGACAGCGGTAGCCGTGAGGGTAGCGCCAATAACGGTGGAAGCGCCTTCAGGAGCTTCGCAAACTTCAGCGGCGATGTTGCCGAGGAGGGTATCAGCCTTGTCGTAAAGCTCTACATTTTCCTGCTCGAATGCCCACTCCCAAGTAAGCTCGAACGTGAAGTCCATAGCTTTGTTGGCGTCGAAGTCATAACCGAGGGTGAAACCGTCGTCAGTTACTTCGAGCTGGAAGTTACGTCCGCCGGAAACGATCGAACCGAGAGCGGCGTCAACAACCTGCTTATAGGTGTCACTGCCGGCAACCTTGGCAAGAATCTTAACAGCGTCGAAGAAGGAGCAACCTGTCGGGGTCAGACCATAGTTCTCAGCAGCCGAGATAAGGTTCGCAGGAAGGTTTGCATAAAGAGCTTCTGCAACATTAAGAGTCGTGTTGCCCTTCGTAATGGTCATGTTCCACTTTACAGGAGCATAATCCTTCTCGAGGTCGAACGTCTTGGTGTAGCCGTACTTGCCATCGTCGCCCTTAACGAGCTCGGTGTAATCGGTGTATCCGGTAGCTGCCGGAAGAACGATGTCTTCAACATTACCGGTGAGAGTGTAGCGGGTAGCAACCTCAGGGGTTCCTTTTACGCTGGCAACAAGAGTTGTGCCGACTTCTTTGGAGTTGGTTCCGGGAGCTACAACTTTTTCGCCTTCAACGGATGATTCAACGGAATATTCACCTTCTGCTTTGAGGTAAGCCTTATCGGAAGCAGCATACTTCTCAGCGAAAATGCCATCAGACGCGATGTCGAGAACGATGCCCCACTTCGCAACGCGAGCGCTGTCTTCACCGGAAACTTTGGTGACATACTTTGCAAATGTGCCGGAAATTGCACATGTGGTAATAAGAGCCGCAACCAAAAGAACGGAAGCAATTCTCATCATTTTGTTTTTCATAACAAAATACTCCTTTCAAAATATTGCCCTCAATGGGCGATTTATTCTTCCCCCTACGGGGAATCTACTATATTCACCCCCGTCGTGGCTTCCGGAGGAAGAATAACAAAACATTGATTTGCGGACCGCACGTCCGCGTGCACGCTTTCCCCCAAGGCAGCTCACGCCTTGAGGTACTTCTGCTATTGTTTGGCGGATTTAATCCGCTTTTACCTAAGGTCCTCACGGTTCGGTGTTTTCCGCTGCCGTTTCAGGTTTTGCGGAAGTCTCCTCACCTTCGGCCTTTTGCTGCGCCGCTTTTTCTTTAAGGGCTCTCAATTCTTCAAGCTCTTTAAGCAGCGCGTCGGTGTCTTTCTTTTTCTCTGTGTCGGTCTTTCTGCGGCGGATGATTTCGTAGCCCACCAGGAGAACGATCGGAACCGCTATGCACAGGATGAGACCGGGGGTCGTCTGCAGGAATATCGCGATATTTCCGAGAGCGCCGAACGTTTTACCCGTCCATCTGCCCACCAGGTTCTCAACCGGAACCGGATCCGGGTCGGCAGCGTTGTTGTTGTCGCCGCGCGTTCTGAAATTGATTAACTGTCCAGTCGCTTCGTTGTATTCCAAAGCTATGACTCTGTGCGTAACGACCGCGGAATTTCCTGACTTTGGATCAAAGAACGAAATAACGTCTCCAACCTTGATGTCCTCAGCCTTAGCTGTCTTGATAATAATTAAGTCGCCGCTCTTGATTTTCTTGAAAGTCGTTTTCTCGCCGTCGATCGAAAGCTCGAGCGTGCGCTTGTTGTCGACCCTGTTGATAAAGAGTTCTTTAACCTCGGCTCTTGTTCCCGACGTCGCGTTATCCGTGAACGTCATATTGATCGGATACATAGGCGCGAACTTGTCTTCGGTCGGCGGATTCATCGAGTCCGTCAAAACGATCATCGGCGCAAAGCCACCTACGGTCGGCACCTTATCCTTGTTCACGAGACCTTTGATTATCATCGTTACGTTCACGATGAGAATCGGCACGAGGATTACACAGAGGATAATTCCCACTACCGTCAGGATCTTATTGGAAGCAGTATTTTTTTCGTTTTTTTGTTCCTGCTTTGTCTGTTTCAATTGTCTTTCCTCTTTCTCCGGCCGCGGCTCTACTTTTTTTAACAATTCAAGCTCGCCGAAAAGGATGAATTCGCACGTTTCGAGCGTCTATATTGCAGATCCAAAAAATCCAAATCTACAATACACACTATCGACGTTATTATATTTTATTCGTGCATTTTTTTCAAGGGTTTTTTAAGAAATTCTTAGATTTTTCTCATATTTTTCCATTTCTCGGCAGTCCCCGCCAGCCCTTCCGCATAGACCTTCAAAGACACAAAAACGCACCGCACGCAAACGTTTCTCGAGGCCTGTTTTGAGTTATGCTTCCCGCACTCTTTCGCCATCTCTCCGTTCCCCCGCAGGCATAAAAAATCCACGCCGCATGTTTGCAACGTGGACTTGGTGGTGACCCCTACGAGAATCGAACTCGTGTCGCAGCCGTGAAAGGGCCGTGTCTTAACCTCTTGACCAAGGGGCCTTATTGGTGGCTGTGGTAGGACACGAACCCACGACCTTCCGGGTATGAACCGGACGCTCTAACCAGCTAAGCTACACAGCCATTTTCGAGGATTTTTGACGCGCTCCCCGAAGCGCCAGTATATGATACCACCTAAAAACCGTCCTGTCAAGGACTTTTTTTATTTTCGGCGAAAATCTGGCGAAAATCATTCCGCGTGTCATTCCGCGAAAAAACGCAAAAGATGCGAAAAGCGCGAAAACGACGGGTTGCCCCCGCGAAAGTGATGAGTTGACCCCGCGAAACCCGCGAAAACGCTTAGAACCAGCCGACAACGGTCAGCACCAGCGCCGCAATCGCGACGAGTCCGCCAATCAGAAGCGCCAGCGTGACCCATTTTTTACGGCCCGCTCTGCCGCCTTTGTTGGACACCATGTTCGCGACGCACGCGGGAATCACGAAAACGAGCGCCGAGAAGAACAGCCCCATCGCAATCGCGTTCATGACCTCCTTGGCTGTGGTGCACCTGGCGATGCCGCCGAGGAACAGGCCGGCCGCGAAAATCGACGCAGCGATCGCTGCCAGAACGATCAGGATGATTCCGTCGTTTGTTTTCTCCGGCTGAGCGGCTTCCGCAGACTCCTGAGCGGCCTCTGCGGATTCTTGGACTGTTTCCGTCGCCTCTTGTCCGGCTTCTTTTACAGCCGTCTCTGCCGTCACGTTCAGCTCTTCGTTTTCGGTTTTTTTCTCTTCATCATTAAAGCCGTCTGTCATTTTTGACACCCCCGGTTTGTTTTCATTTTCAGTCTAAAGCCGCTTTTTAACCTGCAACTTGCGTCTAAAGCGCCCTTTTACTCAGCCCGCCTGACTATTCGGCCGCCGCCCCGATGCCCTCGAGCACGCCCATGATTATAATACCCGCGATAACGAGCGCGACCGCCACGTACTGCTTCCAGGTGAGCTTTTCGCGCAGGAAGATCCGGCCGAAAACAAGGCTCGCGACACAGTAGCTGGCGATGACTGGCGCCGCCGCGATCGCGTTCCCGCTGATGGCGTAAACGTAAGCGAGCTGGCCGACCGTCTCGAAGACCGCAGCAACGATCCTGTGCACCGTCGTGGGCGTTTTGTGCCCCTCTTCGCGGAAGAAGGTGAGCTTCTGCTTCCTGATCACGAAAACGTAGATCGCCAAAAAGGCCGCGACGATCAGAAACGTCAGCTGGTAGGAGACGTTCGCGACGTCCTCGATCGTGTCCTCGGTAACGCCGATAAGCGGGGTTTTCTCCCAGTCGTCGAGGTACCAGCCGTCGAAAAACGTTCCGAGCGAGTCGAGCACGCAGTAGAGGATCGGCATCAGGAACGCCACGAAGCCGATTTTGTACTTCTTTTCGGTTTCCTTCAGGTACTGCACCTCGCGCCTGCGCTCAAGAATGCCGAGCAGCACCACGCCGGCCGTGATGAGAACGATCGCGATGGCCGTATAGATGTCAGGAAGCTCGCGGAGCACGATCATCAAGAGGATCGCGCTGACGGCGCCGCTGGCGTTCTGGATCGGCGACGAAACCGACACCTCAAGGTAGCGGAGGCCGAAATAGCCGACCGTCATCGAGGAAATGTACATCGCCGAGACAGGCAGGTAGACGAGCAGGTTCCTGAAGTCGTAGTTCAGGTCCTTCGTGAGCAAGGTGACAATGGCCGTGGCGCCCATAACGACGCCGACGACGATCGAAACCTTGAGATGACTGTATTTTTCGTTTTCGGCGGATCCCTTCTTATAAAAAAGGTCGGCCGCGCCCCATGCGAAAAACGAAATCAGTGCAAAAAGAAGCCACATAGAGTAAAATCTCCTGAAATAAAATAAAAGGAATCTCATCCGCGGGCGGAGTCACGTCTGGATGTTCCCGCCTCCGCCCGCGGCTGTTATATTGTACCGCGGAAACACTATTTTTTCAAGGTTTCGTTTTCCGGGAATCAACAGGTGTAAAAAAGGCGGCCCCCGGGACTCAAAAACCGCACCGGGGGCCGCCGAATTCTCCGCCGTTAAAGCGGAAAAGCTGTCGGTTATTAAGGATTAATTACTTTACTGCTCGCAGCCGTTCGGGCATCCGCCGAGGTTCGCGTCGTACTGGGTGCCGCACTTTGTGCAGTAAACGAGGTTCGGAACGTACTCTTCAGCGGGCTCCGCAGCCTTCTCGGTTTCTTCCTTGCAGCACTCTTCCTTGGCGGGAAGCTTGTTGTTGATCTCGTTGGAGTTCCTGACAAGGATGATGAACATCATAGCCACCTCGTAGATGATTCTGAGGATGACCGGTCCGCAGACGAGCAGGATCAGGCCCTGGAGACCGAAGTACTTCACGACTGTCGTGCCGACCCACTGTACCGAGATGATCATGAGGAGACCGGTGACGATGCAGAGAACGGTGAAGAATACGTACGTGATTTTAAGAATCTTTTCGAGAAGCAGCTGTCTGAAGTTGAAAATGTCGTGAAGAGTCTTGAAGAACTTGTTCAGTTTCTCTCTCTTCTTCTCAGGCAGAATGAAAATGCAAATGAGAACGGTCGCCGCAATCGCGGTGAGGATTCCGAGTATGTATGTAACAATGATAGGCATAATAAGACTCCTTTCAGTTTATTATTAGTTTTATTATACCACGCTTTCACGCGGTTGTAAATTATTTTTCCGCCTCAAACCGGCCTCAAACCGGCGAAACCACGAAAACCGCGAAACCACGAAAGCCGCGAAACCACGAAAACCGCGAAACCACGAAAACCGCGAGAATCGGGTTCATAATCCCGCTAAAAAATCTCGTTCGAAAAACGTTCGAAAATCGCGTTCAAGAAGCGGATTTAAAGTCATCTGCGGAATCTTCTGAGCACCGCGAACCCGAGAATAATCAGCGTCACAACAGGCCCCGCGATCATCATGACGGTGCCGGCTGTTTTCGACTCGGTATGAACGTCCAGCGGGTCGTTCTCGTTGTAAAGCAGGGTTATCGTCTTCCCCTCTTTAAAGCCCGACTCGTAGTCACCGATCTTCTCGTGATATTCCCGGCCGTCGACGGTGTAGCGCACGTAGACCTCGTAATCATATTTCGAGTTGCCGTCTTCATCCTCTCCGGCATAAATCTGCTCGATTTTTTCGATGACGGCTTCGGTTTTCGCATAGCCCCTGTCCCGGAAAAAGCGGAAATAGACTCCCACGCCGAAAACAACCAGACCCGCGACCGCGAGCAAAACGAGAATGAGTCTTTCCAACAATCTTTTATTTTTCATCTTATCCTCCATTGTACCGGCGTCCGGCAAAAAGCGAGCGCTTATGATCGCCGGCGCAAAAATCGACCGAGATTATAAGTTCCCGCTCAAAATACGCTTTTAAAGTTTAGTATCAGTAAAGCTTCGCGCCTGCGGGAATGTGCGGATCGAGCATGAGCAGGTTGAGCCGCTCCTCCTCGCCTTCCTTGTGGACAGCGGAGAGCAGCATGCCGCAGGATTCGATTCCCATCATCGCTCTTGGCGGAAGGTTCGTGATTGCGACGCACGTCTTTCCGACAAGCTGTTCGGGCTCGTAAAACGCGTGAATTCCGCTCAGAATCGTGCGGTTCGTGCCCGTTCCGTCGTCAAGCGTGAACTTCAGAAGCTTTTTCGACTTCGGAACCGCCTCACACTCGAGGACCTTCACGGCGCGGAAATCCGACTTCGAGAACGTCTCAAAATCGACCGTATCGCTGAAAAGCGGCTCGATCACAACGTTCGAAAAGTCGATCTTCTCTTCAACAGGAGCCTCGTTCCCGGCTTCCTGCGCCGCCTTGCAAGCCTCTTGAGATGGGCAGGTAAAGCAGGCGCACCCGGGTTCTCCGGCCTTTGCCTCTGCCTTTTCGGGCTTTTTATTGTCAAGCGACTTCATTGTCGGGAACAGCAAAACGTCGCGAATGGCCGGGCTGTCGGTGAGCAGCATTGTGAGTCTGTCGATGCCGTAGCCGATTCCACCCGTGGGCGGCATGCCGATCTCGAGCGCGTTGAGGAAGTCCTCGTCGGTATGGTTGGCCTCTTCGTCGCCTGCCGCAAAAGCCGCGTCCTGGGCCGCGAAACGTTCGCGCTGGTCGATCGGGTCGTTGAGCTCCGAGTATGCGTTGCACATCTCCCAGCCGTTGATGAACAGCTCGAAACGTTCAACGTAACCGGGCTTGTCGGGCTTGCGCTTCGTGAGCGGCGAGACCTCGACCGGGTGGTCCATAATGAAGGTCGGCTGGATGAGCTTGTCCTCGCAGAACTCCTCGAAGAAAAGGTTGAGAATGTCGCCCTTTTGGTGACGCTCTTCAAACTCGACGCCCTTCTCCTTCGCGATCTTTTTCGCCTCTTCGGTGTCCTTGACCTCGTCAAAGTCCACGCCGGCGTATTCCTTGACCGCGTCGATCATCGTAAGACGCCTGAAGGGCTTGCCGAGGTCGATAACTTTGTCGCCGTACTTGATCTCGGTCGTGCCGCATACGGTCGTGGCGACGTGGCGGAACATGGACTCGGTGAGTTCCATCATTCCGTAGTAGTCGGTGTATGCCTGGTAGAGCTCCATGAGCGTGAACTCCGGGTTGTGCCTCGTGTCGACGCCTTCGTTGCGGAAAACGCGTCCGATCTCGTAAACGCGCTCCAATCCGCCGACGATGAGCCTCTTAAGGTAGAGTTCGAGCGAAATCCTCAGCTTCACGTCCTCGTCAAGCGCGTTGAAATGCGTCTCAAACGGCCTCGCAGCGGCACCGCCCGCGTTCGCGACAAGCATGGGCGTCTCGACCTCCATAAAGTCGCGGCCGTCCAGGAACCTTCTGATCTCGCGGATGATCTGCGAGCGCTTCACAAAAGTATCCCTGACCTCCGGGTTCATAATGAGGTCGATGTAACGCTGTCTGTAGCGCGTGTCGGTGTCCGTAATGCCGTGGAACTTTTCCGGAAGCGGATTCAACGACTTCGTGAGCAGCGTGAGTTCCTCCGCGTGAACGCTCGTCTCGCCTGTTTTCGTTTTGAAAACGAACCCCTTCACGCCGATGATGTCGCCGATGTCGAGCGTTTTGAAAAGCGCGTACGGCTCCTCACCGAGCGAATCGCGCGCCACGTAGAGCTGAATTCTGCCCGTTCTGTCGAGAATGTGCGCGAACGAAGCCTTGCCCATGATGCGTTTCGCCATAAGACGGCCCGCGAGCACGACCTGCTTCCCCTCAAGCTCCTCGAAATTCGCGAGAACCTCTGAAGAGAGGTGCGTCCTGTCGAACTTTGTGATCTTGTAAGGGTCGATTCCGCGCGCTCTTAGGTCGGCAAGCTTGCCGCGCCTCACAACCATCTGTTCCGAAAGCTGCCTTCCCTCGCCGCTTTCATCAGTTTCGGGTCTCATATTTTCTGCCATAACTGTTACCTCTGTAAAAAACTACTCTCCGCCGTCAGCCCGCCTGCAAAGGCAAGCCCCATAAAACGGAGCGCGGCGCTTTCTCAGTCCAAAATGTTTCAAAAGCGCCGCAATCTCAACCGTCTCCCCCGGTTCAAGCGCCGCGTTTACGCGCGCTTAAAATCCGAAGGCCGGTATATTTCAAAAACTGTCCGAACTAAGAAGCGTCAGTCCGGAATCCTGATGTCAAGAACCTTGTACTCGCGAACGCCGGCAGGAACCTGAACGCTCACAACGTCGCCGATTTTTTTCCCGATAAGCGCTGAGCCTACAGGCGAATTGTTGGAGATCTTGCCCTCAAGCGGATTCGCCTCGGATGAGCCGACTACCTGATAGTCGACGACCTTGCCGTTCCAGAGGCACTCGACCTTCACAAAGTTTCCTATCCGGACTTCGTCGTTTGTGAGCTGTCCCTCGTCATAAAAAATAATGTCGTCACGGCTGAGTTTGGCCGTGAGGCGGGCGATCTCCGCCTCGTTGTCGCGCTGTTCGTTAAGCGCTTCGTCGTATTCGGCGTTTTCCGAAAGGTCGCCGCGGCTTCTCGCCTCTTCAATTCTGCGTACGATCTCCTCTTTTTTCTCGCCTTTCAAATAGTTGAGGTAAGCCTGCTCTTCCGCATATCTTTTCGTGGTATAATAAATTGGTCCGTCACTTGCCATAATGTAAAACTATCCTTCTCTCTTCGTAAATTATTTCAGTTTGGCGTAGCCGTTATCCTTCAGAATAACGTCGTGCGCGCCGCCCTCGACGATGCTTGTCGAGCTGACCATCGTCAGCTTCGCGTTTTTGTGGAATTCCTCTATCGTGAGAACTCCGCAGTTGCACATTGTCGAGCGGATTTTTCCTAAAGTTAGGGCAATATTGTCGCTGAGTTTGCCCGCGTAGGGAACGTAGGAGTCAACGCCCTCCTCAAACGAGAGCTTTGACGCGCCGCCCATGTCGTAGCGCTGCCAGTTCCTTGCCCTGTTCGAGCCCTCGCCCCAGTACTCTTTGTAATACGTGCCGTTGATGTTGACCTTCGCCGACGGGCTCTCGTCGAACCTCGCGAAATACCTGCCGAGCATTATGAAATCGGCGCCCATCGCCAGCGCGAGAGTCATGTGGTAGTCGAAAACGATTCCGCCGTCAGCGCAGAGCGGTACGTAAACGCCCGTCTCCTCAAAGTATTTGTCGCGCTCCGCCGCAACGTCGATAACAGCCGAAGCCTGTCCGCGGCCGATACCCTTCTGCTCTCTCGTGATGCAGATCGAACCGCCTCCGATACCGATCTTCACGAAGTCCGCGCCCGCGTCCGCAAGGAACCTGAACGACTCACCGTCGACAACGTTTCCGGCGCCAACCTTCACGCTGTCACCGTATTTCGACCTGATCCACGCGATCGTCTCCTTCTGCCACTCGGAGTAACCCTCCGAAGAGTCGATGCACAGCACGTCCGCGCCCGCCTCAATAAGGGCCGGCACTCTCTTTTCGTAGTCGCGGCTGTTGATGCCCGCGCCGACCATGTACTGCTTGTGCTCGTCCAGAAGCTCGTCCGGGTTGTCCTTGTGCATATCGTAGTCCTTGCGGAAAACGAAATACTTCAGGTGGTCGTTCTCGTCGATGATCGGCAGCGAGTTGATCTTCTTCTCCCAGATAATGTCGTTCGCCTCTTTCAGCGACACGCCCTCTCTCGCGTAAACCAGCTTCGAAAACGGCGTCATAAACTCGGAAACCTTTTCGTCGCCGGTCATTCTGCTCGGCCTGTAGTCGCGGCTCGTAACGATGCCCAGAAGCTTTCCGCAGCAGGAACCGTCGTCGGTTATCGCTATCGTCGAAAATCCGTTTTCCTCTTTGAGCTTGATCACGTCACTCAGCGTCGAATCCGGCCTCAGGTTTGACCTGCTGACAACGAATCCCGACTTGTAGCGCTTGACCTTGGAAACCATTTCCGCCTCGGACTCGATGCTCTGCGACCCGTAAATGAACGAAAGTCCGCCGCACTTCGCAAGCGCCACCGCCATGTTGTCGTCGGAAACGGCCTGCATTATCGCAGAAACCATCGGAATATTGATTGAAAGCGCCGGCTTCTCGCCCCTCCTGAATTTCACGATAGGCGTCTTCAGCGACACGTTCGACGGAACGTGCTGCTTGGAAGTATACCCCGGCAGGAGCAGGAACTCGTTAAATGTATGCGAGGGTTCCGGATAAATAAATGCCATGTTTTAAATCCTCCGTTTATCAGTTAACCCGCTTGCGGCCCTTTTTCCCGGTCCGCCGCGCATGAAAAGTTCGCTTCAGATATAATAAAAAAAGCATCGGCGCGTGCTTTTGGCCACGCTACCCACACTTCATATTGCGATTATACTACGATTTTTTGCCGATTTCAAGCGATTTCTTTCAAAGCCGCACTTTATGTTGCGTCTCTCACTTGACTGGGCAAAGCCCAGAATCGTTCGAACCGCAACATAAAGCTGCGGCGGCTCTTTCACAAGGTTGACATTGCTCGCGGAGTCGCCGCAGGCACCTTATTATTCCGTAAAAGCCTGTGTGTTTCGCACGAAGGCGACTCGTAGCCTTAGCTACGTCGGAGACTGAGTGGAAACACACAGGGTTTATCGTTCGTGACGCCGATGCAAAGCTGCGGCGGCTCGAATTAAGGAAGCATTAATGCACTTTATGTTGCGCCTCTCACTTGACTGGGCAAAGCCCAGAATCGTTCGAACCGCAACATAAAGCTGCGGCGGCTCTAGATAAGGATGTGTTGATGCACTTTGCATCGCGCCCCTCACTTGACGACGCACTTGATATTGCACCGCAGGCTCCTTATTACTCCGTTAAATCCTGTGTGTTTCGCAAGAAGGCGACTCGTAGCCTTAGCTACGTCGGAGACTGTGTAAAGAGCTGAAAATCGGCTTCTTGAAAACGCCTAGTTTCGAGCTATTTTTGAGAGTGCTTGTCCGAAGCCGCACTTTGCATCGCGCCCCTCACTTGACTGGGCAAAGCCCAGAATCGTTCGTGACGCCGATGCAAAGCTGCGGCGTCCTACACAAGGTTGCTAACGCAAGTTAGCCGAGTCGCGTATGTCTCGCGCGAAGGCGACTTTTAGCGTCAGCTAAACTGGAGACTGAGCGGAGACATACGCGGCTCTACTGCGAGAGGCAAGCCCTCTCAAAGCAATTCGCCAGCAATTGTCGAAGACACCTTATTCTCTTTTAGCTCCGGCGAATTGCGTAAAGAGCCGAAAATCGGCGTTTTTAATACATCAGGTTCACGTAGCTCGCATGATCCCCCATCGGGTCGATCGACCTGCCGCTCACGACCACGGTCGTGACCGTGTACTTCCCGGCCGCGAAATCCGTCGCGAACTTCGTGTACGTCGCGAGCTGCGACGGCGTGTTGATGCTGTGATACACAAAGCCCGACACAGTCGTCATGATCTCGTTGATCCTTCCGACGTTTTCGATCGTGATGACTTTCTTGGAGAAGTCCCTGATGAAGCGCAGCTGGTTGGCCTTTCTGTAGGGGTCGCCGGTCGAGCTGATTCTGCCGTTTTCGTTGTAGCGGTTTCTGGTGCGCAGGAACGTAACCGTCTCGGCGCCGTTTAAATGGTGGTAGCCCTTTGTGTACTTCAGCTCCGTTTTTCCGGTCGCCGAGTTCATGACCCACCTGTCCTCGGAAAAATACACGTCCGCGCCGCCGAAAAGGTCGACAAACTTGGCCATGCCGTCCGGGTCGACGAAAATGTAGTCGTCAATGTGCATGTTGGCGTCAGGCATCATCGCGCCGATGATGTGGCAGAGAAAATCGATTCCGGAGTTGCCGAACTTGCCGTCCTTGTACTTGATGAACTTGCCGATCGGATAGCAGGCGTTCAGCTTGTATATACCCTTGCTCTTGTTGAGGCCGGTTCTCACAAGGTAGTCCTGCACCGCGCCGGTATACGGCACGTATGCGTCTCTCGCCAGCGAATAGCAGTCGACCGTTTTGGTGCGCTCGCAGATGCTGACGACTATCATCGTGTCGGTGAGGTCTGATTTGTTGTCGTAGCCTAAAAGTAGGATATTTTTGGCATCGGGCTGAAGTTTGACGTTGCTGCCGGCCGTTTTCGACACGCCCTCAACTATCGGGTCGGGAACGTAAGGAACCGTAGGTCCCGGGGCACCTGTCGGCGGAGCCACGTCGGCCGGTTTAGGCGTCGGTGAAGGCGTCGGAGTCGGTGTCGGAGTAGCGTCGGGGTCTTCGGTTTCCGGAGTGGAAGAAGGATCCTCAGTAGAGGCTTCGGTTGGCGGAGGCGTTTCGGCCGGCTGCTCCGTTACCGTTGCCGGGTCCGGAGTCGGCGTAACCTCCTCGAGGTTTTCAAGGTCTGAGATGTCGATGACCTTGTCGCCCGGGTTTACCACAACGGTCTCGCCACCATGGTCGTTGTGCGGCTCGTTTTTCAGCGAGTTCCTCATAAACTTCACGAGCGGAAGGAGCGTCGATACGTACACGACAACAAAGACAACAATAAAAATGTTGACGAAAATGCGGAGAGCCCTGCTGCCCGTCCCGTTATTCTTTTTCTTTTTAAAGTCTTTCTTCATTATCTATTACACCTGCGGCGCGCCGCGTCCGCGCTTCCGTTTTCGCCCGGACAGTAATATTATACTACGTTTTATTGAAAAAATCTTGATTTTCCGGCGCTATTTTATTTCCCGGTTTTTGAGCGGTTTTCCGCGCCAAGGATTTTTGATACTCGTCAGAGTTTTTCGCAGGGCTGTTTACTCCGCGTCCGGAACGTACCCCGCCGCCTTGTAGTCGGTTTCGTTCATAAAAACGTACGAGACGCCGCCCTGGAAGTAGTTGTCAGTGATCCGTTCCTTGTCGTACCACGTGACGTCGATGTAAAGCGGTCCCTCGTCAGAGTAGACGCGGTTCCAGGCGTGGCGCTCGTCCGTTCCCGGCGCGAGTCCCGCGATAAAGTCGCAGCGGATGCCCGCCTTCCCGCAGAGCAGCTGAAACGCCTCCGCATACCCCCTGCAAACGGTCGTCCCGTTCACGAAAACGTTGTACGCGAGGTACGGATCCATGACCGACGCCTGCGAGTCCTCGTAAACGCACGCCGCCGAAATCACCAGCGCGAAGTACCAGCACTTGTAATAGTTGCTCATTCCCGAAGGCATTTTCGCGATAACCCTGTCGACAGTCTTGTTGAAAACGTCGACCGCGTTTTTGACAGCCGCCCTGTCCTCGGTCGCGTGCGGCAGCCACTCGTTGGGCATGTAGTATTTGAGCTTGTAGATCTCCCCGAAAAGCCCCTCCGTATCAACGTCGGAATAAAGGTACAGGTCCTTCCTGCCCGCGTGAATCGCGTCCGTAGCGTCCACGACGACGGCGAAGAAGTTCGAGATTTCCGGGTAGTCCTTTTCGTTGATCGAAAAGTCGCCGAACGACTCGGCCGCTTCAACAATTTTGTCGTAAATCTCACGTGACATCGCGTTTTTGATCGAATCGCGCGGGTTTTTAGCGGGTTCCGGACCGTCGCTTAAGACGTTGAGCTCGTCCGCGTCGACCGTATTGAGGAGCATGACCGCCTTTTTGATCGCGGGGTCGATGTGGCGCGCGGCTTTTTCTTCGTTCGCGTCGGCGAAAACCTCATTCTCATCGAAAATGACGGTAAAGCGGTCCGGCTCCGGCGTCGGTTCGGGCGTCGGAGCCTCAGTTTGAGCAGGTGCCGGCGTCGAATTATGGACTATGGTTATGATGCCGCACGAAGCGCACACGCACAGAAACACCGCCGCGGCGACAACCGCCGCAACCGCCCTCAAAAACCTTCTGATTCTTTTAGCGTTCCCGTGTTCCATTTCTGCCCCTTCCAATGATTTCCGCATCTGAAACCGCGCGTGCGGCTCAAATTTTACTCAAATTTTACCCAGCACGCGCCTCACCTCGAAGCTGCGCAGCGCCATCTCCTTCATGACCTGGTCGTCATGCTTAATGTATATCTCGTAAACGACGCCCTCGTCGACGGACCTGGCGTTAAAGCCGTAAGCCTCTTCATCGTCGTCGCCGAAGCAGTACAAAACCTTCGGGGCGTCTTCCTTCCTGACACCGTCGTTCTTTTTCGCCAGAACGTCGGCGGTTTTTACCTTCCTGAAATTCTCAAGGTCCTTTATGAGGAAACTCATGACCTTCTTGCGGCGCGTCTGGTTCCTGATCTCGGAAATCGTAAACTCGCCCATAACTATCGAAAACTCGTACTCCAGATTGTTGTACTTCATAATAAGCACCATCCCGTAAAACGCGATTGCGAAAACGAGAATGATCAGCAGAAAGCCGATCAGATGGTAAAAAATGTATATAACCGTCGCGACGGCAAGCGCCGCGATAGCGATGAGAATGCAGTAAATTACCGCGGTCTTGTTTTTTCTTGCCTTTACAAAGGTTTCGATTACTTCTTCTCTCATATTATAACTTCCGATAAAGGAAAGCGCACCTCCGAAGGGTTGTCGTATCGCCTCCGGGGGTGCGAAAAACCGCCACCATCATCTGGGGCATTCAATTATATTGGTTGCGCTTCGCATTTCACCTGTCGCCGCACTTTGCATCGCGCCCCTCACTTGACGCCGCACTTTATGTTGCGCCCCTCACTTGACGACGCACTTGATATTGCACCGCTCACTTGACCGCTTCGCGGAATCGTTCACGTCGCAATATCAAGCTGCGGCGGCTCTTCCACAAGGTAGATATTGCTCGCGGAATCGCCGCAGGCCCCGTGACGATTCAAACCAGGTGAGTCTCGCGCGAGGGCGACTTTTAGCGGCAGCTAAACCGGAGACCAAGCGGAGACTCACCTGGTAATCCAGCCGGCCTGGGCTTTTTCCTGCAGCGTCTGCAGGCTTTCCAACATCGTTCTCTCGCCGGACAGATAGCCGTCGATCGCGTAGGAGATGTCTATCTCGTTCGCGGACATTACCGGCATGAAGCAGCCGAGGGAGCCCGCGAAGTCGGCGGATTCGGCGAAGTTCGAGAACACGGACGAGTTTTTGCCCGGCTTCGGGTATTCACGCCAGAACTTCTGGGTGTTGGCCGCCCTGTTAGCGGGAACGGCCTGGCCGTCGAGCGCGTAGCTCTTGGCGGCGTCGGTAACGGTCGCGTAGAGAGCGAGGTAAGCGCAGGCGCGGTAGAAGTCGTCGTTGTAGACGTCGCTCTTGCCGTGGTTCACGACAGCGAAGCCGTACACGTTGGCAGCGATCGCCTGGTAGTAAATACCGTTTTCCGCGTAGTTCTCGTCGTTCCAGCGCGGGAAGTGGATGTAGTCCCATTCCCACTTTGCGCCTTCGGCCTCAGGGTCTTCGGCGGCGAGGAGCGTCTCGGACCATGTCGCGATGTCCTCGTGGTCAGCGATGATGAACGCGTATTTGGAGATGTCCTCGGGAGCGATATCCTTGGAGTCGATGCAGTCGACAAGTCCGCGCTCGGGGTTCACGATCTCGGCGAGGTCCTCAAGGCCGCTGACGACGTCGGGGTGCGTCAGGTTGAGTTCCTTGACCGTTTCCGAGTTGCCCACGTAGTCGTACACGTCCTGGCCGTAGCTTCTCGCAAACGCGCCCCAGATCGCGTAGTCCTTGTAGTTCATCGCGATGGGAGTTTCGACGCCCTTCCCTTTCAGCGCCTCGGCGATCTCAACCAGGTCGTCCCACGTCCAGTCGTCGTGCGGGAACGTGTAGCCCGCGGAGGAGATCAGCGAGTAGTTGAGCAGTACGAACTTGTGGTTGTACTCCATCGCCACCATGTACATGTCGCCGTTGTAGAAGCAAGCGTTGTACGCGGCGGGAAGAAGGTCGGCCGACGGATTGATTTTATTGTACGTGTCGAAGTTGAGCACTTCGCCGATGTACGGCCCGAGGTCGACAAGTTTGCCCTGCTGCGCGTAAAGTTCCATGCGCGGGGCGTCGAGGAGGATGACGTCGCCGGCGTTTTCGAGGTCGTCGCCGCTCATGAGGTCGTCGAGAACCTCAAAGTAAAGCGAAGTGGAGACCTTGTCGAGGTCGATGTCGATCTCAACGCCCGGGTAGTCGGAGTAGAAGACTGACTTGAACTTTTCGAGGTTCTGCGAGTTCTCGGAGTAGAGGTAGCCGGAGAGCTTGATCTCGGAAACGAGGTTCTCCGGAGTCGGTCTCGGAGTCGGCTTTATCTTATCGTCGTCGTCATCTTTTTTGGGCGTGCAGCCGGCCATTATCGCGAGCGCGAGAATGACGCAGATCGCAGCCGCAAGGAAAGCTTTTATTTTTCTGTTCATAAGTGCCTCCTCCTTTATTCGATAACGCCTATACGTTCGATACCGGCGGCAAGCTGTTTCTGACCGAGAATGTAGACGATCATAACGGGGAGCATAACCATAAGGCAGCCCGCGAAGAGCATCGGCTCGGAGAGCGACTTTTCGAGCTCGGACATTGCGCCCTGGCTGGTCGCGTACTTGCTGTAGTACATCTGAATGTTCTGGAGTCTCGGCTGGAGCGTCTGGTGGCCGTCGATGTACATGTACGTTGGAGCCTCGTAGTTGTCGTTCCAGTGCCATACGAACGAGAATATGAATACGATCGCGATAGCGGACTTTACGAGCGGGAGCATGATCTGTCCGAAGACCCTGATCGGGCCCGCACCGTCGATTCTGGCCGCGTCGTCCATAACGTCAGGAATTCTCTGGAAGAAGTACATGTAGATCAGCACGAAAAGCGCGCCGCGGAGGCCGAGTCCGAAAACGCACGGAAGCACGACCGGTCCCCAGGTGTTTACGAGACTGAGCGTCGCCCACAGACCGTAGGACGCGAGAATCATAACCTGCGGGGGGATGAGCAGTACAAGTACGACGAGGAAGAAAATAACGTTTCTGACCTTGAACTTGTAGCGGCCCAGCGAGTACCCTATCAGAGCGCACGCGGTCGTCTGGAACAGAGCCGAGAGGAGCGACGTTCCCATCGAGTTGAAGAACGACTTGACGTAGTCGAGCGCCTCGAAAGCCTTCACGAAGTTGTCCCAGTTGACGGTGGTCGGGATGTACTGGACCGTCGGGTCCATGTAGTCCTGCGACGTCATGAGAGACGTGGAGAAAATGTAGATGAAAGGCAGAATGAAAAGGTACGCCATCTCGATGAGTACGAAGTACACAAAGATTCTGGAGATGATGAACGTGATCTTCTTCTTTGCCTTGTAGCCGAGATTCTCATATTTTTTGATGAATCCCTTGATGCCGCCGAGCTTCTTTTCGGTCTGCACGGCCGCGGCATCCGCTTGGGCAGCGGCGGTGTTAACAGCTTCCGGTGTCACTTCAGCCACCTCCTCGTAAGCAGGATGAAGATCATGATGACCGTGAGTGTTGCGAGCATGTAGAGCCAGCTGAGAGCCGACGCCTGTCCGTATTTCGTACCCTCCTGGGTCATACTGTTCATGATCGCCATAACGGGGTTGTCGGACGACACGAACGAGTCAACGAGAGCGTATACGCAGTTCAGAATGACGAACGGCGAGATGTACGGCAGGGTAACGTGCCAGAACGTCTCCCACGCGGAGGCGCCGTCGATTTCGACGACCTCGTAAAGCGTAGCGGGAACGCTCTGGAGAGCCGCGAGGAAGATCAGTATCTCAACGCTCGAGGCCCACATTATCGCGCCTATGTTGCTCATGATCGTCCCGAAGAACGAGTTGATCTGCTGAACACCCGTTGTGATCGAACTGAAAAGGCTCATGTTTCCGACGCCGTCCCTGAAAAGGTACGTCATGATCGTTCCGGCGAGAATGACCGGGATGAAGAATATGACGCGGAAGACCGTTCTGCCCGGGAAGTCCTGCTTGAGCAGCACCGCCACGAAGAGCGAGAAAGCGACGATTACCGGCACCTTAATGAGCGAGTTTCCGAACGATTTGAAAACCGTTTCGCCGACGTTCGGGTCCTGGATAACCTTTACGTAGTTGTTGAAGCCGACGTACGTACTCGTGCCGTGGAATCCGTAAAGGTCGGTCAGAACCGTCTGGAAGAAACTGATTCTGACGGACAGTACGAGCGGAACCACGATGAATCCGAGGAATCCGATCAGCCACGGTACGGCAAATAGGAAACCTTCAAGCGATCTCTTCTTCTCAAACGACAGCAGAGTGTACTTTTGAGAATGAGCAAGCTTTTTCTTGTATTTTACCTGTTTTTTCAAAACAACCGGCCCCCTTTCGTTATCCAACCTTGACGGCCTCGGAAGAACCGTTATTGACTACCGCCACACCGAGCGCGGGAACGAGTCCCTCGGGAGCAGCGTAGTTTTCCTTGCTGTAGTTGACGTATATCTTTACGCCGTTGCTGTAGGTCGTGCAGTAGATGTCACCGTTTCTCGGGTCGTCCACGCACTTGTGGTCTACTATCGTGGCGTTCGCGACCGGCGCGAGGACCTTGTCGGCGAGAACGTAACCCTTCATTATGTCCGCGCTGAGGTCGTCGTACTGAGCCTTGAACAGCGAGTTGTAGTCGGTGTAGCGGAGCTCTTCCGTGGGTTCCTTGGTGACTTCGTACGTGAAGAACGCGCCGTACTCGATCGATCTGAGCAGCGACTCGGTGTAGTTCGAGCTTCTGTTGATCGCGGTCGAATAGTAGTCAACCAGTCCGTGGTAAACGATCTGAACGAACGGAACGGACTCGTCGATGATGAACAGCCTGGACGTCTCGGTCGGGATGTCGAGAATGTTGTCCGCGACTGAGGCGGCGTACTCGTAGCCGTAGTAGACCGAAACGTTGGCGAATTCCTTCTCGAACTCAACGATCCACTTTCTGTAGTACTCGATCGCCTGCTGGCGGAGAAGCGCGTTCTCCTTGTTGTAGTCCGTGAACAGGAGGTCGCCGAGCTGCTGGAGGTCGACGCTTGTGAAGCCGAGCTTCGAGATGTTCTTGACGTCCTTCTTCAGCATATGGGAGTCGTAGTAGAGCGGCCCCATATAGTAGTTGTTGCTGGACCTGTAGAAAACGCCCGCGTTGCTGACCTGCTTGTAGTTTACGTAGAACGTGCCCGGGTTCTTTACGGTCGCCTGGCGGAGGCTGGCTCCCTTCGGCTTTCCGTAGAGGATCAGCATGTTCACGTCGGCGCTGACGTCCTTTTTGTTTTCGGCCGCATACGAAGTGAGGTCTTTAAGTCCGCTCTTGCCGCCCACGCTCGCACCGATGTTGTACTTGCGCATTATGTTGCCGTAGTAGCCGCCCTGCTGCCATCCGAGGAGCGAGTAGCGCATTCTCGGAGCCGCCTCGGCGGTCGACGCGACAATGTTCTTGGCCTGCGCGAACGTTGTCATGACCTTGTACTGCGTGAAGAGTCTGACCGAAGCCTGGTTGACGTCCGCGAAGAATATCTTGAGGTTGATGAGGTCGGGATCCTGACGCTTGTTTTCGTAGGAGTTGACCTTCGCGTCCTTGAGATAGTCGATCGTTTTGAAGTCGTTGTCCCACTTGTTAATCAGGAACTCTCGCGTGTTGTTCGCGACGTCGACGTACGTGTACTTCTTGTCCGAGTCGAACTCGTAGGAGTATCGCATCGTGAAGTCGCCGATTCCGGAGGGAACCTCGAGGAACGTGTAGGAGGCGCCGTTCTGGCTCATTTTCGCCTGGTAGAACTCTCTCCACTTGAACACGAACGTGACGTAGTAGAATTTCAGGTTCTTCATACCCGGCTGGCCGATGAGGACGGAAGCGTTCGCCTCGCTCTCGGTCGCGTAGCACGTGAGCATTTTGCTGCCCTTGACAACGCCGTACACCGGCATCGAGATCTTCTCGTTCGTCATGTTCGGGTAGTTGAACACGTCGAAAATGTCGTCGTAGCCGTAAATTCTCTTCTGGTACTCGTCGAACTGCGAAATTCTCGGAACGTCGAAGTAAGTGAGTCCGCCGGAACCGTCGGGAGTTACGAAGTAGCCCTCGTCGCCCTGTCTCGCGGCGCTCATGAACGGCAGGCACGCGATGGACGCGACTCTCGGCATCTCGTCGGAATCTCTCGTGTAGTCCTTCTCTTCCTTGTCCTCCTTGACGTCCTTCTTGGGAACGTTGACGATGAGGTCGCCGTTTTCGTCGAGCCAGAACTCAACCGCGAAGCTGAACTCGTAATTCACCTTGTAGGTGTCGGCCATGTTGTCGGTCTTGGTGACTTCGATCGGAACCGTGTAGCGGACCTTGAAGCCGTCCGCGATCTTGTTGTACGCGAACCTGACCTTGTCTACCTGGTTGATACCGAAGTCCTTGCCGCCGTCGAGGTTGGAGGCTGTGTAGCCGAGCCTGACGAGAGAGGAAACGATATCGTGGTTGACCTTGTACTTCGGGTATTCGCTGTCGGCTGTTGCCGGGTCTGTCTCTTCGGGCTTCGGCGCCGGCCAGCTTCTGATCTCCTCTTTCTCACCCTTGGAGTTGGTGATCTCGAGGATGAGCAGCGAGTCTGAAGGCGAAAACTTGAGAACGGTCTTGCCGCCGAGCTTGTTGGCCTTTTCGACGATGACTGTCATTCCCGCGTCGTTCGGAATCGTCTCTCCCGCCGCCTTGGGCTCGTTCTTGACAATGTACTTGTCCATCCACTTGATATAGCCGACGTTACCGCCGAAAATCACCTTGTAGATGATGAAAATAGCCAGGAGCGCGACGACGATCGCCACAACGGTAATGATGATCTTCTTTCTCTTTTTCTTCTTGCGCTGCTCTTCGAGGAACCTCTCGGCCTCCTCTTTGTCGATGTAAACGCCTTTGCGCGCCTCGTCGTCGTCCATTGAGGTCTTGAAAGCTGCCGTTTTTTTCGTCACGGTCTCCTGCGCCGCGTTTTCCGCGGTTTCGGCCGCGTTTTCGACGGTTCCGGCTGCATTTTCGACGGTCTCCGCGGTGTTCTCAACCGCGTTGTCAGCTGCCTCTACGTTTTGCAAGGCGTCATCTATATCGGTTTTTTTATTCTTTTTAAACAAGATAGCTCAACTCCTTTGCAAACTGGACTATAAAGTCGACAAACTGAACCGCAAGGCCTCTCACGATCATGAACAGTATCACGACTGCCGCAACACCGGCCGCGGTGAGAATGAATACCAGCACCGCCTTGACGGGGTTGAAGCCGTGGACGCCCTTCATGCACATGAACACGAGGAATACCACCCACGCGTACGACACGTACGTGATCAGGTTGTAGATCGGCTGTTCGGACTGCGTGAGCACCCTGGAAACAATCGCGAGCGGCAGATGGATCAGAATCAGCGGAACGTGGCAGTAGGCACCGCCTATCACAACGTCGCGGAAACGTCCTTCACCGTAGAGGATCGTCGTAACACCGTAGTTGACGATCGAAACGACCACCCACGGGAGCAGGCACCAGAGCAGCTCCTTGCCCCAGTCGATGAACTCGATCGGCCGTCCGCCTCTGAAAATGAATCCGGTGACGAGCTTCGCGAGGCAGTGCGTCACGACGTATATCAGCATGACGATCACCGCGTCAAGATACGTGCCCTTGTTCTCGTATCTGATGTCCTCGAATCCGTCTACCGGATGGAGCGACACGTAAACCATGTTCTTGAAGAAATCGCTTATCTTCGTGAAGATGTTGCTCTTGTTCGGATCCTTCGGATGCTTCATTCTGTAGCGCCTTCTCACCGACTTGAACACGAGCAGACCGATCAGAAGCACCACGACGACGGTCGCGATGATCGAGAAGTAGTCGCCCAGGAAGTCGGCGCGGAGCTCTTCGAACGCCTTCGAGTACCAGGTGACGTCCTCGGCGTCCTCGAAGTAATTGAGAGCCTCAGAGTAGCGCTCTTTTCTCCAGAGGATCTGGCCGATCGACTGGAGCGCCAGCACGTAGAAGTTGTCCTCTTTCTTTACCTCGGTCCACTGGTCGAAAGCGTTGTCGCCCTTGACTGCCGGGTTGTCCGCCTCCTCGTAGATACCGAGGGAGTAGTTTTTGTTGGCCTTGTGGACCAGGTCGGCGAATTCGGTCCTCGCGAAAACGTAGACCGTGTTGTTGCCGCCGTTGAGCACGTAGATGTTGCCTTCATTGTCGACCTCGAGCGATTTCGGGTTCGAGAACTGGCCGTAGCCTGTTCCGACTGCGCCGAACGCGAACAGGTTTCTGCCCCACTCGTCGTATTCGTAAACGCGGCCGTACGTCGAGTCGATGATGAACGCGTCAAGATCCTTGTCCACGGTGACGTCGATGAAGTTCTGCAGGTCGCTTGTGTTTTTGAGAAGACCCTTGTCCGAGAAGTCGTATCCGGCGTAGAGAACGTCGGAGCCGGCCGGGTTGATCTTTCTCATCTGTGCGGCCGAGTAACCCGTCGTCGTCGCGTAGATGTATCCGTCATAAATAAAGATGTTATTAAAAGTATAAGGCAGCGTTACAATGGTACCTTTTCTCGACTCTCTCGACCAGAGCAGCCTTGCGACCATCTCCCAGAACGTGAGCGCGACCTTGTTCGTACCGAAGTAGTTTCTGAACTCACCGTCTGAGGAGAGCATCAGAATACCGTTCGAGTCGCCGACGGAGCAGACGTAAATGTAGCCCTTTTCGTCCTTCACGACTCGCGAAGGCTGGTAGTTGAAGTCCTTCGAGAGGATGTCGCTCTCCGGGGTCGGGTACGCGAACCTGAAGTTTCCGTACTTCGTGAACTCCACGAGACGCTTGTTTCCGTAGTCCGCCACGAGGATCGTGCCGTCGTCGTCTACGAAAACGCACGTAGGCGAGTTGAGCTTGCTGCCGTCCTCCGCGAATCCGGTGATGGCGAAGTCAAACGAAAGGTCCTTCTTGAGGATGACTATCCTGTTGTTGCCCGTGTCGGCGATGTAGATCCTCTCGTCAGGTCCGATGAAAATGTCGTCCGGGTTGAGGAGCTTGCCTGTCGCGGTGTCCGGGAAGTCGACGACCTTGACCATCTGGTACGCCTCAGGCGTGGGAAGGTTGAAGCTGTAGTCGTCGGCAGCGGACATAAAGTAGTTCGCGTAAGGAGTCGCGGCGGCCGCGGGCAGGATCGCCAGAACGGAGAAGATGCACGTGACAGCCAGCGCCGCACAGATAAATTGCTTCATTCTGAATCTTTTCACAGCGCCACCCCCTTATTTGATACCCGAGTGGGCCATCGTATCCATAACGCTCGACTGCGAGACGACGAAAACGATGATGCTGGGCAGCGTCATAATGAGCGACGCGGCTGAGTTCGCACCCGTTCTCGCGAGACCGCCCTGCAGCGTCGACATGAAGAACGCGAAGGTACGGAGCTGCTCGTCATAGATGTAGGTTGTGGACGTTCCGGCGTCGCCCCAGATTCCCGGGAACGTGAGGATTACGCACGTCGCCTGGGCGTTTCTGAGGAGCGGCAGAGCTATTTTCGTGTAGAGCTGCCACTCGGACGCGCCGTCGATCTTTCCCGCCTCGAATATCGTGTTTGGCACCTGGTCGAGGAACTGCTTGAGCAGGAACATACACGTACAGTTGGCGAGGCCGGGAATGATGTACACGAGGTAGGTGTTGTCGAGGTGAAGTCCGGTCACGATGATGTAGCTCGGGATCGCCGCCGCACCGGAGATGATGAGCAGCGCGTTTGTGACGAGCTTGAACAGCGCGGTTCCGCCCGGGAACTTGTGCTTCGAGAGCGGGTAGCACGCCATCGTGCCGACGACTATCAGCGCGAACATGTACAGCGCGGTGATGATTATCGTGTTGAACAGGTACCTCGTGAAAGGAACCATCGTGTTCGCGGTGATACTCACCAGGTCGCTGAAGTTCTTAAGCGTCGGGTTGGCGACGTAGAACCGCGGCGGATAGAGGAAGAGCTCCTCTGCGGGTTTGAAAGCCGTAACGAAAAGGTAGACGATAGGCAGCGCCGAAATGACGCCTGCGAACGCCAGCACGATCGTGATGACCGTAGGGGCTATCTCTCTGCGCTTCTTCGCTTTCTTTAAGTAATCAACGTCAACTTGAAACACAGATCATCACCCCTTTTCCTGAAGCAGCTTGAACGCGAGACGTCCGATACCGAGAACCATGACCGAGAGCACGACAGCGATAGCCGAGGCGTAACCGACCTCGAAACGCTGGCCTGCGTAGTCGCCAAGGTGGAGCATGATCGTAAGACCTGCGTCCTCGGGGCTCGGGTGGCCGACAAGCGTCTGGCTCAGACCGCCGACCGTGAACGAACCCGTGATCGTAAGAACCGCCGAGAAGAGCAGCTGCGGCATCGTCTGAGGAATGTCGATGTAAATAAGTCTCTGGAATCTCGAAGTGATGCCGTCGACCATCGCCGCGTCGTATAGTTCTTTGTCGACGTTCGTGAAGCCGGCGACGAATGAGAGGAAGCCGGCGCCGAGCGAAGACCACAGCGCGACGATAATGATTACGGGCATGATCCATTTGACGTCCTGCAGGAACTGGATCGGCTCCGTAATGAGACCCGCGTTAAGCAGCACCGAGTTGATGTAGCCCTGGCTGTCGTTCGCGAACATGACCAGCCAGACAACGCCCATCGCGATACCGGAGCAGAGCGAAGGCGCGTAGAACGCCAGCGTGTAGATCGGTCTAAGCTTGTTCGGGACCTGGTTGATGAACCAGGCGAAGAAGTAGGACGCGATGTACGATACCGGGCCGACGATGACCGCGTAGTAGAGCGTGTTGCTGAACGCCTTGAGGAACAGCGAGTCCTCTACGAAGAGGTAAACGTAGTTGTCCCAGAAGATGAACTGCGGCCAGCTCAGCGAGTCGAAGTAGAAGAAACTCAGGACCGCGGAGGCGATCAGCGGTAAAAGAGTGAACGTGATGAAGCAGATAAAGAACGGCGCGATCAGCGCGTATGACATCTTGTGGTTCCAGATCTCATGCATCGTGTAGGAGAAATACGACTTGGTGTAGTCGCGCTTCTTTCCGCCGTCCGCAGCGTCGTCCAAGACATTCTGTCCGGCCGCCTGCGCGTCATTCACGACGGTATCTTCCGCCTTTTTGAGCGCTTTTCTGTTTTTACCCATTTCAGCCTACCTCCTTTTCTCTGTATTCAGACCAAACAATCGAATCCACGCCGTCCGGGAAGAACTCCTTCTGTTTACGTTTCATCTCTTTGTTGATTTCCCTGACCGCGTCCTCGAGGGCGATCCTGATGTTGCTGCCCTGAAGAACGGCCTGGTTGAGCGCGGTCGTAAGGTAACGCGGCGTGTAGTATCCGCCGAGAACGACCGGCGTTTCCGTGAAGTATGACCACTGTTCGTTGATGACCTCGAGCTCCTCGTCGCTGTACGCCATCGAGTTGATCGCGTATCTGTTCGCGGTGTTCCATCTCGACGCGACGCCGAACGTTGCTTCGACTTCCTGCGCGTAGGCGACCTGAACGGGCTCGCTCATCCACCATTTAACGAACTGCCACGCCTCCTGAGACTGGAGCTTGTCGCCTTTGTTCTTGATCATAACGCAGGTGGTTCCGCTTCCGCCCATGCTGCGGTCGATCGTGCCGTCCTCCTTGAGGTGTCCCGGAACAGGCGCCATCGCCCATTTACCGTTGATTTCAGGAGCGGAGTATCTCAGCTGGCAGTACATACCCATATCCGCGATTCCGATCGGCATGTCGCCGAGTTTGAACTTCATGTAGAAGTTGGCCGCGTACGGGATATTATATTTATTGTAAAGGTTGGCGTACTCGACAAATGCGTTGTAGGCCTGCTCGCTGTCGAGCGCGGAGTGGAGGCCGTTGTAGTCGTAGACGTCGGCGCCGTTCTGGTACAGGAACGGATAGAGGTTGCCGGTACCGTAGTTGTAGCAGAAGTCCATGTTCTTCTCCTGCAGTCTCGGCAGTATCTCGTAGACGTCGTCCCACGTCTGGGGAATGTTCTCGATTCCGAGATCGCTCATGATGTCGGTTCTGTAGAAGAGTGCCGCCCAGCCCTGCGTCTCGGGAACGGAGTAGTAGTTGCCGCGGTATCTTGAGAGCGTCAGCGCTCCGGGCAGGAAGTTCTTCTTGAACTCCTCGAACTCGGGGTTGTCGTCCACACCGTCGCCGTTAAGGTCGTTGTACGCCACAAGAGCGCCTCTGGCCGCGTATTCGACAGGCGCGCCGGCGCCGACCGAGATCGCGACGTCAGGAGCCGTGCCCGTTACGTAACGCAGCATGACCAGGCCTTCGACGCCGCCGGAAACCATGTTGACGTTGACCTTGATACCCGTTTTCGGCGTAAAGTCCTCGGCGATGAGGTTTCTCAGCATTTCGACGTATTCACGTCCTCTCGCCACGTAGACCTCGATTTCCTTGACGTCCTCGCCCTCTGTAGCCTCGCGCGCGCCGACGAGCGTGTAGTCCTTTTTGAAGGAGTCGCCGAACTGGATCGCGCCTACGTAGAGGTTCTGGAAGCCGTTGCTTCTGCACTTCGAGTAGTTGAACTCGCCGCCGTGAACGACCATGTAGTCAAAAGCGATCGGGTGCTGCGAGATGTTCTGCAGCGTCGTGGAAAGGCTCGAGAGCGCGTTGGTGATCTCGTTGAGCGAGGAAGGAATGTCCTCGAGGCCCTCGGTGCCCTTGGAAAGTCTCTCGAAAAGCGCCTTCGCGACGGCTACGGAAGATCCGTAGTAAGGAAGAACTCCGCCGTTCGCATTTTTAATGTCGTCATAGATTTTCTTGAAGGTGTCGCGGTAGTTGGCGACCTCCTCCTCGATGCCCATAATGTACTTGTCGAGGTCCCAGTCTCTGTTCTTGTCGACCGCGTATCCGCCGCCCGATCCTCTCGTTGCGCCGGTGATGCTGACGACCATGCTGACGAGCTTGGAGATCGAGTCCATCGACTCCTGAAGGCTCTGTATCGAAGCGCGCAGCGGACCGACCTTAGCGGTGATCGAGATGTCGTGCTCCCCTGCCGTCAGGTAGAAGTAGTACGGCTTCTGGTTAGCGTCCATAAGAGAAGCGCCGACCCATCCGTCCGAATACGTGAAGCAGTACTCCTCCATCTCCTTGAACGGGATCTCTCCGTCAATTTTGATCTCGGTGTACGCCACGATGTCGGTGAGAGTCGTCTGATATCTGAAACCGATCTGGTACCAGCCGTCCTTCTCTACGCTGAACTTCCACGTCGCTCCGTCGCCGCCGTTGACCCATCTGTCGCCGCCGAAATAGTTGTATCTCGTGACCTGGTAGGAGGCGGGGTACGTGCAGTAGTTGCCGTCCCATTCGCTGCGGATGCTGATCGTGTTCTTCTCCGACGGGATCTCGAACTCGACCTGCTTGAGCGCGTCCTTCACGATTGCGGACTCGGTGAAGCCCTTTTCGGCCTTGTACTCTTCGTAGGTGTTGTTGTCCATGGGAGCGACAAGGCGGACCGTCTTAATGATCGCGGGCTCTCTTCCGAACGTCAGCGAGATCGTTCTCGGCTTCTCGGGGCTCGCGAGGCTGCTGGCGTTGATCAGGAATCTGTAGGGATTTCTGTAGAGGCCTTCGGGGTTGGAGGCCACAACGTCCTGCCAGCGGAAAATTTCCTGCTGCTGGCTGCGGATCTCGTTGCCGGCGATGTCGAGGCTCATGCTGTCGTAGAAGTTATAGAGTCTCTTCAGCTCGATGCTGCCCGCCTCTTTGAAGGGGTACTTGTTGTCGACTCTCAGCCTGACCAGAGTGTTGTTCGACCTGTTTTCGGGAAGGAAATACTCGAGCTCGAGCGAGTAAAGCGCCGTCTCGGGAACGTCGACCTTGTAAATGAACGTGAGTTCATCAAGGGCGTTCGTGCCGTTTTCCTCGTTGCTGCCGGATTTTCCGAAGTATATCGCGGCGGGATCCGCCTTGATCGTACCGGAAACGGACTTGAACCTGTCCTCCTGCTTCGCGGAAACGGTGTAGCCGTCAGCGTCGCGCGTCGTGTCAACGTCCTCGAAAATGTCGAAGGAATAATCCTTGTCGAACGAGATATTCGACACGATACGGTTGATCCTCGCGATCAGCGCCTCTGTCGCGAACGGCAGCTCACCGTTCATGACCTGGCCGTAATCGTAGATCTTGCCTCTGTACGAAACCGACTGATACTCGCCGCTGTCATTGCGGTAGAGTATGATCGTGTCGCCGGTCTCGAACCTGAAGCTGATACCGTAAAAGTCGGCGGCGTTGAAGACAATATCCTCTCCCGTATACTTTCCGTACTTCGACCCGTATTTTGTGAGAACCTTGCCGTACTCGAGCAGACTGTTGTCCGATCTTTCCTCGTTCTCGACAAACGGGTTGAAGGACATCGTGTCCTCGTTTGTGACCTCGAACTGCTTAATGCCGGACTTGCGGCTTCCGTGTATAATGAGAGCCACAATCAGCGCAATAACGAGGGTAACGCAAACGCACAACACGATAATTCTACGCTTTTGTTTTTTGTCCATACAATCAACCTTTCACCAATTCCGGAGCGTCTTTTTCGGTGGATTTCCGCTCTTGTAAAGTATCAATCCGCCGGTGCGCCTCCCCGGAAATTAATTTATACACAATAAACAAAATTATTATAGAGTTTTTGTGTACGGCTGTCAACAGTTTTTTATATAATGCGCGCAAAAATATAAAGAAAATCGCGCCGGGCACGCGCGTGGGGGCATCCTTCGGCGGGAAGCTGCCGCGCGGGAAGCCTTTCTCCCCCCTCCCAGGTTGGGGTTGGCACAAAAAAGCCGGCCTCGTTTGGGACCGGCAGTTTTGCGGTTAAAATTCTGTTAAGGGAGCGTCCCGCCCTCCCCTTTGATTCTAGAGGGAGGGCGGGCGCGTCTCAAACGCAATCACCCATAAGCGTCAATGGGCTCTCAGATACTGCGTGCACATCCACGCGGTGTTTTCGTTTGCGGAGTCGTACCTCTCGACGGCCATCACGAGCAGCAGGTCGCCCTCGCCCAGTTCGCGGAGCGCCTCGTGAACGATCCTTCTGCCGCTGGGAGTGACGTTTCCGGCCTCGTCCATCTGGTAGTTGGACGTCGTGTCGAAGTCGCCTCTGTGGGTGACGTATACCTTGGAGTAGTCCTTCGCGATGTAGCCGCAGATGGCGTGTCTGAACGAGTCGCCTATAATAAGGGCGGTATGCTTGTTGGGCGAGTCGGACTCGAGTATTCTGAGCTCGCCTGTGACCTGTTCGTTGCCGCCGGTGACGTTGTTCGAGAACGCCCAGGTCTGCCTTACGGTGATCTCGGGCTTGTAGTTGACCGTGTAGCCTGTGTAGTGGGTCGCGGGACCGACGCCGAGCGAAACGAGGTCGCCGCCGGCGTAGTCGCCTTCAATGACTTCCACTTTCTGAAGTCCCGTCGTGGGCTTTCCGAGCGCCTGGTACACCTGCATCGCGCCGATGAATCCGCCGACCGAATTCCAGTGGGTGTCCTGTTGGAGATACGTCTCGTAAAGGATTTTCGCGGTCTTCTCCTGCTGGAGCGGGTAGACGTACTTGACGTTGCTGTTTTCTCTCATATACGCGGCCATGAGAGATGCGCGCTTCTGGTCGTCGCTCTTGCTGAGGTCGATTCCTGAAGGCAGGTACTCCTGATAGACCTGTTCCTTGTTCGGGCAGACGAGAATGACGAGGCTGATGCCTTTTTTGTCGCACTCCGCCTGAAGCTCCTCGAACGTGTCCTTCCAGGCGCGCATTTCACCGGTCGTCAGTACGTTTGTGCCCTGTACGTAGCCGAGGCTGTCGTCGCCGTTGTAGAAATACCAGTCGTGGATGCCGAGGAAGCCGGCACCGCTGTATACGATGGGCGTTCTGGAGTTGTAGAACCCGGGAACGGACGTTCTGTACACGATGTCGGTTACCTTGACGTCGCCGCACTTGGTGCACGTGCTGAGCTTGTAACCGTCGTGCGCGTATGAAGCGGTCTGCGATTTCGTCGTTACGTAATTATGGCCCAATGCCGGCGAGGTGGACGTCTCTATATGACCGCATACGAGGCATTTTCTTGTTTCAATGCCCTGAACGGTGCACGTCGCCTTCTGAACTACCTCGGGAGCGCCGTAAACGTGCGTGTGAGGCGTCGGTTCGGGCGTTGGCGTGGGCGTGGGAGTAGGAGTCGGGGTCGGAGTGGGCGGCGCTGTCGGCTCCTGGGTGTCGCCTGCCGGATCTTCCGTTTCCGTCGCTGAAGGCTCCGGTGTGTCTGTTGGCGCCTCGGTCGGCGTAGGAGTCGGCTCGGGCGTGGGAGTCGGGGTCTCGGTCGGCGCCTGGGTGGGAGTCGCGGTGTCAGCCGGAGCTTCCGTCTCGTCGCCGAAAAGTCCGCTGAAGTCGGGAGTCGGCGTGGGTTCCTGAGTCGGAGCGCCGTCGTCCGGTTCCGGCGTCGGAGTGGCGCTTGCCTGCTGTCTCTCGGCCATTTTCTCCATGACCGGCCTCATTATTTTGTCCGTGTAGAATTTCCTCAGTGAGGACGTCATTCCGTTGACGGTGTTGACTATCGAGGAACGCATCGGCGAGTGGTCGTTCACGAAAGCGTTGACCTTCCCGAACCAGTCGTTCGAGTACTCCTTCGGGAACTCCGCAAGCTGTCTGATCTCGCCTGTCGAAGCCTCCTGCGCCTTTTTGTCCGCGCCGGTAGCCGCCAGGATCCACGGAACCGCGATGAGAGCAGCGAAAAGACATATAACAACTATAGGGAAAACACGTTTTTTGCCATCCATTTCTTTTCCCTCCTCCGTCAGAAATTCTGGTAGATCGACGGCGCGTACGAACCGCCGACGATCCTTATGATGCAGAACGCGAGTATCGCGAGCTGGATGATCACGTCGATGACCCTAACGGGTATCTTTTCTTTAATCTTGGCGTAGACGCCTCCGAGCGGTCTCTGAAGCGCGCCGCTGAAAAGGATTCCGCAGACGAGCGCGACGATGACCTCGACGCTGAGGTACGTGAACACCGAGTAGTACGGCGAGCCCTTGAACGAGAACATCTGTCCGATGAATCTTCCCGCGAAGTCGAGATTGTCCGACCTGAAGAAGACCCAGCCGATCATGACGACAAGTATCGTGTAGAGCCAGTTGACAGGCTTCACCGGGTTCTTTTTGAGCAGGTCGCCGAGGAAAAGCCTCTCCATAATGCTGAACACGACGAAAATGAGTCCCCAGACGATGAACGTCAGGTTCGCGCCGTGCCAGATTCCCGTAACCAGGAAAACAACCGCGACGTTGAAGCACGCTCTCGCCTTGCTGCAGCGGCTGCCGCCCATTGGAATATAAATGTAATCCTTGAACCAGTTCGACAGCGAGATGTGCCATCTGCGCCAGAACTCCTGCACCGAAAACGACGTGTACGGGTAGTTGAAGTTCTCGTCGATCTTGAAGCCCAGCATGCCGCCGACGCCTATCGCCATGTCGGTGTAGCCGGAGAAGTCGTAGTAGATCTGGATCGTGTAGAGAATGATTCCCAGCCACGCGATCGGGGCGCCCATTTTGTCGACGTCCATAAAGGTCTTCTGCGAATTGAAAATCTTGTCGACCGTCTCCGCGACAATGTTCGCAATCAGCACCTTTTTGCCGAGTCCGTAGCAGAAACGCTTGAGCCCCGCGAGGAAGCCCTCGAGCGAGTGTTCGCGCTTTTCGATCTGCTTTCCGAGGTTGCCGTAGCGCATGATCGGGCCCTGCGTGAGCTGGCAGAGCAGCGTCATGTAGAGCGCGAACGTCAGGATGTTCTTCGACGGTTCGGTCTTTTGCGTGTAGACGTCCGCGATGTAGGAGATCGACTGGAAAATGATGAACGATATCGCGAGAGGCATGATGATCTTCATCGCGCCGCTGCCGTCGAATTTGAGCAGACCCGCGAGAGCCGCGCCGACGCTGCCCTTCTCCGAGAACATTTTGATCATGTTCACGAACATCGCGGTGTACTTGAAGTAGACGAGCACGCCAACGTTGAGAAGGAGCGCGACAACGAACGCCGCCGTCCTGCCCTTCTTGTGCTTTTCCCTGTCGATCGCGCCGATAATGATGCCGGCGAAAAAGTTGAGCGCTATGAGCGCCACGAAAAGGAGCAGCTCGTTAATGCCGCCGAACGCGTAAAAAACGAGGCTCGCCAGCAGAAGGAAGATGTTCCTCGCCGTGACGGACGCCTTTTCGTTTTTGATCAGCCCCAGCAGGTAGTAGACGATGAGTACCGCCGGGAGGAAGATCTCGATAAATATAACCGATGCAAATTCCATAAAACAGCCTTTCTAAAAGGGTTTTGTTGCAGATATATTATACTATTAGCCCGCGGGTGTCAACCGGAATCGGCCCCGCGGGCGAAAGCGGCCTTTAAACCGCCACTATTTTGGTGCATATTTGCTGTCAGCTCTCCGCGGTTCCGCCGTCCGGTTCTTCGCCGGTTCCTTCGGGCTTTGCCGGCGGCCGAGCGAGCATCTCCCCGATCTCCTCCGTCGAGAAAAAGTACTTTTTGTTGCAGAAATTGCAGCAGAGCTCGGCGCCGTGTCCGTCCTCGTAGATCTCGGTGAGTTCCTTTCTGCCGACAGCGGCCAGCGCCGCCTGCATCCTGCCGCGGCTGCATCCGCAAACGTAGCCGAACCAGTGCGAAGACTGTATTTCCGGAGAATAGCCCTTGAAAATGTCTTTTACGATATCGGTCGCGGTCGCTCCGGCGGCGAGAAGCGTTGTCACCGAAGGCATGCCGCCTATGCGCTTTTCGAGGTCGTCGATAAGGCTGTCCGGCGCTCCCGGCATAAGCTGGATAATGAAGCCGCCCGCTTTTTCGACTCTGAACGGCTCTTTTCCGTCCGGGTCGGGACCGATCCTGACGCCGAGCGCGACGCTCGAAGGCACCTGCTCCGAAGCCGCGAAATAATACGTAAGGTCCTCTGCGATCTCGCCGCTTACAAGCGCGCTGGTGCCTATATAAGGCTCTTTGAGCGAGAGGTCCTTGATGATCTGCAGGAAGCCCTTTCCGACTCCCGCCGCCACGTCGATCTTGCCGTCCGACACCCTGAGCGGGAGCTCGGCCTTCGGGTTGGCAACGTATCCGCGCACTCTTGCCTTGACGTCCGAGATCGTCACGATCTTGCCGAGCGGGCCCTTTCCGTTGATCTGGATCGAGACAGAGTCGGTCTCGTTTTTGAGCTGCGAAGAGAGGAGCGCCGCCGCCGTCAAAGCCCTTCCGAGGGCGGCGGTCGCGAGCGCCGACGTGCCGTGAATGATCCTCGCCTTTTCGCACGTCGCGGTCGACTCCGCGGCGGTGAACCTGACGAACCCGTCCGCCGCGATACCCGTCACCAGGACGTCGTCCGCGAGCAGCGGATTGCCACGTTTCAGGGCGCCCGCGTCAAGGTCGCCGAACACCTTTCCGCCTATGATAAGCGTGCTTCCGCCGGTCTTGCCGGCCTCTTCTGCGCCTGTTGCGGCGCCGCCGCTGACATCATCTAAATTTTCCCTATTTTCAGTAAAATTTTCCATCTTTCAAAATCCTTTTCCGCGTCACGCGTCACGATTCGCGCTTCACGCTTCGCGCGTTTTATAAAAGTACAGAACCGCCGACCTCTTCGGAATTTCCACCGTGAGTCCGTCTTGCGCGAGCTGCCTGCCCGCGATTTCGAAGCACTCCCCCGTGAGGCCGTTTTCGAACCGGTAAACAAGGTCCTCGCAGACCTCCATTTTCGCCGTGAAAACGTCCGGCTCGGCCTTCGTGTTCCTGACAATTTGCACGAAGCCCTCGCCTTTTCCGGGCACGTCGAACTGCATCGCGTAGTAGTCGCCGTTCGACATGCGGCACACGGTCAGCGGGTAGTAGTCTCCCTCAATCATATACGGAGCCGCGCGCCTCCAGAGCGCCGTCATGCGGTTGCCCATTTCAAACATCTCTTTGCTGTCGTAGTACTCGACCATCGAGGTCAGCGCCGGCGCCATCGCGCACTGGTAGCCGAACTCGTCGACGGGTCTCGACGCTCCCGGCGTGTAGTCGCCGTTTTCATCGTCCCAGTTGTAGTTGTGCGCGCGGAAATAAGGAATCCACTCGAACATCTCGCGGTGCTGCTTCTGCTTTATCGGGTGAACGCCGTAGCCGACGTCCGTGTAGTGAAGCGTAACGGCGCGCTTCATCGTCTCGATGTCGTTGCGACGGCCGCCCGATGAGCACGAGTCGATAATGAGCCCCGGGTTGCGCTCAAGAAGCGTGTCCCAGAAGCGGTAGTAGCCCTGGATGTGGGCGTTTTCGACGGCGCCTTCCCTGTTTTCGGTCTCCGCCGCCTTCCACGCCGACGCCGGAGCGAAGTTGAAGTCCTGCCTGTATATGTCCACCTTATATTCTTTAATTTTCGAGTCGACCGTCTCGATCACCCAGTCGAGGCAGTCGCGGTCGCCCAGATTGAGCAGCATGTAGTTCGGATGGTTGAGCCTCTCATCCTCCCTTTCCTCCAGGATCCACTCCGGGTGGTTTACGTGGAGCCACGTGCCTCTGTGGACCCGCTCGGGCTCGAACCAGAGCAGCAGCTTGATACCGTTTTCACGGCATTTTTCGCCTACGGGACCGAGTCCGTTCGGCCAGTTGTCGGGGTTGTGCCGCCAGTCGCCCGTTACGGTCCAGTCGTCGCCGCAGGGGTACCAGCCCGCGTCGATCCACCAGACGTCAGGTTTCATTCCTTTTTCTATATAGGTATCTATCGCGTTCTTCTGGTTTTCCTCGGTGCAGCCGCAAAATTCCAACTTGCCGTCGATCATCCACGTGTGCAGGCAGAGCATCGGGCCGATCGGTTTGCCGCCGTCGGACGGAATCACCTCAGCGAAGTACCATCTCCGCCACATGTTCCTCGCCCTGTCCGCGGACCCCTCGCACGCCATCACCGTAAGGCTCGGAGTTCTTATCGTCTCGCCCGGTTTCAGATACGTGCGCAGCCTCTTCTGGCCGGCCGAAAGTCTGACGCCTTCCTCACCCGTCTCGAAAACCGCCTTCCAGTCGCCGCTCCAGCCGACGGCGCAGTTGGCGCACCAGTCGTCGAAAATCACCCTGAAATAGGGAAAAGCTCCAAAGCACGGAATGCCCCGCTCTGACGCGATTTCAAACCTTCCCGGTTTAAGTTCTGTCTCCCAAAGCTCGTACCCGGAAGGGTCGCACGTGTCGCCGTTGCCGTGGTAGAGCACCGGGTTTTTCCCCTTGAGCGTCTTCCCGCCCACAAAAAGATCGGAAATGACCGGAGAGTCGCTCTCCCCGGCATTGGTAATGAAAAATACCCACTCGGCAACAGGAAAACCGTCGTAGCGCGTGTACTCCGCCCTTATGTCGATTCCCTCCGCGTTTCTGCCGGTAATTACAGTGACGTCCTTTTTCTTTTCAAAGTCGCGCCTTTTCTCCGTGACAGCCGGCGAAAACTCTCCGGGAATACCTTCGATCAGCCTGCCGCCCGACCTGAAAGAGAGCGGAATATCCTCAAAATTGCCGCCGTCAAAAGCAAAAACGCCGTTCAGACGGTCAAAATTCCTCTCTGCCGGTGTGTTTTTCTCCATGGTTACCTCCGTAAGGTTTTATTGAGCCGTTCTCCGCCCTCGCGGCTTCTTCAATGCGAAGAACCGGTCGTAAGCGAGCCGCGGCCCGTATAATATCGCGGGTTTTTAGTCCGGTTGCACCATTATACCACCGCCGCCCGCGTTTTTCAACAAATCAAGGGGGCGGTTTCTTCACTGCGCTTTCTTCACCCGGCTTCCCCTCCTGTCGCGGGGCGTATATCGGAATTTCCGGGAAGTTCAAACGTTTCCGGGCTTTTTTTGGCTTTTTTTTAGATTTACGTGTATAATTATCGTGCCCGGAGGCGGAAAGAGCGTTTTTCAGACCGCACAGAACGGACATCCACTTAAATCAAACCCGGAGGAAACGGAAAATGCAGATACTTTTAGTCGAAGACGAAGTGAGGCTCGCGAAGGCTCTCAAGCAGATTCTCGAGGAAAAAAATTACATGGTCGACATGGTCCACAACGGCGAGGACGGTGTCTTGTACGGAATGAGCGGCGTTTACGACGTGATCATTCTGGACCTCATGCTCCCCAAGCTGAACGGTATTGACGTCGCGAAAAAGCTGCGCGCGGACGGAATAGAGACGCCGATCATAATGCTCACCGCAAGGGACAGCATCCGTGACAAGATCGCGGGGCTCGACAGCGGAGCCGACGACTACATGACAAAGCCGTTTTCGCCGAACGAGCTTCTCGCGAGGATCCGCGCGGTCACCAGACGCCACTCCGAGGTGCTCGCCGACGTCATCAACTTCGGTGACATCTCGTTCAACCTCTCGACGAACGAGGTCGCCTGCGGCGAAAAGTCGATCCGCCTCAACTTTAAAGAGGCCGAGATTCTGAAGCTTCTGTTTCTCCGGAAAAACGTTCCCGTATCAAAAGACGAGATCATCACCAAGGTTTGGGGCTACGACTCGGACGCCGGCGACTCAAACGTCGAGGCGTACATCAGCTTCATCCGCAAAAAGCTCGCCTTCATAAATTCAAAAGTTACGATCGTCGCTCTTAAAAAGGTCGGCTACAAGCTGGAGGAGAAAAAATGCTGAAAAAACTCAGGAACCGCATAGTTCTCACGAACGTTCTTACTGTCGGGGTGCTCGTTCTCGCCGTAGCGGTCGTAGTATGCGTGCTTGCCGTGAGGAGCGAGTTGAAAAAGGTCAACAGCCGCCTCGAGAAGGCGATCCAGATCATGGACAGCCGTTCGCTCTCGCCCTGGGAGCTCGGCGGCGAGTTCGGTCTTCCGGACTCCGGCAGCGGCATCGGTAACGGCTCCGGCGACGGCATCCTGCCCGATATGCCCGAACCGCCAGGCTCGTCAGGAAGCTCCGGAAGTTCAGAAAGCTCAGGAAATTACGGAAGTTCCGGAAACTCCGGAAACGGTTCCTCCGGCGCACCCTCGTCGGGACGCGACGACATAATGAGGCGCGGTCAGTACATTCCCGGCACGGCGGTCGCCGTCATTCTCGACGAAAACAACGAGATCATCGCGAGCGGCGAGTTTTCCGCCACAATGTCGGAAGACGCCCTCTCCTACTGCGTCGAAAAGGTCCTGAACTCCTCAAAGGACACGGGTCTCATTTCAGAGGCGGGAGTGTTCTACATGCGAAAAATTCTCAAATCAGGCACCTGCGTGGCGTTTACCGACAAGACCGACTTTGACACCACGCTCAAAAACGCAATTATCCTGGCCGCGGTAATCGTTCTTCTCATAATGCTTCTCGTTTTCGGCGTCAGCATAATGCTCGCGTCGCTCGCGGTCCGGCCCGTAAAAGAAGCCTGGGACTCCCAGAAGCAGTTTATCGCGGACGCATCGCACGAGCTTAAAACCCCGCTCACGGTCATTCTGGCGAACACGAACATTCTGGAGTCGCAGACCGAGGACGCCGGCAGGCTGCAGTGGATCGAGAGCACTCGCGAAGAGGCAGACCGCATGCAGCGCCTAATAGAAGAGATGCTCTTCCTCGCGAAGTCCGACGCCGGTGCGTTCAATGTGGTAAAAGGCGACGTAAACCTTTCGGAGCTGTGCGAGCAGAGCTGCCTGTGCTTCGAACCGGTCGCTTTCGAGCGCGGCGTCAGCATTGAAACGTCCGTGGAACCGGGCATAACCGCCGTAACCGACGGCAAGATGGTCGAGCGCGTGCTTGGCGTTCTGCTCGACAACGCGGTGAAGCACGCAAAAAAAGGCTCTCAGGTCACTCTCTCGCTCGGAAAGACCGCCCAGAACACCGAGATATTCGTCCACAACTACGGCGACACAATCGCGCCCGAAGACCTCCCGCACATTTTCGACCGGTTCTTCAAAGCCGACAAATCGCGCACACAGGATTCCGCCGAAAACGGTTTCGGACTCGGACTGGCGATCGCCCACGACATCGCCGAAAAGCTCGGAGGCACACTCTCGGCGGCGTCTTCCGAACAGTACGGAACGACCTTCAGATTCACGCTTTAAGCGCCATGAACGCCGGAACGCCGCCGAAAAATCGCGTTCCGGCGGCTTTTTTGCTGGATTTTCTTTAAAACTATTGAAATGTGCGCCCGCGCGTGGTATCATAAATCTGTATTTGGTGAAAAATCGCCTTTCCGGTACGCGGGACGTTTTGTTCCATTTACGGAACGTCCGGCTCAAGACGTACGGTTCCTGATGACCGGCAGGATCCCGGGCACACCCCAGGGCTCCACCGCGCGCGTACGGTTTTATAAAGGCTTAAGACAGTCGAAGGACGGTATTATGAAGAAACTTTCACTTAAGAAGAACATCGCAACGAGAATTGCCGCGGGCGCCCTCGCCTGCACGATGGTTTTCGGAGGACTGATTCTCTCGTCTTCCGGAGCCGACTACAAAGGGGACATCTCCGACACTAAAGAAGACCTGAACAACGCAAAGGACAAGCTCAGTGAGATCGAGAAGAAGATCAAGGACAGGCAGGACTATCTCCGCCGCCTCACGGCCGACATCAACGACCTCGAGACAGAGCGCATCAGTCAGATGAGCGAGCGCGACATCCAGATTGCGGAGCTGAAGGCCCTTAAGGAAGACATCGAGAATTTCGACGCCGAGCTCGAAAAAATGGAGCAGGAGCACGCCGAACTCGAGAACCTGCTTCTCGACCGTTCCCGCATCATGTACCAGTCCTCCACGGACTTCGAGCTGATCCAGCTTTTCTTCAGGTCCAAAAACATTTTCGACTTCATCGAAAAGCTCGATATTCAGCGCAAAATGATCGCCGAGGACAAGGCTCTCATGGAGCAGCTGAAGGACAGCGAGCGCATGATCGAGGAGAAGCGCGAGCAGCAGAGAACGCTTTTCGCCAACAAGGAAGTGCTCCTCACGGAGCTTGAAGGCGCGATCGCCGACCTCGAAAACAACCGCGACATCGTCGAAGGACAGTACTCCGCCCTCTCCGACCTGATCACAGCTCTTGAAGGTCAGGAAAAGGACTATCAGGCGCAGGTCTCGGAACTCACCGATAAGCTGAACGAACTCGAGAGGAAGCAGCGCGAAGCCGAAGAGGCGGCGCGCAGGGCCGAGGAAGAGCGCAAGCGCAAAGAAGAGGAGGCCAGGAGAGCCGCCGAAGCCGAGCGCAAACGCAAAGAGGAAGAGGCAAGAAGAGCAGCCGAGGCTGCCGAAGCCGCAAGGAAAGCCGCCGAAGAGGCGCAGCGCGCGAAAGAGGAAGCCGCCAGAGAGGCCGCCCAGAACCGCGACCCGCTCGACGCCGGATTCATCTGGCCCATCGAAAAGTATTACTGCTTCACCGGCTATTTCGGCTACCGCACCCACCCGATCACAAAACAGTGGACGCTCCACAGCGGCGTCGACCTCGCAGCCTCCACCGGCACGAAGATCTACGCCACGCAGTCCGGAACGGTCAGCCTTGCCGACTGGAACGGCGCCTACGGTCTCTGCGTCATAATCGACCACGGCAACGGCCTCCAGTCTCTCTACGGTCACTGCAGCAAGCTGCTCGTCTCCAAGGGCCAGCACGTCACGCAGGGCCAGACGATAGCGCTCGTCGGCGCGACAGGCGGCGCAACCGGAAGCCACCTCCACTTCGAGGTGCGTCTCTACGGAACGCCGGTCGATCCTCTGCCCTATCTTAAGGGAAAATATTGAGTTCCGGCTTAAACCCGGAGATTTGATGAAAAGAGCGGGCTCCGCGAAGGTGTCCGCTCTTTTGTTTTACCGCTCTTTTGTTTTACCGCTGCAGTCGAAGATTATAGAGCCGCGGCCTTTTGCGCGTTTTACGACCTTTTATAAAGTATCGACGCGGCGACCTTGTCCGCTGCCTGTTTCCCCGCGAGCGCTTCCGCGATCGCCAGCGCGAAGTCGAGCGCGGTCCCCACGCCTCTCGACGTGATCACGTTCCCGTCCCTGACAACCTTCTCCTCCGAATACCCGCAGGCAGCTTCGTCTACGCAGCCGGGATAAGACGTGGCGCGGCGCCCTTTAAGAAGGCCCGCCTTTTCGAGAACGCACGGCGCCGCGCATATCGCGCAGACAATTTTTCCCTTTGCGTAAAACGCTTTCGCGGCGTCTGTCGCGCGCGTGTCGTCGCGGAGGGTGTGTGCGTTAGGCAGTCCGCCCGGGAACGCCAGTGCGTCGAACGCATCCGCGCAGTCTTCGTTTACCATTCGTCCGAAAACGGCGTCGGCGGCTACGTCTATGCCGTGGGAGCCGTGAAGAACGTTTCTGCCGGTCATCGAGCAGACAGTAACCGCGACCCCCGCCCTTCTCAGAATATCCACTGTAGTCAGCGCTTCGACCTCCTCAAAGCCGTCGTGAACCATCATCAATACTTTTTTCATCTCCAAAGCACGTTCCTTTCTCTTTTCACGGCCGCTGGAGCGCGGCGGTGTTATGATCATATACGAAAATTATACCCGTTTCCGCCCCGGGCTTCAACCGTGTTTCCCGCCGTTTCCAATTAATTTTCCAATTGATTTTCTGTCATTATCCGGCATTTCCCGCTTTTTCCGGCTTTTCCCGCGTTTTTCCGGCATTTTCCATCCTCGCACGCGAATAAAGTATACCCGGAAACCAATATAAAAAATCCGCGTCCCTCCCCCGGCCGCCCTTTAACGGACACGCGCGGACTGAAGAAACGCGGATCGAATTATTGTTTTAAACCGTTGCGACCGTTTTACGCGGCGGTGTGGCTGACGCTCTCGAACTTGGCTTTGTCAATGATCTTGACGGCCTTGTTGTTCTTCTTCGTGAGCTCGTACTTGGCGCCGGCGTCGGCGACCTCTTTGGAGGTGTCGTCATCGGACTTGAGCGACTTGAGGTTGTTCAGAACGACCGTTCTCACGCTGAGCGTGGCAGAAGAGTTCTCGTCCTCCGCGGGCTCGTCCTCGGTGCTGGTGTTGATGTCGAGGATGCCGGTGCACTTCGTGATGTAGTAGCGGTTGTCGTCCTGGAAGAGCTTCAGTTTGGTCTCCTTGAACTTGCCGCTGTCGTCGGTAACGCTCTCGAGGTTGTAGTCGTTTCCGTAGGGCTCGAGGTCGGGCTTCTCGACCGGGTTCTCGTTCTCTTTTTCGCCCTCTTCCTTGTCGCCTTCCTCGTCGCCTTCCTCAGCCTTGTCGTCGGTCTTCTCGGTGAGCGTGCTCTTCACGGCCTTGCGCGTGTCGTCGGTCCACTGGAGAGAGTTCGCGAATTTTCCGAGCAGGTCGGTCGACGAAGGAGTTCCGCTGAACGTGTTGGCGCCCTTCGCGGAAGCGTAGAGAACGCCCTCTTTGGCGGCGATGTCTTCAAGCGTGGCGTCGGTGTAGTCGGGAACCGCCTTGATGTCGTTGCCGTCGGCGTCCTTCTCGCCTGTTGCAACTTCCGCGATGCCCTTGCCGGTGTACTTGCCGTCCTTAAGGAGCGCGTCGAAAATCGCCTTGACCTTCGTCTCGATTTCATCGCACTTCTGGTTCCATTCCTCGAGCTTCTTGTTGTACTCTTCGAGGTCCTTCACGTACTTGTCGTACGCGTCCTTCTTGGTCTTGTACTCGACGTACTCTTCGGAGGTCTCGTCCTTGTTCTCGGGCTCGGTGGGCTCAGTGACCTTGGTGGGCTCGGTAGGCTTGGAGCCGGGCTTCGCGAAAACGAGCGAAGTCAGGTTGATCCTGCGGTAGTCGTCGAGGTGCTTGTTGTACTCGTCGAGGACGGCCTGTTCGCCGTTGCTCTTGACGTTTCCGTCATCGTCTTTGAAGTACAGATCTTCGACCTTGTATGTCTCTTCGAGCTTGTCTCTGTACTTTTCGATAGCCGCGAGCTTGTTGGCGTACTTGCAGTACTCGTCGAGCTCGTCATAAGTGACGTTGACGCCCGTTACAAGCTTCACGATCTGATCCACGGAATACGAGCTTCCGTACATCTGATAATAGATGTTGATGTAGTAATTGAGGTTATTTTTGATGTTGGTCTTTTCCTGCTTGGAAAGATTGCATCCGTTCTTCACGGCGAGACGGTATTTTCCGTTGAACTCGGCAACCTCTTTAAGAGCGTGCTCCTGAGCCTCCGCCTGCTTGTCCGCCGTCCAGTACGTGCTCGCGGAGAAGTTTTCGTCAGCCTCGTCCGCCTCGGACTCCATTTCCGCGACAGCGTCGTCGAGGAAAATACGGTACTCGAGAACAGGAACGCGCTTGCCGTCGACGTAACCGACATAAGATTTGCTGTCCGCGTCAATAAGAACGGCAGCGACAATCGCGGCGGTGATGACCGCGACCGCGATAACGATAATTAAAATAATTTTGGTATCGAATTTGGAGACTTTCTTGGGAGTCGGTCTCTTTTTATCATAAATACCCTTAGCCAAAATGCTCAACCGCCTTTTCTAAAATGTAAATCGTTCTCTCTTGCGGAAGTTCCGGAAAACTCCGGCGGAAACTGCCCTGTCTCACCGCTCCGCAGAATAAAGCAAATAATATTATATACTTTCCGTACAGTTTTGGCAACCCTTTTTTTGTAAATGACGCCGCCGTGTGACGCCCCCGGTGACGCCGCCTTGGAAGCGAAAAGCCGGCCCGCGGCCGAAGAAGCCCGGAAACCGCCGATTTTACTTGAAAAAACACCCTCGAAAATGGTACACTAAGCGCAATGAATGCTCACGGGAGGGACCACTTCTATGCAAAATCCATTTTTGAAAGCGATACCTGTACGGACCGACGGCGGAGACGAAGGCTCGGTCAACAGATACACGGACTTTTTCGCGGTGATCGAAGGGCTGAGGACAACTCAGGACACCGGCGAGGTCGCGGGGCGCGTGATTTTCGAGATCAACGCCGACAGCGAATTTGCGGCATGGGTCAACGGCTGTCTCGTTTTGACAGGCCAACACTCGCAATACCCCGGGAAGCCCGTTCCGGAGACGTGCGAGATAACGGATTACCTCAGACCGGGAGTCAACACGCTCGCGATTACCGTCTACAGACAGGGGCTCACGACGTCGTCGTACCTTCAGTGCCGCGGCCAGCTTCTTTACGAGGTGACGCAGATCCTGCCCGGAGAGGTAAACGGAACCGTGATCGCCGCCTCTTCCGCGGAAACGACTGTCGCGAGGCTTTCGCGCGCGTATAAAAGCGGCTCCGTGCCCATGGTGAGCGGTCAGCTCGGTTTCACGTTCGCGTTCAGCGCAGCCGAGGATTTCGCGGGTTTCATCTCGCCGGAATATGATTTTGAAAAAGCCGCCGCGGACGGATTTCAGCCCGCCGAAGAACTTCCTCTCGCGGAGGACACCGTTTTCGTGCCGAGGGGCATAGAAAAGCTGGCAATTCTCGGCGCGGGACCGGCGAACGTACTGGCACAGGGCATTTTCGACTTCGGCCGCGAGTACCGCGAGACGAACACCCTTCCCCACGCGCAGTACATGCAGAACGCCGCGCTCAAGGCGATGCGTTTCTCCGAGCTCTCTCAGGACGCGCCGAACAGGCCCAGAACGCTCCCGGCTGTCGAAAATTATATGGAGCGCCCCTGCGAAAAGCCCGCCCCCGCCGCCGGCGCAATCCGCTTCAGGACCGACAAGATCGTTCTGTCGGGTGCTTTGCGGGAAGGCCGAGGCATCTACGCCGTCATCGACCTCGGAAAGGAGACCTTCGGCTACCTGTCGTTCAGGATATCTCTCGAACGGCCCGCGGTTTGCGGGATCGCCTACAGCGACCACCTGATCGACCTCCGCGCAAGGAGCTTCGTCGGCGGAAGATCGTTCGCGAACACACTGATCCTCCCCGCGGGAGAGACGTGCTATACACACCTTTTCAGCAAAATAGGCGGCAGATACTTGCAGATCTATGCCGAAACCGACGATATCACGATCTCCGGGCTCGGAATCGTTCCCGTGCGCTACCCTGTTGACGACCACAGGCGCGGGACGTTTATGATCAACGACGCGCTTCACGCGAAGATTTTCGATACCTGCCTCGACACGCTTCTCCTCTGCATGAACGAGCACTATATGGACTGCCCGCAGCGCGAACAGTCGCTCTACGCGATGGACAGCCGCAACCAGATGCTCTGCGGTTACTATGCTTTCGGCGAGTACGCGTACGCAAAAGAGAGCCTGCGACTCATGGGCCGGTCGCTCCGCGAGGAGGACGGTCTTCTGGAGCTGTGCAGCCCCGCGAAGGTCTCCGTGACGATACCGTCGTTTTCGCTCCACTGGGTCATCGCCCTCTGCGAGTACGTGAGGTACAGCGGCGACACCGAATTCTTCACCGAGCAGCTCCCGGTCACCAACGCACTTATGCGCGCGATGCTGAGCAGACGGACCTCCTCGGGTTGCCTCGTCCGCTGGGAAGGCGCCGAGCACTGGAATTTCCACGAGTGGAGTGGCGAACTGGCGGGAACGATCGGAACTCCGAATTCCACCGACGCCGACGCCTGCCTGACAGCGCTTTTCATCATGGCCACCTCCCTCCTCGCCGACACGATCAACGACGCGGCTCCTTTTAACACAAGCGCCTCCGAACGCGCCGACATGCTCCGCGAACTCGCTTCGGGAATGCGCGCCGCCTTCAACAGAACGTTCTTCGACACTTCGGTAGGCACCTACGCCTCGCTCAGCGACGGCAGAACTCTGCGCGACTACAGCCAGTTCACGAACGCGCTCGCGATCCTCTGCGGCGCCGCCGGCCTCTCCGAGACAACGTACCAGGGCGCGGTCAACGCTCTCGCAGGCGCCAACCTCCCTGTTGAAGTCCTTCCCTGCACGCTCAGCACGACCATTTTTAAGTACGAAGCGCTTCTTTCCGTCTCGCGCGACTTTATCGACACCGTCATGGACGAGATCACTTTTCTCTGGGGTCACATGCTCTACAACGGCGCGACGTCGTTCTGGGAGACCATAGCCGGTGCCGCCGATTTCGACGACGCGGGCTCTCTCTGCCACGGCTGGGCGGCAATTCCGGTCATTATCTACTACAAGTACATTCTGGGCATCAACCCGACCGCCCCGGGCTTCCGCAACTACGACGTGAATCCGGTCCCGTGGAACGGCCACTACGCGGAAGGTTCGGTATACCTCCCCGCGTCTAAAAAGGTGCTCCGCGTCGAAACGGACGGAAAGTCTTTCTCGGCGGACACGTTCAACCTGTAACACCTGGATTTCGAAGTAAAAAATTAAATCAAAAGCCCTGAGGCTCAGGCGTTTCCGCGATCTCGCGAATGATGCTGCTTCAGGGCTTTATTGTGACGTCTTTAGTGTATCCGGAAACGGAACGCTCTTTTTAAATCAGGCCGCTGCCACGCTGCTCCTTCCGCTTGTTATGCGGGGATATGAGTTTGGAATCCTTTCCAAGGATAAGGATGCGGTTTATCTGCAGGTTTCCCAAACACCCGCTGCTAACACGGTGCGTTTGCGGGAAGTGAAAAACAAGAGCGAGTCGTCGCTCCGGGCGAGTGGCAAACAGGTTTTCCATCGGTTTTTCCCGCAACAGTGTACGCCCTCTCCTCGACGGTGTCGTCCGTTCTCGAGTAAAGTCCGTTTTTTCCGGCGGAGTAGCAGACGATGTCGTAGCGCATCAGGCGGTCTTCGTAGTCTGCCGTCCAGAGGCACGTGCCGTTTTCGCCGTCCTCGAAAAAGAATCCCTCCGCGGCGACTTCCCGGAAATACCGGTCGGTCAGAAAATCGAAAACGAGCAGCCCCTCGGGGTCGATAAAGTTGTACGCGCACTCCAGGAACATGCCCAGCCCGCCTTCGCGAGTTATATGGTTGACGCCGTCCTCGAGGCAGTACATCGCCGCGTAGGAGCCGTACGTGTCCATTTCGCACATATCCTGGCAGAGCCACAGAATATCGGGGCCTTTTCTGCCGCGGCGCTTTGAAGATGCGATACCGAGCATCTCGGGACTTATGTCAAGCCCTGTCATGTCGAATCCGCGCGCCGCCATCTCAAACGTAAGCTCGCCGGTGCCGCATCCCACGTCGATAACGAGGGTCGACTTTTTGACGTCGCTTCCGTCCGAGGACGCTTTTCTGCGCGCGCGTCTGCCGTTTTCCAGGAAATAGCCCGCTGCCTGCGCGAGACCCTCCGGCCCGTGTTCCTTAAAAATACCGCACAGAAAATCCGCAAGCTTTTCGCGGTCCATGTCTCCCGTGTATGCGTCGTAAAAGGCAGCGAGTTCGCCGTACATTTTCCAAACCTCCGTGTTGCCCGCGGCTCCGTGCCGCGGCGCGTTTTTCCCTGAAAAAAGGCAAAAACCGGGTTTTACCGCAAGTTACTTTTTCAAAATTTCGAGCGCTTTCGCGAGCACCGCGTCCTCCCCCTCGGGAATGAGCTCCGGGTCGGTGTTTTTGTACTCCGCCGCCTGCTCGACCGCTACGTCCGGATTGATCCCGACGCCGTCGATGCACTCGCCCGAGGGCGTGAAGTACCTGTGAGTCGACAGAACGATCCCGCTGCCGTCGCTCTCAAAAGTCAGGTTGATTTGCGCGAGCGCCTTGCCGTACGTATGCGAGCCTACCGTCGTTCCCGCCTTGAAATCCCTGAACGCTCCCGCCAGAAGCTCCGAAGCGCTCGCGGTTCCGCCGTCTACAAGCAACACCATGGGAACTCTAATGCAGTTCGAATCTGACGTAAACGTATTCACGACGGTTCCGTCGCGCCTTTTCGACACCGCGACCGTCCCCTCGGGAAGAATAATATCGCTGACCTCGACAGCCTCGTTTACGTAGCCGCCCGGATTTCCGCGCAGGTCGATCACAAGGCCGTCGGCGCCGTCACCGGTCACGTCGAGAAGCGCCTTTTTGAATTCCTCCGCCGTCCCGCCGATAAACTGGTTGACGCGGATGTACTTGATGCCGCCGCCCAGGTCGCGGGCGCTGACGGTCTTTTTGACGATTTTTTCGACCGTGCACCTGACGTCGCGCGTTACACCCGCGTTTTCGAGCGTCAGAACGATCTCCTCGCCTGTTTTGGAGAGCTCGCTCCTGATTTCGGAAATAGCCACGCCGTCCGTGGATTTTCCGTTGACAGCCCTGAGAACGTCGCCGGCCGTGATTCCCGCCTTTTCCGCGGGTGAGTTTTCCTCGACCTCGGTGACGTAAATGACGCCGTCAACTGTTTTCACCGTCATGCCTATGCCGCTGTAGGAGCCGTCTATAAAATCGGTGTAGTCCGACATCTTCCCGGGTCTGTAGTAGCTGCCGTAAGGGTCGTCGATTGATTCGGCCATGCCCCTGACCGCGCCCTCGACAAGCTCGTTCGGGTCAACGTCGGTGTAGTAGTTGTCTATTATAAAACGGTAAACAGACTGCAGTTTCGCAGTCTGTTCGTCGTCGAGGCCCTGTTCGGAAAAGTCGACCGAGTAGCCGGTCGCGGCCTTTTTATTTGAGACGCGCGAAGAAATTCTGCCTATGAAGTAGCCGCAGAGGCCTACGAGGAACAGGAGGAGCGCGAGCATGATCGCCACGATCGCGATAACGGCGCGGCGTTCTCTCTTGTCGGCGGCTTCGTGCCGGTCTCCGGCGGATTGTTCTTCGTTTTCATCTCCGGAAGCGTCTAAGGCGCCGTTCTCCGTGTCTTTCTTCGTGCCGTTCTCCGCGGAATTTCCGGCAGCGTCCGCGGTTTTTCCGGCAGCGCCCGCGGTTTTTCCGTTTTCGGCGGCGTCAGAAGCGTCACCGTTCAAAGAGTTTCCGTTTGCCGCAGCCTCCGTCGCGGATCCCGCACTCAGTCCTGCCGCCCCGCTTTGATTATGTTCCGTTTCCGTGAACCCTCTCAGCCGGCCCGTTACCGACGAAGGGTCGAAAACCGTATCCGATCCGGGCTGAACGTCCTCAAGCCTTTGCTCCGTCACCGCGGAATTGTTTTCCGGCCTGTTTTCCGTCCCGCCTTCAGACCTTCCCGCGTCGCTTCCGGAATCGGGAACGTTCCCGAACTGCCCGTAAAGCCTCGTTTTAGGTCTCGAAGCGCTTCCCGCGCCGCTCAGAGCCTCCGCGAAGAACGAATCCGCCCACTCGTCGTGTTCTCTGTTATCCGGTTGGAAATTATCAAAATCGCCCATATTTTCAACCCTTGCCGTCAAACTTTCATATGCTTTTTAGAAGCCCACACGCTCGCGACGAAGCCCGTCACGATGCCGAAAATGAGGAACGCCAGGAATATCCAGCCGGCGCCCGTCTCTTTAAACGTAAGCGGGACAATGTTCGCGGAAACGGCCGTGTCGTAAACGCCCTTGTAGACCGCCGAGTAGATTCCGGAGAGCGCGAAGAACGCAAGCACGGAGCCCACGATTCCGGTGAAAACGCCCTCGATAACGAACGGCACCGCGATGTACAGGTCGGTCGCGCCGATGTACTTCATGATCTGAATCTCGTTTTTCCTCGCCAGAATCGTCAGCTTGACCGTGTTGAAAATCAGCAGGATCGAGAGCATCGTCATGAAAACGACCGCTATGATCGTGCCGATGTTGACCCAGAAGCGCATGAGCTGCATTTTTTCAATGGTGCCCACAATGTCCTTCACGCTGTCGACGCCGTCCAGCCCCTTGACCTCCTCAAGGAACCCGGTGCCGTCCGTGTACTCGTTCAGCTGCACCTCGATTGACGCGAAGTGAAGTCTCTCGCTCTCCCTGTACTTTTCAAAAAGCTCCTCGTCGCCCTTAAAGTAGGAAATAATTCTGTCCAGGTTCGCCTCTTTGGAAATGAACTGCGCATCCTTCACGCGGGAGTCCGACTTGATGACCTCGAAGTACTCCATGGCCTCTTCGTCGCTGACGAGGTAGCTGAGGTTGATCTGCACCTCCGCGCGGTCGCCGAACTGCCTGATCACCGAGCCGAGCGTAATTCCCGCCTCGATCATCAGTCCCGAAATGAGAAGCACCGAAAAAACGACGATAACAGACGCGAAAACCATAAAAAGGTTGCGAAGTATGTTTCTGAAGCCCTGCCGGAGCTCGTAATAAGCCAGTCTCAGGAATTTCATAGCGCCGCCTCCCTTCACTCGGTGAACTGTCTCATGCCGTGGGACAGCGAAATGACTCTCTGGCCGCTGTTCTCGACTATGCCCGCCTCGTGCGTCGCGACGAGAACCGTGGCGCCCATATTGTTGATCTCTTTAAGAAGGCGCATGATCTCCATTGAATTCTCGGGGTCGAGGTTGCCTGTGGGCTCGTCGGCAATAATAAGTCCCGGCAGCAGCACGATTGCCCTCGCGATCGCCACACGCTGAAGCTCGCCGCCCGAAAGGTGCATCGCCTTTTCGTTTTTCTTGGCCAGAATTCCGACAGTGTCCAGAACGGCGTCGACTCTCTCGTCGATCCTTTTTTTAGGCTCGCCGAGCATCTCCATCGCGCAGGCGATGTTTTCGTAAACGCTCCTGCCAAGTATGATTCTGAAATCCTGGAAAACGACGCCGACCTCGCGTCTGTAGTAAGGAATGCCGCTGTCTTTAATATCCGACAGCCTGATGTTTCCGACCGTGATCGAGCCATCTGTCGGCCGCTCCTCCATCATAAGAAGTCTGATGAGCGACGACTTGCCGGAGCCGGAATGGCCCATAAGAAACGCAAACTCCCCCGGAGCGACGCGGAAACTCACGTTGTCGAGCGCGCGCACTCCGTTCGGGTAGTCTTTTGTCACGTTTCTGAAAACTATCTCCGGCCCGTTCAGCCGGTCAATTCTTTTTTCCTCTGAGTTCTTCATTTGTAAACCGCCTTAACATATAATCAGCGCCCGGCAGGATTTCCGGAAAATCAGCGTCTTCCCGGCGTCTTTCTTGCCGCCGTTCCCTGGACGTCCTCGCCTCTTTCGGGAGGCAGCGAGTCCATGTAGTCCAAAAGCATAAAGCCTATGCTGACCTTGAGCCCGTCCTCGAACGAAGTGCAGTTGAGCCCGGTCAGCTTGTTGAATTTGTCGATACGGTAGTTGAGCGTGTTCCTGTGCACGAAAAGGACCTTCGACGTCTCGGAGACGTTCTGGTTCAGCTCGAGGTACGTTTTCACCGTCTTGATCAGCTCGTCGCCGGCCTCTCCGCTCTTTTCTCCGTTTTTCTCGTCCGCGCGCATCTTTTTCCCGTGGTATTCGAGAAAAGCCGTCCCGAATACTTCGCGCAGGTACGCCTCGCAGACCTCCCTTTTCAGTCCGTAAAGAAGGCGCGCGACGCCGAGCTTGTCGTAGGAATAAACGCCGCCGTCAAATCCGAAGGACTCTCCTACCGCGAGCGCGCGTTCGGCCGTTCTGTAAGAGGTGTCGGCGTTTCTGAGCTGCCTGACCCTCGCGCCGATGCCGACCGAGATGTCCGTGAGATACTCCGAAAACGCGGTCTCCCTCACGCCCGCTGCCGTCGCGGCTATGTCCTCGGGCGAGTTCCGGTCCCCGACAGGAACGATTACCGCCGCCGCGTCCGCCCTCATTTTGACGGTTACGCAGCCTTCGCTCTCTGGAAAAACATATTCAAGAAGCGAACACACGTCCGAAAGCCTGTTCTCGCGCTCTCCGCCGTCGCCCTTTCTCCTGCCCGAAACCGTGACGATCAGCACCTCGACGTCGCCGCCCGCCGCCGATATCCGCTTGGTGTAGAGCGAAAAGTCGTTCTGGTTGACGGCGTCCCTGCCGCCTGTAAGAAGCGTACGGAAAAAGTCGTTTCTGCGCGCGGAAACCGTCAGAACGTTTTCGTTGTAGATGACAGCCGCGAGCTCGAGAGTTTTCCCTGCCGACGACGCCGATTCGCCCTGTTTTACCGTGTCGCAGAACCACAGTCCGTCGTTCTCCGTTTTCACGAACAGGCAAACACGGCCGTCCTTTGTCCGGACAACTCCTTCGGAAGGCTCTTCCGGAACCGGAATATTCTCCTCTTTTTCGGGAAAAATCAACTTTCCCGACATATCCGCTATACCGAAGTCCGGGCCCATTATGCCCGAGATCTTTTCGGCGAGCGTCTTGACCTCAAAGTCGTCCATACTTCACCTTCAGGAATATTCCGCCTTAAGCCGGAACGCAAAAACCGCCGTACGTACCGCGCCCGCGTGCGTAAGCGCGTTGAGCGACCTGAAATTCGGGTCGTCGAGCATCGCCGTCCGTACCGCGCCCGCGTACGCGTAAGGCAGGCTCTTTTCGGATTTCATACGCGGAAATTATAACACACCCGCGCGTATTATGCAAACAAAACCGCGCGCCGGAATCTCATCGGAATCTCATCGTGAACCTCAGCCGAGGTATCTGAAGCTGAGCCTTCCGACCGGAAACGCCTTGCCGCTCACGTAGTAGTCCATAATATCGGACGGGTTTTCGACGCCGTCGGCGACTTTAAAATAGAAGCTGTTCACGTCCGCCGCGAGCGAAAGCGCCTGCCTCGGGACCTTGATCTCAAGGACCTTGCCGCTTAGCGCGTACTCCGCCTCACCCGTTTTTTCACCGGAAAAATCGGCCGAAAGCTTCTCTACCGCGAGTTTTCCGTCCTGTTCCGTGCGCCCGATGACGAAGCCGTAGCCTTCCCAGCCGCCCGCCGCCACCGCGCCGGTGCCGACAAAAACGTTCATCCACGAAGAGTCGCCGTTTTCGCGCGCCTTAACGTCTTCTTCCGTCTCGATTCTGAAATAGATCGAGGACGCGTCCTGCGCGATTCTGACCTCTTTAATAAAGTTCCGCGCCGCCGCCTGCTCGTAGTGCACGGTCGGAGCCGCTCCCTTGCTGCTTCTCGCTTCGTTTTCGATAACGGGAGCCATAAACACGGCCTCCGCCTCATCCCATTTCGGGTCGTTCGTGCCTATCGCGATTTCGGCGGGCTTTGAGTCAAGCTGCGCGCCTGCCGGCAGCTGTCCGTTTTTGTACTTTCTGATATTCTGCGCGAGCTGGATGTAAAAAGCGTCGTTGTGGCCGCCCTTCATTGGCTCCGCGTCGCGCGAAAACTCGGTATTGGCAAGATCTACAAGCGCGTACTCGCCGTCGTAGGCGAACTTTCCCGCGACCCACTCGTTCCAGCCCGTGACAAATACCGTTCCCGGGTCCTCTTTAATGGCGACGTCCCATGTCGCCTGGAAAAACTGCCCCTCGGCCGCTTTGTCGCTCTCGTTTTTGTGCGTGTTCACGTTCCAACCGCGGCCCCAGTTGTCTGCTCCTCTCGTTATCGAAAACGACATCGGAAGCGCGGGGTGCGCCGCGACTGCAACGTTGATCACGTCGTTGTGAACAGGCGCCGGATACTCCCACTCGATCCACGGGAAGCCGTCCTCGCGGAACGGCGCGTTCGGCCACTGCGACTCCCTGAAGCTGAACAGTTCCAGAATCTCTTTTGAAAAAGGCTCGGAAACGTAGCTTTTATCGCCTCTTCCGCGCGCCTCGTTCCTGTCGTCGGCCATTGATATATTCCCTATAATTAGCGGTTTTCCGTCGACTCTGTACCACGCGGCGTCATACTTTCCGTTCTTGTAGTACAGCTGGTAAAGATTTTTGATCACGCGGTGGGAGTAGGCGTTTGTGTAAAAAACGATCTGAGGCGCGTCCCATCCGGCGTTCCGGAGTTCGCACACCTGCGTTATGACCCTCTTGGCCACCACGTCGTACGTAACCGCGTTCGTCACGTCGAAAGCGAGGAAGTCGACTCCCGCCTCGGTCAAAAGCTCGAGATGGCGCCTGATGACCCACTTGTCCGACGAATTGTAGTATCCGTAGAGAGGCTCGCCCCAGAAGTGCGGCTCGTCGACGGGCGACTGCTTGCTCTCTGAATAAAAAAGAATATCCTTGCCGTTGTCCTTTTCGAGCAGCTTCGAGACGTCGTAAATGTCCTTCGCGTTGTGCTGTCCCAGAGTCAAAAAATAGAACAGCCCGACGTTTCTCGTCTTGTCCGTCTTCTCGCCCGGCACGGCCTCAAAAGCGCGGCCGAACTCGTCAAGCCCGGTTACGTAGTTAGAGGTCTTCCCTCCTTTGTAATAGTCGGCGGCGGTAAGACCGTCAACTATTACCGGCTTGGGCGCCGCCGACGTCGGGTCCGAGGGGGCGTGACCGTCCGGAACGCCGCAGGACGGGCACGCCGCGAAGCAAGCCGCGCCAAGTGTCAGCAGCGCGGCGCAGCGTATCAGTTTTTTGAAATTCTTAAACATTTTCTCTGTCCGGTTAAATATATAACCGCCCGTGTTTCCGGAGACCGTTCGCGCGGGCAGTTTTTTATAACAGGAGCAGCGGTCAGGCCGCCGTCTCCTCCGCTTCCTCGGCATAGCCGTAGCACTCGAATTCGTAAATACTTACGAACGGATACTGTCCGCTGAACGTCTCGTCCTCAGGGAACTCCACGAGCACTCTTACAAAGGAAGCCGTCGTGTTGCTGTCGAATGAGCCCTCGTCGGTAAGCGCCGAAGGTCCGTAGTTCACGTCGTCGTACACGTAAACGGATTTCCAGCTCTCCTCTTCGCCGGTGTCGGAAACCTGAATGCTGTAGGTTCCGGTCAGCGACTCGAACATAATATAAAAGTCGGTGATCGTGAATTTTCCGCCCAGATCGATAACGACCCAGTAGGTTAAGTTGTTCTGCCAGTCGGGTCTCGAAAGGTCGAACCCGCTCCATCTCGTCGTCTCGTCGCCGTCGCAAACAAGGTTCGCCGGGCCGCAGTTGGCGCCACTCTCCGTGTAGTCGGCCGTCGCTTCTTTACCGAGTACAACGTTCACAATAGGCTTGGACGGCGTCGGAGCCTCAGTCGGTTCGGGTTTCTCCGTCGGCGCCTCAGTATCGGCGGGAGCCTCGGTCGCTGTCGAAGCCTGGGTTGCAGGCGGATCGGTCGGTTCGGGCTTGTTGTCCGGCGTCTTGGCGCAGGCGCAGAAAAGTACGCAAACACACAGTGCAAAAACTGCTGCAACGATGATTCTTCTCATTTTGTAAATCCTCCAAATTTTCCGGCGGCGCTTATGCGCGCGCATATTAAAAGAATGGAACTTGCGGATATCTTCGCAGTTGGTTTTATTCTACACCATACCCTGCCGGTTTTCAAGCGTTTTAACGTTTTTTCCGTCCCGTTTTTTCCGTCCCGTCCCGCGTTTTCCGTCCCGCGCACATACTTCTCCCGTTCCGCTCCGGTCCCGCTCCGGTTCTCTCCCGCGTAAGTGTCGCGTCACTCCCCGCCGCGGGATATTTCCCGTTTTTCCGTTGAACGGATTTAACGAATTTCAGGGGCGAAAATGCGTTTTTTTAACGTCGCGTTTCACGGCCGCCTGTGCGGATATTTCCCGGGTGTACGATCTTAACATGCCGGATGGCGAAAATTGCATTTTTTTACTGTCGTGCCGCCGCGACGCCCGTCCGGAGGCATGGTTCGAGATTGACTTCGGCGCTCCGCGGTGGTACAATCTCAGCAAGGAAAACAGCCGAAGGAGGGCTCGAAAATGCTCATCAAAGCTATCACTTCACTTGAAAAATGCTTTCCGGACGAATACCCGGTCTCAAAACACGGTCTGAGCTCGTTTTCGATGCTGAAAAACGAGCGGTACTCTTTCCAGGTCTGCTTCCGCGTGAGCGAGGTCAACACCTCCTCGATGCACGCGACGGTGACCGTCGACTCCCCGCTGGCGGATTGCGTAAGCCTCTACAGGGTGCGCTGCACGCCCGCTGAGCTGCCCATTTTCGTCGGACACAACGACGGCAACTATCTGCGCACCGAGCCCGGCCTCTTCCCGGACGTTCTGGAGCCCTTTGAGAACGGCGGTCACGTCTCGGTGAGCAACGTTCTGCACAGCGTTTGGATTGAGATCGACCCCAAAGGCAGTTTCCCCGCCTCCGCCTACCCCGTCACAGTCACGGTCAGCTCCGGCGGCGAAAAAGCCTCTGTCACCTGCCTCTGCGAGATCATTGACGCGGAACTTCCTCCTCAGGAACTCATTTTCACGCAGTGGTTCTACGTCGACTGCCTTATGAACTACTACCGCACGGGCTTTTACGACGAACGGCTTTGGACCGCGATCGACAGTTTTATGACTAACGCCGCGAAATACGGCCAGAACATGATCCTGACGCCCGTTCTCTCCCCCTCGCTCGACACAGCGGTCGGCACCTACAGAAAGAACGTTCAGCTCGCCGACGTAAGAGTCGACGGTGGGGAATACTCGTTTGATTTTTCCAAACTCGGCAGGTGGGTCGACCTCTGCGACAAGGCGGGCATCAAATACCTGGAGATCAACCATTTCTTCACACAGTGGGGCGCGGCCGCCTGCCCGCAGGTCTGGGCAACGGTCGACGGCGAGTATAAACGGATCTTCGGCTGGGACACTCCCTCGGACAGCCCGGAATACAGGAAATTCCTCTCGCTGCTCATTCCCGCCTTCCTCGAATACCTCAGAACGGAGAGAAACGGCTCCGACAGGCGCTGCCGCTTCCACATTTCGGACGAGCCTTCCCTTGAGCAGCTCGACAAGTACAAGGAGCTCTCGGATATGGTCCGCCCGTTCACGGAGGGGCTCCCGATCATGGACGCGCTCTCGAATTATGAATTCTACAAGCTCGGTCTCGTTGACTGCCCCGTTCCCTCAACCGACCACGCTTCCGCATTCATCGAAAACAAAGTGCCCGATCTCTGGCTCTACTACTGTTGTGGACAGATGAACGGTGTTTCAAACAGGTTCCTTGCGATGCCTTCCGCGCGCAACAGGATTATAGGGACGCAGTTCTACAAGTACAACATCGCGGGCTTCCTGCAGTGGGGTTACAATTTCTACAACACGATGCTATCGCTGACAGAGATCAACCCGTTCAACGAATCCGACGCGGGCGGCTTCGTTCCCGCAGGCGACCCGTTCTCGGTCTACCCCGGCCCCGACCTTAAGGCATGGCCGTCCCTGCGCGAAGTCGTTTTCTTCGACGCGATTCAGGACCTCCGCGCTCTCAGGCTTTTGGAGAGCATGATCGGCCGCGAAAAGGTGATGCACGAAATCGAAAACGGCATTCCCGAAATCACGCTTGCACGCTATCCCTCCGAGATTGGATTCATTCCGTCGATGAGGGAACGCGTTAACGCTTTAATTAAGAAACACACGAGGTGAACCATGGCAATCTACTATTTAAAAGGCGAAAAGCTGCGCGCGGAGTACTGCCCCGACAAACTCTCGCTTAAAGCGTTCTTTGGCGTCAACAGCTGGGAAACAGGCGGCATGATACCGTTCGTGCGCTCCAAAACGGCAGGAACCGTATCGTTTTCCGGCGCACGGTGCGAGTCTTCGGAATACGAAACCGGCACAGTCTCCGGCGTAAGAGCCGTCTACAGCGGCTTCGGCGGCGGATCTTTCGAAAACGTCCGGATCGTCACGTTTGTGTACGTTGAGCGCTCTGACGACACTCTCCACGCCGAGTTCTTTGTAAAAGGCGACAAAGAGGCGGACATCGACGTCGTCTGCTGGCCCGCGCCGCTTAAATACGCCGCCGAAGAGGGCTACACGGTTCTCCCGAAAATGCAGGGCCTTATCCTGCCGGCAAAATGGGACGGAAAGGTTCCCTGCTACCAGGGGTGGCAGATGCTCTCGCGCGACTACTATATGCCTTTTGCGGGCCAGATCCGCGGCCGTGAAGGTTACATGATGCTTTTCGACACTCCGTGGGACGCCTGCTGCGAGACGAAGCACGTTCCCGGCGGCGACACGACGTTGATTCCCTTCTGGAAGCCAACTCTGGGCCACTTCCTGCCGCGCGACAGACGCAAGCTCGTCTATTCGTTCTACGAAGACGCGGACTATAACACATTCGCCAAGGTCTACCGCCGCTACGTTAAAGAGCACGGCCGGCTCGTCACAATGAGGCAGAAAATCGAAAACAACCCCTCGCTCGCCTACATGCCCGGCTGCCCCATATACCACGACGGCATCGCGACGTTCATTCACGAACAGTCGGAAGCCTACAACAAAGAGAATCCGGAGGCGAACACGTGGGTCACGCCGTTTTCGGAGATCGGAAAGAGGCTTGAAAACATTCATGAGCTCGGATTCGAAAAGGTCTACCTCCACCTCGACGGCTGGGGCCGCAGAGGCTACGACAGACTGCATCCGGATCTTTTCCCGCCCTGTGAAGAGGCAGGCGGCGCGGAGGGAATGAAGGACCTGAGCGACCTCTGCAGGAAGCTCGGCTACAGGTTCGGAATCCACGACCAGTTCCGGGACTACTATTTCGAAGCAGAGTCGTTCGACCTCGACAACGTCGCCGTGGACTTTGACGGGAACTACCCTGTCTACAACGTGTGGTGCGGCGGTCCGCAGACGTTTATGTGCCCCGAGCTCTGCCCGCAGTACGTAAAAAGGAACTACAAACACTTCGAAGAACTCGGCATCAAGATCGACGGAACGTATCTGGACGTCTTCTCTGTTGTCGACCTCGACGAATGCTTCAACGAAAAGCACGCCGTCACCAGAAGGGACTGCGTGGAATACCGCAGGAACTGCTTCGACTACCTTAACGCGGCGGGAATCATCACCTCCTCCGAAGAAGGCGTCGACGCCGTGCTCCCCTCGATCGCGCTCGTTCACCACGCGCCGCTTTCAGTCGACGAGCTCTCCTCGGACCACGGCACCGCGGTAGGAATTCCCGTTCCGCTGCTCGCGCTCGTCTACAGTGACTGCCTGACTGTTCCGTGGTTCGGCGTCGGGTCACGCGGCGGGTGGCACATTCCCGTCACCGACAGCGGATACCTCTACGCGCTGCTCACCGGCGGCACCGTCTATATCGGCCCCGGAATGTCCCCTGAAGGCGTCGCGCTCGCAAAGACCGCGCTTGAACACAACGCGCGTGTATACGACAAGGAGCTCGTAAAGCACGAATTCCTCGGCAGTCCGCGCAAACAACGCTCCACGTTCGCCGACGGCACCGTCGTGACCGTCAATTTCGACACCGACGAGTTCAGCATCACTCCCGGAAACCGAAAACCGGAAATTTAAACCGGCATTTAAGACTCTGAAACAAACTCCATGACCCGTTAACCCGGAGGTTATATTATGAACGAATTGATCAATACCGATATTATCAGGCTTTTTAAAACTGACCTCACCTCCTTCGACGACCTTGATATCGTGAGGATCATCAGCGGCCACATTAACGTCACCTACTGCGTAACGCAGCCGGGATGCGCCGACACAGGACACGGACAGTACATCTTCCAGCGTATCAACCACAACATCTTCCGCGACCCGGAAGGACTTATGCGGAACATTCAGCTTGTGACGGAATACGTTTACAACCTGAAGAAGAACACGTCGCCTGACCCGGAGCGCTCCACACTCGTGCTTATGCCCGCCGTTGACGGAAAGATTTTCGCGCGCGACAGCGAGGGCTATTACTGGAGGTGCTACCAATACCTGAGAAATTCGGTAAACCTCGACATGGTCAAGGTCACAAGGAAGACGTACCTGAGCGCCGGCAGCGCGCTCGCGGAATTCCAGAAGTCGCTCATGGGTTTCGACGCGTCGCAGCTCGTCGAAGTGATTCCCGATTTCCATAACACCGTCAAGCGCTTCGAGAACCTAAAAAAGGCTGTCGCCGAGAACCGTTCCGGACGAGCGTCCGACGCGAAGGCAGATATCGATTACGCCCTAAGTTTAGAGAAAATCACAAGTCTCATCACGGACGGTCTGAAATCAGGCGAAATCCCTCTCCGCGTCACGCATAACGACACGAAGTTCAGCAACATCATGATCGACCGCGACACAAAAGAGGTCCTCTGCTTTATCGACCTCGACACTGTTATGCCGGGAAGCGCTCTCTACGATTTCGGAGACGCGCTGCGCGCGGGCGGCTCATCCGCAGCCGAAGACGAAGCCGACCTTTCCAAGGTGCATTTCGTGCCCGCGAACTTTAGGAACTTCTGCAGGGGCTACCTGTCGGGCGCGAAGGATTTTCTGACCCCCTCCGAGATCGCGCTGCTCCCCGAGTCTGTCGCGATAATGACGTACGAGTGCGGCATCCGCTTTCTGTCCGACTACCTCGACGGCGACGTATATTTCCACACCTCGTACCCGGAGCACAACCTTGTTCGCGCAAGAAACCAGTTCAAGCTCGTCTCGGACATTCTCGGCATGCTCCCCGCTCTCCACGCGGAAGTTAACAAGCTTCTCCGCTGACCGGTCCGTCCGGGAAATTCTCCGGCAGGGAACTTCTGCTGTCCGGAACTTCTGCAACCGGCGCGAACCTGCCTGAAAACGCAATTTTTTTCATAGAAAAGAGGATAAAATGGCTAAAATACTCAATTTCGGATCTCTTAACGTTGACTACGTCTACCACATGGACCATTTCGTGCTTCCCGGTGAGACGCTGACGTCCTCAGCCCGAGACGTAAATTGCGGCGGAAAAGGATTAAATCAGAGCATAGCGGCGGCCTCGTCCGGCGCTACGGTATTTCACGCGGGAAAGATCGGTCGCGACGGTACAATGCTCACCGACATGCTTAATGCGCGCGGAGTCGACACCTCTCTCGTGGAGATCTCCGGCGGGCCTTCCGGTCACGCGATAATACAGGTCGACAAAGCCGGACAGAACTCGATTATTCTCTTTCCCGGCGCAAACCGCGAGATCGACAGCTCTTCAATTGAGCGCGCTCTCGAAAACTTTGCGGAGGGTGACTATCTTATCCTTCAGAACGAGATAAGCAGGATTCCCGAGATAATGAAGGCAGGCGCCTCCAAAGGTATGAAGATCGTTTTCAACCCGTCGCCGGTAACAGACGATATCGCATCGTTCCCGCTCGAGCTCGTGGATATTTTCGTGCTGAACGAAATAGAGGGCGAGGTGCTTTCGGGCGAAAAGGAGCCGCAGGATATAATAAGAGTTCTGCGTTCAAAATACCCCGGCGCGCTCGTGCTCCTGACGCTCGGCAAAAACGGCTCGATACTCGCGGGAAAAGACGTCTTCCTCACCTACGGAATCCATTCCGCACCCGTGGTCGACACGACCGCCGCCGGCGACACAATGCTCGGTTTCTTTACGGGACTTCTCGCGTCAGGCATCGGGTACGAAGAAGCGCTGTCCACGGCAACAAAGGCGGCCGCTGTCACAGTCTCGAGAAAAGGCGCCGCGCCGTCAATTCCCACGCTTGAAGAGGCGCGGGCGTGTACATTTCCTTACGTCGAATCCGGATACGGGAAATAGAGTCTCCGTTGTTTGACCGTTACTTTTAAGGCCCGGCGCTGATCGCGCCGGGCCTTTTGTCTTGCAAAGATTTGCGGTTTCCGCTTGTTTGAACGCCGTCTGTCATTTCTCCGGATGGCCGTCGGCGTCTGTTCCGGACGTTTCGATACCGCTGTCCGGTTCACCGTCTGTTCCATTGTTTCCGGCTTCGACCGGATCCTCCTCCGGCGTGGGTTCATCGCTGAATTTATCCTTTTTAAAGGCGAAAAACCGCTGTCCGAAGTAGTTCAGGATCACGAACAGTCCCGCACCGAGAAGCGTCGCCACATAGCCAACCGCCTTGGGCATTTCGACGTTCTGCCACGGCCAGACCCACTGCTTCGTGAACAGCCAGCCGATGAAGGGCTTCGCGGTTCCGTAGGCGATTATCCAGCACACGACGATGTTCAGAATGAAGCGGAACACCTCCGCGGCGCTTCTGGCGTTGCTCTTGAACGTAAAGTACTTGTTCAGGAAAAAGCTCAGAATGCTGCCGATAACGTAGTTGGCGGCCGAAGCTATCCAGTACGCCGTGTTGTCGCTGACCGACTTGTTCAGGCCGAGCAGCCAGAGCACGAGGTAGTTGACGCCGAGACCGACGACGGTGTTCAGAACTCCGACCAGTACAAATTTCCAGAACGTCTTGTCGAGAATAGTCTTTTGGAGGATTTTCTTGATAAAACCCATATTTTCACTCCCTGTTCCGCCCGGACCGGTCATTTTCGCTTTCTCCACCGCTCCGCAGCGTTTTTATGATACAACATTTTTCCATACTTCGCAACGTTTTCCGGCATGACGACCGTGAAGCGTGACCGTGAAGCATCTGCAAGCGTAAGCTCCTGCTGCATGAAAAGTGTGTGAAAAGTGCGGAAACACGGTCGCGAGGGTTTGCGAGCTCAAACGGTCTTGACACCCGCGGGCGGAGAAAAGTATAATAAAGAGTTGGAAACCCCGCGAAGGGGTTAAGGCAAATGAGTTTTAGCGATATGTAAAGGGCTTCGAAAATGAAAAACACGACTGAAACAAGCGAGAACAACCGGAACATTACGGAGCTTTTCGGGAGTCTTGTCTTCAACGACACCGTTATGAAGGAGATGCTTCCCGAGGAGATTTACGCCTCCCTGCACCGGACGGTTGCCGAGGGCAAAGAAATCGACATGAACGTCGCCGACCACGTCGCGAAGGCGCTCAAGGACTGGGCGATCGCGCACGGAGCAACGCACTATTCGCACTGGTTTCAGCCGCTCACCGGAATCACCGCGGAGAAGCACGATAGCTTCCTGACTGCGAACCCCGACGGCAGCGTTATTGCCGATTTTACGGCAAAAAATCTCATCAAGGGAGAGCCGGACGCGTCGTCGTTCCCCTCAGGAGGCCTTCGTGCCACGTTTGAAGCGCGCGGCTACACTTCGTGGGACCCGACCTCCTACGCGTTTATAAAAGACAACTGCCTGTGCATTCCGACCGTTTTCCGCTCGTACGGCGGCGAAGTGCTCGATATGAAAACTCCGCTGCTCCGTTCCATGGAACTCATCAACAGAGAGACGCTCAGGATCCTTCCCTTCTTCGGACTCGGAGACGTCACGCGCGTGGTGCCCACGGTCGGTCCCGAGCAGGAATATTTCCTCGTGGACAGACAAATGGCCGAAAAGCGCCGCGACCTTATGCTGACCGGCAGAACGCTTTTCGGCGCCAGACCGCCCAAAGGGCAGGAACTTGCCGACCACTATTTCGGCGCGATGAGGCCGCGCGTCAAAGCGTTCATGAAGGACCTTGACGAGGAGCTTTGGAAGCTCGGCGTCTACGCAAAGACCGAGCACAACGAGGCCGCGCCGGCACAGCATGAGCTCGCTCCGATCTATACCGCGGCAAACACCGCTGCAGACCACAACCAGCTCACAATGGAGAAGATGAAGATTCTGGCCGAAAAGCACGGCCTGCTCTGCCTTCTCCACGAAAAACCCTTCGAGGGCGTGAACGGCTCGGGCAAGCACAACAACTGGTCGCTCCAAACAGACACCGGCGTCAACCTGCTCCGCCCCGGAAAGGACCCCGCGCGCAACAAGCTCTTTCTGCTCATCCTCACGGCAGTCATTTCCGCCGTCGACAAGCACCAGGACCTTCTCAGAATCGCGGTCGCATCCGCTTCCAACGACAGACGTCTCGGCGGCAACGAAGCCCCGCCCTGCATCGTCTCTGTCTTCATCGGCGACGACCTCAAGTACATTCTTGACGCAGAGGCCTCCGGCCGCGACCCGGGCGAAAATCCCGGAAGACAGCGACTCAATTCCGGCGTGCAGACGCTTCCCGACTTCAGCCGCGACACAACGGACCGCAACCGCACCGCGCCGATGGCGTTCACCGGCAACAAATTCGAATACAGAATGCTCGGCTCCGGCTTTTCGGTCTCCGAGACGAACGTGGTCATGAACACGATCGTCGCCGACGAGCTCGCCGCTTTCGCAACCAGGCTAGAAAACGCCTCCGACCCGCAGGCTGAAATCGACGCGATCATCGCCGACGAGTACAACGCCCACAGCAGAATCGTTTTCAACGGCAACTGCTACTCCCCCGAGTGGGAAAAGGAGGCCGCCGAAAGAGGACTTCTAAACCTTAAGACAACCGTCGACGCGCTCCCGTATCTCGACAGCGCCGAAAACATCTCGCTGTTCACGCGCAACAAAATCTACTCCGAAAACGAGATCCGCAGCCGCAAGGAGATTCTTTACGAGAAATACTGCAAGGAAATCGCGATCGAAGCGAACACAATGCTCGAAATGGCGCGCCGCCAGATCCTCCCGGCGGTCATCGACTACTCCGCCGGCCTCGCGCGCTCCTGCTATTTCCGCGCAAAAACAGACGTCACCGGAGCGCGCTCCTGCACCGAAAAGCTCCTTCTCGACAGGATCGACCCGCTCTCCAAGGAGATGTTCACCGACATCGACACGCTCTCGAAGGCGGTCGACGACTCCTCAAAAACGCAGAGCAGCTCCGAACGCGCCGCAAAGTGCCGCGACGAAATTCTTCCCGCCATGGCGTCTCTCAGGAAGCACGCCGACTCGCTCGAAAATCTCGTCGGTTCCGGATACTGGCCGTTCCCGACGTACGCCGACCTCCTATACGGAGTCTGACACATTCAAACACAGACCGTGCGAATTCCAATATCACATTTATAACGCAAAAAGCACTCCCTCACCCCGGGAGTGCTTTTTGCTTCACTTACACACGAAAACACAGGTCAAGTCTTTTCGATCATCCTGCTCTCGTGGCACGTCAGGTAAATAATCTGACGCTTTCCGGCAATCTCGCCGATAATACTCGCGATATCGCGCATATTCTTCGCGTCCAGATTCACGAACGGGTCGTCAAGCACGATAAAATTCGTTTTGTCGCCGTACAAAACGTCGATCAGTGCCAGCTTCACGCAAAGTCCGACCGCCGCGAGCTGTCCCTTGCTTAGATGCTCCTGACCGCGTTTGATTCCGTTCGCGGTGAACTCGACGTTGAAATTCCGGTTGACGCTGACGTCGCCGCCGTACGTTTCGCTGAGCGTCCCGCGGTAGTGGTCGAACTTGGACAAAACCGGCTTGATGTAGCGCTCGACAATCGCGTCGTAGGCGTCCTTTACAAGCTTTTTCGTCTTCTCGATATCGCCCTTGATTCTCCGGTATTCGTCGAGTTTCCGGTTCTCTTCTTCGATTTTCGCCTCCGCGTCGCCAAGCAGTTCAGCCCGCTCCTCAAGCCGTTTGATATCCGAATCACAAAGGCTTGCCTCGTGAGCGGTTTTCTCCCTGTTTTCGGCAATTTCTTCGATTTTCCCGGGCGTGTATTCAACCGGCGTTTCGGGAATGCTTTTCTCTAAAACGTACTGCGAGAGCTTTTTCTTTCTCGCTTCCGCCTCACCGAGTTTGCCCGCGGCCAAAGCCTTGTCGACCTCGAGCGATTTGATCCTGTCGTAAAGGTTTCCGCCCTCCCCGGCACGTCCCGGAGCGTATTTCCCGAAAAATCCGTTAATTGCCGCAAGCTCTGAGTCAATCGCCGTCTTTATCTCACGCCGTCTCTCAGCTACGCCGTCGCGCTCCGCCTTCAGAGACGCCTCCGCCGCAACAATGTTTTTAAGATTCATCAGCTTGTCTCTCAGGCTGTCTCCGGTCACGCCGCACTTCTCGAAAATCGAGGAAAGCTTCCGGTTCAATGCCTCGGCGTCAATGGTTTTGGTCGCGATTTCGTCGCGGAAGCCCGCGATTCTGTCCCTTGCGGCAAAATAGTTTTCCACGTCGTGTCTGAACTTCTCCGCGCCCGCGGCGTCGTCGCCGTAGTTCCCGAAAATACCCGTAAGCCTTACAACGCTCTCCCTTGCGTCCGAAAGCCTCGCTTCCGCCTGTTCGCGCGCGTCCTCTCTTTTCCGCTTCGCCTGCTTAAGGCCGCGCGCCCCGAGCGCAAACAGTACGATACCCGCGCAAAGCAGCGCGAACCCGAGCACAAAAAGCGCAATATTCAGCCACGCGACGCCGCTTTTCACAAACGTCATCACGACGCCGCCCGCGAGCGCCAGAAGCGATGCCACGGCGAGCGCGACGCCCGCCTTTCTGAACATGCCGGCCCTCTCAAAAGCGCCCGCGTCTGTACCGTACCCTTCGACCGCGAACGCCCTTACTTCCCTGTCGGCCTCGTCTCTCTTCTTGACGGCCTCCGGAAGCAGCTCCAGCGCTTTCGCCACCGCCTCCTCGCGCCCCGCGAAGGTTTCCCTCAAAGACGCGCTGTCGTTTTCGGCTGCCTCGGCAACAGAACGCAAAGCCGAGATACCCGCAGCCGACTCCTCCGCTCTCGCGACGTCCCGCTCCGTCTCATAGATCATCATGCCGTCAACACCGTTTTCCGCGATTATCCTCTGAAGTCCGGCAAGCTCGGCCTCTTTTTCAGGCGGGAAAACCGTTCCGGAAAGGATATTTTCGTTGCGCATATAGTCGTCGACAGTCGCTTTCACGTTTTGTATTTCGGCGTCTTCGGGGAAACCGGACGGATAACCCGCAAGAATCTCACCGTATTCTTTTTCCGTTTCTTCCGCGTTTTTGCGTAGTTCCGCGGCGTAGGCGCACGCGTCAGCCAGCTCCTTCTGCTTTCTCTCGGCCTCTTCCTCAGCCTTCAGAGCGGCGAGCTGTTCCGACAGCGAGCCGCGTCTATCATACAGTCCCGACAGAGTCTCTCTGATCTTCCTGTACTCAGCCGCCTGCTCCCTGAGTTCCGAAATCGTCCGCTCGCACTCCGCGATCAGCGTGTTGTTCTTGCCCGAGCCTTTTTTCTCATATTTCTTAAGCTGTTTGTCGAGCTGCTCCAGCGCGGTTTCGTAGTGTCCGTCGTCGCTGACAATGTTGCCGCCGAGTTTCTGGCTGATATCGTTCGTCGCCCCTGGCTGCATGCTGTCGCCGGTCATGAACATGATTTTTCTGAAAGAATCCTCGTTGATTCCGAGCAGTTCCTCCCCGATCGCGGGCGCGTTTTCGAAAACGTTCTTCACGCCGTCGACGTACACGGAAACGGTGTCGCGCGTTCTGCTGACCCTGTCAAAAGTCCGCTCTACTCTGAAATTCGCTGTCCGTCCCCCGTACTCCGACAAAAACTCCAGCGTGCCGCCGTAAACGCCCCCGGAAAACGGGTAAAAAATCGTTCTGTTGATGATTTTCGACTCGCCCTTTGACGATGCCGTGTCCCTTTGCGTCTCCATCCCGTACAGCATGGCCGTCAGGAATTCCGCGAAAGTGCTTTTGCCCTCTCCGTTTCCGAGCATAAAAGGCGTTATGCCGTCCCCGAACTCGATATCGGTGTCCGTGATCCTTCCGAAGTTTTCAATGTGACATCTTACAAGCTTCACCGTTCAGTCACCTCACTTTTATATCTTCTATGAGGTTTCCGGCAAGCGCCTTGAAACCGAGCGCGGCAATCCGTTTTTTGTCCGCGTCGCTGAGGCTCGTGTCAGCCGCAAGCTTTCTCGCAAACTCTCCGCGAAGCGATACCTCGTTCAGAAACGCCTCGTAATCCGGCTCCTCGGTGCTAAGATTCTTGACCGACAGCGCAAAAAACCTGCCCCCGAGCGAATTCTCCAAAGCGGTATCAAGGCCGTCCGTGTCAAAACGCGTAGCGCCTTCGATCAAAAGCCTCACCAGATCCCTGTTCTTCGCTCCCGAAACGGCTTCTTCGCAAACGTCCAATGCGTCCTCCTTCGAAGCGGTCCCCGAAATGTCGACGCGGAACTCGTGAACCGTTCTCTGCGCGAAAGGCACGAACCTCGTCTCGACCCTCGCCCCGGGCCTGTCCGTCTCTACAAGCACGAACCCCTTCTCGCCGGTCTCGTCAAAGCCCCTCCCCTCAGGCGTTCCGCAATAGGCGTACTCGCCCCACATATCTATCTGCCCTTTGGAGTAGGAATGAACGTGTCCCAGCGCAAGGTAGTCGATTCCCTTGCCGACGTAGTCCTGAATGACGATACTGTCCGCCGACGACCCGATCTGTCCGTGCAGCATGACTATGTTCACAAAATTCGAATCTGTCGAAAGTCTGGCCGCCGCGGCCCTCGCGCCCTTCTCCGGAAGCTCCGTTCCGTACACGCGAACGTCGCCGAACTCGTAGTATCTCCAGTCGTTACCGAACGTCAAAAGATTCTCCGGCACATCCTCCGAAAAGTGGTCCCCGGTGTCATGATTTCCCTTTAAATAGGCAAAATACACATCAGGATGCGTGCTCACGACGTGGTAAAAATAATTCTTGTCATCGAGCAGCGGTTCGTTTTCGTCAAAAACGTCGCCGCACAAAAGAACAGCCGTACAGCCGTTTTCCGACGCGTAATCAGCCATTCTTTTAAACGTGCTCCTGAGTTCCGCTTTTCTCGCAGCCGCCTTGTCAGGCGTAAGTCTGGTGCCCATTTTCGACCCGAGATGCAGGTCGCCCGTATGAATAAACTTCATCAAAAACCTCCGTTTTCTCCGCAAAAGCCGCTCGCTGCCGCCACGCGGAAAAAGCTTTTCGCCAATCATCCGTCCGGTATAATTATACCACGTTTCCGCCCTCTCTTCCACAGTCCGGACCCGCCTATTTTATTCTCCGAAAAATTCTTTTTTCCGGGAAATACCGGAAAATTAAAAACAGTCCGAAAAATTCTTTTTTCCGGGAAATGCCGGGAAATACCCGAATGCCGCCAAATAAAAACAGCGGAGGCGGATCCGCAACACGGCTCCGCCCCTTCGTCAACATAAATAAAGCAACGTCATTCCCCGCCGTCCGTAATATACACCGGCTGCGCATAAACGATAAGCGGGTTCCCGGCGAGCGCCTCGACTGCCTCCACGACCGCCTTTTTTGTGTTCTCTCTCAGTTTGACTTCGTACAGTGTCCCGATCCCGTTTTTGACCTTAGCAGAGCCGGTTTCAGGTTCTGACAGCTCAATAAGGTCTCTTCTGCCGATGTCCTCCGCGGAGACGATCTCGATTTCCGGGAAAAGCTCGCTGACAGGACCGTCGTACGGTTTCCTGAGCTTTATAATAACGGTTCCCGGCTCATAGTCAAAATATGTATATTCCCGATCCTCCGGAACGTCGCCGCCGTTTTCGGTTACCGCACACGCCGCAAACACTAAAACAGCAGCGAACGCGATCAAAATAATGAAAAATCTTTTCATTTAAATACCCCCACGGCCTTCGATAAACCTGATAATCTCGTCAAAAACAGCCGGATCCTGCGCCGTCATTTTCGCTATCGGCTTGTCGCTAAAATACGCTTTCCGCTCCTCGAGCGTGATATCCGGATTCTCCTTCAAGAGCTTGTAGTAGCCGCCCATCCACGCGTTCATCGTGTCGAGCGCCTCCTTGGTGTACTGCGGATTGTGCTTTTTGTCGCCGAAAACAGTCACGTCAAGGCTGTCCGTGCGTTTCAGGGCCAGCCTCGCGACCCTGCCCCCGTTGTATTTGAAATTGACCATCGGGTCGTCGGTGGAGTGGAACCAGCGGATCCTGTCGGTCGTCGTCGCGAGATACGCAAGATTGTCGATATTCCCGTACCGCGGGAGGAGCTTCTTTTCGTACCGCTTCACAACGTTCGCAAGCGGACGAAGCTTCACGAACCCCATCATCTCGTCGGAAATGCTCACAAACCCCGAAATGACGACTGCCCTTTTAATCGCGGGCGTGATGTTTGCCAGCGTCAGCGCGGTATAGCCGCCAAGCGAATGACCGACGGGAACGATCTCCTCCGCCGGCGCACACAGGTCGAGCAGTTCGCAAACGTCGCGAACTGGTGCGTTAACGGACGTCATCCTTTCGCCTCCCGAAGCGCCGCAGCCCGTGTAGTCAAGCGTCAGCACGCGGTAACCGGCCCGGCAAAGCGTCTCGATCTCCGCGAGGTACGCGGTATGACCGGGCCCCATTCCCGGGCAGAAAACGACAAGCTTCGAGGTGTCATATTTTTCGTAAAAATAGGTGAAATACTGAATTATCACATTTTCAGAGTTCTCGAACGCGCCGCGTACGCAGACAAGTCCCGGAAAGTCCTCCGCACTGTAGTACGGAATCGCCTCGTCCTTGTCGTACCTGCACAAAAAGTTTTTCTTATAAATATCAGTAACAATGCCCATATTATTTCCCAGTATACAAAAAACGACCCCACAAACGGAGTCGCTTTTTTGCGTGGGGTAGCTATTGGGGCTCGAACCCAAGACCCCCAGGGCCACAACCTGGTACTCTCCCAGCTGAGCTACAGCTACCGTGGCTTGACAAGTGTACCAAAAAGCGACCCGCTTGTCAACTGTTTTTTAAAGATAATCAATTAAAATCCGGTTTCTGCCGCCAAATGCCGCCAAATCAGCCGAGTCTGGCCTCTCCAAGCGGTTTGTCCCAGAAAATCTCGCCGCCGGATTCCTTCAGAACCTCTTCGGCGTGCGTCACGATCTCATCGATAAAGACTGCCTCGCGCTTGCGCGACCTGATGCCCTTTTTCGTAAAAATGACTTTTTCGTGGTAGTCGTCGTACGATACCGCGAAGTCCTCAGGGTCTTTGTGCGGGAAGAAATTCACGATCACCTTATAGGTGACTACCTTGTTCTCGGACGACGAGAGCAGGATGACCTGTGCGGCGCGGCGCTTCACCTTGTTGCATACGTGAGACGCCTCGAAGTATCTCATATATACGTTGATGTCCATTTTTGTTCCTCCGTTTGTGTCAGATGGTATTTCCGGGAAATATGCCGGAAGGTACCGTCACTTGTTCTGCTCAGGGAGAGCGTCTTCATCGTCCCGCGGCGCTTTGATGTCGCCCGGAAGGTTTGCGGCAAAGCTTTCCGGTTCGTCCGGAGACGCAGACGCGGACGGTTCGTGCGAATCCGCTATTTGCGACGGCGAAAATGCCTCGGATGAAGGGGTCGAAGCGGCGCTCTCGTTCGGGTCGCGGTTTTCGAGCAGCCCGAAGTATTTTTCGTGCGCGGCGTTGTACTCCCTGTTGAAGATCTCGTCGCGGCCCTGGTGGAGAGCCGAGATGTAGTCGTGCGTTTTTATCTCGATGTCGCGCTCGGCGCGGACTACGGTGGCGACGCCGACGTTGGAGCACACGTCGGAAATTCGTTCGAGATCGGACATAAGGTTCGAGAAGCCCGTGTCCATGTATACGTTGCAGCGGCCGGCGCGAAGCCTTGCCAGGTGGTTTTCCTTGAGAGCGTTCACAAGGTCGTCGACGACTTCCTCGAGAGGCTCGATGTGCTTGGCGGCAACCTCGTCGCGCTTTTCGAACGCCTGCTGCGTGTACTCTAAAATCCTGTTGATGACGCTGATGAGAACGCCGATCTCGTACTTCGCGTCGTCGGAAAACTTCGAATTGTTGTCGTGGAGGTTCGTGGCGACTTCGGAAATGTTCATCGCGTGGTCGCTGAGACGCTCAAACTCGGTTACGACCTTGTAGTACTGGTCGAGAATCCTGACGTGAAGGTCGGACGAAATGTGGGGCGAGAGCTGCACAAGGTAGTTGCTGACGCGGTCCGCCATAACGTCGACGTTGTTCTCTTCCTCCTCGATCTCCTTCACGATTTTCGCGTCGTAGTCAAAAAGAAGACCGACCGCTTTTTCGATGTTGGTTTTCGAGGCGAGGAACATCGCCATAAGAACGTCGTAGCAGCTCTTGAACGCGAGCGCGGGCGTCGCGAAGAAAACGGAGCTCATGGCGTCGAGCTTTTCGTCGTAGCGCCCTTTTCTGACCGGGTCGTCCTTAATTATCTTGCACGCGAGGTTCACGATAAGCACGCTGAAGGGCATCAGAACAAGCGCGGCGCAGCAGTTGAACACGGTGTTCGTGTTCGCGATGATGCCCGAGTTGACCGTGACGTCCCAGAGGTTTTTGAGGAGCCCGGTGACGTGGAAGATTATGACGCCGGCGAAAACGAGTACCGACTTGAGCAGGTTGTAAATTACGTTGGCGATGCCGACCCTTTTCGCGTCAGCCTTCGCGCCGATCGAGCAGACGATCGCGGTGGTTACGCAGTCGCCTAGGTAGACTCCGACGAGAATCGGATACACCTCGCACCAGGTAAGCTGGCCTGAAGTGGACAGCGCCTGAAGTATGCCGACGGTCGCTGACGAGCTTTGAAGAATGAACGCCACGCCCGTGCCGGCGAGATAGCCAAGGAACGGATTGTCTCCGAGGCTTGTGAACAGCTTTTCGAAAACACCGCTCTCGTTCAGAACGGAGACGGCGCTTGTCATGTTGAGAAGGCCGGAAAAGAGGATTCCGAAGCCGATCAGGATGCCTCCGATCGTGTCGGAGCTCCTGAACTTTAAGAATATAAGCAGAACGACGCCGACGATCAACGCGGCCGGCGCGAGCGTGGAGGGCTTGAACACCTCAAGCCATGCCGTTCCGGAGGAGTCGACGTCAAGCAGCCTGATGATCTGACCGGTGACCGTGGTACCGATGTTGGCGCCGATAATGATGCCCATAGACTGCCTGACCTTGAGCACGCCGGCGGCCACGAGTCCCGAAGTGATGACGATCGTCGCGGTGGACGACTGTATGACCGCGGTCATAAAGACGCCGAAAAGGAACGCCTTTATGGGGTTGTTTGTAACCTTCTCGAGGATCCGCTTCAGCGTTCCCGAGGAGCTCTCCTTTATTCCGCCGCTCATCAGCCGCATTCCGTACAGGAACATCGCGAGGCCGCCGAGCAGGGATATAACATCAAAAACACTCATTATATGCTCCGATGAAAAGAAAATGGTCTTTGTACCGGTTCAAACACCGGTGAGTGGTTATAATTCGCCGTGGCGAGGCGTCAAGGACAGCGGGCGATGCGACACAAAAAGCAGGCTATGCTTCACGTGCTCCGGAGGCATCTTATAAAACGGCCGAAAAAAAGGCCGGCGCCTGTCCTTTTAAGACCTTGTCAGCGCCGGCCGATCAAAAAGCGCCGCAAGGGCGCTTCCGGCCCGTTTCACGGTCCCGTTCCGCGGCCGCCGTAGCGGCCGCGGAGCCTGAAACCTTTTTGAAACCGGACGGAAATGTCCGCGACGCTTCTGTTAACGTTCCGGATTATTTAACTGTTACGGAAGTGATGTGCGGCTGCGGGCCTTCGTACCAGTAGAGGAAGCCTTCCAGATCTACCGTGTCGCCGACCTTGAGCGCCTCGACAGCCTTGTAGACTGCGGTGTCCTTGCCGCAGAGGTAGGACTCGATTACGAACGTATAGGTCTGGCCGTTTACGGAAGCCTTGAAGTAGAGGTCATCGCCCTGCTCGCCGGCACCGTTCCACTTGTACAGGAACGCGCGCTCCTGATCCTCGCCTTCGATCTTGGAAGCCTCAATCTTCAGGCCCTTGAAGGAAACGAACTGGTTCATCTTCTTGGCAAGGTCGTCTGTTCCGAGAAGGCTCGTAACGTCGGTGGACTTAGCAATGTAGCTGCCCTGCTCGATCTCGAAAGTAGCGCCAGTGATTTCAATCTCGCCGGACCACTCCGCCTTGGTGCCTTTTGCTTTGATCTTCGTTCCGGGAACGAGTTTCGCCGCGTCGGCCTCGGAGCACTGCATGTCGTAGAAGAAATATCCGCCGTCGCCGTCTACAGCGTAAACGGTGATCTTGTTGTCCCACCAGGACTGGTGAGCCTGAACGTAAGCTTCAACCGTAACTTCGGAGTCGATCGCAGCGGCTGCATACTCTGCATAGGTCAGGACGCCTTCCGATTTCTTATTGATATCTTCCTTACCGTTGTTGCAGGCGGCAATGCCGAGCACGAGAGCAACTGCAAGTATCGCAATTAAAACTTTCTTCATGTCATTATCTCCTTACAAAAAGATGTTATTATTCCGGGTAAAGAGCCCTCTCTGGCGGACTCCGCTCCAAATTTCATTATATACTTTTACGTGCCGGATTGCAACTTTTTTCTTCTCTCGATCACCTTGTCGGTAATGAAATACGCTCCGAGCAGCAGCCAGACGCACGCCAGCACTATGAGAAGCACCAGCGAGCCCGCGGGAAGCGGTCCGAGCTCCGCCCTTCGCCCGGACGGACTCATGGAGATCTGGTCCAGACGGTACAGCTTTGTCACCGTCACCTCAAGCTTGTCAAGGTACTCGTCGTCGACCGTCTCGTTTTTGCGGCGCGACTTCACAACGCTCTCGATGAGTTCGCCGGCCGTGTCGCGCAGCGACGTCGAACCGTTGAAAACAGGCGTTATGAACGAGTTCCCGATGTTGTCGAGAAGCATTTTCGACGCGTCGATCTTCACGGAGTAGAAGTCCTTGGAAAGTTCGTCGCGCGATTCGAGGTATTTGAGGTACGCGGGGTCCTTCTGCGCTTTCTCGGTAACGGGAACGTAGCCCTCGGTCTCGGAGTACGGGATCTGGACGTCGTTCGTGATCAAAAACTGCGCGAAAAGCCACGAAGCCAGCACCTCGCCCGGGTCTTTTTTGTTGAAAACGCACACAGACGGCCCCTGAGAGATCATTTTCGGGTTTTCCGTGTCGAACTGCGGCAGCGGCCTCACGACGGTCTCAAATTCCACAAGCTCGCTCTCGTGTATCTCGGAGAGCGGCGCGTGTGAGCCGATCCATGTGGCGCCGGCCGTGGAGTCGATCGCGAAAATGCACCTGCCCGCGTTAAAGTAGTTTCCCGGGTAGCTCGAGACCTTGAACGTCGAAAACGCCCTCGTGCCCGCGTGCACCGCGATCTCCTTCAGAATCTCGCGCGTTGTGTCGTTGAAGATCAGGATGTTGCCGTCATCGTCGGAGTAGCCGGCGTTTTTCTGCTTCAGCATCGTGATCATCATGTTGTCGGTCGACTTGTAGATGAACGGGATCATTATCTTCTGGCCGTTCACCTTGAACACCTCCGGGTCGTCCGGAGTCTTTTCCATCGCCTTCTCGGAGACCTCCCAGATGAAGTCCCACGTCACCTTCTCGGGAACGGTGTAGCCCATCGCCTCGACGTACGTTTTATTTATATAGAGAGCCTCGGTGGAGCGCATGAACGGAAGCGCGTAGCACTGCCCCGCGACGTCGCACTCGTCGAGAAACTTCGGGACGACCTCCTCCTTTTTGACCGATTCGAATCTCACCTCGCTGCCTCCGAGACCGTAGCGCGGATCGGAGATCAGGCCTTCAAGCGGCACGACGACGTTTTCGCCTGTAATGTACGTCGCGATGTGGTCGGGATACGTTATGCAGACGTTAGGCGTCGTCTGGGTCGAGATGTTCGTGATGACGTCGTTGTAGATCGTTCCGTAGTCGGTGTACGACTTCATTTTGACCGTGACGTTCGGGTAAAGCGCCTCGAAGGAAGCGATCGCGCTCTCGTAAATGCGCCGCTGCGTGATGTTGGTGTCGTTTTTGGCCCAGAAGACGATCTCGTAATTCTTAGAGTCGTCGAACGCTTCGGGCATCACGAACGCGTCGAGTCCCCTGCCTCCGTGGCAGCCCGCGAGCAATGAAGCGAGACATCCGAGAAGCATGACGGCCGCAATAAAGACGGCAACGGTTCTGAAAAGCTTTTTCATCCCTTCGTGCCTCCTCTCGAAACGCCCTCCATTATCTTTTTCCGGAAAATCAGGAAGAGAATAATGAGCGGGACCGAAATGACCACGACCGAGGCCATCATCGCGGGAATGTTCTCCCTTCCGAAGCCGTTCTGGCGGATCTCCTGGATTCCGTTGGAGACCAGGAAGTAGTCCGGGTCGTCGGTGATCAGGCGCGGCCACACGTACGAGTTCCAGCACTCGATGACCTTCAGAATGACCACCGTGACGACGGTCGGTTTGCAGATCGGTACGAGCACCTTAAAGAGGTACTTGATATCCGAAGTTCCGTCGACCTTCGCGGCCTTGTAGAGCTCGTACGGCACCTGCTCGAAGTTCTCCTTCAGGAGGTAGATGTAGAAGACCGACGTGACGGACGGAAGTATCAGGCCCAGGAACGTGTTGCGCAGCCCCAGGTCGGTGATCGTCACGAAGTTCGTGATCACGACGAGTTCCGCGGGAATCATCATCAGTGACAGGAAAAGCGTGAAAACGAGGTTCTTGCCCTTGAAATTGAGTCTCGCGAACGCGAACGCCGCGAAAATGATCACCGCGAGCATCAGCGCGGTCGTAATGACCGTGAATATGAACGTGTTCAGGAAGTACTTCGCGAGCGGGACCGCCGTGAAGGCCTTCACGTAGTTTTCGAGCGTCGGCGAGAGCGTGAAGAACGCCGGAGTCGCCTCGCTGTTGTAGTCCGCGTAGCCCTTGAGCGACGTCAGCACCATCCAGTAGAACGGGAAGAGCACGATCAGCGCCCACAGCACGAGCAGTACGTATTTCAGCACGGTGAGGACCGCGGAGCCTTTTTTCTTCTTAAGATTACTCATTTACGCTCACCCCCCTTGCACCGCCGTCTTTTTGCTCACGAGCAGGTTGATGCAGGTGATTGAAAGAACGATTGCGAAAAGAATAAGTGCGGCCGCCGAAGCGTACGACGGATATCCGCCGCTGTTGCCGTAGAGCATGTCGTAGACGTAGCCGACGATCGTGTTCATGCCCGCGGCGTTGAGGTTCACGCCGAAGAGCGCCACCGAGTCGCTGTACGCCTTGAACGCGCCGATAAAGCCCGTGATGACCAGGTAGAAGATCATCGGCGAGATCATCGGGAGCGTTATGCGCGTGAACACCCTGAATTTCGGCGTGCCGTCGACCTTTGCCGCCTTGTAGTAGTCCTGCTTGACCGACGCGAGAGCGCTCGTAAGGATCAAAATCTTGAACGGGAGCACGATCCAGACCGTGTAGAGGCAGAGGACGAGCATTTTCGCCCAGTACGGGCCGTCGATGAAGTCGACCGTCGGGCCGCCGAAAATCCTGATAAAAGCGTTCACGAGGCCGTCCGTGTACTCGGTTTTGTCAAAAAGTATCATGAAAACGAGGCCGACCGCGAGCGTGTTCGTGACGTACGGCAGAAAATAGATCGTCTGGAAAAGATCGCGCAGCTTTTTGATCGAGTTGAGCGCGAGCGAGATGAGCAGTGCCAGGCCTGTCGACAGCGGCACCGTTATCGCAACGAGAATGAACGTGTTTTTGAGCGCCTGTATAAAGAACGGGTCGCGCAGCACGTAGCGGAAGTTGTACAGTCCCACGCCGGTGAGCGTCTGCGACGCGGAGTTGTAACCCTCTTCAAGCGAGTAGATCACAACGTCGATCAGCGGGTAGACCATAAAAACCCCGAGGAACGCGATGGCCGGCAAAAGGTACAGCCACGCCTTCAGATTCTGCTTTTTCATGAAGAGCCTCCCCCCTTCCGGTCAGTCGTTTTCGACCTTGAAGCGTATCCTCTCGCCTGTCTCCTTATCGAAAAGGAACAGCTTGTGGCGCTTCACGTTGAACCTGACTTTGCCCTCCTGCGGCTCGATCTTGTTGTCGGCGTCGACTATCGAGCGGATGACGGGATTTTCGCACGCGGCGTTGGAACTGAGCACCGTAATGTCGCGCCCCATCACCTCGACAGAGATGAAATCGCACGAAAGCCTTCCGTCCTTCGCGGGAATGAACCCTTCGGGCCTTATAGCCGCGTAAACCGGGCCGTCCTTCACGTCCGGAACGTCAGCCGCGTCGTCATCGCCGATGAAAAGCTTTCCGCCCCTGACCTCCGCCTCGAAAACGTTGATCGCCGGCGTGCCGAGGAATTTCGCGACGAAAAGGTTGACCGGATCGTCGTAGACCTCCTGCGGCTTGCCCATCTGCTGGAAAATGCCGTCCTTCATCACGACGATCATGTCGGAAATGCTCATGGCCTCCTCCTGGTCGTGCGTGACGAAAATTGTGGTGATTCCGGTCTTCTTCTGGATACGCCTGATCTCCTCGCGGGTCTCGAGTCTGAGGCGCGCGTCAAGGTTTGAGAGCGGCTCGTCGAGAAGCAGCAGACCCGGAAGTTTCACCAGCGCGCGGGCGATCGCGACACGCTGCTGCTGGCCGCCGGACATCTCCGCAGGCTTTCTGTGCATCAAGTTGTCTATGCGCACGAGTTTCGCCGCCTCGAGCACCCTCTCCTCCATCTGCGCCTTCGTGAGCTTGTCCTTTCCGCGGAAATTCTGCAGCGGGAACATTATGTTCTGGCGCACCGTCATATGCGGGTAGAGAGCGTAATTCTGGAAAACCATGCCCACGCCCCTGCTCTCGGGCGGCAGGTCGGTAACGTCCGTCTCGCCGAAGAAGATCTTTCCCGAGGTCGGATCCTCGAGGCCGCAAATGATGTTCAGCATGGTGCTCTTTCCGCAGCCTGAAGGGCCGAGAAGCGCGATCAGTTTGCCGTCCGGAATTTCGAAATCGAAGTTGTTGACCGCGGTCACGGGCTTGTCCTTCGAAGTCCTGCCGGGAAACGTTTTGGTTAGGTTTTTCAAAATGACATTCATGGGGTCGTCCTCCGTTTTTCCCTAATTATAGGCAATTGCCGTTGTCTGTTTTCAATGACGTCGCCGGTTATCAATGATGCCGTCAGTTGTTATTTGTCGCCGGAAGGTGTTTCCTTGACGAAGTAGTGGCGCGAGATCCACTTTGAGAGGCCGTCGAGGCCAGGGTACATAATGCGTTCGCTCACGTTGAGCTGGTCGAGCATGTCGCGCACGCGCCAGCGGAGTTTTTTGTCGATAACGTACTTCACCGTATTCCGGGTGCGCCTGTCGAGGAAATCCTCAACGTTCGAGATACCCATCGGCACGACGGAAAAGAACGAGTACTGGTTGACGATGCGCTGCTCAATCGAAGGCGGCTCTATGACTACCATCGACTTGTCACCCATGTCGTCGTCGTACTGTTCCAGGCTCTCCGCTATCCTGCTGAGCGTCTTTACCGAGAAAATGCTCGTCGCCGACTCAGCGAGCGCGGTTTTGTACTTTTCGGGAAGGAGCGAGTGAATCTCGCGCATGTCGATCCGCCAGACCGCGCAGTCGTGTTCCTCCATCAGATCCATATCAGGCTCGGTCGCCGCGAAATGAAGTCCGACAAGCGCCGAGTGCGTCCAGTCGAGAAGCCGCGTCGGCAGTCCGTAGTGCTGGCCGAGCACCATCTGCGTCCAGACCGAGCTCTCCACCGAGGGGTCCTCGATAACCGCGTATTTCGTGAAATTGTTGAGGATAGACGGCTCGAGCTGCTTCTGGAGTTCCTTGCAGTTGCGGAAAAGGCTCGTCTCCATTTTATAATCCGCGTTCGAGACGCCCCGGTAAACGTACGTGCTGCGGAACCTCCCGAGATCCTTGCGGTAGTTCTGCTCGGTAATGAGAGGCATCAGATCGTCTATTCGCCTTATCTCGACTGTTTTTATCATAAAAAGTCTCCTTTCGGCAGTCGCTCTTTAAAGATACTTCTATTATAAAACTTCGCGCGCGTTTTTTCCATAACAAAAACCGCTCCGCCGTCGCGAAAATGCAAGTTGGAATTTGATTTCAGTTATGAAATTATATTTCCCGGTCTCTTCGGGCGTTTTTTCACTTCACGCAGGCGTTTTTTCACTTCACGCAGGCGTTTTTAGCGTTTTTCGAGCCGTGTTTTGTTGAGAGGCGTGCGTTTTTGTGTTAAAATGAACGTACCGGATACGGTAAGCTTTGAAAGGAAATATAAAATCAATGAAAAGCAGATATCTCAGAGTAATGCTCGGAATCGCGCTCGCGTCCGTTATCACGGCGCTCGCGCTCGTACCCGCCGGCTGCGTCAAAAATCCAGGAGGAACGCCTTCAAACGAAACGGGAGATCCGTCATCTGTTCCCGAAACCGGAGCCCCCGCGGAAACTCCCGTGCCGGCTCCCACCCTGCCTCCCGCCGAAGACCCCGTAGTCACAACAGACGACAACTACGTGAACACGGTCCCGGTCCGCAACGTCGAGACGGGCGCGGTAGACGACCTCGGCAGGAAGCTTCTTACATCCTCCGACGTTCCCGCGGCTCGTGAAGGAAAATACGTCGGCATTTTCTATTTTCTGTGGCTTGGCGAACACGGCGTGCAGCTCTACGACAACACCGAGATCGCGAAGGTTGAAGGCGCGCTCGACTCCGAAAAGGGCTGGCTTGCCGCCGGCGGCGGTCCCGTCAACGCGTTCCATTTCTGGGGAAAGCCCATGTTCGGCTACTACCAGACCAAGGACAAATGGGTCATGCGCAAGCACGTCGAAATGCTCACCGACGCAGGCATCGACTTTCTCGTTTTCGACGCTTCCAACGCCCAGGCGTACTCCACGAACGCTCTCAACCTGATGGCGATCCTCAAGGAGTACCAGGACGCGGGCTGGAACGTCCCGAAGGTCTGCTTCCTCACCAACACAAACTCCGGCGCGACGATGAAAACGATCTACAAGCAGGTCTACAAAAAACACCCCGAGTATGAGAGCGTCTGGTTCAACTGGGACGGAAAACCTCTGATCATAGGCATCGAAAAAGAGGCTACCGACGAGCTCCGCGACTTTTTCCGCATCAAGGCTGCTCAGTGGCCGATGGACGAAAAGCACGACGACGGCTTCCCGTGGATGGAGTTCGACAGGCTTCTTACCGACGACGCTGTCTACGGTCTGAACGGCCGCAAGGAGGTCGTTAACGTCTCGCTCGGCCAGCACAACGAGACTTACAAAATGAGCGCCGTGTCATGGTACGGCTCCAACGACCGTTCCCGCAGCTGGCACGACGGCGCAAACGACCCTGCCGAGGACGCGTACAAGTACGGCTACAACTTCCGGGAACAGTTCGAGTGGGCGCTCAAAATCGACCCCGAGATCATTTTCATAACCGGCTGGAACGAGTGGGTGGCGCAGCGCCAGCCCGCAACCTATCAGGGTCCGGTCAAAAACGAAGGTCCGATCGTCTTCCTCGACAACGCGAGCATCAACGGCAGCCGCGACGTTGAACCCATGGAAGGCGGCTACGGCGACAACTACTACATGCAGATGATCTCGCTGATCCGCCGCTTCAAGGGCCTCACCGTCTCCAACGACCGCAACAACCGCGCCATCGACATCGGCGGCGGCTTCGCCCAGTGGAACGATATTAAGGCCTCCTACCGCGACTACACCGGCGACACCGTAAACAGAAAAGCAAACGGCTGGGGCAAGCTGAAATACACCGACGAGTCCGGACGCAACGACTTCGAGGAGTTCAAGGTCTGCGAGGACGAAAACAACCTGTATTTCTTCGTAAAAACAGCCGCCGACATCACCCCCGCGGAAGGCAACAACTGGATGAACCTGTTTATAGGCAAATCCGGTGCCACGCTCGAAAACTCCTGGAACGGCTACAACTTCGTTCTCAACTACAAGGCGCCCGAAAACGACGGCAAGCTCTTCCTCGGCGCCCTGACCCCCGGAACCGGGTACAACGTCACGCCCCTCGGCGAGGTCGACTGCAGGATTCACGGCAATCTCTTAATGCTCTCGATCCCCAAGCAGCTCCTCGGCATCGAAGGGGCGGCGTCGATCATTTTCAAGTGGGCGGACAACTGCACCGAAGGCGACGTGACCGGCTTCTACAAAACCGGTGACTCGGCACCGATCGGGCGCGCCGGCTTCTACTACGGCCCGTAAAGAGCGCTGCAAGGTCTCTTTACGCGGGTTGCGTGAATTGTCGTTAACAATGTGTCTTGCGACGATTTACTGCAACCCGCTTTGCGCGAGCCCGCCTCTCGCAGTATTATCATACAGCTTCGGACGGGCGCACGCAAAAATAGCTCCTTGCAAGCGCTCTTTATCAAAGAATCACGTAGAGGGCTCTTTACGTAATTTGTCGGTTTCGTGTTACATAATAATGTGTCTTCGACGTATTTGCTGGCAAATTACTTTGCGCGAACTCCCCATCGCAGTATTCTCATACAGCTTCTGGGTCGTTCACGCAAAAATAGCTCTTTTCTAAGAGGTTTACCGGATATTTTCAAGGTCTCTTTACGCGGGTTGCGTGAATTGTCGTTAACAATGTGTCTTGCGACGATTTGCTGCAACCCGCTTTGCGCGAGCCCGCCTCTCGCAGTATACTCATGTAGCCACGGAACCGCTAAAAAGACCGTATTGGATTTTAATTGCCATGTGACACCCCAAACTGTGCGCACAGCTTATAATCGGGTAGGAGGTCACCCATTAGTTGAGTGACCGACCTCCCACACCACCGTGCGTACCGTTCGGTACACGGCGGTTCAATCAGGTATGCAAGGA
>CADAZX010000013.1 GCA_902792515.1 uncultured Ruminococcus sp.
GCAGCCGGACAGGCGGCCAACGACGTGAGAACGTTTGTCGAGACAAGGATCGCGGAGAGAAAGAAGGAGCTCCGGCAGCTTGAGCTTGAGAGATCGCTCGAAAAGGAAGTCATTGACGTGACGATGCCGGCGACTCCCGCCGCGCAGGGAAGCCTTCACCCCCTCAACAAGGTCACCGAGGAGATGAAGAGGCTTTTCATCGGCATGGGCTACGAGGTCGCGGAAGGCCCCGAGGTCGAGTACGATTACTACAACTTCGAGGCGCTCAACCTTCCCGAAGGCCATCCGGCGCGCGACACCCAGGACACTTTCTACATCACAGACAAGATCCTCCTCAGGACCCAGACGTCGAGCGTTCAGATCCACGTTATGGAGCACAAGAAGCCTCCGATCAGGATCATCAGCCCCGGAAAAGTGTACCGCGCAGACAACCTCGACGCGACTCACTCACCGATCTTCCATCAGCTGGAAGGTCTCGTCGTCGACAAGGGCGTCACGATGGGCGACCTGAAGGGCACGCTCGAAGTATACGCCAAGGCGATGTTCGGCGAGAATACGAAGATCAGGCTGAGACCTCACCATTTTCCGTTCACCGAGCCGAGCGCCGAAGTCGACGTTACGTGCTGGGGTTGCGGCGGAAAGGGCTGCAGGATCTGCAAGGGCGAGGGCTGGGTTGAAGTTCTCGGCTGCGGAATGGTGCACCCGGACGTTCTTAGACGCTGCGACATCGACCCCGAGGTTTACTCGGGATTCGCTTTCGGAATCGGTATCGAGAGAACCGCGCTTGCGAGGTACGGAGTTTCCGACCTCCGCCAGTTCTTCGAGAACGACGTTAGATTCCTTGGGCAGTTCTGATAACGGGAGGGTTGAAAAATGAAAGCACCTTTAAAGTGGTTACTCGCTTACACTGATATAAAATACGAGGATTCGGACGCTTTCGCTGAAAACGTCGCGAGTCTCATGACTCTTAGCGGCTCGAAGGTCGAGACGGTCGACAGACTCGAGAGCAAAATTCACAGAGTCGTAGTCGGAAAGTGCGTCGAAATAGTAAGGCACCAAAATTCCGACCACATGTTCGTCTGCCAGATGGACGTCGGCGAGAATAACGGCGGCGTCACGCAGATCGTCACAGGAGCTCAGAACGTCAAGCTCGGCGACCACATTCCGGTGGCGCTCGACAACTCCGTCATCTCCGGTGGCCGCGAGATCAAAGCCGGCAAGCTCCGCGGAGAGATCTCCAACGGCATGATGTGCTCTTTCGAAGAGCTCGGCCTCGACTTCAAAAACTACGAGGGCGGAATCGACGACGGCGTCATGGTTCTGGAAGACCTCGCGATGTTCAAGGGCAGCGACTTCGACTCGTTTATAGGGAAAGATATCATGGAGGTCCTTGACGTATGCTACAAGGACTACGTTATCGACTTCGAGATCACGTCCAACAGAGCCGACTGCTTCAGCGTCACAGGCCTTTCGAGAGAGGCCGCCGTAACGCTTGGCGGAAAGTTCGAAATGCCCGAAATCAAGGTAAAAGAAGAGGCTCCCGGAAAGGCTTCCGACTCCGTTTCGGTGTTCGTTTCCGACGAGAATCTCTGCCCGGTCTACTTCGCGAGGACCGTGAGAAACGTCAGGATCGCTCCCTCTCCGAAGTGGATGCGCGAGAGGCTTGAGGCGGCCGGAATCCGCGCGATCAACAACATCGTCGACATCACCAACTACGTGATGCTCGAGCTCGGACAGCCGATGCACGCGTTCGACAAGCGCACGGTAAGAGGCGGCAAGATCGTCGTAAGAAGAGCGGGTGAGGGCGAGATATTCAGAACGCTTGACGGAACGGACAGAACGCTCAACGCGAACATGCTCGTTATCGCCGACGCCGTAGGACCGATCGGTATCGCGGGCGTCATGGGCGGCGAGAATTCCGAGATCAGACCCGACACGACCGACATCATTTTCGAGAGCGCCACGTTCGACGCCGTCACAGTGAGACGCGGTGCCAAGAGCGTAGGCTTGAGAACGGAATCCTCCTCGAGATTCGAGAAGGGACTCGACCCCAAGCTCGCGCGCCTCGCCATCGACAGAGCGGCACAGCTTGTTGAAGAGCTCGGAGCGGGCGAAGTCGAGAAGGGCATCGTCTCGTTCGCGAGAAAGGATGCGTTCGACGAGCGCGAGGTTCCGTTTGACTGGGAGAAGATCAACGCGTTCCTCGGCACGGACATTCCGCTCGAAAAGCAGGTGGAGATCCTCGAAAACCTCGAGTGCCGCGTTGACGCAGACAGGAAAGTCATCGTTCCGCCTTATTTCAGGCACGACCTGATTTGCCTCGCCGACGTCGCGGAGGAGATCGCGAGATTCTACGGCTACAACAACATCAAGTCGACTCTTCTCGCCAACTGCGAGATGACGCTCGGCTCCAGAACGAAGCTCCAGCGCGTGAGGGATATCATCCGCACGAGAATGGCCGACAGCGGCTACAACGAGATGCTCACGTACTCGTTCGAGAGCCCCTCGGTTCACGACAAGCTGAACCTTCCCGCCGACGACCCGCACCGCGACTTCGTCAAGATACTCAATCCTCTCGGAGAGGACTACAGCGCGATGAGGACCTCAATGGTTCCCACCGTTCTCAAAACACTCGCGTTCAACTACGCTCAGCGCAATAAAAAGGTCCGCCTTTTCGAGATCGCGTTCGTGTATCTGAAGAACGGCAGTGACACGGAACTTCCCGAACACCGCGAACAGCTTGCGGTCGGCGCTTACGGAGAGACCGATTTCTTCGCCGTCAAGGGAGCGATCGAGGCTGTCGTAACCGAACTCAAGGCCGGCGAGCTCGAGTATAAGGCGAACAAAGAGCTGCCTTTTATGCATCCCGGCCGCACGGCCGACGTTTTCCTCGCCGGAAAGAAGATCGGTTTTATGGGCCAGATCCATCCGGCGGTAGCGGAGAATTTCGAGTGCCCGAGAGAGTCGTTCGTGGCAGTTCTCGACCTTAAACCCCTTTGCGACGCGACTGTTGAGATCCCGAAGAGCAAAGAGCTTCCGAAGTTCCCGGGCGTGACCAGGGACATCGCGGTTGTCGTGCCGAAGAGTGTCTCCCAGGGCGAAGTCGCTGCGATAATCAAGCAGCGCGGCGGCAAACTCCTCGAGAGCTGCGAGCTTTTCGACTGCTACGAGGGCATCCAGCTTGGTCTCAACAAGAAGAGCCTCGCGTACAGCCTGATGTTCAGAAATCCCGACTGCACGCTCAAGGACGAGGATATCGAAAAGCCCATGAAGAAGATCCTGAACGGGCTCGAGAGTATCGGCGCTGAGCTCCGCTGATTTTTACGGTTATTGAAAGGGGACCTTGTCGCGAGGTCCCTTTTCTGAAAGATACAACGGTTTGACTGTTCGTCAGGAACATCGATCGTTTGATTAATTGGCAAGGAATCCGAAAATGAAAGAAAGCATCTATTCCCGAATAAAAAAAGCCGCCGGAGAGGGCGGAGTGCTGCCGGAGAGCTTCAACATCCTTCTGCCTTACGACGCATCCGGAGAGGCCGCGGGCGGAGACGCTTCCGTTAACGCTGAAGTGACCGCTGACGGAAACACTCCCGGAAGCGACTCGCAGGAAGACGGAAAAAAGCCTAAAAAAAGGAAAAAAACGAGAAGAGATATCGCCTCTTTGGATAGCGGTGAACCGGCGCCGAGGCAGGGCGAGTTCGACGCCGTCATGGTTAGAATACCGGGAAGAATGAAGCACTCGGTCTTCGTCAACTTCTATATAGCTCTTCGCGTGAAGTCCGCGATCGAAGCGTTCTACGTGCTTAAGAAAAAAAGCGGAGGCTTGAAGCAGTCGAAAATCGAGAGGCTCGAACGTAAGGTCTATAACGTTATGACTCTTATAGACAGGTACGAGCCCGTCTCGGTCATCGACCCCGTGCTCTCGCAGCTCGCAACTCTTAAAACCGACCGCGAAAAGGCTGCCATGTTCGGCGAGTATCTCGCGACAGAAGGAGTTACGGTTCAGCAGGTAAAAACGGGAATCGCGCTTCTCGGGACGTTCGGCGACGCCTCTTACAAGGAGCTTCTCACCTCGCTCGGAATGTGCGAGGAACTGACGTTTTTCGCTGTGAAAGCGCTTAGGACGGTCATCAAGGACAACGGCGAGTTTGCCCGCACAGCTCAAAAACTTGCCGCGGGCCTAAGAGGCTGGGGCAAGGTCGCGGCGATACTTGAGATGCCTGACAAGATCGAAGACGAAGACGTCAGAAGGTGGATCCTTTCGCACGGCGCGCAGAACGAGCTCGGACTCTACATCTCAGCGTGCGAGTGCGCTATAAAAGGCGATCTGAAGGGCTACATGATGTCTCTCGACGGTATGGAGATCCTTGTCGACAAGGACCTCGGCGACGGCATCTGCGACATTTTCGACGGTCTGTTCCAGGCCGAAAAGGTGAAGGACGCCGACAGCTTTTCGGAGGTTCCGGATATTTACCTCGCCGTCGCGTCGTTCAAGGCTGCGGAGGCCAGGGGCTGCTTCCAGCTCTGCAGGGAGGCTCCCAGAATCGTCGACAAGCTGACCGCAAGGAGAATCTGAGGGATTTCCGGGAAAGCGAATGAGATTTCCAGGAAAAGCGACTGAGATTTCCGGGAAATACAAACGGGATTTCCGGGAAATAACTTGCAAATTTCCGGGAAATAAATAACTGTTTTCCGGGAAATACAACCGGGATTTCCGGAAAATAACTTACGTATTTCCGGGAAATAAATTTTTTTTCCGGGAAAAGCGACCGGGTTTTCCGGAAGATAACAAAACGTTTCCGGGAAACGCAAACGCGATTTCCGGAAAATAAAAAATGACTGAAAACGGAGGAAAAAACGCGATGAAAACCGGTATCGAAAGCGGAGCGTATATCGCAAGATACGGCTGGGAGGCCGGACTTGAGAGAATGAAAAGGCACGGCTACGACACGATCGACTTTGACATGGCAGACACCGAACACAACCCGGTGTACACGCTAAGCAGTTCTGAACTTTCCCGATATATAGGCGAAAAGTCAAAACTCGTAAGAGACAGCGGGCTCGAGATATTTCAGACTCACGGGCCGTGGCGCTGGCCGCCGAGAGACGGAACGGAGGAGGAGAGAGCGGAGCGCTTCGAGAAGATGGCTCTCAGCATAAAGGCCACCGCCGCTTTCGGCTGCAGGAACTTCGTGATCCATCCGGTGATGCCCTTCGGGGACAACCGGAATCCGCACCCGGACGAGTTCCACAAAATCAACTTCGAGTTCATGAACCGCCTCACCGACGTCGCGGAGAAAGAGGGCGTCGTAATCTGTTTTGAAAACATGCCGATGCCGGCGCTGACGCTCGCTACGCCCGCGCAGATCCTCGGCTTTGTAAAAGAAATAGGCCGTGCGAACTTCAAGGTATGCCTCGACACGGGCCACTGCGCCGTTTGCGGGGTAAAGCCGGGAGACGCGGTTCGTTTGACAGGTAAGGACTATCTCGCGGTGCTCCACGTCCACGACAACAACGGACACGGCGACTTCCACTGGCTCCCTTACACGGGAGTTATCGACTGGAAGGATTTTTCGGCGGCGCTGAAGGAGATCGGCTACGACGGAAGTCTCTCTTTGGAGACGAAGGTGCCTTCGGGAGTGCCTGAGGCGGCGAGGGAGCCCATGGAGGTGTCGCTCGCGATAATGGCGTCAGTTCTCGCGGGAAACATTCCAGGGGAGCGAAAATAGCTGAGGAGGGGGACCGCGAGCCCGGCTGAGGGCGAGCGGGACCCTTTTTGTTTGAAAAAAGCTTAAAGCGTGGTGCCGGGAGGAAGCAAGCTTCTTTACTTCCCGCGCGCGCAGTATTATAATATACTGGGGTTTTAGGGAACTCTATCCCGGGACCCTAAAAATGTATAGCGGAAAGAGGACCGTTTTTTATGATTCACAAAATGGGTATTATCGGATTCGGAGGAATGGGCGAGTTCCATTTTTCAAGTATCCGCGAGAAACTGGGTGACTGTGTTGAAGTGAAAGGCGTTTTCGACGTCAGGGAAGAGCGTCAGCAGCATGCGCTCGAGAGAGGGCTTCTGGCTTACGGATCGAGAGAATCGCTTTTGAGCGACCCCGAGATCGACCTCGTTCTTGTGGCGACGCCGAACAATTTTCACAAGGAAATCGCCATCGACGCGCTCAGGCACGGCAAGAACTGCGTTTGCGAAAAGCCTGTTACGCTTAACTCGGAGGAGCTGCGCGAGATTTTCGCCGTAGCTGACGAAACGGGAAGGATATTCACCGTCCACCAGAACAGAAGGTGGGACAGGGACTTCAGAATTATCAGAGAGATAGTAAACAGCGGAATCATCGGAAAGCCTTACATGGTCGAGAGCCGTGTGCAGGGCTCGAAGCGCGTGCTGCAGGAGTGGCGCGGACGCAGGGAGAACGGCGGCGGAATGATCTACGACTGGGGCATCCACATTCTCGACCAGATCATGTGGCTCGACAAATCGAAGGTTAAAGAGGTTTATGCCGACACGTTTTCGATTTTCACCGACGAAGTCGACGACAACTTCAAGGCAATCATCAAGTTTGAGTCCGGTCTCAACGCGATGCTTCAGGTAGACACGAACTGCTTTATCAACCAGCCCAGGTGGCACCTCCTCTGCGAGGACGGAACCGCCGTTATAACAGACTGGGCGTGCAACGGAAAGATCGTTAAACTCGCCGACGACAAGGATCTCGGGTGGGACAGCGTTATAGTCTACACCGAGGCGGGCCCGACGAGAACAATGGCCCCCAGGCCGCGCGAGACTACCGAGGAGCTCCCGCTTCCCGACGTAAAGACCGACTGGTGCGAATTTTACAGGAACGTTACCGCCGCCATCGAAGGCCGCGAAGAGCTTATTGTGAAGCATGAGGAATCGCTTCGCGTCATGAACGTTATCGACGCGCTGTTTGAGTCGGCAAGGACCGGAAAGAGCGTTACGGTAAACATTTAAGCAAAAACTAGCGCCGCCCGCCGCACCAAAACGGCTTTCACAGCGCCGGGAAGGTTAAAACGCGGCGGGCGGCACCGGAGGAAACCAGATTATGGGATTTACAGACATCCTGCAGCTTCTCGGAGGCCTGGGACTTTTCCTGTTCGGAATGAAATACATGGGACAGGGACTCGAAGCGGCAGCCGGCGCAAAACTCAGCAAGATAATGGAAAGGCTGACCGGAAACCCGATAAAGGGATTTCTGTTCGGCGTCGGAGCCACGGCGGTCATTCAGAGCTCCGCGGCGGCAACAGTCATGGTTATGGGTCTTGTCAACGCCGGAATAATCGACCTCGCGCAGGCGACGGCGGTGATCATCGGCTCCAACGTCGGTACCACCGTAACGAGCATCCTTATCGCGCTCGATATTTCATTTATCGCGCCTTTGTGCATTTTCATCGGCGGAATACTGGTTTTGTACGGCAAGAAGAAGGGCAACAAAAAGCTCGGCCAGATCGTTATGGGCTTCGGCCTTCTGTTCCTCGGCCTCAAGATGATGAGCGGCTCTATGAAGGGACTGAAGGACCTCGAGTGGTTCCAGAATTTCCTTGAATGGGCCGGCGCGTGGCCGATATTGGGACTCTTTGTCGGACTCGTTCTCTGCGCGATAACCCAGAGTTCGAGCGCTTCCGTCGGTGTCGCGCAGGCACTGGCCGTTCAGGGACTGATGCCTTTGGGGTTCGCGTCCTGCATGGTCTGCGGAATCAACGTCGGTTCTTCGATGCCTCCGTTCATCTCCTCATTCAACGCGAAAAACAACGCCAAAAGGGCGGCGCTGATCTACTTTATCTACAATGTCGTAGGTGCGCTGATATTTGTACCGCTGACGCTTTTTACCCCGTACACCAAGTGGATACAGGCGACCGGCGCGACTGAGATGTTCCAGATTTCGATGCTGCATATCATTTTTAAGCTTGTCACCGCGATCCTCCTTCTGCCTTTCTCCAAGCTGCTCGTTAAGCTGACCTACAAGGTGATCCCGAAGGTCGACCACGAAGGCGAGATGCGCCTCGAGTTCATCGACCCGAAACTCAAGTATTCGCCGTCGACCACAAAGATCCAGATCCAGAAGGAAGTCGGCAGAATGGCGGCTCTCGCGCGCGAAAATCTGACGCTCGCGGTAGACGGTCTTGTTAACCGCTCGCTCGATAACGCCGACAGGATCCGCGACCAGGAGGATATGGTAGACTTTTTGACGAACGCGATTTCCGAGTACATGATCTCGGTCAACGTAAACGCGCTTCCTCAGGACGTCTCGAACTACATAGGACGCGTTTTCCACGTGGTGACCGATATCGAGAGAATTTCCGACCACGCGATCAACATCGTCGAAAAGACCGAATCGTTCCTGGAGATCGACACCGGATTTTCCGACACGGCAAAGAGCGAAGTCGGGCCGATCATGGACAAGAACCTAAAGCTCTACGACCTCGCGATCAAGGACTTCCTCGCCGACTCCGCGCCGGAGCACGACCTGATCATGATGCACAACCTCGAGAATTCGATCGACGAGCTCACCAAGGAGGCCCAGAACAACCACGTCAACAGGTTGCGCGCGAAGGAGTGCAACACCGAGACGGGAATCATTTTCGTTCAGCTGATGCACGACCTCGAGAGGGTGGGCGACCACTCCTACAATATAGGATGGCTGTCTAACGCGGAAGGCGCGACAGTCCGCGAACTTGAATAATAAACAGTTCCGCCAATCGGCGGCTTTGATTGAATCCGGCGGAGAAAAGCGTGCCTTAAAGCTTGCCGGAGAAAGAAGATTTTACCGATGAAAAATGAAAACGGTTGCAAAAAGAACAACTATTTAGGCCGGCGCGGCGCGCGCAGGACATTTTTGACGCTTGCGGTTGCCGCCGTGCTTGCTCTCGTCTGCGCGGCGATTGCTTCGTGCGGACCTGCCGCGGAACCGGACAGAGACAAGGAAAAACCGACTGTGGCGATAATTTCGCTTCACACGCCCGACGCCGGCGAGAGGGCAACGGACGTTCCCGAAGCGACCGACTCCAATGAAGGCGAAGACAGGACGGCTGAACCCGGAGAGGCGACTGAGGCTCCGACTGCGGAACCGACCGCGACTCCAACGGCGACTCCAACGGCGACGCCGACGCCGACTCCCGAACCTGACCCGACGCCGTACAGGGACACGTTTATGGACCTTGACGCGTTCAAAAACTTCTACGTGGTTCCCGGACAGCAGTACACGTTCGACTTCGGCGACACTTCAGGGTGGACGGTCGACACGCGCGGAATTATGTCCGCTTCTTTCGAGGGCGGAAAGCTCAAGGTCAACGCGAACTCGACAGGCTACGCCAAACTGAGCGGCCCTAGCGGTCAGCGCGGATACGTTTACGCCTCAAAAGCTGTCGAAAAAACAGACGCCAGAAGGGTGCGCGACGGCTTCCCGTACTACATCTATTTCGAGAAGGGCTCCCACACGATGACTGTTTACACGGCCGACTCCGATGGATATTACACCGTTCCCGTGAGAACGATTAGCTCCGCAAGCGGCTCAACGCCTGCCAAAACGCCTGTCGGAACGTTCTCTCTCGGTGAGAAAATGCGCTGGAAGACGTTCAGCACGTACTGCCACGCGCAGTTCGGAATACAGTACTCACCCGGCGTGTTTCTGCACGGACCGTGCTACTCCGAGAAACGCGTGAATTCGATTCTCTCGCACTATTATAATACGATCGGCGAGAGCTCGTCCGGCGGCTGCCTCAGAATGCAGACCGGCAACATCTACTGGATCTACATAAACTGCCCTGAGGGCACTACGCTTGAGATCGTCGACGGAAACCCGCGCGGAACGGCCTCCGAAAAGCCGGCTGAAATTCCCGAGGCGGCGTGCTACGATCCTACCGACCCGGCGCTTGCGGGAGTCAATACCAACTGATTTGATTTCACGCGGCGTTCCGGCAGCGCGTTTTCGCTTTACCAATCTCATTTTAAATTCGAAAGGACTAAGATATGGATTTTTCAATGCTTCACCCGGCCGACCAGCTGGTAATGATGATGGAGAGAATATATTCGTACGGCATGACTACGACAAGCGGAGGCAACCTCTCGATCCTTGACGACAACGGCGACATCTGGATAACGCCGGGCTCCGTCGACAAGGGCTCGCTTACGAGAGACGATATCGTGAGGGTGACGCCCGACGGCACCGTTATCGGAAACCACAAGCCCTCGAGCGAGTTCCCGGTCCACAAGAGGATCTACGAGACAAGACCGGATCTTCGCGCTGTACTTCACGCGCACCCGCCGGCACTTGTCGCGTTCAGCATTGTCAGGAAAAAGCCCGAGACGAGGCTCGTTCCCAACGTGGCGCAGATCTGCGGATCGGTAGATTTCGCGCTCTACGACGTTCCGGGAAGCATCGGCCTCAGTAAAAAGATCGCCGCGAAGTTCGGCGAGGGCCACAACGTGGTCATGCTTGAAAACCACGGAGTTTTCGTCGGGTCGACAAGCATTTTCGGCGCTTTCAAGGCGTTCGAGACGTTCGACTTCTGCGCAAGGCTTCAGATTGAAGCCCTAAAAGTAGGCAAAATCAGCGCGCTCACCGACGAGCAGATCGCTCTCTCGAAGGAGAAGCAGCACGCGAGAATGGACGAGTTCGTCAACCGCAACGTGACGTCCGAGGAGAAGGCAGCGCGCCGCGACATGGTGAAATTCATCACGCGCGCCTACCGCCAGCAGCTGTTCACGAGCACGCAGGGAACGTTTTCGCAGAGGCTTTCCGACGGCACGTTCCTGATCACGCCTTACGACATAGACAGAAAATACATCCAGCCCGAGGACATCGTCAAGATCCACGGAAACTGGTGCGAGCAGGGCAAGACGCCGTCGCGCTCGGTTCTCCTCCACAAAAGAATCTACGACGACCACCCTGAGATAAACTCGATAATCATCGCGCACTCGCCGCACATTATGGCCTTCGCGGTCAGCGACGCGGAATTCGATTCAAGAACGATCCCGGAGTCGTACATTATGCTCCGCGACGTCAAAAAGCTGCCGTTCGGCGTGAGTTTTATGGATCACGCGCTTGTCAGCAACACTATCTCGCACATGACGCCGATCGTGCTTCTCGAAAACGAGTGCGTTCTTGTCACGGGAGCGAGCCTCCTCAACGCGTTTGACAAGCTTGAGGTCATGGAGTACAGCGCGAAGGCGATTCTCGACACGTGCAATATCGGAAAGCTGGTGAAGATTTCCGACGCAGAGGTTAAGGAGCTCAGGGACGCGTTCAAGTTCTGAGGAAGCGCTGATTTAATGCTCTTTACGCAAGCGGCGAATTTGCGTATAACTGCATGTGTGCGCTTTTGAACGTAGTTCGTTCATTTTCACCGTTTTGTAAGAATGAGGTGTCTTGCGACAATTGCTGCCGCTTGCTTTGCGCGAGCTCCCCTCTCGCAGTACACTTGTACAGCTTCGGGGTCGCGCACGCAAAAATAGCTATTAACTTAGCGCTTCCATAGGGAAGGCTAAACCAATAAAACAATTCGCTGGAAGTGAAGGGCGGTGATTAAAATGAGAAAAGTTGAGATTTTTGATTCGACATTGCGCGACGGCGAACAGGCGCCCGGATTTTCGATGAATCTCAGCGAAAAGCTGTCGATGGCGAGGATTCTCGCACAGCTCGGAGCTGACGTGATCGAGGCCGGTTTCGCGGCGTGTTCGCAGGGGGATTTTGCGTGCGTGAAGGCCGTTGCAGACGAAATAAAGGGCGTCTCGGTCGCTTCGCTGTGCAGATGCACCGAAAAGGACTCGGAAATCGCCTGGAACGCGATCAAAAACGCCGAAAAACCGCTTCTCAACATTTTCATCGCGACGTCAGACCTGCACATGAAGGAAAAACTCGACATGACCCGCGAGCAGATCCTTGAGCGTGTGGCGGCTACGGTATCGTACGCGAAAACGCTCTGCCCGAATATCGAGTTTTCCGCGGAGGACGCAACGAGGTCGGACAGGAACTTTCTCGCGCAGGTGCTTAAAACCGCCGTCGCGAACGGCGCATCGGTCGTAAACATGGCGGACACTGTGGGATACGCGCAGCCGTGGGAGATCGAGGAGCTCGTCGCTTTTATGAAGAAGGAGCTCGCGGACTCAAATCCCCACAAGCTGTCGGTCCACTGCCACAACGACCTCGGACTCGCCACCGCCAACACTCTCGCGGCGATAAAAGCGGGTGCCGACAGAGTCGACGTCACGGTCAACGGAATAGGGGAGCGCGCGGGCAACGCGGCGCTTGAGGAGGTCGTGATGGCTCTTAAAACGAGGCCGGACCTTTACGGCGCGGAAACGTCCGTCAACGCGAAAATGCTCTTCCCGGCCAGCCGCAAGCTCACGATGCTCACGGGCTGCAAGGTCCAGCCGAACAAGGCCGTCGTAGGCAAAAACGCTTTCGCCCACGAGGCGGGCATACACCAGCACGGAGTAATGAAAAATCCCGACACGTACGAGATCTTCCACCCTGAGGACGTCGGTTCGTCGATCGGGAGAATCATTCTCGGGAAGCACTCGGGAAGGCACGCGCTGCTCGACAGGATCGCCGAACTCGGTTTCGCGGAGCTTACGGAAGAGCAGGTGAAGACGGTTTTCGAGAAGTTCAAGATACTCGCGGAGACTAAAAAGACCGTCGGGGACAGAGACATCGAAGCAATCGTCAGAAGCGAGGTGCTCGGGATCCCGGAGATCTACAAGCTCGACAAGTACGTGATCAACTCCGGAAACATTCTGAGCAACACGTGCAATATAAGGATCGTGAAGCGCGGAGACGTTTTCCTCGACGGATTCGCGGCAGGCGAGGGCCCGATCGACGCCGCGTACAACGCGATAAACGACGCTCTCAAAAAGGACGCCAGGCTGCTCGACTACGTTATAGAGTCGGTAACAGGCGGCACGGACGCGCAGGGTGCTGTCAGCGTTAAGATCGCTGTCGGCGAGAAGACCGTGAAGGGCTACGGCGTGAGCGTCAACATTTTCGAGGCGAGTATTTTCGCCTACCTCAACGCTTTGAACGCGCTCGAGGAGTGATTAAAAAGCCGGAATCCGCAATCAAACGGCTGTCCGGTAAGATTTTCGATACGTACGCAGCCGCGGGCGCAGCGATTTTCTGTTGAAAACAGCCCCCCGGTGTGCTAATATAAAAACGTATAAAATACATGCAAAGGAGAGTCCTTATTATGGCCTATTATTGCAAAAAGACAATTGCCGACGTCGACTGCGCCGGCAAAAAAGTGATCGTCAGAGTCGACTTCAACGTCCCGTTTGACAGCGAAGGAAACATTTCCGACGACAAGCGCATCGTCGGCGCCGTGCCCACGATCAAGTACCTTCTCGAGAAGAACGCGGCCGTCATTCTCGTCTCCCACCTCGGAAGACCGAAGGGCGAGTTCAACATGAAGTACTCGATGGCACCCGCTTCGAAGCGTCTCGGCGAGCTCCTCGGCAGAGAGGTTATCCAGGCCACCGACGTTATCGGACCTGACGCGAAGGCGAAAGCCGCGGCCCTCAAACCCGGTGAGATCATGATGCTCGAAAACGCGAGATTCCACAAGGAAGAGGAGAAAAACGACCCCGAATTCGCGAAGGAACTCGCTTCCATGGCTGAGCTCTACGTTAACGACGCGTTCGGAACAGCCCACCGCGCTCACGCAACGACGGCCGGCATCGCCGACTATCTGCCCGCGGTTTCCGGCTTCCTTATCGAGAAGGAAATTGCCTTCCTCGGAAACGCCGTCAACAATCCGGAGCATCCGTTCGTCGCCATCCTCGGAGGCGCGAAGGTTGCCGACAAGCTTTCGGTCATCTCCAGCCTGCTTGAAAAGTGCGACACGCTCATCATCGGCGGCGGCATGGCTTACACCTTCCTGAACGCGCAGGGCTACTCGATCGGTACGTCCCTCGTCGACCCGACCAAGATCGACTTCTGCAAAGAGATGCTCGAAAAAGCCGAAGCCCTCGGCAAAAAGCTGCTTCTCCCGGTAGACGCGGTCACGATTCCCGAGTTCCCGAACCCGATCGGCGCGCCTGTTGACACGCTCGTTTGCAAATCGACGGAAATGCCCGCCGACAGAATGGGCTGCGACATCGGACCCGCAACACGCGAGCTCTTCGCGGAAGAGATCAGAAACGCTAAGACGGTCGTCTGGAACGGACCTATGGGCGTTTTCGAGAACCCGATCCTCGCAAAGGGAACTATCGCTGTCGCGCAGGCGCTTGCCTCGGCTGAAGCCACAACAATCGTAGGCGGCGGAGACAGTGCGGCTGCGGTCGAACAGCTCGGCTTCGCGGATTCCATCACCCACATCTCCACAGGCGGCGGCGCTTCCCTCGAATTTCTCGAAGGACGCGACCTTCCCGGCATCTCCTGCCTCGAAAACAAGGACAGAAAGATCGTTGCGGCAGGCAACTGGAAGATGAACAAGACTCCGAGCCAGGCTGCTGCCTTCATTAAGGAACTCGCCGAGGCTACAAAGGGCTGCAAGAACGACGTTATCTGCGCCGTTCCGTACGTTGCGATTCCCGCGGCGCTCGAAGCCGCAAAAGGCACCCACATCAAGATTGCTGCCCAGAATATGGACTACCACGACAAGGGTGCTTACACCGGTGAGATTTCCGCCGAAATGCTCAAGGATCTCGGCGTTGAGTACGTGATCATCGGCCACTCCGAGAGACGTCAGTACTACAACGAGACAGACGAGTCCGTCAACCTGAAGGTCAAGCAGGCCCTCAAGTTCGGCATCACTCCGATCGTCTGCGTCGGCGAATCGAAGGACCAGAGACTTGCGGGCGTCACCAACGAGCTCGTTGCCTACCAGGTCGAGTACGCTCTGAACGGCGTCCGCGACTACCAGGCCGCAGGCATCATCATCGCCTACGAGCCGATCTGGGCAATCGGAACCGGCCTTACCGCTACCGACGACCAGGCTCAGGAAGTCTGCAAGTCGATCCGCGAGACAGTCAAGAAGCTCTACGGCGCAAACGTATCCTCCGTGATCACCATCCAGTACGGCGGCAGCTGCAACGCAAAGAACGCGGCTGGCCTGTTCGCGATGGAGGACATCGACGGCGGTCTCGTCGGCGGCGCCAGCCTCAAGGTGCCGGATTTCACGGTCATCTGCAACAGCTGATTTTGGCGGAACGCTGATTTAATGCTCTTTACGCAAGCGGCTGAAATTGTAAGGAAGAACTGAAGGTGAGTTATCCATTCCCCGGGCAGTTCGTCCTGACGATGAGAAAAGGTGTCTCACGACAGATTGACTGCCGCTTGCTTTTCAAGAGCTCCCCGCTCGCAGTATCTTCATACAGCTTCGGGAACTGCACTTTATGTTGCGGCCCTCACTTGACCGCTTCGCGGAATCGTTCATGCCGCCAACATAAAGCTGCGGCGTCGTTTATAAGGTAGAATCGCGTGGGTCTCGCGCGAGGGCGACTTTTAGCGCCAGCTAAACCGGAGACCAAGCGGAGACACACGCGGGTCCGCGCTCGAAAAAATAGCTATTAAATCAGTGTTCCTATTTAAACTAAGAGCCGGGAAGGCCCGCGCCGCTGACAGGATTCCGCAGCCGGTTTCGTTTTTGATTCCGGCTGCGGACGCGGCGGCGCGGCCCCGGCGAATTGTATTTTCTCAGGGTGGTTTCAGGGTGGTTTTATGAAGCGACGTTTTCGTGATATTTCCACGGGAAATAAAATACAGATTGCGGCGATCATTATTATCTACGTGATCGCGGTCGCGGCTCTCGCGTGCGTGCTTTTGGAAGGCGCCGTGACAGCTCCGGGCGTTCTGCTCAACAGGCCCTTCGTAAAGTCATACCTGCGCAAAAACTACTCCGATCTTGAATACAAGCCCGTTTCGGCCGCTCCGTTCAACGAGAAACGCGATTTTCTCGGCGTCGATGTCGACGTCAAGGGCTACAGATACGTCTACAATGTTACCGGCGTTAAAGACGGATCCCACGGCTCGCTCAAGACAGGGGACACGTTTTCGATCGAGGCTTACAACTACCGCGTGACTTACGACGAGATTTTCGCGGAATACGCCTGCGACAAGGAAATCAACCGCATTTTCGACGAAAAAATGCTCGGTGAGTTTTCCGAATTTGCCGCCGCGGAGGAGCTTCAGTTTTCGCCTTTCGCGGTTAACGCCGACCTGATGGTGCCGCACGGCCGCTACAATTCGACCGCCGCGGTCGAAAACCTGAAGGCTATGGAGGCGGACGGGTTTGTCAACAAGGCGGACATCGTTCTGCACGTTACAGGCCCGAAAACCGATTTTGACACGTACAGAAAGAACATTTCCGCCATCGTGAGGTTCTACGCGTCAGATGACGGTTCGGAGGGCGCGAAGGTTTATGCCGGCGCGGACAAAAATCTGCTGCCGCGTTATCTTCAGATCGTCTACTACTATTATAACGAGGCCGGCGAAAAGGTAATGCAGTTCGAGTCGCAGTTCACCGCAGCCGAGCTTAAATACACCGAAAACATGGCCGCGGCAGGCAACGACATCCACTACAAGGTCGAGCTGACCGAAAAGGAGACCGGCAAGCTTAAAGCCTACACAATCGTAAAAAACGTCTACATCTACGTGATCCTCGCCGCAGTCGTAGTCCTCGCCGGACTCTGGGCGGTAAGGCGCGTCAGAAGGCTGCTTAAGCAGGGCGAGGATGCAAAACCTGCTAAAAAGACAGAGAATTCAGGTGCGGGCGATTCGTCCGATGTTCCCGGGGAAACCGAAACCGGGGACGACGGAGAAACCGGAAACACGAATGAAGATTCTTGCGGCGACACTGTCGGCAAAAACATAAACGAGGGCTGATCTGCCCTAGAAAAAGGTAATTTTTGAAAATGAGAGGCAGCGATCTGATAGTCAGAATATTGATCGAATCCGGAGTGAAAGTCTGTTTCGGCTACCCCGGAAGCGCCGTCATGCCTCTTTACGACGCCCTCTACAGGCATCGCAGACAAATCAGACACATAAGAACGGCACACGAACAGGGAGCGGCTCACGCCGCGGACGGATACGCCCGCGCTTCCGGAAAGCTCGGAGTCTGCATAGCGACTTCCGGCCCCGGAGCCACGAACCTTGTTACCGGAATCGCGACAGCTTTTGCCGACAGCGTGCCCGTTTTGTTTATAACCGCAAACGTCAACCTCGACGAGATCGGCACCGACAGCTTTCAGGAAGCCGACATCGCGGGAATCACGCTCCCGATTACCAAGTACAACTGGACTGTCAGGAGTCCCGGAAAGCTCGAAAGCACCTTCCGGAAAGCCGTCATGCTCGCAATGAAGGGGCGTCCGGGGCCTGTGCTCGTCGACGTGCCGCGCGACATTCTCGAATACGATTTCGGAAGGGGCTACAAAACAGGTAGCGGTACTGAAGCCGGGGACTTTTCCGAAATGCGCAGCCCTGAGCCCGGAAATCCTTCGAATGAGACTGTCGAAGCTCTTGCGCGGGCGATCAACGAAGCCGAAAGGCCCTTTATTGTAGCCGGCGGCGGCGTCAGGATATCAGGCGCTTGGGACGAAATCGCGGCGCTCGCCGAAAAAGCAAAAATACCCGTCGCGACGACGTTGATGGCCTGCGGCGCGCTTCCCGACGGCAACCCGCTTTCTTTCGGTATGGCAGGGAAATACGGCTCGCCCGAAACCGCCGCGCTTTTAAGAGAGGCCGACACCGTTATTTGTGTCGGAATGCGTTTCAGCAACAGGACGCACGAGAGCTTTTCCGACGACAGAACAATCCTCCACATCGACAGCGACGCATCGGAGGTCAACAAAAACGTAGCCGCTACGGTTTCAGCTGTCGGCGACGCGAAGGAGATCCTCGCGAGGATACTGCCGCTTGTCAATAAAAGGCGTTCCGCATGGACGAAAAAGCGCGAAAATTCCGGAGATATCAACTGTGAGACTTCCGGATTCAGCGACCCGGTGGGTGAGACAGGCTCAAAGCTCAGAAAGGACGTTTTCGAGCCCGTGGCGAGGACGCTTGGCGGAGACGCGTTCGTTGTTACAGACGTCGGGCTTCACCAGATGGCGGCAGCCAGATTTTACCCGTTCGAAAAACCGGGCAGATTTATAACGAGCGGCGGCTTCGGAACGATGGGGTTCGGCCTCGGCGCTGCGATAGGATCGTCCCTTGCGGCAGGCGAAAACGGCTCCGGCGTTGTACTTTTTACAGGCGACGGCTCTTTCAGAATGGACCTGACTGAGCTCTCGACGCTCCGCGAAAACAACGTCAAAATTCTCGTCGTAGTGCTCAACAACTCGTCGCTCGGAATGGTCCGCGACATCCAGAAAAACGAATTCGGCGGCCGGTACATCGCGACGGCGGCGCAAAAAGCCGTTCCGGATTTCAGAAGGATCGCGACCGCGTACGGCCTTTCGGGCTTCACCGCAAACACGCCGGAGGAATTCAAAAAAGCGCTCGAGTCGTTCGCGAACGGGAAAAGATCCTGCGTGATCGACTACCGTATAAAATTCTGAAGCGTTTTTTACCGTGATTTCCGCATCTTTTTAATTCCGCAGACAGGAGATTGATCATGAAAAAAATCGAAGGCGCAAACGAAAAAAACATTTCCGCCAATCCGGCGGCGGCCGAGACCTCCTCAAAAAGAACCGTCTCAATCGTCGTCGACAACGTGGCCGGCGTGCTCGCGAAGGTGACAAACCTTTTCAGCAGAAGGGGATTCAACATCGACAGCCTCGCCGTGGGAACGACAGAAAAACCGCAGTTTTCGCGTATCACGGTCGAAATCCACGCCACGAACAGCCAGGTCGCGCAGCTTGTCGCGCAGCTCAAAAAGCTTCCCTGCGTCAGCAACGTCGTCGTGCTTGAGGAGACGTCTCTCATTTCGCGCGAGCTGATTGTCATTAAAGTAAACGCCGACTCGTCTACGAGAAGCGAGATCATCGAGATCGTCAACATTTTCAGGGGCAGGATCATCGACCTCCAACCCGACTCAGTCATCTGCGAGATCACCGGGCAGGACGACAAGGCCGAGGCTGTCATCAAGATGCTCTCAAAATTCGGCATCATCGAGCTGGCCAGAACGGGCGTCGTCGCTCTCGGAAGAGGCGCGGACTCGATTTACAAGGACTGATTTCAAAAAAGCCGCAGCGGGCTACAGGGGATTAACATGAAAAAACACGTTGTCATTTACGACACCACGCTGAGAGAGGGCTCCCAGTGCGTCGGAATATCGCTCACGGTCGCCGACAGGATCAGACTTTTCAACGAGCTTGACAGTCTCGGAGTCGACTTTATCGAGTGCGGCCTCGCGGGAGGCTCTCCCAAGGACGACGCCTTCTACAGGGAACTCGCCAACATAAAGCCTGCCCACGCAAAACCTGTCGCGTTCGGCGCCACGCTAAAGCCCTACGAGGATCCGGAAAAGTCTCCGATGTTCAAGGCGCTTATCGACGCGGGAACGGAGTACGTCACCGTTTTCGGAAAGGCGTCCGAATTCCAGGCGCGCGAAATCCTCGGCGTTACGGTCGACGAAAACCTTATGATGATCGAAAAAACGGTCTCAGGGCTTGTGATGAGCGGCAAAAAGGTCTTTTTCGACGCCGAACACTATTTTGACGGTTTTTCCGGAAACAAAGAATACGCGCTCGACTGCCTGAGGACGGCTCTCGGCGCCGGTGCGGAGTGCGTTGTGCTCTGCGACACGAACGGCGGAGTTCTGCCTTACCGCCAGCGCGAGATAATTCGCGAAACGCTGCGGGAAATGCCGGAAATCGAAGGAAAATTCGGAATCCACGCCCACAACGACTCGGGGGCGGCCGACTACGCGACAGTCGAGGCAGTCATCGCGGGCGCGTTCATGGCCCAGGTCGCGGTAAACGGCTGGGGCGAACGCTGCGGAAACGCGAACCTTTTTACGGTCGTCCCGAACCTCACGCTGAAGCTCGGCTACGACTGTATTCCCAACCTCGAAAAACTCTGCTCATTCGCGCAGCGGGCATGTGAGATCTCCAACACGAAAATGTGGGATTTTTCCCCATACGTAGGCAGAAACGCATTCAGCCACAAAGCGGGCGTCCACATTGACGCCGTGTGCAAAAACAGCGCCGCGTACGAACACGTCGCCCCCGAGACTGTCGGCAACTCACGCAGAATTATGCTTTCCGAACAGTCGGGCAGGGCAGCCGTCATCGCGAAGGTCGGTGAACTGCTTCCAAAGCTCGGCTGCGACATGGACAGCGCCGCAATGATTATTGATAAAATAAAAGAGCTTGAGCTCGGCGGGTACAGGTTCGAGGGCGCGGACGCGTCGTTCGAAATGCTCGTGAAGCAGCTGCTCGGGATCAGGCGGTCGTGGTTCATTCTGAATACATACAAAGTGGTCGTTTTCGACAATGACGCGGGCGAAAAGTACGCCGCGAAACAGCCGTCTCAGGATCCTGACAATTCAAACTCTATGACTCCGCAGGTTCCGACGGCGAGCGCAATTGTTGACGTAACTGTTGACGGCAGGGAGGAGATTACCGCGGCCAACGGAATCGGTCCTGTCGACGCTCTCGACAAGGCTCTCAGAAAGGCGCTCACCAGCTTCTACCCTGTAATCGGCAGGATGCACCTTGTTGACTACAAAGTGCGCGTGCTCGAATCCACTCTGGCAACCGCCTCCGTGGTGCGCGTCGTCGTCGAATCATCCGACGGTACGAACAAATGGTGCACCGTGGGCGTTTCAGGCGATATAATCAAGGCCAGCTTCGACGCGCTCGTCGACTCGTACGATTTTATGCTCGACAATTTCGGCGAAAAAAACTGAAGAAAAGTATTTTCCAAAAACGGTCACGGGCGGGAAATATTAGTTAAGAGCCTGCTTGCGGCGGAGAATCCACCGGTTTACGGAGAATAAAATCCCAAACATTATTTACGATTTACAACGGTTTATATGCCTGATTTAAGGTGTGTGAACCGTTTTTCGTATATGTTCCGGGTTTCCGGCAGTTGGAAAATGCGGAATCCCAAACATTTTCGACGCTGTTTTGAGACGGAAATTCACAAATATTTTCCAAAAAAATCCGTCAATTTGGAAAATATTTTTCGATTTGCAAAATCGATTGTGAAAAGGTATAATGCAGTTACGCCAGCGAAAAGGAGGTAATAACGATGGCAGAAATAAAATACGAAATTGTAAAACATATTTGCGTCCTCAGTGACCGCGGCAACGGTTGGACACGCGAGGTCAACATTGTCAAGTGGAACGATTCAGGTCCCAAGCTTGACATCAGGGAGTGGAGCCCGGAGCGCACCAGCATGCGAAAAGGAATCACGCTGACGAGACCCGAGTTCCTGACCCTCGCGAAGTACATGAAGCACATAAACGCTCAGGACCTTACCGACGGCTACCGGCCGCAGGCACCTAAGACCGAAGAGGACGGAGCGGGAACAGGCTCGGCCACCGGCCCGGAGCTTACGCTGATTAAAGGCGACGAACTCGCTGCCGCGTCAGGCGAATGATGCAAAGGACGGAGACGACGCCGGATCCGAAAACGGAGCTCAGTTCCGTAATGTTGCCTGTTACGTCGCCGCTGCAGCATGAACGCGGGTACGGTAAACGGAATAAAATCTTTGAAGGAGTAAAGAGCTTTTTCTCAGAACTGATTTTTCCGGAAATATGCGTTATCTGCGGAGAGAGTACAGGCGCGGGAGCGGCTCATTCCGGCAAGTCAGCCAAGTCAGTCGGGGACAGCGGTAATTACCGTTCCTCTATATGCGCGAAGTGCGCCAAAGACGTAGTTAAGTTTACCGCCCCAAACGAACACCCGGGAGATCTCTATCCTTACGGCAGACTATATTGCTACGGACGTTATTCGGGAGCGCTTAAAGAAGCATTTACCAGGTATAAATTCAAGGGGGAAGTATGGATGGGAAAGCGCTTCGGGAGGCTTCTTTACGAGACGTTCGCACCTTGGTTCGGGGAGTATTCTTATATTACTTACGTTCCCGTAAGCGCCGACCGCTTCAAAAAGAGAGGGTTTGACCAGTGCAGGGAAATGACGGCGGAAATATCGAAACTGAGCGGCATCGAAACGCTACGGCTACTTGAGGCTGACTCCGGAAGACAAAAACAGAGCCGGCTCGGGTTTGCACAGAGAAACTCGAACGCTTCAGGCAAATTTCGCGTCAACAGGGAAGGAAACCGCGAAAAGGTTGCGGGAAGAAAAATACTGTTGATCGACGACATCCTGACGACCGGGGCAACGCTCAGAGAGTGCGCCGAACTAATTGTCGACGAACTCGGAGCGCTGTCGGTCGATGCGGCAGTGTTCGCGAGCGGAAGGTCGGACATCGGGAGAAACTGACCGCAAACGCATAACAGGCGTTTAGCATCGTCGGGCTAAAGCGGCGAAATCGGACATTGAAAACAGAACATCGAGGTATTGCCATTTAAGGGATATCGCAGGGAGCCGGAGCCTTTAGGAAACCGGGAGACCGCTGTTATTGACGGCGAGCTTCCGGCGGAGAGTGAGAATACGCGCGCACTTAGGGGAACGTGCGCTGTCTGCTGTGATCTGCGATATTGCGTTAAATTCCGTCCTAAACAGACGGCTTCCGGAAGGAAGTGAACATGCGCGGGAAGCCTGAAAACGCGCGTGCTCAAAGACCTGAACTCTAGGTCGGGCAATACCGGATATCATTTTTAACTATTCGTATATATTTATTCAAAAGGGGGTGGGAGTGTGAAAAAATACGAGATTCTGACAGAAAACGGAGAAGGTGACGTGTACGGGAAGCGTGTGTATAAAATACGGGCCCTGAAGAGCTTTTCCGACGTGCGCGAAGGCGAATACGGCGGCTTCGTGGAGAACGAGACTAATTTGTCACAGGAAGGCAACTGCTGGATCTACTCAAACGCTGTCGTTATGGAAAACGCTGTCGTAAGCGGGGATTCGAAGGTTCTCGGCTACGTACTCGTCCACGGCAACGCTTCGGTTTGCGACAACGCGGTCGTCGAGGGAACGTGCGGGAAAAACCCGAGAGCGGACATAAGAGACTATAATTTGAAAGTGAACGGAAGAAAAATTGCCGAAAACAGCGACATTCTCGAAATCGGCGGCAACAGCCTCGTCTGCGGATGCTCCGAAATCAAGCACAGTGCCAAGATACTTCAGCGGGCCAGAATCAGCGGCAACGCGAAGATAATGAACAGAGCCGTTATAAAGGGGTATGCGGAAATCGGAGGAAATTCCGTCGTGACAGGCTTTGCGAGAGTCTCGGATCACGCGAGAGTAGGCGGAGCGGCCGCGGTCAAAGGGTGTGCTTTTGTCAAGAACAACGCCGTCGTGAAGGATCTTTGCATCGTTTCGGGAGACGCGGTTGTTATGGGAGAGTACGTGCTGGACGGCTGCAAGCGGGTGAACAAGGGGGTTCTCTGCGGAAGCGGAAATCCCGTCGCAGTATAAACAAGCCGGCGCACGGTTTGAAGTTGCGCCGGATACGGAGGAATAAGATTTATGCCAGATAATAAATACAGAATTATAGAAAATGAACCTGTTCAGCTGTTCGGAAGAACGCTTTACAGGATAGTGGCGGTTAAGAGCTTTGTCTTAAGGCCTGTAAAAGGCAACTCGGCCGGGAAGGACAAATATCCCGGACTGATAGTCAAACGGGGCGAAACGGGCGGACTGATCGAGGGAGAGTGGAACCTGTCTCAGGAGGGGAACTGCTGGGTCGGAAAGGGCGCCGCCGTTTTCGGAAGGGCATATGTCTCGGAAAACGCGTGGGTAAGGGGCATTGAGAAGATTGCCGTTCCGACAGTGACAATGCGGGACAATACGCGGGCTTTTGGAACGTGCGAAATAAGAGACTTCGCACAGCTTAGAGACGAGGCGTCCGTGGGAGGCAATTCAGTGATAAGGCAGTATGCGAGAGTCGAGGACTGCGTAACGGTCATCGACAGCGACGTCGGAGGATACGTGTGTCTGTTCGGGACGTGTTACGTGAAAGGCGCCGAAAAAATACTCGATTTCAACGCCAGACCGTCCCGGATATGCTGTCCGGAGGACCTTGACGACGCGCTGAAGGCGGTTGAGGAGGCGAGAGCGGAGAAGCTTGAGAGCTATCTTCCGACGCTTACCAAAAACGGGATGAGAAAAACCGCATAAGTTAAAGTTTGAATTGAGCCGCATGCTTTGTGTTTTTGGCGTGGCGGCATGGCGGGAGCAGAGAATCATTTTCGCTGCTCCTTTTTATTTATCATTCAGGGGTGTGATTGTTATGAACAGGAATTTATTCATAATTGCCACGGTTGCGCTTCTCGTTGTCGCCGCGTTCTTTTCGATTCCGGCGGGGAGAACTAACGCTATTACCGACGAGAACGACCTGATCAGCGACGACGGGGCGGTAATCGGAGGCGCGACGGGGAACGGAAGTTATATGAACGTGTACTGTATGTGGAAGGTGTCGGTGTACGTTGGAAAATCGGATACGCTGGCACACTCATCGGCGGAGCAGAATTTTGACGAACGGCTGAGGTCGCAGAGTCTTTCGCGTGATTATTACAAATTCGGCAACTCTTTTTATCTGTATAAGGACTCCGGCCGCGGTGCGGGACTTGCAGCGGCAAACTATGATTCGTCACGGTTCTTTCTTACTGTCAGAGACAAGCAGTGGTACAGGGACCATTTTGAAGAGTACAGGAGCGGGGCCATGGAGGCGTCGGAGTACTTCAAACAGGGAACTTACAGTGACCTGTCGTCAATTTGCTTTAACGGACAGGACTACGGAATGACAGGGGCAAACGAGGTGCCGGACGTTCCCAATTTCGGCGGAAACGCATCGGCCGCGTACGCGTTTTTTACGGGTGCGGAGACTTCTAACAAACTGATCCGAATTGCTGCCGACGCGTGCGGCGGAACGGTCGAAGGCATTCTTTCGGAGCTGTCATTTACGCTGAACGGTGCAACGAAAACAGGGGCAGAATGGGGACTTGCCATGGTCAGCGCTATAAGAGGAAACGATATGCTCCACACTTCGTGCGTGCCGTGGGTGTTCGAGTACGAGCCTGTTGTGACGGTTCAGCTGAGGAGCGGGTACGCGATGGCTCTTACCGCTACCGAGATATCGGTCGCGATGATCACGGGCAGGTATAATTTTACAAGCAACGCGGAGAACGTAGAGGTGTTGTTCAGAAGCGGCGAGCAGGACTTAAAAGCGAAAGTAAGCGGAGAATTTCTCTCCATGGGTCTCGCGGCGCTTTTCCAGAATCTGCCGTCATCTGTGTATACTTCCAAGGGGTGGCTGGGGATCGAAAACCTTGACAGTTTTCCGAAAATCGAGTCATACGGGGCGACAGCGGCGCGTTATGTCACGGATCAGCTAAAAGCAGGCGGTGTCGGACTCCGCTATCAGGTGTCCGAGGCGCCTCTTGTAAGTCTTACCAAGACCGTTAAGGTTGACGGTGTAGAAGACGGAAACTGCTCGAAAGAGGGGTTCGTTTTCGTGATCAGTCCTGTGTCCGGCGGGGAGACTTTTACGGTTGTGACTGACTCTGAGGGCAGAGCTAATCTGAGGCTCAGGCCGGGCACTTACCTTATCGATGAGCAGAATTCCGGACTGGGATACAGGACCGGAGCAGTCAGAATCGGAAACTCGCTTCTGGCACCTGACGCAAACGGGATGTACAGGTTTACGGTTCCGGATACCGGAAGCGAAATTTCCGTCGAAAACACGGTGTTTACAGGAGAACTGGACATTTTGAAGTACGCTGAAGGCGGGGATTATTCGGTTACGTTTTTTGAGATCAGCGGGAAGGACAGCGCGAACGGAAACGTTAAATTTACTGTTGACGCAGGCGGAGGATTTGTCGAGAACGCGGTCTATTACGCTATGGGTGGCACCGGGCTTAAGAGAATCGAAATCGGGTTTAACACAGTAAAACCTGCTTTCGTGGCGGTTGTAAAAGACGACGTCACGGACGCTTCTCAGCGGGCAGTCAGGAGGCTCAGGATCACGGGACTTCCGGAGGGAACCTGGCAGGTTAAAGAAATACTTGCCGGAGACCTTACGAGGTTCAGCGCGACATACGCAGGAGAGGATTATTCGGCCCCCTCGGACAACCTAACGGTTGTTGTCACGAGGCAGCCCGTAGTTGCGACGGCGAGATTTGACAACGTAAAGACTTTAAAAACGGTTCTAAAAATAAGGAAGATCGCGACCGGAAACGACTTTTCGGACACGTTTTTCGAACTTTCGGCAACTGTCAGCGGCATGCGGTTAAAATTTTTCGTAACGCCGGACGGCAGTGTCGCGGATGACGGAACTGCGGTATCGGGGACACGGGAAGGCGATGTTACGCTTGACAGAATGAATTTCGGTCTTTTTGAGGGACAGCTTGAAATCGAACACAGCTTGACAGGAGGCGATGCCGGAACCGTTAACACGGTCGAGGTGAAGGGACTTCCCTCGGGTGAGTGGACTGTCAGGGAAATTACCGGCAACTGTCAGAGGTTTGACAAAACAGAGGTGACGGCAGGAGGCGTAACAAAAGAGGCGTTTACGACCTGCGTCAGCATTGCTCCGGGTAACGAAGCGTCGATTCTTTTTGTCAACACCAGACATCCTCGTCTCACCGTGAGGTTTTTCGACAAGTACCTTTATGCGCAGGGTGAGAAAAGGCAGATCAAAGACCCGGTGACGTTCGTCCTTGAGAAAGGAGCGGAATACGACCACACAGATATACTGACTGAGTATTCCCAAATTGCGTCGCAGGGCATCGACTATTATTATACAAAAGAGGATATGAGCGTCGGGGGAGTCTACGGAGGCGCGCTCGCGGGAACTGCCGGAGAAGATGACATTGAAACAGACGTCACGTACGGTTATTTCCACACTATCACGGTTGTCTACAGGGATAAATATTCCGGCGCGGAACTTCACAGAGAAGTTATCAGCACCGAACATTCTTCATAAAACGGAGGTAAAGAAAAGGTATGAAAAAGCTTATTATATCGGTTGTTGTGGCGCTCCTGGCGCTGACGGTTCTGGCGGGTTGCGGTTTTAAACTGCCCTTGGGCGGCACCGCGTACCGTAAAACAGGAAACGCTGAAAGCGTATTCGCGGATGCGCGAGAGGGGCAGGATTCGGTGTCCGGTTCAAAGGACTGTAATATTGACACGGCAGGTCCGAAGGCAAGGCTTATGTCTATTATAAAGCGTGACGATCCCGTAAAAGGGTTCCTGATTTTCGACGGACCCGACAGCGGCGTACTTGAACACAACTCGACTTATGACATTTCCGCGATAGGCGGCGCGAACGGCCGGGCTTACAATTTTATTTTTGAAGACCTTGGCGGGATAAGCGGCGACCTGTCCAGGTATCACTACGACGAAGCGGCGACCGTTGCAGGAATAGAAGCCGGAAATTGTGACCCGGTATCGGGGACGCTTGACGCCGACAAGGTTATCGACCTTTATTACGGTTACGGCTTCGGAGTTACGATCAATTATCTTGACAAGTACACCGGAGAAAAAATCAAAGACTCATTTACAAGCGGAGAAATCGAGAACGGTGAAGCGTACGACTACAGAGACTATATGTACGATACGGTTTCCTTCGGCGGCCACAATTACATGCTTTCACTCGGCAGCTGCGACAATCAGGAAGGCCTTTCCGGCAACATTTCCGCCAATGTGACCGTAAACATCTACTACGGCTACTATGAGACGTTAACGCTCAATTACCTTTCCAAGTACGACGGCAGCGTGATAAAAGAAGCGTACACTGACGTCGAAATAGAGCATAATTCCGAATACGACAGGAGAGACAAGCTCGTACCGGAGATCGAAAATGACGGACACTTGTATAAACTCAGCCTCGGCAGCTGCGAAAACGAAGCCAAATTGTCAGGCGTTATGAACGGCGACGTGGTTGTTGACGCGTATTACGGGTACATGGACAGCGTGACAGTGAGATTCCTCGACAAATACAAGTATGCCGCAGGTGAGATTCTTGAAATCAAAGATCTATTCACTCTTGAGGTCGAGCACCTTTCGGCGTACGACTGCTCGAACCAGCTTACTGACAACAGAACGGTGGAATTTGGCGGAATCGATTACGTCTACTCTGTAGAAGGGGAAGACGGTGAATACGTTTTCGGCAAAGTATACGGAGGCGCTCTCGCGTCTGAGGCGATTGACGGCGACGTCAGCATCGACATTACCTACGGCTACACGCATACGATCGTGGTCAATTACCGCGACAAGTACACCGGCGAGATCATTCACACCGAGGTAATCACAACGGGCGAAAATCTGTCGGACTACGACCGTACGGGGACGAAAATCGGCGAGATCGAAACCGGAAACACCTCGTACTACTACAGCGCGGCAGACGGTGATACGGTGACCGGCGTTCTCGACAGTGACAAGAATATCACTTTTCACTACGCGTACGACAACATGATCACAGTCTCTTACAAGGAGGTTGAAACCGAAAAGGTGCTCTCAGTGGACGTTTCCGAGAAGCGCGAACACAACTCATCGTACGATATGACCGGGAAAACGTTACTTGAGATACCCGGATACGAAAGACTTGAAAAAACGACCGGAGACGCGCCAAAGGGCGACGTACTTGACGGAGACAAGCATCTCACAGTGTGGTATTCGGCAGGGAAAACTTCCGTTGAGGAACAACCCGCTACAGGCGTTCCGGCACTCAGCGTTCCGGAGATCGTGCTTGGAATAGTCAGCCTGCTCGCGATTGCGGTGACGTCGGGAATACTCATCGTAAGAAAGGTCAGAAAGGAGAGAGGCGTTGCTGCCTGACGGGTTTCTATAAATAAGCGCCCCGGCGCATGTTAAGTCGCAAAAGGGTTTTGTGACGTGAAAGACAATTTGTCTTTATCTCGCAGAAACAGGTGATGAGCGCTAAAACGCAGGGGGCGGCTGTGTTCTCGACACTGTCTTAGACCGGAGGCACCGGAATGCGGCCGTCCTTTTCAAGGCGCTTAAGTTTTTGCATTTCGCGACATATCAGGAGGGTCGGGAAGTGGTTTATTGTTTTTTGTGAGCGCATGGGTTATAATACCGGCGGATTAATCCGGTGCCGGAAAGCGGCTCCGGGGTTTGAATTTTTGCGCGAAATCTATGATTAGCCTTGTGTTTTGGAGGTTTATATGCTCAGGAGGATTAAGGAATTACCCGTTGTCAGAGGTGAACTTAAAGAGAGGGCGATTCTGAACGCGGCCAGGATGTGTTCATATATATACAGACCTATAGCCATATACACTCAGGATCAGCAGGGATGGCCCGGCGACTGGGAAGGCAGGACTATTCTGGCGCTTGTTTCAAACTGGAAGGCGCTTGGAACGCGTCCGGCTTATCTCGACGAGATCGTCGAGGGTATCCACTCGCATCTGAACTCGAGAGGCTATTTGGGGAGAATTCTCGAGGAAGGGTCGTTTGACGAACAGCAGTTCTCGGGACATAACTGGCTGATTCGAGGCTTGATGGAGTACTACCTGAAGACGGGAAGCGAAGAGGCCGCGGAAATCGTTAAGCATATAGTTGAAAAGCTCTATCTGCCTGCGCGAGGGCACTACGCAGAATATCCGCTTGATCCTGAAAAAAGAGGAAAAGGCGGCTCGTACGGCGGAAATATCACGGGACGCATCGGTTCGTGGATCACTTCGACAGACATTGGATGTGCTTTCATGTGCCTTGACGGATTGGCGCAGTATTATTCGATTTTCGGAGGGGACCCGGTCAAGGAGCTTCTGGACGAGATGATCGGCGTTTTCACCGGAATCGATTTTGTTTCCTCGCATATGCAGACCCACGCGACTTTGAGCGGCGTTCGCGGAATTCTCGGACTTTACGAGAAGACCGGAGACAAGAATTATCTTGCGGCTGCAGAGAGGATTTTCGGACTGTATCTTACGGACGGAATGACGGAGAACTACGCGAATTTCAACTGGTTCGGAAGGTTTGACACGTGGACGGAGCCGTGCGCTATTACCGACTCGATGATGGTCGCGTTCGCGCTTTACAGGGCTCTGGAGGATACGGAATATCTCAAACTGGCGCAGAGAATTTACTACAACGCGTTCTGCTACGCGCAGAGGTCGAACGGAGGTTTCGGAACTGACACAACGGTAGGTCCGGAAACCGCGTTCCTCAGACCGAGCGGAGGCGGGTTCAGCGAGGCGTTCTGGTGCTGCACAATGAGAGGCGCTGAAGGAATATCGACGCTGTTCGAGAATTTCTTTCTCGCTGACGAGGACAGGAACATAATTGTCACGATCGGAGGAGACGCAGAGATTTCGACAGAGTCTTTTACGATATCTTTCTCGGGGGAAATTCCGTACGGGGACAGTTACAGAATTTCTGTCACGGCGAAGAACGACATCCGTTTCTCGGTGAAAGTGTTGTCCGGGGACGAGTTGATCGAGCACGTTTTTGATCTGAAAAAAGGGGAAAAGAAGTCGGTGAGAGGACATGCGGGCTTCGCGTTCAAGGGGGAACCTGCGCTGAAAACGGACGGCATAAGATTCTTCTACGGGAATTTGCTCCTTGGAACCGGCAACGGAGATTTTCCGCCGCTTTCGAAGGATTGCGTTTACGGAAACGGGCTTCAGCCGCTGACAAACATGAAGGACGTGACTGAGGCGGGGTGCGCGAAAGAAAACAGACAGATTGTTTTCTGATATTTGAAATTGAATTATTGCCTGTTTGAGTTGCCCCGGTCCGGGACGGCAGATTTACAGGTTTTAGAGGGAGCGGGAACTACGGTTTTTCCGCTCTCTTTTTATGCGGAGGTGTGACTTATGCAATCTGAAAAGATGAACGAACCGCCTGAGGCGGAAGAAAAAATGATAGAGGTTTTGGTGGTGAGACCGGGTAAGACTCCGGAGACGGCGATGATAGGGCAATCGCTTGAGAGTATGCAAAAGGTTGTGGACGGGCTGATCGAGTCGATCATGCCATTTGAAGAAGACGTAGCGATTATATGTAACGAAGAGGGAAAATTGCTCGGAATGCCTCTTAACAGGGGGCTGTATGACAGCAACGGGAACCTTCAGGACATTATCGCGGGAACATTTTTCGTGGCACTCGCGCCTGACGACAGCGAGTACTTCGAAAGTCTGCCGCCTGACAAAATAAGCAAGTACTTTGAAATGTTCAAGCTTCCGGAAATGTTTATGATGTTCGGCGGGAAAATCAGGGGGATAAAATATGAGCCGGAGGGCGAGGATATTGAAAGCGAGGAGTTTGAAGACAGCGTATTATACTGCTGAACAAAACAAAACGGTTATATTTCATGCGGCGGGAAGCAGATTTTTGAAGGTGCTTCGCGGTTGTTTTTTGATAAAATACTTGACACGGAGCACGTCATAAAATACAATTCAGTCTATCGGTTAATTATGTGAAAACCGCCGATTTTATATCTTTTTCGGTTTTCGGAAAGAGGATTTTTTATGGTAATAATGGATTTTCTCGAGAGGAATGCGAAAGTATATCCGGACGACGTCGCACTGGTCGAAATTAACCCGCAGGCTCAGCCGAAGAGCTGGCGTGAGTACAGCCTTATTGAGTCGAGCCCCGGCGAAAAGTACAGGAGAAGCATTACCTGGAGGGAATTTGACGTTAAGGCGAACCGCTTCGCAAATCTGCTTCTTACAAGAGGCATCAAAAAGGGCGACAAGGTTGCGATTCTTTTGATGAACTGCATCGACTGGCTTCCTATCTATTTCGGTATTCTGAAGACCGGTGCGCTTGCCGTGCCGATGAATTACCGGTATACGCAGGACGAGATCAGCTATTGCGTCAACCTTTCGGATTCGACATATATGGTTTTCGGACCGGAGTTCACCGGACGTGTGACGGCGGTTCTTGACAAGCTGCAGGCGATCAAGCATTTCTTCTTTGTCGGAAGTGAAGTTCCGGAGTTCGCGGACAGCTTCAGCAGGATGATCACATACTGTTCGTCCGTCGCGCCGGCTGTGGATCTTAACGAAGACGACAACGCCGCGATCTATTTTTCATCAGGAACGACGGGGTTCCCGAAAGCGATTCTTCACTCGCACGCGGCGCTTGTGAGTTCTTGTAGGACCGAGCAAAACCACCACGGTCAAACCAAAAACGACGTTTTTCTGTGCATTCCGCCGCTTTATCATACGGGCGCGAAAATGCACTGGTTCGGAAGCCTGATGACCGGAGGAAAAGCCGTACTGCTTAAGGGCGTGAAGCCGGAGTGGATCATCCAGACTGTTTCCGACGAGAGGGCGACTATCGTTTGGCTGCTCGTTCCGTGGGTACAGGACATTCTCGACGCGATTGAGCGCGGTGATCTGAAGCTTGAAGACTATGACCTCAGCTGCTGGAGACTTATGCATGTAGGCGCACAGCCTGTTCCTCCGAGTTTGATTAAAAACTGGAAAAAGGTGTTCCCGAACCATCAGTACGACACCAACTACGGTCTCAGCGAGTCTATCGGCCCGGGATGCGTACACCTCGGGGTCGAGAATATCCACAAGGTCGGCGCAATCGGAAAAGCCGGATATCTTTGGGAAACGCGCGTTGTGGACGCTTCGGGTAACGACGTTAAAACTGGCGAAGTGGGCGAGCTTCTCGTCAAAGGCCCAGGAGTTATGAAGTGCTACTACAAGAACCCCGAGGCTACCGACGAAGTTTTAAAGGACGGCTGGCTTTACACCGGAGACATGGCGAAAGTCGACGAAGACGGTTTTATTTTCCTCGTTGACAGAAAGAAGGACGTTATCATAAGCGGAGGCGAGAACCTCTATCCGGTTCAAATCGAGGACTATCTTAGATGCAACGACAAGATCAAGGACGTGGCCGTTATCGGTCTTCCCGACAACAGGCTGGGAGAGATCGCGGCGGCTATCATCGAGGTCAAGCCCGGGTTGACAATGACTGAGGAAGAGGTCATGTTTTTCTGCGAGGGTATGCCGAGGTACAAGCGGCCTAAGAAGATCATTTTTGCCCCTGTTCCGAGAAATCCGACGGGCAAGATCGAAAAGCCAAAACTGAGAGAGATTTACTGCGGAAAGAGCCTTGTCGAGCAGCAGATCACCCGCTGATTCAGAGACGTTTTAAAGTGACGTTCAACACTGTATTTTTGGCGGTGAAAAGAGTATAATAATTCTTGAAGAGGCGGGATTTGCCTGCCGTAAAGATGATAATCCGGAGGATTGAAATGAAATTTAACAAGTTACTGAAAATTGTTTTCGCTGCTGTGCTGGCGGGAATTATGATATTCGCTGCGGCATGCACGACCACCCCGCAGCCGGAAGTTACGACTGCGCCTGAGGTTACCGAAGCGCCTACCGAAGAGCCGACGGAAGAGCCTATAACTCCGATGGAGGAAATACTCGCAGCGCTGGCTTCCACAGAGTTTAAGGACTGCAAGAACGTTATTCTCTACATTGGAGATGGAATGGGACAGAACCACGCTCCCGCGACGGATGCCATTACAGGCGGCCGTTACAACGGGAAGCTCGTTATGGAGTGCCTCCCCCACGCGGGAATTGTGAACACAGTCTGCACAGAAGGCGAGCCTGACAGTGCGTCCGGCGGAACGGCATTGGCGTGCGGTTACAAGGGCAAGAGAAAGCAGCTCGGCCTCAACAACAAGGGCGAGGAGGTTATGAACATGACCGAACTCGCGAAGTCGCTCGGAAAGTCTGCCGGCATCATCACCACGGAGAGTATCGTCGACGCGACGCCCGCAACGTTTTCGGTTCACGCCGCGAACAGAAACGACGAGTCTAAAATTGCCGCGCTTCAGATTGATACGAGCGTAGCCGATTTCATTATGGGCGGCGGCAAGGCGATGTACGACCTTTTGATGGAAAACGATCCGAGCTACGCGCAGAAGCTGGTCGACAACAAAGTCACCTGGGTGACCAAGTGGGAGGACGTGCTCTCTTTTAGCGGCGAGGGCAGACTTATTGCCACAATGACGGACGACTACTGGTTTGAAGACGCCAACACCCATCCTTCGCTTCCCGAGATGACCGAGCAGGCAATCAAGATGCTCTCAAAGAACGAAAAGGGCTTCTTCCTGATCGTTGAAGGCGGCGCTCTTGACGAAGTCGCGCACAACTGCGATATGATGGAACTCACAAGACATATGACGTCGTTTGACGAGTCAATTGAGATCGGAGTACGTTACGCATACGAGAACAAGGATACGCTGATCGTCGTTACCGCAGACCACGAGACCGGCGGTGTGCTCCCGAAGGAAGAGGCCGACGCGTACATCAAAAAGAACGAGAAAACCAACCAGTATATCGCTCAGGAAGATTGGTGTATGACAAACGCTAAGCTCCACTGCCTGTACGAGGCCGAGAAGATTGCGCAGAGCAAAAACCCCGACGTAGACTGGAACACGCTTCCTTACAGATTTACGACGATTGCACACACGTCGAACAAGGTTAACGTTTGGGCGTACGGTCCCGGAGCGGAAAAGATGGATAACGAGAAGCTCAAGTCGTTTGAGATCGGCAAGTTCCTCGGAGAATCGCTCAGCGGCGCGGAGTTCGGTTCCACGGATAAAAACGGCGTAAAATGATTTGATGTTGATGGCACTTTCTTTTGAGTTTACCGCCGTGAGGAACGGATGATTTCGGCTGATATTTCTGCTGAATCAGGCGGTAAAGGTGAAAGAGTGTTTGACGGCGCCGGCCGGCTCGCGGGAAGCTCTCTTCTTTGGTTGCGACTCCGCGGCGGCCGGCGCTAAACTTTTAAGTTTCTGTTAATCAGTTTTCGGTGCTTATTTGCACAAGGGATTTTGAATATGAAAGATATATACGGTTCGCATCTGCCGCAAAAGATTAAGAAGGTCAAGAATAGCGCGAAAGAAAAAGTCGAGGGTGGCGTTTTCGCGGAGGAAAGGGCTCTTTACGGAATTTCGCACACCAGCGTTTTAAACTGCAGGTTTGAGGGGGAGGAAGACGGGGAATCCGCACTCAAGGAGACCTTCGGAATTTTTGTCAACGGCTGCACTTTTAAGCTTCGCTACCCGCTGTGGCACACGGAGAATACTGTTCTGGAAGACTCGGAGATGACCGAGACCGCGAGGGCAGCGCTCTGGTACGGCAAGAATATCAGTATAGGAGGGTGCAAGCTAAGCGGTGTCAAGGCTGTGCGTGAGTGCAAAAGCGTTATTATCGACAATTGCGAGATAGTATCCGCTGAGTTCGGATGGCTTAACGATCATCTCCTTATAAAGAAATCTTCGGTTACTTCGGAGTATCCTTTTCTTCATACCGGAAACCTGGTAATGTCGGACTCGAAACTTTCGGGGAAGTACTCGTTTCAGTACGTTAAAAACGCGGAGATATCGAATTGCGAACTGAACACGAAGGACGCGTTCTGGCATTCGAAGAACGTGACGGTCAGGGACTCGGTTCTCAACGGTGAGTATCTGGGATGGTACTCTGACGGTTTGACTTTGATCAACTGCAAGATTCACGGAACGCAGCCGCTTTGCTATTGCAGCAATTTGAAGCTCATTAATTGCGGGATGCACGATTGCGATCTGAGTTTCGAATATTCCGATGTCGACGCCGAGGTTACGACCGTTATCGATTCGGTCAAGAATCCCGCAAGTGGAGTCATTCGCGCACCCGGTTACGGCGAGATTATTCTGACAGGCAGCGTTATTGAGAGCAGGGCAAAAATAGAAAAGGTTTGATTTTGCGAACCGGAGGCTCGGTCTTAGATAATATGAAAGAGTTTTTTTCAGGACTTTTCAAGAAAAAGAATACAAGGCGGATTTGGGAACTTGACGCGTTCAGGGGTCTGTGTATTATCGGCGTGGTGATAGTCCACGCGGTTTTTGATATCAGGGAGCTTTTCGGCTTTTATTTCAGGACGCCGGCGTGGTTCGACTGGATTCAGATGTACGGGGGAATACTGTTTGTTATTCTTTCCGGAGTTTGCGTTACGCTCGGCCATCATCATATAATAAGGGGCGCGGTCGTGGCTGTCTGCGCGATGATTATCACGCTTGTTACGTGCCTTTTGTTCGATAAGAGTTTGCATATCTGGTTCGGTGTGCTTCATCTGCTTGCATTCTGCATGCTGACTTACGGGATCTACAGGAAGCTGCCGTGGCCGGCAATTCTGGCAATCGGAGTTGCGTTTGCGGCTCTGGGTATCTGGTTTTCGACGATTACCGTTGAAAATCCGTATTTGTTCCCGCTGGGGCTTACAGCGAAGGGCTTTACCGCAGGAGATTATTTCCCGATATTTCCGCATCTCGGATATTTTATGATCGGCGTTGCCGGCGGGAAAACGCTTTACAAGGACAAGGTGACGCTTTTTAAGAAAGTAAACGACAGAAATCCTGTAATCCGGTTTTTCTCCTTTATCGGACGCCACTCGCTGCTGATCTACATGGTGCATCAGCCTTTGGTTTACGGAATTCTCTTTTTGGTAAGCAGATTATTTGCCGGAGCTAACTGAAACCGCTGTGGCATATAATATCGAAACGGTTTAGACACCCTGCGGGGTGTCTTTTTTTATTCCGTGCGTTGTCGAAATGTGACGGGAAGCGACGAAATGTGACGAAAAGGGTCGAAAAGTGTCGAAATGTGTCGAAATGTGACGAAAAATGACGAAATATGTCGAAATATGACGAGCAGTGCAGACTTTTAATTGATTTCGTGATGCGGTATAATCGAATCACGCTGAGAGTGAGGGGGTGCTTGAGATGAGGCGTTGTAATACCGTTGGGAGAAATAGCGTTACGGGAGAGGAGGGAAGCCTGACTACTGAGGCGGCGATAGTTGTGCCTATGATTCTCGCGTTTGTCGCGATATTGATCGGTGCATACATTAACGTGTATTCCGGGGCGGTGAGGTATTCTGAGAAGGAGGCCGACAAGGCGCCGGGGTACGCAGACGTTCACAGAGCCGTGAGCTCGATTTTTGATGCCGGAGGTGATATTTTTGAAATGCTTTTCGGGGAGGAATAGCGGCTCGGTCACGCCGATGATGTGCATAATTACAGCGTCGGTTATATTGCTGAATTTTGCGTTTCAGGATATTCTCGCGATAGTTTTTCAGAAGAAACTCTCGGAGCGGATAGCGGACTTTGCGTGCGCGTCGGTGCTGGCTCAGTTCGACAGACGTCTTGAATCGAACTACGGTCTGTATTTCGTGGACATTTCCAAGGAGGACGAGCTTGCCAACCGGTTTTATGAGATTTCAGCCGAGAACAGAAACATGGGAATCGCGGGCTTTTTCACGAATGGCGAATACGACACGTTTTTTATGCCCAAGAGAGAGGTGACCGGATTTGAAATCGGCTATGAAGACTCGCTAGCCGACAAGGACGTTCTCAGGGAGGAAATAAAGAATCTGATGAAGTATAAATCATGGGGGAATGCTGCGGTCTCGGTAGTGGAAAAGGTTCAGAAGCTTCTAGGGACAAATAAAAAGGTCAGTGCGTATTCATACATTAACCGCGCCGACAACCTTATTGAAGAGATTGAAGGAAAAAGGAAGGATCTTGAACTTGCCCTTAACGGCGTCTACGGCGCGATTGCCGGCGGAGTAAACGGATTTTTTGACACGATCTTCGCGAAGAATCTAGACAGCGAGCTAAGAAAGGTAACGGACGCAGTTCCCGCAGAATTGGAGATTTATGACGAAAAGGCCGCAGAACTGCTGAAAAGCGCGGTCAAGGCATTCCTTATGGGTGCGGTGATTTTTTCAGGGAATAACAGGCAGGCACTTGACATTACCGAGGACATTATCGAACTGACGCGTGAGGCACACAAACTGCTGAATAAGGCCGAGAACGAGGCGAGAGCCTCGGAGGAAGGGGAGGAATCCGTCGATGAGATCTTGAAAAAGATAAAAGATAGAAGGAAAAAACTTGACGAAAACGGAGACTATTCAATCGTTGCGGACAAGCTCGGGCAGAATTATTTCGGCCTTCAAAAAGCTTCGGCGGCGGAATACGAGCTCGAACAGACAGTTGCGGCGGGGTATCCTGTTGTTCTTGGAGAGATATACGCGGTCATAGACTCTGCCGGGAATGCCTACCGGAACTATCTGAAAGTCGAACAGAACAATTATGAGCAGACCACGGCGGCTTCGGACAGGCCCGGGCTTTACGAGACGGCTGTTGACGCGGCATCGGATTTTCTGCATTTTCTTCCTGCGGCGAATTCGGAGATCGATCCTGATATATACAAAGATCTGCCGTCGAAAGAGGAAGAGGAGTGGTCATTCGAAAAGATATGGCGGAGCATAACCGGCGTTGCGGAAAAACTCAAATTCAGCACTTCGCTTGAAGGTTACGAGGGCTTTTCTAAAAGGCTTGAAAACGCGCTCACTGACTGCATGGAGTGGTATTATATCGATGACTATATCGCGACTTATATGAAAAACACGTCCGAAGTGAAGGATTCGAACGCACACCTTCTGAACGGAGAGATTGAATATATACTTTTCGGAGGAAGAACGGACGACGAGAATATGATTGCCGCCTACTGCGAGGTTTTTTCGATGAGGCTCGGTCTCAACATTCTTCACATTATGTCGAGCGAGAAGAAATCCGAGGCGATAGAGGAAATCTCCGGAGGCGAGGCGCCAATAACTGCCGCGATCGTACTCTCGTGGGCATTTCTGGAGTCGGGAATGGATATCGCCGAGCTGCATCAGGGGAAAAAGGTTCCTTTGATAAAACGAGAGAGAGACTGGAAGGTGTCGATCGAAGGCGTTGTAAAAGGCGCGGGAAGTTCTCTTTTAAAAGATAATGACGGCGGAGGTTCGGGCTCATCCGGGGAAGCTGACGGAGACGGAAACTATAATTTGTCCGCAATGTCTTACGGCGACTATTTGAGGATCCTTTTGCTGACTGTTCCGGCGGAGACAAAGCTTGGACGCATTCAGGACATCATCGAACTAAATTACTGGAAGGACAACGGGATGTACAAGGAAATCGACGACTTCGCAGCGAAGGTTTCAGCTGAATGTACTATGAAGATGAAAACGTTTTTGCTGACGGACAGACTGTTAAGAAGACGGTACGATTGGAGTGTGAGCGGCGATGCGTCATATTAATTGCAATCCGGATGAATCCGAGGGGTCCATAAGCATTGAAGGTGCGATAACTTCGGTTTTCTTCTCGTTCACTGTTTTCTTCTTGATTGGGATGCTCCAGTATTTCTGCCTTTACTATATGACGGCAAACGCGGCGATTGCGGCGTCGGAGAAACTGGCTTGTGATTCGTGCATTTTCTACAAGAGCGGGCTTGAATCCCTGAAAGAGAGCGTCAGGAGGAAAGCTATGGAGTGTCTTCCCGAGGATGGTTTGTCGGGAAAGATCGCGAACGAGCTTGCGTCCGTCGCGTTTTCGAAAATAGAATCGGGGGCATGGACGGCTGTGATGGAGGGCGTTCTGTCGGAGGAACTCGAGAAGGAGAGAGTTAAGTCCGGGCTTCCGTTCAAAGCGGAAGTAGTCTCGATGGCGGGAAGCGAGTTCTACGAGAGAGGCAACGAATTCACAGTCAGAGTGTACACGAAAAGCGATTACATTTTTCCGGTGATTTTCGGCAGAGGAAACGGTGTGAGGGCTTTTTTCTGCCTCAAGGGGAACGGCTGGCTTTACGGAGGATGCTCGAGGTATACGATAGACGAGATCAATGTTTGGGAGCTACCGTCGCTGAAACGTGGCAGAGTGCTTGAGGAGATCTACGGTTCGAATCTGCCTTCGTTCTTTCCGGTAATCGACATAATCGACAGAAAAACGGGTGTGGTAACGATGCTTTACAGTATCGACGGGACTGCGCCGACATACAATTCGGAGAGGGAACTTTTAAGGAAAGTTCTGAAAATGGCTGAAAAACTGGCGGCTTTCGAAGAGGGGGAGTGCGACGGAGTTGTCGTAAAAAAGAAGGAGGTCAAATCAAGGAAGATGATTCTGATCCTACCCGACAACTTAAACGGAGTCGAGAACGCCGAGAAACTTCTGAGAATATCAAACGAGTGTATGGTTAAGTGCGGAATAACAGTCGAAGTATCGTTTTACCAGCACTCGTACGAGTACGAAAACGGGTAACCGTTTTGGGTACGTAAAAGGCTTTTCCGCGGGAATTGAGGCGGGAATTGAGGCGGGAATTGAGGCGGCTTCACTCTTGAATAAGGCGGCGCGTTCGGGTATAATTATTTATGATTATACGTTACCTGTGAGGCGTTATGAAAAAACTGATCTCATTCATGATATTGCTGCTTATGCTTTGCGCGGTCGTATTCGAGGCGAGCTGTTCCCGTGAAAAGGCGATACCGCTGTTTGACGATGAGCTCCCGCTTACGGAGGCGGATCCGAACGTGCATCTCAAGGTGACTGCTGCAGATGCCCCTAACATAATATATACTCCGCCGGTCGGGTCGGGAGGATACAGGTATGGTCCTTCGATCATTTATTACGCCGACGGTTCGTGTGACGCGTGGTTTTCCACAAACGGTTCACTCGGGGAGTGGGACTGGATAACAGTGAGACATTCGGACAACGGAGTTGATTTCGGAGACGAACGCGTTGTGCTTGTGCCGAACCCGAACTCAATGGACAAGTATTCCTGCTGCGATCCGGGCGTCGTGTTTTTTGGGGGATATTACTATCTCGGATACACTTCGACTATCGAGGGACTTCGCGGAGGCGTTAATAATAACGTTTTTGTCGCAAGGTCGAAAAACGCTTTCGGACCCTACGAGAAATGGAACGGCACGGGCTGGGGAGGAGATCCCGCTCCGATAATATATTATGACGAGCATGACCTGAAATACGGCGCGGGCGAGCCGAGTTTTGTCGTCGCAGGCGATACCCTTTACGTGTACTATACGTGGGCATGTCCCGACGGCAACTATACCATGGTTTCAACGAGCGATTTAGGCGAGGACTGGCCGGCGAGGCTTCAGTACAGAGGCGAGGCAATTACCAAGTATGATTCGCAGGATTCGTCCGATATGGTCTATGTGGAAGATACCGGAAAATTCATGGCGTTTATGACGCAGAAAAGATTTTCCGAGGAGAGCGGAATTGCCGTTTTCGAATCGGAAGACGGTATTAACTTCTACCAGACGGATTTTGTAAGAAAAGACCTTTACGCCTACTGCCACAACATGGGAGTCGCAAAGAGACCGGACGGTCACATACAGTTGAAGGACAGACTTTTCGTCGGTTACGCGTTCAGCGACGGAGCGTCCGGAAACTGGGGTAAGTGGGCGACCGCCTTTCAGAAGATAAGCGTAGAGCCTTATGAGGGAAATCCCGTGTACGCTCCGGAAAGCGACAGGAGTATCGTAAAAGACGACTATTTCAAAGAGATTGACACGAGCAAGCCGATTGCGATTTCATGCTCGACGCGCATAATCCAGAGATACATATCGAATGAGTGTTCGATTCTGCCGATGATCTGGTTTGACTCGGCTCTCGGCGGCCATCAGATAGAGGATATGCAGAACGTCAAGTTCTACGGCTATGACAAAGAGATGCTGTCTTTCTCGAAGGACGGGATGAGACTCCTCGGAAAACCCGGATTTACGGTCGTAAAGGCGAAATACAAGGGTTTTGAGACGTTTTTCAACGTTTACGCACTTGACCTGCAGGACCAACTGATGGACGACTACAAAAAAACGGTTGTCGAATTTAAACCTGTCAAAGAACTGTACGAGGTCGATCTTGCAAAAAAACACAGACCGCAAATACGTGGACTGATAACGTTTTCCGACAGAACGTGGGGAGAAATATTTAACGAGAACGAGCTTATCAGCGTCAAAAAGTTCCCGGTAACGTTTGTGCCGTCGGATGAGAAGATCGCGAAGGTCAGCGACAGGGGGATGATTATTCCGGTTTCGCCGGGAGAGATTACAGTGACCGTTACCGTCTGCGGAGAGCAGAGCTTCGACGTCAAGGTCGTGGTAAAGGACAGCAGCGTTAAGAACTGAGAAACAGGGGACATGACTATTGTTTTCGGAGGAAAATATGGCTTTTGTTAATGAAAGAAAGCAGACTCTGCCGATGGAGGCGCAGACGGATCGAGGGATGTTTGACGTTATCCCGGGGAGAAAAGGATTTGTCGATCTGAGGCCGCTCGAGGACGACAAAACGGTGCTGAAGAATCCTCACAAGGGATGGTTCTGGCATTATATTGACAACGGGTTCAAAGCAGGGGCGTACAGAGACAGGAATCTGTCTGAAGATTTTATCGACACGTTTCCGGGAATGAACCACCTGTATCTCCGCTTCGACTGGTCGGACGTGGAAAAGGAGGAGGGCGTCTACGATTTCGGGTTTCTCGATGAGATCATGGACAGATGGTCGAAACGCGGATACACTTTTTCGTTGAGAGCATGCGCATACGAGTCGAGCCCGTTAATGGAGTTTGCCACGCCGAAGTACGTTTTTGAGAAGGGCGCGGTCTGCTATAAACTTGAAGGACACTCGATACAGCCTGACTACGGCGATCCGTATTTTTTGGAGAGGCTCGAGCTGTTTATGGCCGAACTCGGAAAAAAATACAACTCCGACCCAAGGATCGAGCTCATCGACGTGGGGACTTACGGTACGTGGGGCGAGGGCCATACGGTTGAGGGCGACGGAGTCATTTACCCGCTCGACGTTGTCAAGAAGCATTTTTTGCTGCACCTCAAGTATTTTCCGGATAAGTTCGTTGTTTCCAATGACGACCACATAATCGGGAGAATGGCGCACGGACAGGCGGAGGTTGAGGATATGCTGTCCTTCTGCGAAGCGCACGGACTCGGTCTTCAGGACGACTCGATTTGCTGCGACGGCTATTCGACGGATATGGGCTACGACACGATGAGGGCACCGTGGGCTTTTCAGAGGCTCGCGAAATACGCACCGAGCGTTATCGAGTTCGCGCACTATACTTACATCCGGCCTTACTATGACTGCTATTACAGAGACGGATTCACAATAATCGAGGCGCTGAAAAATTCGAAAGCCACGTTCGCGGGATTTCACGGATACCCGGATTCGTGGCTCAAAAACGAGAGATATCTTACGGAATACTGCGCGAACAGACTGGGTTACTGGTTCTTTGTGCCGTACGCTATTGCCGCAAATGAGATGTACGCTACGGCGCACAACGCGCTTACGGTGTGCTTTGAGAACCGCGGATGGGCAAGACCATACTGGAAGTTCGACATCAGAGTTTGCGTGAGCGGAAAGAGCTTTGAAAAGGTGATTCCGGTCGAAGGCGATCTCAGGCGACTTGATTCCGGCGACAGTGAGGAGTTTCTCGTCGACCTTGATTTAAGAGGCGTGCCCGCGGGAGAATACGACGTGTGCGTTGGTGTGTTTGAGGGTGACAAGCCGGTCAAACTCGCGATGAAGGAATGCGTGCGCAAAGAAAACGGCTTCTATAAGATTACGGAGGTGACCGTTAAGGAGCCGGTGATCTGACTTGTTTTTATGCTTTTTAAGTGCCTGATTTCGAGCTTCTTACGCGCGTTAACGCGCTAAGCTTGATGAATTGAATACAGTTTGTGATCCGCCGCTTATTCGTAATTGTCCGGTGACTATGGAACCGCTTTTGGCTTGTTCCTGACGCTGTCGGTCCGTTTTGAGCGGCGGGTCTTTTTAGTCTTCCGGAGCGGTGTTGTCATGCTCGCCGCTGATCGGAGCGGGGCTTTCTTTTTCGGACGTTGAGGGGTCGCTCATATGAGCGCTTACTTCCGGCTTTCTGTTCCGGAAGCGGATCATACTGATAATGTTCGAGGTCAGGTTGAAGATCTCGCAAAGGATGCCGCCGAGCGAGACGAAAGCGACGTTGTAGATAAGCCATAAGACGGAATCGGGAATTTTCCAGAGTCTCAGAGAGACAGGTTCGCTCCTTGTGAGAGCCATGGTTCCGAAGAAGGCTGCAAACATCGCGCACAAGTTGAGTAAAGCGGTCGCGGGCGACGATTTATCGATCGCGGTGTAGATAACGTAAGTTACGAGATAGCCTGCGGAGAGAAGAATAAGTGCGACCGTAGTCTTTCTGCGCTCTTTTTTGGTATCGATTCCGAGGAAGATGAAATTCCTGATGAGAAGGGCTCCGTTCATGATTGAGCCGAAGATGCCTTTCAGAAAGAAATATGAGATGAAAAAGAACGTGGAGCCGGTGATCTGAAAAAACAGGAGCTTCTTTTTGGCTTTCATCTGAAAAGACATCACGGTTAAAACCATTCCGATGAGACTAAGAACGGTACCTATGGTGCCGCGCACTGTTGTGAAATTGTTGATGAAGTTTTGAACCAGTCTGTCCATAAGCTTTAATCGAGAAGCGCCGCCTTTTCCGGATTTAGTTTTTGGCCGGAACTAGGGAAAAGGCGGCGGCGAGTCAGTCGAGTTCGGAGGATCGGGCGGAGACGCGGAAGTCGAGCTCCTGAGGAGGGTCGACGGTACTGTCGGCGGGAAGGCCCTTTTTCTCGCGCAGAAGGCACCAGAGCTTGGTGACGGTTTCCTCGCCTTCGCGGATGTCGGGCACCACGAGAGTTGATTTTCCGTCGGAACCGTAGAGGAGAGTTTCGGCGGCTTCGATGTGGCCGAGGTCAAGCTCCGCGAAAGCGCAGTAAAGCTTGAGACGGCTGCGGCGTCTGAGGGAAAGAGGAAGAGCGAGGTAAAATGAGACGAGCTGTTCGTTCTTTTTGGCGCGGCGGAGTAGACGGATGCTCTCGGTCGCAAGTGACGCGTCGCCGGGGAGCATGCGGTAGGCACTGACGGCGTATTCGGCGGCTTTTTCACTGTCGCCTGTCTTCTCGTACAGAATCGCGAGGCAGTAGGTTGACCACGGGTTCGGGGTGAGCATGTTGGACCAGTCGAGGAGCCTGCGGGCTTCCAGAATGCGGCCTTCGTAAAGGCGGACAGTTCCGAGAAGGTAGTGTGCGTACCAGTTGCTTGAGTCTCTGCCGTTGATGGCCTTTTCGAGCATCAAAGTCCAGGGAGTTTGGTACATATATGAGGCGGGAACATCGGCGGGGTCGTGGTCGCCTACGGTGCCCTCGTTAAGAAGGGACAGCCATGCGCTTTGCTCGCCGGTTACGGGACCCAAGTCGAGGTGGGGGGCCATAAGCCCTTTTGCGGCGCCTGCTTTTTCGAGACGGAGAAGCTCAAGGGCGCCCCAGCCGTCGCCGCGGGAAATAATCCTTTCGGCAGGGGATTTGGCCATAGGGCGGGTCGACTCGAGAAGCGATTCGATCCGGCTCTGAGGAATTATCTTGGAGAGGAGGCGCTCAACTTCGGCGCGAGCTCCGTCCCAGGAAGCGTGGATTTTTTCGGGGTCGGCGGTTATTGAACCGTATGATTCGAGCCATTCCCAGACGGTGTGGGGAGGCATCGGAATGCACTCGTATTGCGTGTGGGCGAGGCCGCACTGGATCTCGTCGTAGTTGCCGGGCTCGTTGTCGGCGGTGAGATAGTTCATCCAGTTGCGGCCCCCGTTTGAGTTGCCCCAGACGAAAAGCTTTCTGCCGAGAAGGCGCGAAGAAGACGTTTCGACAAGACCGTAGCCGTCGCGGCCTATTTGCGCGATATAGCGGGGTTTGTTTTCGAGGGTTTTCCAGAAAAAGTCTTTCGCGATAATGCAGTTCAGCGGATAGGTCATGTCGAGACCTCTGAAGTCGCTGATCGGGTATTTTGCGACGTCTGGCCCTTTTGAGGTGTAAACGTCGTCTGCGGGAACTATCACGCGGTCGCCTTCGTTCTGGGGGACAGCGATGTTGGACCACCAGTAAACGGGAACGACTTCCGCGTTCGGGTTGGTGATCCGCGTCCGGACATAGAGACGCTCGGAGCGGTCGGGCAGGAAAATATCCATTTGAACGACGCAGCAGCGGACGCGCTCAAACCAGTAAAAGCGCAGGACGGGAGTGCCGTCGGGAAGTGAAGTCGTTGCCGTGTGAACGGGTGAGCAGGTTTGAGGACTGTGGCCGCGGAAACCGAAATTCCACTCGACGCCGCCTGCGGTCCAGGCGTTTCTGATCGCGAGGTTGCAGGGCCGGATTATACTGTTGCGGTAGAGGAGCTCGCGCTTGGCGCGCTTGTCAAAAAGTGACCAGAGCTTGCCGCCGAGAGACGGGATGAAAATTGCCTTAAGACGGGAGTTCTCCAGAACGACCGCGTCGATCGCTTTTTTTTGGGAGGACCTGTCGTAGAGATCCTGAAGCCTGTAAGGGAACGCGCCGGGATGGTCGCCGTAGTCGGTGAAAAGGCCGTCGTCTTCGTCTAAAAGAGAGACGTTCCTGTCGGACCAGTCGCGCTCGGGATCGGGGAAGGTAGGGCGGACATCGGGAAGCGGACTTTGGCCGCCGAAATTCGCGCAGCCGATTTTTAACTTGATTTCGGTGAGCTTTGTCATATCTTTACTCCGTTTTTATGGATTGAACTTTTGGATTGGGGTGGAGTCATAAATCCGGGGATTTTCTCCGGGAACTTCGCCGGAGCGCGATCAGATATCGAGAGTCAGTCCGTCATAAGCTGTCGTGAAGCCCTCGGGTTCCATCATTTTCGAGAGTTCGTCGTGCGGCTTGTGGAGAGTCAGCGCCATGTGGCTGATCACGAATCTGTCGACGTGGGGGAGAAGCGTTTGGCGGATCTCGCGGACCATATTGAGGTTGTTGTGCTCGAAAATGCGGTAGTCGCCGGGAACGTCGCCGATCGTGGCGTCGAGAACGATCATGTCGACAGGCTTGCCGGCAGCGGGAACGGTTCCGGGGGCGACGAGAGCGCGCGCGTTTTTGATCGCTTCGACTTCTTCATAGAGAAGCCAAGCGCCGTCGAGCGCGTAATAAAGGACTTTGTCGCCGCTGCCGATCAGAAAATGAACGCAGTCCGGGCACGTGCCGTGGTTCCCCTTAAGCGCGAGGATCCTGTGACTTCCGAGAGAGGCGAATTCGCCTTCTTTTAGGGGAATAAATACTGCGCCTGTTGCGGTGAGTTTTTCGACCGTGGCGGCGGAATAGTGGTCTCCGTGGCTGTGGGTGTTAATAATGAATCTGATTCCGGAGAGATCGACGCCGTATCTTGCGGCTGAGGTGAAGACATCCGGGCCCGGGTCGATGAGGAGCGTTCCGTCGATAAGAGCGGAAGAAAAATACCTGTAGCCGGGGAATGATTCGGGGACGCCTTTCCAGTCGGCGGCGCCTGTGCCCAAAAACTGAACAGTCATTATACAAAACCTCCTGAAAGCAGTGATCGTACGTTCGTTAAGACGCAGTAATCATAAGTTTGTACGGTGCGTATTGTATCATTTTCGCTCATCAAACACAACACGAACGGGGCTTTTAAAGCTTTGTTGAAGTTTTTTTTAAGGATTGCCGCCGAGCGTCGGGCCGGAAATATCGTGAAATATCGTGTTCCGAGATTGAAGTCGGAGGGCGTTTGGTGTAAAATGTCCGTGAAAACTTGAAACGGAGGGGCGGTTGTGAGGAAAAAAATCTTCAGCCCGGGATTCTGGCTCAGCTTTTTGTTCAATTTTTCGGTCAGGTGCGCGTGGTTTCCCGTGTTCCTGATTCTTCTTATACTGTATTATGTTTTCCGGTTCCCGCTCTGGATAGTTTTTATACCTTTAGTGCTGTGGTTTGTGCACTCGTTCCTGGTGACGTTCGTGCTGGCGCTGCTGCCGGACAGCGAGGACACTCCGCCAAATACGAACAAAAATCCGTACTCGGCGAAACCGTTTTTCTCCGCAGGGAAGCGGTCGGGACCGAAGAAGGCAGACCCGGGGAATACGGCTGCCAATACCGGAGAGATTTCGTTTGCGACAGAAAAGACGGGCGACCACGGAAAAGGCAGGACTGAGGAATAAAAAAATCCCGCGGCGTTGGAGATATGGCGCCGCGGGATTTTCGCTACTTTATGGGGAAATCATTCGTTCCTGTAGGATTTGACGCTCAGGTTGCGCATTTCCATCTGGTGGTCGAACGTGGCGATGGTTTCCCAGCCGAGGTTCATGCCGTTGATGATGAGCTCGCTGAGTCTTTTCGCCTTGAAGTATTTTTCGTTTTTGCCGTGTTCGAACATCTGCTCGAGGAAGGGCTTGATGTCGATCGACACGTGGACCCAGTCGCCGCCGGCGTCGGGAACACCGTTCTTGTAAAGGGTTCTGTGGCTGTTCTCGTAAACGTATTTGGAGCCGATCGAGAAGATCATGGCGCCTGACGCGTCAGCCTTGCCGCCGTCGTAGCCGATGTAGTTGTCGCTCATGTCGTAGCGGTTGTCGAACAGCTGGAGACCGAACCAGCAGAAGTCGTTCGTTTTGATGCCCTTGACGTAGACGTAGAGCAGGAACTGCGCCGCCTCGACCCAGTCGCCTTCAATCGGAGTGATCGAGTACTTGTCAAGCTTGATGTCGAAGGAAATGATTATCGCGTCGGAGTCGCAGCGGAAGAAAAGTTGTTCGTCCGGGTCCTTCGAATTGTAGTTGTAGTCGCTCGTTTCGATCAGAAGGTGAGGCCAGTAGTCGCCGAGCACCGCGGGCTTGCCCCGGTAGTACGCGGACGTGTCGAGCCAGAACGTCATCGTGTTGGTGGACGGTTCGTACCTGAACATTCTCGACTTGCCGTCGGTGATCGTGCTCGGGTCGGAGTCGATCAGATTCTCGACAAGGCAGGGACCCGAATCCCACTGGCAGAGAGACCAACGGGTCGAGCGAGGTTCGTTTCCGTAGAAACTGTGTCTTTTCAGTTCCTCAAACCGGTCTCCGTGCGCGTGGTCCTTCTGACTGAGAAGAGCGATGCCGCGTTGAAAAGTCGGGTCGGGAATCAGTTCGTAACTTTTTGCGTTTTCGTACATAAATGGGGTCGCCTCCGGTTCGGGTGTATCGGTCGCGGTTGTCTTTCCGGGAGTTGAGCCGCCCGGTTCTGCGGGTTTTGCGCAGCTGCAGGAAACCGTCATGACAAGCGCGAGAATGAGGAAGAAAATTCTTTTTTTCATAAACAAGCACCTCCGCTTGAGGCGCAGGCGAAAATGATCCGCGAATTAAAAATGGTGCCGATGACCGGACTCGAACCGGTACGATTTCTCGCCGCATTTTGAGTGCGGTGCGTCTGCCAATTCCGCCACATCGGCACGTTAAACGTTCGCGGCGGATGTTATTATAATTCAAAAACGCGGCTAATTCAAGATATAATTTTAAACAGGTCCGGTGTCTTGGTGTCTTATAAATATAAAGGACTAACTCGCTCAGGGGACGGTTTTCGGACTTGAAAAATCCGCTCCGCAATCGTATAATCACCTTTAGACTGAAGGTGCGAGTTACGCTGCCTGATATCAATACTTGAAACGGGAAGTTTTTTGAAAATGAGAAGAAGATTTTTCCAAACGATCGTCAGCGTAGCGCTGGCGGCGGTGCTGGCCGGCGGCGCGTGTCTCTACGGCTGCGACAGGAACGGTGGGAACGACGGACCGGAACCCGGAACGACGCCGGATGGCGGGGAGACGCAAAAAAGGTTTAACGAGGGGATTGTAAGCTACGAAACCGTGACGAACGAGTCTTTTACGGACGCTTTTGACGACGCAAAGATCGGAACGCCGGTGAAGGGCGACGAGAAGGGACTCGACGTCATTTTCAAGGCCGATTTTGAGGACGGCGACGCAACCTGCGGAGAAGACGCAGTGCCGAGAAGTGAGGACACCGTCGCGGCAGTCGGAGGAAAGCTTTACGTGCCGTACAGCGGGGATCCGGAGCATCCGGCAAATACCGGCGGATGGACGACGTGGGGACCGGCCGGACCGCTTTTTGACGGGACATATAAGGGAGTGCAGATATCGATCGACTGCGAGATCGCTTCATCGGGAGGCGGCGCGTGGATGGCGCCTTTCTTCGGACTTTACAAGACAAGCACCGGGACGATAGCCGACACGCCTTCGGACGGACTCTACATCTCGCTCAACGCGAGCAACGGCAGGGCGTACATTTTCTGCGCGAGCCCGGACAACTGGAAGTGGCCGGAAGGCAACGCCGGCGCTAATCTCGATAAAAACGTATTAAAGTCGCCGGTTCACGTCGATATTATATGCGTGGGCGACGCGACATCCGACAAGGAGATCAGCCTGTTCCTGAACGGCTCGCTCAATCTGAAGCTGAGCATCGACGCGAAGAACGGAAGGGCAGTTGCGGAGGACTCATCCGGCAAAAAGGTTTACGACGCCGAGGTCGACCCCGGGCTTTTCGAGGGGGAGTTTATGTCGATCTTTTCGCATCTGGGCTGCATCGCAATCGACAACATGGTTATTTACGGGTACTCGAAAGGAGTTAAAAAAGTGGAGAAAGAGATCAAAGCCGTTCCTGTGGGAGACAACAGGCTCGGGCTCGACATTACGGACAAAAAGGATATCGTCTCGATTTGCTACACCGTCTGGTTCAACGCGATAAACGGGCAGGGCACAACGCCGCTCAAGGACAGCGACGTCGCCGACGTGTCGCGACTTCTCAAGGAGTACGATTTCACGGACGAGGAAGGGTTTGTGAACAAAAAAACCGGCGAGACGAACAACCAGCTGACGCGTTTTCACTATTGGGGAAAGCCGGCGCAGGGCTACTACAGGAGCAACGATAAAAACGCGATCAGAAACAATATGGAGCTGATCTATAAGGCCGGAGTCGATTTTATCATTCTCGACCTGACGTACGCGACCGATCCGGGCTACAAGCCGGGCGGCGGTCCATGGAATTCCTACATCTTCAGTTCGGTCGTGCCGCTTCTTGACACGATAATGGAGATGCGCGCGGAGGGAAAAGGAACGCCGTACGTGGTGTTCTGGATGGGAAGCGAAAACATGTTCGAGCATATGGACAAGTACTTCCTGTCGGTCGAGAAGTGGCAGGACTGCTTCGTGTACTGGGACGGCAAGCCGTTTATGATGAAATGGGCGTACGACCCGGCAGAGGAGACCTTCGAAAAGTGGACCGTCCGCGGAATGTACGGCCTCAGGGGCAAGGCTTCCGAGGGGCAGTGGTCTTATCTCGAAGTCGACAATACGAAGACGGTTTCCTACGACAAGGACGGAAATCCCGAACACGTGTGCTGCGACATAGCGACGCAGGAAACGTACATGTCGAAACCGACCGCTCACGGCAGGAACGGCGGCAAATTCTTCAGGGAGCAGTGGGAGACAGCGTTCAAGGTCCATCCCAAGATCGTCACGGTAACGTGGTGGAACGAGTGGTGCGCGCAGCTCTACAAGATCGACGGCGCGGGATACGTTTTCACCGACAACTTCAACCAGGAGTACAGCCGCGACATCGAACCGATGGAGGGCGGACACGGCGACCTTTACTACAGAATGCTCAAGAGCTACGTCGAGGCGTACAAAGCAGGCAAAAAAATTCCCGCGATGATCAAAAAATGAAGCTAAACTGCGAAAACTGCGGAAAACAACTGATTTGACGCGGAAAAACGCTTGATTTGGGGCGGAAAAAGTATTATATTATTCCCATAAATTTTTATCGAAAGGATGGTGAGCAGGGTGGAAGAATGTGACAGTTGCGGACGAAGTAGCAGCAAGACGGCTATCGACGATCACTTATGCCACGTGAAAGAGGTCGCAGGTCAGTACGTCAGCCGCGGTTTAGAGAAGAACCGTCCGTCGCGGACGGCATCAAACCCGGGAACGGACAGACACCCTGCACGCTTTTGTTAAGGCACGGGCATAATTGACGGCGCTTTTCGAGTTTTCGATTACGGGATTTCGTTTGTTTTTTGATTTTCAGATTACGTTTAACGATTTCCGGTTTTCGATTTTCCGATGACCCGCAAGCTGCAAAACCTCCGCGTTTCACTTTGATGATCCGGGATGTTTTGCTTTTTGTATGCGGATGAAAGCGCCGGAGCCGGTTCCTGTCTGTTGCGCCACGTTCCATATTGTTGTTTCATTTTCTATCTGACGGAAATGGAGGTGGTTGATTATGCAGAATGATGACAGGGAGAATAATCATCTTCCGATTTCGGAACATTACGAGGAATCCGAGGACTCCAAGGAAATCGCGGAGCTTCTCGAGACCGACTCTGAAGACCGCGAACAGCCGGTTGAGTCGGAGCATGCTCAAAAGCCGGACTACGCGAGTGAGATAATCTCTAAAATAAGGGGAAATCTCGCGCCGCGCGTACTTAAGGACGAACTTGAGTCGTACCACGAAAACGACCTTGCGGAGGTGCTTGAGCAGCTAACGAACAGCGAGAGAAAGAAGATCTACCGCATTCTCGACACGGATATGCTCTCGGGCATTTTCGAGTACGCGGAGAGCGACACCGTTGCAGGGTACCTCTGCGAGATGGACGTCGCCAAGGCTGCGAAGATCCTGTCGTGCATGGACACGGATATCGCGGTCGAGATACTTCGCGAGATCGACAAGGAAAAGAGGATCCTCCTCATCGACCTCATCGACGATGAGCAGAGGAACGACATCGCGCTGATCGCTTCGTTCGACGAGGACCAGATAGGCAGCAAGATGACAACCAATTTTATCGTCATCAACGACAAGCTGTCTGTCAAAGAGGCGATGAACGAGCTCGTGGAGCAGGCCGAAAAGAACGACAACATCTCGACGCTTTACGTGGTCGACGACGACGGACTTTTCTGCGGCGCTATCGATCTTAAAGAGTTGATCATCGCGAGGAACGGAACGCCGCTCGAGGACATCATTACGACGTCGTTCCCGTACGTTTACGGTATCGAGGAGATCGACGACTGTATCGAAAAGCTCCGCGATTATTCGGAGAACTCGATCCCGGTACTCGACAACAACAACAGAATAATAGGCGTCATCACGTCGCAGAGCATTGTCGAAGTCGTAGGAGACGAACTCACCGAAGACTACGTAAAGTTCGCAGGTCTGACCGCGGAGGAGGATCTCAACGAACCTCTGAAAGCGAGCCTCGGGAAGAGACTTCCGTGGCTGTTCGTGCTGCTCGGCCTCGGCCTCGTTATTTCGACGGTCGTCGGATCGTTCGAAAAAGTCGTCTCGGCGCTTCCGATCGTTATGGCCTTCCAGTCGCTTATCCTGGACATGGCAGGTAACTCCGGTACGCAGTCGCTGGCTGTCACAATCAGAGTGCTCACGGACGAAAACCTCGACTTTAAGAAAAAACTCAAGCTCTTCTTTAAGGAAGTGCGCGTCGGTATGACGAACGGTTTTATAATCGGTTCGCTTTCGTTCGTGGCTTTGGGGCTTTACCTCCACTTCCTCAAAAAGCAGACATGGATGTTTTCGTTCGCGGTTTCGGGCTGCTGCGGCGTCGCGCTTATGTGCGCGATGTTCATAGCGAGCGGGGTAGGTACGCTCGTGCCGTTGATTTTTAAGAAGTTGAAGGTCGACCCCGCCGTCGCGTCAGGCCCGTTGATCACGTCAATGAACGACCTCGTCGCCGTCGTAACGTACTACGGCCTGTGCTGGCTGCTCCTTATCCAGATCATGGGCTTCGGCGCATAATAAAAATAATTAAAAAGAATCCCCGCGGCAGAACGTGATGATATGCCGCGGGGCTTCTTCTTTATACTTCTTAAAATTAACGGCTGAAAGTGCTATACGTGTTTTAAGGCGTTTTAGGGCCGTTTGCGGGCACTTAGGGTTTTAAGGGGAAAACATACGTTTTGATATGAAGCGGGCGCCGCAAATGCCTTTAAACAGCTCTAAAGCGGCGCCCGCGCATATATGATATACAAACGCTATATTAGTGGCGGCGCCTTTCGAGGGCGGAGGGGTACTTGAAGTCGTCCGGCCCTTCGTAGGCGAAGAGCTTTCTCAGCCAGTCGGCGGATTCTTTGACCCAGCGGGAGAACTCGCGGTTGTTAAGATAGGGGCCGATCGAGGTCTGATGGTCGCCGAGCGCGAGGCCGTGGACTCCGTCCTGAGTGATGTGGAGCTCGAACGGTACGTCGTTATCGGCGAGCGCATGGGCGAAGTCGAGCGAGTTTTCGACAGGGACGCACTGGTCGAAGTAGGTGTGGGCGATGAAGCAGGGGGGCGTGTGCGGGCCGACGTGCTTTTCGAGCGAGAGCTTAAATTTGATGTCGCTTTCGCCTTCGTGGCCCTGCATTGCCGTGGCGATCGTTCCCGGTTCGTCGGTGCGCTTGCCGGCTGTGATGACAGGGTAGCAGAGCACGAGCGCGTTCGGTTTCGCTTCTCCGGCGGTGACTCCGGCCTTTTCGAGGATCTCCTTGTCGTTCCAGTAGACTCCGAGCGACGCGGTGAGGTGGCCGCCCGCGCTGAAACCGACTACCGAAATCGCGTCGGGATTCACAAACCACTCTTCGGCGTTGTCGCGGACGACCTTCATAGCTCTCATGAGGTCGACGAGCGGGTTCGGGAACGACGCGTATTTGCCGACAGAGTACCTTACGACAAACGTCTGGAAGCCCTGCGACGCGAACGCGATCGCGATCGGCTCGGCCTCGCGGTCCGAAAGCGCCTGATAGCCGCCTCCGGGAATTACGACCATGGCAGGCCTCTTTTCGGAGAGAGGCATTTCGGGGCTCTTTTCAAGAATATAAGGCACCATGAAGGTGCGTCCGTCTTCGGAAAGATTGATTTTTTTACCGTATAGCATTTGTTTTTCCTCCTCTTTCGGGAATGGGTTTGGAATCAATTAGTCTCTCTGACAGCAGATGATTGCCGGCTGTCTTTATATTTTACTCCACGGCCGCCTCGATTACAACGGGGCAGTGGTCGCTGACGATTCGCGCGCGTTCGTCGGAAATCACCTTGTAGGTCAGAATGCGCGCCGGCCCCTTGAAAACGATGTGGTCGATCGATTCGTCATTCGGCCTTTGTGAGAGCGGGGCGGGAGTGTATTTTTGCGCTTCGACGTCGTAAACAGGGTTTTTGTGGTGGGTCCTGATAAAATTGATTTTCTTTTTCGCGAAGAGCGAGGCGCAGCGGATGGAGCTTTGGTCAAGAACGGCGAAGGGAAGCGATTTTACGTCGCAGTTGAAGTCGCCGCCGCAGAAAAAGGGCGTGCCCGGAGGGAATTTTCCGGAAATATCAGCGAGCTGCTTCGCGTTTGAGATCCTGGCTTTTTCGCCTTCTTCGTTTTGCGCGAAATACATGTGCGTGGAGCAGGCGGCAAACCGTTTTTTGGAGCGCCTGAGCTCGAAAAGCGCGTAGGAAACGGACTTCGAGCTGTAGTCGTTGGGGCCGTCGTAGAGGAGAAAACCGTTGGAGATCTCTTTCAGACGCGACTTTTTATAAAAAAGCGGGGTGTAGTTGAGCGGCTGACCTTCGGGAAGCCCGGGCAGCGACTCGGCGTAACCGAGCGCCGCGAGAACGGGCTTCAGGTCGCTCTTGTGCCAGTTAGGGTGCATCTCCTGCAGAAAAAGCACGTCGGGAAGCTCTTCGCGGACGAGTTCGCAAAGAAGCTTGTCACGCGGATGAACGGGATTCACGAAAACGTCTGCCCACACGTTGGAAGTCATTAGTTTGATCTTTGAACCCATAGAAGCCTCCGTAATACCATTAGTTCCGGCCGCCGCGGAGAAGCTTGACGATCTCCGGGTGGTTGATCCTGTTGCCGCTGAGAACCGACGTTTTTCTGTCAAAGGGAAGAGGATTGCCGTTAGCGTCGGTTATGACGCCGCCGGCCTCCTTGAAAATCAGCGCGCCGGCGGCTATGTCCCACGGCGACAGCCTCAGTTCGAAAAACGCGTCGGCGCGTCCGCACGCGGCCAGGACGAGGTCCTGGGCGGCGGAGCCGAGCCTTCTTAAGTCCTGCGAATTCATAAAGATACGCTCGAGCGCGGTGACCGTCGCCTCGCCGAGTTCTTCCCTATAATAAGGGGAAGTTCCGAACAGCACGATCGAGTCTCTGAGGCGCCTTTCCGACACGGAGATACGCTTTCCGTTCACGAACGCGCCGCGGCCTTTTTCGGCGGTAAACGTCTCGCCCGCGTACGGCAGCGCAACGCATCCGAAGACAGGCTCTCCGTCGTACAGGAGACCCACGGAAACGCTCGAATTCCTGAGACCGCGTATGAAATTGGCGGTGCCGTCGATCGGGTCGATCACGAATGTGAACCCTGAGGACGGCTTTTCGCGGTCTTCGCCGCCTTCCTCGGCGAGAAAAGTCGCGCCGGGAAGCAAAGCGGAGAGACGCTCCTCGAGGAAGTTCTGGATCTTAAGGTCGTATTCAGTCACAAAATTGGCTGTGCCTTCCTTGGCTGTCACGTGCTTGTCGCGCGCGCCGTCCGCCGCGAGTATCATTCCGCCGGCCTCGACAGCCGCCTGTGCAATCTCGCGAGCCGGAAACGCCGGAATAGATGTAATATCGTTTCGGCCCATAAAAGCCTCCGTTTCTGTTGTTTTTGCGGTTTTACCGTACGCTGTGATTATATTATTTCGGGCGCGGAGAGTCAACCGTAACGGGCGGATATCCAAAAGGATATCCAAAAGGTGATAACGCTCGAGATTATAGTTGAAAACGCGCGGAAAAATGCGGGAGAACGAGGCTCTCACGGTTGACTTTGAGCCGCCAAAAAAGTAAAATCTATATGATGCCCGTATTAAGGCGAAAGGCCGTTGGTTTTGCGGCGAACGACCGCCTGTTTTTAGGCTGCCGGCTGATTATTTAAAACGAGCCGCACGCGGGTTTACAGACAAATAAAACTTTTATGAAAGGCTTTCCGGAGTTCACCATGGCATTTTTGAGGCGCTTAAAAAGAATACTCACCGCGCTGACGGCGGCTGTTCTTTTCGCTTGCTTTTTTGCGGGTTTGGCGCCATTAAAATCGCGCGCGATTGAAACATACGCAGACCCGGAAAAGCTCGCCGCGTTCACGGCTGCCGTGGACTCGGGCCTTTCCTCATACTCAAAAAATATCGATATTTCAGCGCTCGCGATCCACTCCTCTGAAATAGTAAATTTCGCGCAGGCGTACAGAAATTCCGCGCCTCTCAGCTTTTTGATGGCGACGAAATACTCTTATTCGCTTTCAGGTCAGACGGTCGGAACGCTTAAAATGAGCTACGCGGACGGAATCGGTTCTAAGGACGACGTCACGCGTCTTATCGGAGTCTACACAAGCGCAGTCGACGCGATCGTCTCGGGCATCAGGGAAGAGTGGCCGGCGGAGGCGAAGCTTCTCTACCTGAACGACTGGTTCTGCTGCAATTACGTTTACGACTTCGACTACGCGGTCGCCGACGCCTACGGTCTCGTTTCCGGAAGAAAAGGCGTGTGCCAGGCGTTTACGCTGCTCGCGAAGGGCGTGCTCGACAGGCTTGGCATCGAAAACGACACCGTGACGTCGAACAATCTCGACCACATCTGGAACCGCGTGAAGCTCGGCGGCAACTGGTACCACATCGACTTTACGTGGTCCAACAGAAACGTAAGGGGCTACTGCTATCACGACCATTTTCTGCGCGGCGAGGAGAACTTCAACGTGAGCCACGTCAAGAACGAAAAAGACTGGATATCGTGCTTCTCGGCCGAGGACTGCGGTCCCGACACTTATTACGACAGCGGCGCGCTCTGGTACGGGTCGAATTCGGCGTTCGTTTTTTCGGGCGGGTTCTGGTTCTTTTCGGGCTGGGACGCGGGAAAGCCGTACATCGCCGCCACGAGGGATTTTTACAACGTCGACGCGAGGATCGTTTTCGACGATCTCTGGTACTCGGACGGCGCGCGCTATTCGTACTACCCTAAATCCTACAGCTGTATCAAGGCGCTCGGAAGGTACGTGCTTTTCACCGGGGCGGAAGGCCTGTACGTGCTCGACACGTCGAATTCCGTCATTTCCGCGGTGGCTGACAGCGCAAAGCTCGAGATTAGTTCGCCCGAAAGCATCTACGGAATGGAGGATCTGGGCGGCAGCGTGCTTCTCACCGTGAGAACAAAGCCGCCAACGGGAGGCGCCGGCTGGAACGATACTTTCGTAAAAGAGATAACGGTTGAGATTCCTTCCGGGTACGTTCCGGACGAGGCATCCGCGGCGCTGGCGGCGCTTGTTTCGTACGAGCAGGTCGACGGAAAATTCTACATCTTCGGCGTTCCCGCGGGAACGTCCGAGGAGGTGTTTCTGAATACCGTGGCGGGCTCGAAGGACGGGAACAGCATTGCCGATAACGGACTGGTGGGCACGGGAACCGTCGTATCGTTTGGGAACGCCGATTACACGGTGAGCGTGGCGGGCGACGTCGACGGCGACGGCGACTCGGATTCCGGGGACGCCGGCAGGCTGATCAAGGCGATGCTGAATCCGGAAGAGTACAGGGTCGCGTACAGGCAGGACTACAACGGCGACGGGAATTTTGACGCGGACGACGCAGTATATCTGCAAAAACACGCGTCCGAGCCTGAGAGCTTTCCGGTGGCTGTTAAATAAACAGGAGCATTTTTGAGAGATATGAAAAAAGCCGAGATAATTTCAGTCGGAACAGAACTTCTTATGGGGCAGGTCGCGAACACCGACGCCCAGTACATATCCGCGAAGCTTCCCGAGGCGGGAATAGGCGTTTTCTACCACACGGTCGTGGGCGACAACCCGGGCAGGGTCGGCGAGGCTGTTTCGAGGGCGTTCGGACGTTCGGACGTGATCATTCTGACGGGCGGACTCGGGCCGACGCAGGACGACCTCACAAAAAAGGCCGTTGCCGACATGTTCGGACTCGAGCTGAAAAGAGACGAAGAGACCGTCCGGAAGATCGAAGAATATTTCCTTAAAATAGGCAAAAAAATGGTTCCTGCGAACCTCTCGCAGGCAGACTTTCCCGAGAGGTCGGTGATCCTCGAAAACAGCTGCGGAACGGCTCCGGGGTGCGCGATCCTCTTTAAAAATGACGTACCGAAGGCCGTCGCGCCGGACAAGGCCGACAAGATCATTGCGCTGCTCCCGGGCCCGCCCCGCGAGATGCAGACGATGTTCGACAACGAACTCATGCCGATGCTGAAGGCGATGTCGAAGCTCGTTTTCAAGTCGCGCTACTACTCGATCATCGGGGTTCCCGAGTCGGAGGTCGAAAAACGTCTTATCGACAAGATCGACGGCTGCGTAAATCCGACGGTCGCGACTTACGTCGGGAAGGGCTACGTCTCGGTGAGGGTCTCGTACAGCGGCGAAGACGCGGAAGAGGTCAAAAAAACTTTGAGAAAATACGACACGCTCATGAAAAAGCGGTTCGGGGACGATCTTTTCTCGACGCGCGGAGAGTCGGTTCAGGAGAATTTTCTGAGGCGGATGAAGGAGCGCGGGCTGTCGTTTTCGTGCGCGGAGTCGTGCACGGGCGGGCTTGTCGCCGAGCTTGTTACTTCCGTTCCCGGGGCGTCTTCCGTGATCAGAGCGGGTATTGTTACTTACAGCAATCTCGCGAAGATCGAGCTGCTCGGAGTTCCTTCGGAGACGATCGGAGCGTTCGGAGCCGTCAGCGCGGAGACTGCCGCCGAAATGGCGAAGGGCGCCGCGATGAAGTGCTGCACCGACGTGGCGGTATCAGTGACAGGGAACGCGGGACCCGGCGTCATGGAGGGCAAGGAGCAGGGCCTCGTCTACATTGCCGCGTGGTACAAGGGAGAGCTTGAGGTCGGCGAGTTCAGGTTCGGCGGAGGACGCGAAAACGTGAGAACGCGCGCCGCTGTGACGGCTCTCGACATGGCAAGAAGACTCGTGCTCAGGAAAACGCCTGAAAAGAAGCCTTCAATTTGAGCGTGCGCGAACCGGCGTAAATCATAATTTTAAAATATTTGGGGCGGCGCTCGATTTAAGACCCGAAAAAGATTGAAAACCGGCGCCTCTTGTGGTACCATTAAACATTTAAAATCCGTGCCCGTTTTTTAGCCGCGTTCCTTCGGGTCTAACGGCAAAGTACGCGGGGGCGCGGCGGCGGGAAGCATTTTCGAACGGAGGTGACGAAGGGTTTGATAGTCAAAAAGTCAGAATTTGTGACGTCGTGCATATCAGCGTCGCAGCTTCCCGAGTCCGATTTTCTGGAGATTGCGTTTGCGGGAAGGTCGAACGTGGGCAAATCGTCGCTCATAAACGCGCTGCTCGGCAGAAAGAACCTCGCCAGGTCCGGTTCGAGACAAGGCATGACGCGCCTTATAAACTTTTACGACGTCAACAACGAGATACACTTCGTCGACCTGCCGGGCTACGGCTACGCCAAGGTCTCGAAAAGCGAGATGGACGTGTGGGGCAAGGTCATCACCGAGTACCTGAACGTGAGGCCGCAGCTCTACCTCATGATCCTTCTGATCGACGTCAGGCGCGAGCCGAGCGAGGCGGACAAAATGCTCTACAACTGGATCGTAGCCGCCGGTCTCGACTATATCGTTGTCGCGACTAAGGGCGACAAGCTCTCACGCTCCGAGTGCCTCAAAAACGCCGCGACAATAAAAAGGGAGCTCAGCCTTCCCGCTGACAAAAAAGTGTTTATCGTTTCGGCCGAGACTAAAAAAGGCATTCCCGAACTGTGGGAAGAGATTGACTCATTTATCGTCGAAGAGGACGGGGAGCCGGAAACAGTATGAAAACACCTTTCATCGGAAAAGAAAAAGCGGAGGAGATCGCCGCTGCGGTCGGAACTCCTTACTACGTTTACGACGCGGAGGGCATCAAAAACGCGCTTAGCGGCCTTAAAAACGCCTTCGCGTGGTGCGATTTCAAAGAGTACTACGCCGTCAAGGCGTGCCCGAACCCGTACATTCTGAAGCTTATCAAGGATTGCGGAGGCGGCGCGGACTGTTCCAGCTACACGGAGCTGCTGCTCGCGTCGTCTGTCGGCTTCGCGGGCGAGGACATCATGTTTTCGTCGAACGTAACTCCCGCGGAGGACTTCGAGGCGGCGAGAGCGCTCGGGGCAGTTATCAACCTCGACGACATCACCCACATTGATTTCCTCGAAAAACACGGCGGCATTCCCGAAAAGATCTGTCTCAGGTACAACCCGGGCGGCAATTTCGAGATTTCAGGCGAGATCATGGGCAGCCCCGAAGAAGCGAAATACGGAATGACACGCGCGCAGATAATGGAGGCGGTGCCGGTTCTGCTCGGAAAGGGCGTAAAGGAGTTCGGCCTTCACGCTTTTCTGGCGAGCAACATGCAGAACGAAGACTACTGGCCAAAACTGGCGGAGATACTTTTCGAGCTTGCGGCAGACGTTCGCGACAAATACGGAGTCACGGTGTCGTTTATAAATCTTTCGGGCGGCATCGGAATCCCGTACAGACCTGAAGACGCGCCCGTCGACATCGCAGCCGTCGGTGAACGCGTGAAAGAGGTTTTCGAAAACGAATCAAAAAAGAGGGGCCTGGCGCTGCCGGCAGTTAAGGCCGAGCTCGGAAGGTATATGACGGGACCGTACGGAATTCTCGTGTCGCGTGTAATCCACATGAAGCACATCTACAGGGAGTACGCGGGACTCGACGCGTGCGCGGCAAACCTTATGAGGCCGGCGATGTACGGGAGCTACCACCACATCACGGTGCTCGGGAAGGAAAACGATGAGCCGGATACGGTTTACGACGTGACCGGCGGACTCTGCGAGAACAACGACAAATTCGCGGTGAACAGGCTTCTCCCGAAAATTGAGCCGGGCGACCTTGTCGCGATCCACGACGCCGGCGCTCACGGATTTTCGATGGGATACAACTACAACGGAAAGCTGCGCTCCGCGGAGGTGCTGCTCGAAAAAGACGGCACGTGGAAGCTTATAAGGCGCGCCGAAACGCCGAAGGACTACTTCGCGACGTTCGGCTTCGAAGGCGCTGACATAGAGGTTAAAGACAGGTTTTATACACTTTCCGCCGCTTTGCGTTCATTCCCGGACAAATTTTCCGGAATGACTAAAAAAGCTGCGGCGGACATCACGATATGAGGTGAATTTATGGACGAAAATACCGGAATTAACGAAATCGCGGCGAGAATCGCGGACCTCAGGGACATCTGCGGCTTCAGTACAAAAGACATGGCAGATTACCTGGGCATCACGGAGGAGGAGTATACCAACTACGAAAACGCGAAGGTCGACTTCCCGGTCAGCACGCTTTACGCGCTGGCGGCCAAGTTCGGCGTCGATCTCACCGAGATCTTAACGGGCGTCTCCCCGAAGCTCACGAACTGCTCTCTTGTAAGAAAAGGACGCGGCATCGCGGTCGACAGGTACAAGGGGTACGACTTCGAGAGCATCGCGTACAAGTTCATCGGCAGGAAGATAGAGCCGATGATCGTTACCGTGGGACCCGAGACCGAGACGTGCACGCCGGCGTGCGTTACGCACGGCGGACAGGAGTTCAACTACGTTCTCGAGGGAACGGTCAAGGTGACCTTCGGGAAGAGGGAATTCATTCTCGAGGAGGGCGACTGCTTCTATTTCGACCCGACTGTTCCGCACGCGCAGTCGGCGGTTGGAGGGAAGGGCGCGAAGTTTCTGACCGTCATCCTTCTTTAAAGCGTTTCCGAAAACGTTTCCGGCCGGCGCAAGCGCGATCGAGCGGGAATATCATTTTTGAGATTGCAAAAACGTCTCTCGACAGGAGATTTTGTATATGGATTACATGCTGAAAAAATACCTCGCGAAGGTCGATTTCGACTCGTACGAGGACTTTATTGCGAATTACAAACTTTCATATCCGGACAACTTCAACTTCGGCTTCGACATCGTCGACGGCTGGGCTGAGGTCGAGCCGGAAAAGCGCGCGCTCGTGTGGTGCAACGACAGCGGCGAGTCGCACACGTTCACGTTTACCGACGTAAAGAAGCAGAGCAACAAGATCGCGAACGCAATCAAAAAGCTCGGTCTCAAAAAAGGCGACAGCGTCCTTCTTATTATGCGCCGCAGGTATGAGTACTGGTTCACGGTGACCGCGCTCCACAAGCTCGGCGTCATCGCGATTCCGGCGACGTTCCAGCTCACCAAAAAGGACATCGTCTACCGCGTCAACAAGATTGGTATCGACATGTGCGTCTGCGCCGACGACCCTTACGTCATCGAGCAGATCGACCTGTCGCGCGAGGAGTGCCCGACGCTCAAATTTTACGCAAAATTAGGCGAAAAACGCGACGGCTGGATCGACTTTAAGGCGCTTTACGAAAACGAGAGCGACGTCCTCGAACGACCGACAGGCGCCGACGCAGTGATGGCGGACGACCCGATGCTGATGTACTTTACGTCTGGCACCACAGGTATGCCGAAGCTCGTTCAGCATGTCCAGAGCTACCCTCTGGGCCACATTCTGACGGCCAAATACTGGCAGCAGGTCATCGAAAACGGCCTTCACCTGACGGTCGCGGACTCGGGCTGGGCGAAGTTCAGCTGGGGTAAGATCTACGGCCAGTGGATAGCCGGATCGGCTGTCATGGGCTACGATATGGACAAATTCCACGCCTCGAACCTGATGAGGGTCATTCACGACTACGGCGTGACGACGTTCTGCGCGCCCGCGACGATGTACCGTTTTATGATCAAAGAGGACATGTCGGAGTTCGACCTCTCGTCCGTGAAGCACTTTTCGATGGCCGGCGAGCCGCTCAACCCGTCTGTTATGGAGGCGTGGCAGAAGATCACAGGACACAGAATTTACGAGGGCTTCGGGCAGACGGAAAGCGTCGTCATCATGGCAAACTACGGCTGGGCAGATCCGAGGCCGGGCTCTACCGGAAAGCCGGCGGCGTCGTTCAATATTAAAATTATGCGCGAGGACGGAACCGAGTGCGACATCGGAGAAGAGGGCGAGATCGTTGTTGTCGGCGCGAAGGAGCACAGACCGACGGGTCTCACGATAGGCTACTACAACGACGATGAGGCAAACGAGAGGCTCTACCGCGGCGGCAACTACCACACCGGCGACAACGCGTGGTACGACAGCGACGGCTACATCTGGTTTGTCGGAAGAAACGACGACGTTATCAAGTGCTCCGGCTACAGAATCGGGCCTTTTGAGGTCGAATCCGCGATAATGACGCATCCCTCAGTTGTCGAGTGCGCCGTAACTGCCGCTCCTGACCCCGTGAGAGGCCAGGTCGTGAAGGCAACGATCGTTCTGGCCAGAGGCTACGAGCCGTCCGACGCCCTCAAAAAGGAGATCCAGGACCACGTCAAAAAGGTCACCGCGCCTTACAAATACCCGCGTATCGTCGAGTTTACGGACGAACTGCCGAAAACGGTCAGCGGAAAGATCAGGCGCAACGTTATTAGGAAGAACGACGAGGAATCGGCGAAGTAAATTATTTTCCAAGGACGGAAAAACTTGACTTAACGGCTCCGATTTTTTAGAATATCGGTAAGAAGACAAGAAACGTCACGGCGCGGCGGCATCGGGGAGTTTCCCGGCAAAGCAAAGCGCACGGACCGGAATAATGAAAGGAAGACGGATAAATGAAGATTTTGGCATTTGATTACGGCGCGAGCAGCGGAAGATCTATTCTCGGCGAATTCGACGGCAGCAAGCTTGTTCTCCGTGAGACGCACCGCTTCGGCAGCGACCCGGTTATGATGAACGGCACGTTCACGTGGGATTTCCCCAGACTTTTCTACGAGATGAAGAGGGGAATCGTCAACACCGTCAACGGCGGCGACAGGGACATTGCGTCGATAGGAATCGACACCTGGGGCGTCGACTTCGGTCTGCTCTCCAAAAACGGAAAGCTTCTCGGCAACCCGGTCCACTACCGCGACGCCAGAACGGACGGAATGATCGAGCGCGCGTGCGAGATCGTTCCCGCCAAGGATATCTACAAGACGACGGGCATCGCGTTCCAGAAGTTCAACACTCTCTACCAGCTGCTTGCGATGAAGTGCGAAAACGACCCGGTTCTCGAAATGGCCGACACGTTCCTTTTCATCCCGGACCTTTTCAACTACTTCCTGACAGGCAAAAAATACTGCGAGTACACGATCACGTCGACGTCGCAGATGTACGACCCGCGCAAGGGCGACTGGGCGCGCGGAATGCTCAAAAAGCTCGGCATCAGGTCGGATTTTCTGCCCGAGGTCATTCCGGCGGGTACTAAGATCGGCGGCCTTACCAAGGAGATTCAGGAAGAGCTCGGAGTGGGCGAGATCCCGGTCATCGCGGTCGCGGAGCACGACACAGGCTCGGCCGTCATGTCGGTTCCCTACGTCGAAAAGGGCGCGGCGTTCCTGAGCTCCGGCACGTGGTCGCTCCTCGGCATCGAACTCGACAAGCCGCTCATCAACGAGACCGTTCGCAAGCTCAACTACACAAACGAGGGCGGCTACGGCAATAACGTAAGGCTGCTCAAGAACATTATGGGTCTCTGGATCAACAACGAGTGCATGAGAGACTGGGAAAAGAAGGGCGAAAAGATCTCCTACGCGGAGATGAATGCCGGCGTTGAGGCGGCCGATCCGTTTATCGCGGTTATCGACGTAGACCATCCCGACTTCTTCGACCCGTTCAACATGCCGGAGAAGATCCGCGATTACTGCCGCCGCACCGGACAGCGCGTTCCCGAGACGAAGGGCGAGATCATCCGCGTCGTCGAAGAGAGCCTCGCGCTCAAGTACAGGCAGTGCATCGAAGGCCTCGAGGAGATCATCGGAAAGCCCGTTCCGGCGCTCAACATTGTCGGCGGCGGCACCAAGAACACGATCCTCAGCCGCTTCACCGCGAACGCGATCGGACGCACTGTTTACGCGGGACCTGTCGAAGCGACCGCCATCGGCAACCTCTGCTGCCAGCTCATCGCTCTCGGCGAGGTCAGCGGAATCGACCAGGCGCGAGAGGTCGTCAGGAATTCGTTCCCGATCGAGATCTATCAGCCCGAGGACACCGGCAGGTGGGAAGAGGCTTACGGAAAGCTTCTTAAGATCCAGGCTGACGGCAGGGCATGAAGATACTCGTTTGCTCCGATATCCACGGCTCCGGGCTGTTCCTTGAAAAAGCCTATTTAAAGGAAAAACCGGACAGCGTCTGGTTTCTGGGCGACGGCATCGCGGACTTCATCCACGCGCGTGATTACATTTTCGACGGCGGGTGCGACACGAGAGCCGTTCTCGGGAACTGCGACTCGGGGTGGTACGGCGAGTACCTTCTCGAGCAGACCGTAAAAGCCGGTAATTCGTCTTTTTACCTCGCTCACGGCCACCGCCACAACGTCAGGAACGGTATAAAGGATATTTGCATCGAGGCGTCCGCCTACGGATGCGGCTACGCGCTTTTCGGTCATACGCACTGTCAGGAGCGCGGCTCGTATTTCGGAGTGACTGCTTTAAATCCCGGAACGGTAACGCGCGGCGACTACCTTATTATCGTTCTCGCCGGCGGGAAACCGGAGTTCACGTTCAAAAACCTTGCGGATTGATTTCCGCATCTCTTCCGGACCGTGTTGTCCGGGTATACTGATTATTTCACATACCACAGGGAGTTTTTATGGACAGACGCGATAAAGTGAATTACTACCTCGACCTCGCGGAGGTCGTGGCGAAAAGAGGCACGTGCTTAAGAAGGCACTACGGCGCCGTCATCGTCAAAAACGACGAGGTCGTCTCGACAGGCTACGTAGGTGCGCCGAGAGGACGCCAGAACTGCAGCGACCTCGGAAAGTGCATCAGGCAGGAGCTCAAGATCCCGCGCGGAGAGCGCTACGAGCTGTGCAGAAGCGTTCACGCCGAGGCCAACGCGATCATCTCGGCCGCGAGAAGGGACATGCTCGGCGCATCGATGTACCTCACGGGAATCGAGGCGGGAACGGGTGACTACGTCGCCAATTCGTGCTCGTGCTCGATGTGTAAAAGGCTGATCATCAACGCCGGCATAAGCACCGTATATATTAGAGACACCGCCGACGAGTACAGGGCGATACCTGTCGAGTCGTGGATAGTAAACGACGAATCGCTGACCGGGGAACGCGGGTATTGACCTTGCTCTTTAATTGTCCGGCCGGTTGAACGCGCCGCGCCCGCTATGATTATTAAGGTCCGGGCGCGGCTTTTTAACAGCCTTCAGGCGTGATATTTTCCGGATCTCACGCGATTTTTGGAAAATAAAATAAAACTTGCGAAACTGTTTTTGAGTGGTAGAATAGAGCTGTGAAAAAAATGAACCGCACATTTTCGAATTCTGTGCGGACGGAGGACGGTTCTTATGAAAGTGGGAATCTGCGTTAACGAGAAGAAACAGGAGGCCGCGACGTATTATTTCAAGCTGTCGGAGCTTTTTGCCTCTCACGGAGTTGAAGTCGTAACGGCGGGTAAACACAATATGAGCGGCGACGTTTTCGCCGACTGCGATCTCATCATCTCTATCGGAGGCGACGGGACGTTCCTGAGGGTCGCTTCGAGCGCGGTGGAGCGTGAGATACCTGTGTTCGGATTCAACCTGGGCACGATCGGTTTTCTGACCGAGTTCGAGCCGGATTCGATCGAGGAGACTGTTTCGCGCATCTGCGACGGCAGGTATTCGATCGAGGAGCGCAGCGTGCTCGCGACGTACGTTGTGTCGGACGATCAAAAGAGATTTTTCGGTTACGCGGTGAACGACGCGGTTTTGACGCGCGAGGTCGACGCAAACGTGTGCCATCTTTCTGTCGAGATCAACGGCGCTTTCGTGGGAACTTATCCGTGCGACGGAATCATAGTAGCGACACAGACGGGTTCAACAGCTTATTCGCTCTCGGCCGGCGGTCCGATCATCGCGCCCGGTAACGACGTCATTCTCGTGACACCGATATGCTCGCACAAAATGGGAAGCAGAACGATCGTCGCGCACCACGACAGCACTGTGAGGATCACCCCGGCCGGGAAGGCCAGGAAACTTAGGCTTATCGTCGACGGACAGACGTCGGCCAAGATTCGCGAGGACGAACGCGTAATATGCGAATGTGCCGATAAAAAGGTAAAAATCGTCAGGATCGATCCTCCGAATTTCTACGCCGCTGTCTCCGAAAAACTGTTCGGCGAGTCCGGAAACGGAGGCTGACATGCTCGATTCGCTTACTATCAGAAATACCGCGATTATAGATTTCCTGACGGTGGGATTCGGTCCGGGCATGAACTGTCTGACCGGCGAAACGGGTGCCGGAAAGTCGATCATTATCGATTCGATCTGCTTTTTACTCGGCGAACGGATGTCGCGCGAGAGCATCAGGCAGGGCGCCGAGGAGGCTCAGATCACCGGCGTTTTCACGCTTTCCGAGGAGGAGTCCGAGCGCATTGACCCTGTGCTCGTTGAGATCGGAATCGAGCCCGAATCAGACGGGACAGTCATCCTTTTCAGAAGCTGCAACCTGAGCGGACGCGGAACGTGCAGGATCAACGACAGAATCGTCACGCTTTCGACGCTGAGGCGCATCGGTGAGCTTCTTGTCGACGTGCACGGGCAGCACGACAACCACTCGCTCTTGTCGCCTTCTACGCACATAGGGCTTCTCGACTCGTTTGCAGGTCCTGAACTCGCCGACGCCGCTGACGTTTATTCCGCGCTTCTCTCCGAATACAGACGCAACGAATCGGAGCTTGAGGAGATCAGCGGCGACCCGCAGAAGCGCGCGCAGCTTATCGACCTTCTGACGTTTCAAACGGACGAGATCTTTTCCGCGTCGCTGAAGGACGGCGAGGACGAGCAGCTGGAGGAGAGACAGAAGCTTATCGACAACGCCGAAAACATCTCAAAAGGGCTTGCCTCGGCGGCCGGAGCGATAGCGGGAGGCGATTCATACGGTGACGCTGGCGGTGCGAGGGGAATGCTCGACGACGCGATCTCCGACATTTCCAGGCTCGAAAAGTACTCCGACAGCTTCGGGGAGTGCCTCGAAAAACTCAAGGAGTGCTCGTATATACTTGACGACGCGCTCGACATGATCAGAACGGCCTTCGACTCGGTAAACGTCGACGAAAAGGAGGCCGGCTACGTCGCGGAGCGGCTCGACCTTATTTATGCTTTGAAGCGGAAGTACGGAAATTCGATCGAAGAGATAAGGAGCTTCGCCGACGACGCGGAGGAACGGCTCGAAAAGCTGAAGGGATCCGAGGAGACCGCGGCGAGACTCAACGCGAGGCAGAACGAACTGAGAAAGCTGATGAAAAAAGCGGCGCTCAGGATGCACGGCCTCCGCGAAAAAGCCGCCGAGAAGCTTAAAACCGGCATTATGAAGGCGCTTTCCGACATGGAGATGGGGAAGGTGGTTTTCGAGACGCGTCTTGATTTCGACGACAGGGAACTGCCTCAGTTCGGCAGGAACGGACTCGACACGGCCGAGTTTATGATCAGCACGAATCCGGGAGAGCAGCCGAGACCGCTCGCGAGGATCGCTTCGGGAGGCGAACTTTCGAGGATCATGCTCGCGATGAAATCGTGTCTCGCCGAAGCTGACAGAATTCCGGTACTCATTTTTGACGAGATCGACACGGGCATCAGCGGCGCCGCGGCTGCCGCGGTGGCAGCGAAGTTCATCCGCGTCAGCCGCTCGCACCAGGTCATCTGCGTTACGCATCTGGCGCAAATCGCCGCTATTGCAGACAACAACATTTTCGTGAGCAAGACGTTCGGGGACAACTTCGTAAGAACGGAGGCGGAGGCGCTCGACGAGGAGGGCAAGATCCGCGAGGTGGGAAGACTTCTTGACGGAGACGGCGACGCAACGGGCGTTACGAGGGCGCATTCGATTGAGCTTATTTCGAGAATGCGAGAGAGGGCCGCGAGAGAGGTTTGAAGGAATAGTTATTAATCGGATAAACGAAGGCGGCACCGGCTTTTGGGTTAGTGTTATAAAAACCCGCTGCCGGTGCCGCCGTTTTCCTATTTTTGGGTTAAAATTTTACTCGGCGATGCAGTCTTTCAGGAACGCGAGGCCGCGTTTGATCTCGTCGACCGGGTCGCCGAAGGGGCCCTCGTACTCGAGCGTGATGTAGCCGTCGTAGCCTGTTTTCTTCATGATCGAGACGCATTCGCGGACGTTGACGACGCCGTCGCCGAGAGCGCAGCCCGAGATGTGGTTGCCGCCGCGCGTGTTGAAATAGCCGGCGGGCGGTTCTGCCGACTCCTCTTTTGAGACGTAGCGGAAATCCTTGGCGTGGACGTGGATCGCGTATGGCGCCGTCTCTTTAACGGCTTCAACCGAGACCTGGTCGGCGCACATAAAGTTTCCGAAGTCGACGAGCAGACCGAAGTTTTCGTTGGAGACAGCTTTCACGAGAGCGGTCATACGGTCGGAATCCTGCGAAAAATACCCGTGGTTTTCGGTGCACGTTTTAACACCGAGCTTTTTTCCGTACTCGGTGACCTCGGTGACCTTTTCGGCGAATTCAGGGATAAGGTCAAAGTACGTGCGGCCCTCGGGGCAGGCGTAAGCGATGTCGTGGCGCATAAGCGGGGCGCCGAGAGCGGCTGCGACGTCGAGTTCGTTTTTGAGGCGTTCGACGGTTCCGGGCGCGAGGAAGTCGGCGCCGACGGTGTAGGCGGAAATGCCGAGGTTTTTGGCGGCGCAGTAGCCGCGGATATAGTACGCGAACTGAAGTTGCGTCATGTTGAAACCCGCGGGGACTTCGAGACCGACGAATTCGATCGCGTCGAAACCGAGCTCCTTGGCGAGGTCGCATTTTTCGACATCGTTAAGCGGGCTGCCGTCCGGCTTGCGGACGCGCGAGAAGCTGTAGGTGTTGACTGACGTTTTCATTTTTTCCTCCGTTGTCAAAAACGCCCCGCTCCCGGAAGGCTTAAGGCTTTTCCGCACCGCTTAAAATGAGGCTTAAAATAATGAGACTTAAAATGAGGTGCGAGCCGAAAGCGCGGGGAGGAGGGCGCTTTTTTGGATTATTCGAGAATCACTTCGTGACCGGTGCGGGCCGACTCGTAGAGACCGTCGAGGATCTGCATGAGGACGATTCCGTCTTCCGCCGGCGCTATGCACTTCGTGCCGGGAACCGTGATGCAGTCGATGAAGTGGGAGATCTCGGCGTTGAACGACTTAATGAAATCGAACGAAGTCGGGAAGGCGAGGTCGATGTTCGTCATATATCCGCTCATCGAGGAGAAAAGCTCGACGCGGCTTCCGATCTTCGCGCCGCCTTTTGTTCCAAAGAACTCCATGTCCCCGCGGTCCTCGCGCTGGTTGAGCGAAAACGCGGCGTCTATCGAGATGACCGAACCGTTGTCGAATCTGATCATTCCTGTCGCGAGGTCCTCGACGTCGTAGATCTCGCTTTTAGCGGCGTCGCTGGAGACGTATCCGCCGCTGGCTTTTCTGATGTCGGGTCTGTTCTTAAGCATGTTGAACGTAGCGCCGTAGACCGAAACGGGCTTGTGGTTGCCCATGAGGTATCTCGAAAAGTCGATAACGTGGACGCCAAGATCGATAAGCGGACCGCCGCCGGAGCGGGAGCTGTCGGAGAACCAGCCTCCGGGGCAGCCGTTGCGGCGCGTGTAGTTGACTTTCGCGTAGTAAATGTCGCCGAAGAAGTAGTCGTTGTAGAGGTTTTTGAGAACTTCGATATCGTTGCCGAAGCGTCTCACGAAGCCGATCTGGAGGTGCTTGCCGTTCCTGTCGGCGGCTTCCTTCATTGCCTTTGCCTGCTTTGCGTTCATGGCCATGGGCTTTTCGCAGAGGACGTGCTTGCCGGCGTTGAGGGCCGCGATCGAGCACTCGGCGTGGCCGTTGTTCCACGTGCAAACGTCGACGGCGTCGAGCTCGGGTAGCTTGACCATCTCGTGAACGTCGTTGAAGACGCGCTCCTTCGGGATTCCGAGCCTCCCCGCCATCGCGAGAGCGCGGTCGTAGTTGATGTCGCAGAGCGCGTAGATCTCGGCTCTGTCAGCGGCCGCTTTGTAACTTTCCGCGTGGAACTGGCTGATGCCGCCGTTTCCCACTATACCTATCTTGAGTTTTTCCATAGTTGTTGCCTTTCGTATTTTTGACAGATTAGTAATTTTTGCCTTACTTTAGGCTGATAATGCGATTTTACGGTTAAAACTTAAAGCGCCGCGACAGTGTCTTTGAGGAAGTTGACGGCCATCTCGATGTCCTTCGCGGGATTTGCGCCGACCTCGCGCTCGATGGTCAGGAAGCCGTCGTAGCCGATGTCGTGAAGCGCCGCGAGGTACTTCGGGAAGTCGACGCTGCCTGTTCCGAGCGGAACCTCTTCGAACGGAGCGGGAATGCCGCCTTCGGGAGCGGGCCTCAAACCGTATACGATCTCAGGGTCGCATCTGTTGAGCATGACGCCGTCTTTCGCGTGTGTGTGAACTATGTACTCGCGGAGGTTATAGACAGCCTGAACCGGGTCGTCGCCGGTGACCATCACGAGGTTTGCGGGGTCGAGGTTGACGCTGACGCCCTTCGAGTTGAGACCGTTGAGGAAGTTCTTGAGAACGAGAGACGTCTCGGGGCCGGTTTCGACGGCGAACTTGACGCCTATGTAGTCGGCGGCGCGAGCAAGCTCCAGGCAGCCGTCGTGCATTATTTCGTAGCGCGGGCTGTTGGAATCGGAGGGGACGACGCCGATGTGCGTTGTGACGACGTGGGTGTCAAGGTCTGCGGCAAGCTCGAGGACCCTTTTCGACTTCTCGATAAGGATCTTGTTGTACTCTTTGTCATGGTAGCCGTGGCCGAAGTCGCCGCAAAGCGCGGAAATCTTGAGACCGAGGCTGTCGACGTACTTTTTGAATTCGGCGCGTGCGTTTTTGTCGAGGTTCTCGGCGGAAAATTCGCCGTGGCTGGCGTAGATCTGGAAGCCTTCGGCTCCGACCTCTTTCACCTTGAGAAGGGCTTCGCGCACGGGCAGCTTAAAACTGTCGGCCATGGCGCCGATGTGAAAATATTTCATGTTAACCTCCCGGCCGTCCGCGGTTGCGACTCTTTCCCGGAAACGTTCCGGGCCCCTCAGCGGGGAGTTTCCTATAAGCGAACGGTTCTTTATTTCATTTGGGATTGTATCATTTTACGGCGCGTGAATCAATAGAAAAAAGGGGCGCGGGCCGCTTTTCGGGCTAAAAAAATAACGGTGTTTTTTTCGTGAAAACCGGACGGGCCAGCATGCGGCGGAAAGCTGCCCGCGGCGCGGGGCGCGAAAACGGGCGGCGGAAGGTTACTTTTTTGCTTTTTTGTGTGATTTTTAAGCGCGTTTTCGGCTTTTTGAGTCTTTTATTAATTGTGCGCGTGTGGTATAATACACGTCGGACAGAAGGAGAGTAAGGCATGAAATCAACCGGTACTCAAGATAGAAAGAAAATACGCGTCGACAGAGTGTTCACGATTCCGAACATGATGAGCTTCTTCAGGATAGCTCTGATCCCGTTCATTATATGGGCGTACTTCGGGATGAAGAGCGTCACCGTGACTGTCATACTTATCGCGGTCTCGGCGGTGACTGACATTCTCGACGGATGGGTCGCCAGAAGGTTCAACCAGGTCTCGGAATTCGGTATTTTTATCGACCCGGTCGCGGACAAGCTGACGCAGGGAACGCTTCTTCTCTGCCTTATTCCCAAGTACAAACTTATTATCGCGCTTGTGGCTGTCTTCGTGACCAGAGAGGTGATAATGTTCTTCGCGGGCCTCAAGGTCAAGCTTGTGACGGACAGGCTCCAGAGCGCGAAGTGGTACGGCAAGGTCAACACGGTCGTCGTTGAGGGCGTCATCATGGCGCTGATCATTTTCACGAAGATCCCGCGGACGGTCGCCAACGTTCTGATCGTCGTCTGCATCGTGTCGGTGATCGTCTCGCTGATCCTCTACCTCGCGGGGTACAGGAAGGTTCTCGCCGAGGCCGAAAAGAGACAGGCCATGCAGGAGGCGGCCGGAGAGGAAATTCCGGACGAAAATGAACGCGAAGGCGTGCCCGCAAAGGATGTTGCCGAAAACGTCCCTGAAAACTCTGCGGCAAATCTGCCGGAAACTCAGGGCGAATAAATCAAGGTCAGAAACTTTTTTAACGGCGGTTTGTCAGGCGGCTTATTTCGCGGCTTATTTCGCGGTTTGTTTCACGCCCGCCGTCCGGCTCACGAATCCGTTCGTGCGAACGGTGACTATTTCCGTGTCTTAACGTGAATCCCTCAAACGCACGGTGTTTTTGGTTTTCAGCGCGCGGTCTACGGAGGAACAGGTACAAAAGATTATGAAGAACATTTCGTTTATGATAATGAGCGACGCTCATCTCGACTCGGACTTCGCGATCGACTGCAACGCGAGAAGGCGGGAACAGCGGCACGCTTTTGATGAGGCGCTTAAACTGTGCCGTCGATACACTATAGACTACCTTCTCGTTCCGGGGGACCTTTTCGACAAGCGCTCACCGGATCCGGAGACCGTAAACTATGTAATTTCGAGCTTTGCCGCCCTTGACAGGACGGCTGTTATTATTGCGCCGGGAAACCACGACCCCATGACAGTCGACTCTCCCTACAGGATCTACGACTGGCCGCAGAATGTTTTCATTTTCCCGGACAAAAAGGTGACGTTCGTCGAGTTCAACGACAAGATCCGCGGCGTTGCGGACAGGGATTACCTTTTCAGCGCGGGAAGGGAGACAGGAAGGCGCGGAATCAGGTTCTACGGAGCGGCTTTTGAGGGACATTTTTCGAGGGAGTCGCTTTTCGTGAGCAGGGACGGCAGAACGCCGCGGCTGTCGCCGAGCTTTTTAAACGTGCTCGTTATGCACGGTACTGTCGTCACCGACAACGCGAAATCGAACTACAACCCGATCCCGAAGGACGTTCTCGACGAGTGCGGGTTCGACCTCTGCGCCATCGGAAGCAACCACTCGTACTCCAGAAAAGGCACCGTCGTTTCGAGCGGAGTTCTCTGCCCGAGAAACTTTGACGAACCTGGCGACACGGGCGTCGTGATGGGCGAGATCACCGACGACGGCAGGCTGCTGACAGACTTTGTACCTATCAACGCGATCCGGTACGAGACGGTCAAGTACGACGTCTCCGGCGCCGAGGACCTCTCCGTCCGCGCGATCACCAACGGTATCAAAGCGATCACAAACCGCGCGGACTGCCACAGGATCGAGATCACGGGCGAGATTGGCTACGACGAAAACATCGACACAGCGGGCATCAGGACCGAGCTCTCAGGCTACTATCCGATCGTCACGGTCACCGACAAGACGGTCAAAAAGGCCGATATGAGGCTTTTGACGGCCGAAAAGACGTTCAGGGGCGTTTTCGCGTCGAAGGTCTGGGGCAAGGTCAAAAAGCAGCGCGACGACGAAAAGGAGACCGGCAAGGCGCCGGCGTACAGCGAGCGGGCGTTCGAGTCCGCAATCAACATATCTTTGAAGATTTTCGACGGCGCGGGCCTTGCTAACGAGCAGAAAAACGCTTCGCGCGCAAACGAAACAGGCGTGAACAGACGCACCGCCGAAGGATTCTCGTACGATCTTTTCGACTCGGGGTCTTACTCAAAGGCGGCTGACACTGTTAACGCGGTCATGAGCGGCGACGTCTCTTCGGACGCACCGCAAGGCGAAACAATCTGAAATCCGGGAGGCAGCAAGGCGTATGGTTATCAAAAAACTCAAAATATACGGCTTCGGCCGGCTGTCCGGACTTGATTACGAGCAGGATGGGGACGGTTTCCTGGCTCCGGCCGGAGATTCTCCCGAGGCGTCTGACGACAGAACGCTTTTCGAATTTATTCGCGCTATGCTCTACGGCGTAAGCGGCCGCGGCGACACGGGCGCGAGGAAGCGTTTCAGCCCGGATCCAGCGGTCGACGAGGCGGGCAGGACGATAAGGTTCGGCGGCGAAATGATTTACGAGGCCTGCGGAAGGACGTACAGGCTTACGAACATCTGGGGCCGCACCGCGGGCGAGGACGTTCTCGACATAGTCGACTACTTCACGGGGCGCGACGTCAGGATCGAGGCGGGGAAATCCGTCGGCGAGAGGACGCTGCACGTTTCCGAGGCGGCTTTTGTATCGGCCGTCTACTCGGGCAGGATGAGCAGACCCGAAAACCTCGGCGGATTCGAGTACAGGCTCGGAAGGCTGTCGGCGATTTTCGGACTCGACGACGGGAAACCAACGCCGCGCGAGGCGGCCGACATTATTGACAGGCGGCTGAAGGAGATCACGAATCCCTCCGAAAAATCGGGCGAACTCGACAAGCTCGTCATTAGGAAAATGAGCATGCGCAACGAGCTCGCGCGCCTCGGCGAGACGGACAACAAGATCGCGAAAAAGAGGGCGGAACTCGAGGCGGCCGAGGCCGAAAAGGCGGAACTCGACAAGACTCTCGAGGAGAACACGCGCATTTTCGAGCTGTGCGACTCGGCCAAAACGCTTCTCGTCAAGGACAGGATCAGGGCGGCATACGACTCACAGCTCGGCGTCATGAGGCAGCTCGACTTCGCTGAGGCGGAGCTCGACAGGCTTAAAAAGGTCTCGCTGATCCCAAAGATCATTCCCGGGATCCTGTGCTGCGTACTCGGCGGCATACTCACGTGGGCGGGTCTTTCCGTTCTCAGCAAGAGCGTCTTCGCGGGGCTCGCGCAGTTCGGCGGCGCGCTACTCGTTGTCGGCGGAATAGTTCTGACGGTTTTAGCGTGTCTTAAATTCGCGAACAGGTTTACGCTCAAGGTCGAGGGACGCAGAACGACCGCGGAGGATGAGATCGCGAGGCTGAGAGGCGAGGTGCGCGACAAAAACGAGGAGCTGCTCGAGCTTCTCGGCGACGTTTCCGTCGTGGAAACCGAGGAAAAATGGCGTAAAAGCGAAGCCGTGATGCGCTCGGCGACGGAGGACGAGAGGCGCTACGCGGTGCTCAAACAGTCCGACGAGCTCGGCGACGTGATCGAAGGAATCAAGGCGAGGCTCGAACCTGTCGAGAGGCGGATCGCGGAAGCGAAGAGAGACATAGAGGCGCTCTGCGACAGCGCGGGAGCTTCGTTCTCGGAGGTGTCCGCGGCGCTTGAGGGCATTGACGACAAAATAAAGAGGCTTTCCGACGAAGGGTCGGCGCTCAAGATCGCTGCCGCTTCTCTAGGAGAGGCTGACACAGACGTGCGCACGAATCTGATCCCCGCGATATTCGCCAAGGCGTCGTCCGCTTACCGCAAGCTGACCGCCGAAAAGGCGACCTACAGGCTTGACGACGGCTACGACGTCACGGTAAGGTGTTCGCAGCCGGCAAAGGCACTTCTTTGCCTCAGATGCGCGATCTCGGGCGTCGTGAGCCACGAGGAGGACAAGGGGCTTGTGTTCGTGTCCAAAAACGACATTACTCCCGACGACGCGAGAATTCTTATACAGAACACGGACGTGAACGAATTCGCCGCAGTTTAATTAATTATCTGATTGTTTGCCGGCACGGATGCCGGCTGACCGGAAGGTGACTCTGATATATGAAAAAATGTGACTTTAACGTAACGGGAATGAGCTGCGCCGCCTGTGTGGCGCACGTCGAGAAGGCGGCGCGCTCCGTAAAAGGAACCGACGGAGTCGTTGTCAACCTTCTCACAGGAGGCATGAGAGTCACAGGCGATTTTGACGAGAAAGAGATAATCAAAGCGGTGGAAGGCGCCGGCTACAAGGCCGAGGTCGCCGGCGCCGCCGCGGGTTCAAACTCATCCGGCGGAAAAACCGCAACAAAGAGCACTAAAGTAACGGCTGCCGAAGAGGCGGAGAGAAGAAGAGCCGACGTTAAAGACAGAATCGTCAGGCTCTCCGTTTCGGCCGTTTTTCTGGTGCTCATTTTCTACGTCTCGATGAGCTACTCGATGAATATGTTCCCGCTTCCCGACGCCTTGCGCACAAACGCGGTCGCAGTCGGAATAATCGAGGAGATCATCGCGATGGCAGTCATTTTCGTCAACGCCGGCATTTTCAAGACGGGTCTTAAGGGGCTTTTCAGATTCAAGCCCAATATGGATTCACTCGTCGCGCTCGGAACCGTTTCGTCGTTCGGCTACAGCTTCGCGGTGCTTCTTATTACCGCTCTTAAAGGCGACGCCGCGGCGCATCCCGACTTCTATTTTGAGTCGGCGGTTATGATTCTGACGTTCATCGGCGCCGGGAAGCTTCTCGAGGCTATCGCGAAGGGTAAGGCTTCTGACGCTGTAACCGCGCTCACGGAGCTTGCGCCGGACGACTGCACAGTTGTCAGGAACGGCGAGGAGATCAAGGTGAAAACGGCTGACGTAGCCGTGGGAGAAATAATTTCGGTGAAGCCGGGAGACAGGGTACCTCTTGACTGTGAGATCGTTTCCGGCGAGACAGAGATCGACGAGAGCCCCGTTACGGGCGAGAGCGTTCCGGTGTACAGAAAAGCGGGCGACAAAGCTATCTGCGGAACGGTGAATATAACCGGCGCGTTTTTAGCGAGAGTCACGGGCGCGAGCGGTGAGACGACGGTAGACAAAATGGCGCAGGCGGTAAGGGAGATCTCTGCCACAAAAGCGCCCGTATCGCGCGTTGCCGACAAGGTCGCGGCGGTCTTCGTGCCTGCGGTAGTGGCGATCGCGGCGGTAACGTTCGCGGCGTGGATGATAGGCGGGCAGACAGTCGGGTTCGCGCTGGCAAGAGCGGTTTCCGTGCTCGTTGTCTCGTGCCCGTGCGCGTTGGGTCTTGCGACACCTGTCGCGATAATCTGCGGAAGCGCGGCAGCGGCGAGGAACGGCGTACTGTTCAAGACCTCCGAGGCGATCGAAAAGCTCGCGAAGGTGAGGGCCGTCATTTTCGACAAGACGGGAACGCTCACCGAGGGAAAAATGGCGGTCGCGGGCGTCGATATTACCGCGGATTCTGACGAACGTGAGCTTGTTCTCGCGGCGGCTTCGGCGGAGCAGGGCAGCACCCACCCGATCGCGGCGGCTATCGTCGAATACGCCAAGGCGCATTTCGGAGACGTTTTTATAAAGACGGCCGCGGGCGGAGTTTTCACCTCTGTTCCGGGAAAAGGTGTCGTTCTCAAACTGCCTGACGGCGGCGAGGTGAGGTGCGGCAACGCGGATTTTGTAACGGGCGCGGGAGCTCACGCGGGGACGGAGGACAGTTTCCACGGGAGCGAAGTATTCGTCGAAAAGAACGGGAAATATCTCGGAAGAATTCTCCTCGAGGACAGCCTGAGAGCAGACGCCGCGGAGTGCGTTCAAAACCTCAAAAAGCGCGGATGCAAAACATACATGCTGACCGGCGACAACGAAAACGCCGCGCGCTACGTCGCGGAGAAAACAGGACTCGACGGCTACAGGGCGAAGCTCCTTCCCGCGGACAAGACCGGCGCGATAAAGGAGCTTTCTCAAGAGACCAAAACCGCGATGGTCGGCGACGGAATCAACGACGCCCCCGCGCTCACACAGGCGGACACGGGCATAGCTATCGGATGCGGAACAGATATCGCGATCGAGGCGGCCGACGTCGTCATTACAGGCAGGAGCCTTGTTCAGGTCTCTGGAGCTGTCAGGCTTGCGCGCAAGACGCTGACGGTCATTTACGAAAACCTTTTCTGGGCGTTCGGCTACAACATCATCGGAATACCGCTCGCGGCGGGCGTTTTCGGCCTCATCAACGGAACGTATCTCGACCCGTCCTTCAGCGCGCTCGCCATGAGCGTCTCGAGCGTTCTCGTTGTCACGAACGCGCTCAGGCTGCTTCTGATCGGCGGAAAGTATTTTAAGAGCAACCGTAGACCGGAAACGGTCACGGACGAAAACGCGGTCTGCGAAAACGGCTGCGCGATTCAAAAGGAGGAAAATAAAATGGTTGAAACTACTGTTGAAGTAACCGGAATGATGTGCGGCAACTGCGAGCGCCACGTAAACAACGCTGTCAAGGGAGCCTTCGAAGTGGAGTCGGTCGTTTCCGACCACGAGAACAACAGGACCGTTATCGTCTCGAAAAATCCGCTCGACGAGAAAAAACTGAGGGCGGTTATCGAGGAAGAGGGCTACAAGACCGGAAAAATACTTGTTAAATAACACAAGATGTGGTATAAATATATGGTTTGAACCGGATTCCAGCGGAATATGTGGTTTCCGGTTTAAATTTATCGCGGGGCGCGGACGCTTCGCGGGCGAAAATCGACTTGAGAAGAATTAAGGGTACCGGTACACTTGGAAAAGGCAGTTCCTGAGATCAAAGAGAATATCCCGGAAGGCACGGCCGCGGCAGATTACGCTGAGCCGGACGGAGCCGAGACCGCTCTGAGAAACGGCGCCGGAAACGGAGAGAACGGAGAGAACACAGAGGAACTTCTCGACCGCGAGGAAAACGGCTTCGGCAGCGTTAAGCTGAAGCTTGAGAACTTCGAGGGACCGTTCGACCTCCTTTTGACGCTTATCGAAAAGCAGAGCGTCGAGATCACCGACATCTCCATCAGCGAGGTCACCGACCAGTACCTGGCGGTCATTTTCGACAAGGGGGGCTTCAAGGTCGAGCTCGGCAGCGAGTTCCTCGTAATGGCCGCGACGCTCATCAGAATGAAAACGAGCCGGCTGCTTCCGAAGCCGCCCGCCGAGACGCCCCCCGAGGAGATGACGGAGGAGCAGCTCGCCGCCCACCTGAGACTTTACAGAGAGTACAAGCAGGCAGCCGAGAACCTGAACGTCAGGTACGAATTCTGGCAGGACGCGCTCTACAGGGAGCAGGAGATAATCGACTTCCCGAAGCTCGAGGAGGAGATAAAACTCGAACCCGCTTCGCTTATCGCCGGCTACGAGCGCGCGAGGCTCAGATTCGAGGCGTTCAGGAATGACAACAAGGAAAAGATGGACGTCATCCTGAAGATCGAAAAGGTCAGCCTCAGGGAGAAGATCAGCCAGTTCGTGAAGGTCTTCAAGCACAAGCTTAAGGTGACGTTTTCGGAGATGTTCAACACAAAGAGAAATTCCGTTCCGGAGGTCGTCACCGGCTTCCTCGCGGTGCTCGAGCTCAACAGGCGCGACAAGGTGAATCTGAATCAGAACGAGCTTTTCGGCGAGATCGAGATCACAAAAAAGACAGATGAATTTGACGACATGATGCTGAATCTGGAGGACTACGATGAGTGGGACAGCGCAAACTGACGAAAAGAATACGGAAGTTTTCGAGCCGGCCGGCGAGGTGAGCGGATTCGACTTCGACGCGTTTATCGAGTCGGGCGCGGAGAGCGAAAACTCGGAGAGACTTTCGAGGGAGGAGGCCATCGCGGAGGCGCTGGTTTTCGCGGCCGGCGAACCCGTGAGGATCGAGAGCATCGCGATCGCCACGAATCTGGAGAAAAAAGACGCGTACAAGCTCATGGAAAAGCTGCAGGAGCGCTACGAAAAGAGGCACGGCGGCATCATTTTGAGAAGACTCGACAAGTCGTTCCAGTTTTCGACAAGGCCGGAGCTGCGCGAGAACCTCAGGAGCTTTTTCGAAAAGCCCGGAAGCACGGGACTCAGCCGCGCCGCCATGGAGACGCTCTCGGTCATTTGCTACAACCAGCCCGTAACGCGCGCCGGCATCGAGTACGTAAGAGGAGTCAACAGCGACGGCGTTCTTGTCAGGCTCATCGAAAAGGGCCTTGTGGAGGAGTGCGGCAGATCGGACGCGCCTGGAAGACCGATCCTCTACGGGACGACAGTGAAATTCCTGCAGGCGATGGGAATCGAAAAGCTCTCGCAGCTTCCGCAGGTCACGAGAATCGTTATCAACGAAGAGGCTCCCTCCGAGAAATTCGGCGCGGACGGCGCGGGACAACCTGATGAAAACACAAACGAGGCGGAGCCCTGAAAGGCTCCCCTTTAATATATTCAGCGTTTATTAAAACGGAGGATCATTTATGGACACAGTTAAAATCGACAGGAAAAACGTTTTGATGGTCGCGCACCGCGGCCTTTCCGGCATCGAGACCGAGAACACCAACCTCGCGTTCGTCGCCGCCGGAAACCGCTCCTACTACGGTATCGAGACCGACGTGCACTTTACCGCCGACGGAAAGTTCGTTATCATTCACGACAACAACACCGGCAGGGTCTCGAAGGAGGCTTCGCTCGACGTCGAGACGACGGACTACGAGACGCTGAAAGGCATCAGACTCGCCGACAGAGAGGACGGCGCGACAAGGCGCGACATAATCATTCCAGACCTCGACGACTACTTCAAGATCTGCCGCCGCTACGGAAAGGTCTGCGTTCTTGAGATCAAAAACACAATGACCCGCGAAATGCTTGAGACGATCGTCGAAGCCGCAAAGGCGAGAGATTACCTCGAAAACGTCATTTTTATTTCGTTTACGCTTTCGAACCTGCTCTGCCTCCGCGAGATCACGCCGGACAACCAGAGAATTCAACTCCTCTGCGGAGAGCTTGACGACGGCACGATCGACTATCTCGCGGAGAGAAAAATCGATATCGACATCCACTATCCGACGCTTTTCGCGCACCCGGAGTACATGGAAAAGTTCCGCGCCCGCAATATGAAGGTCAACTGCTGGACGTGCGACAACCCGGACGACGCGAAAAAGCTCATCGAAATGGGCGTCGACTTCATCACGAGCAACATTCTGGAGTAAAAAAAGGCGCGAACGGACCGCCGCCGGCACGAAAACCGCTTGAACGCGGGCGCGTTTTAAACTATAATAAAGAATGGTGCGGAAACGCACTTGAAAATCAAACAAGGAGTACTTTTATCTATGAGCGAACTCGTTTATTCAAAGGACGTTGAAGAGATGTACTGCGTCGCGAAGGGCTGCGACCACGGTCCCGCGCCGCTTCCCGAAGAGGGCAAGTGGATCCAGGCGAAGCAGATCGGCGACATCTCCGGTTACACACACGGCGTGGGCTGGTGCGCGCCTCAGCAGGGTGCCTGCAAGCTCTCCCTCAACGTAAAAGAGGGCGTTATCGAAGAGGCTCTTGTCGAGACTATCGGCTGCTCCGGAATGACTCACTCCGCGGCTATGGCTGCCGAGATTCTTCCGGGCAAGACCATTCTTGAAGCTCTCAACACCGACCTCGTTTGCGACGCCATCAACACGGCGATGCGTGAGCTTTTCCTCCAGATCGTGTACGGACGCACGCAGTCCGCGTTTTCTGAGGGTGGCCTCGTTATCGGCGCCGGCATGGAGGACCTCGGAAAAGGTCAGCGCTCGATGGTCGGCACAATGTACGGCACGAAGGCCAAAGGCGTCCGCTACCTCGAGATGACCGAAGGCTACTGCACCAGAATGGCGCTTGACGAAGACGACCAGGTTATCGGCTACGAATTCGTCTCTCTCGGAAAGATGACCGACTTCATCAAAAAGGGAATGGAGCCCAACGAAGCTTACGAGAAGTCTAAGGGCACTTACGGCCGTTTTGCCGAGGCGGCGAAATACATCGATCCGCGCAAGGAATAAAGGAGGGTGAGAGCTATGGCAAATTTTGAAGGTTATGAAAGAAGAGAGGCCAAAATCCTCGAAACTCTGAAAAAGTACGGCATCAACTCCATCGACGAGTGCAAGGAAATCACCCTCGCGAAGGGCATCGACTGCGACTCCATAGTCCGTTCCACTCAGCCCATCTGCTTCGAGAACGCCGTCTGGGCCTACACGGTCGGCTGCGCTATCGCAATCAAAAAAGGCTGCAAGAAGGCCGCTGACGCCGCCGCCGCTATTGGCGAAGGTCTCCAGTCCTTCTGCATCCCCGGCTCCGTCGCCGAGAACAGAAAAGTCGGCCTCGGACACGGCAACCTCGGCAAAATGCTCCTCTCCGAGGAGACTGAGTGCTTCTGCTTCCTCGCCGGACACGAATCCTTCGCGGCTGCCGAGGGCGCTATCAAGATCGCGCTCAACGCCAACAAAGTCCGCTCCAAACCGCTGAGAGTCATCCTTAACGGCCTCGGAAAAGACGCCGCGATGATTATCTCCAGGATCAACGGATTTACTTACGTTCAGACGGCTTTCGATCCCTACACCGAGACCGTTACGATCGTGAAAGAGACTCCTTACTCCAAGGGACCGAGAGCCGACGTACGCTGCTACGGCGCCGACAACGTTCCCGAGGGCGTCGCGATCATGAAGCTCGAAAACGTGGGCGTTTCCATCACCGGCAACTCCACGAACCCGACAAGGTTCCAGCATCCGGTCGCCGGCACCTACAAGAAGTGGTGCGTCGAGAACGGCGTTAAATACTTCTCCGTTGCTTCCGGCGGCGGCACGGGCAGAACGCTTCACCCGGACAACATGGCCGCGGGACCTTCCTCGTACGGTATGACCGACACGATGGGCAGAATGCACAGTGACGCTCAGTTCGCGGGCTCGTCCTCCGTTCCGGCTCACGTCGAGATGATGGGTCTTATCGGCGCAGGCAACAACCCGATGGTCGGTATGACCGTCGCGTGCGCGGTCGCGGTCGAAGAAAGCTTCAAAAAATGAGTTTTGGCGCAAAAGTGACTGATTTTTACAGGTTTACCTGCCAGAGATCGCTTTAGCAGTCATATAAAATCGAATGCACACGTCATTTTGAGATAATCAGGATGACGTGTGCGTCTTTTTTGTGAGGTTTTGTATAATAATATTGCGTCGGGAAAAACTGAAATGATCACTTCCAGGGAAAGTTGCGAACGCTACCTGAATGACTGTAGAACCGGGAATTTAAGAGAGGGAACGATAGGACATTACCGACAAAGTTATGTCCGGTTTTACAAGTACTTCGATCCCGAAATGCCCCTTTCTGATTTTTGCGAGAAGGACTATCAGAACTATATTCTGCACCTGAAGTCATTCATCAGTAACGATCAAAGCATTAATTCATATCTGAGAGACTTGATAACGACGATTCATTTCCGGAACAAAGAAGGATGGGTAAAGCCATTCAAAATGAGCGCTATTAAAGTTGATAAGCAACAGGTAGAGACCTATTCTGAAAGTGAATTAAAAGCGCTCTTGAAGAAGCCGAATATCAAGAAGCGTGCCTTAGTCCAAATTCATTAAACCATGGCATAATGTGATTGCTCTTTTAGAGAATGAGGGCGGAATAAATCAAGTTAAGAGTGGCTTGACAATATGAATTATGATAAGTACAATAATGTCATACGGCGACGGCGAGTTTACGCATACGGTCAATATTGACCCCGCTCCCGCAACATAAGCGCCTGACGCGGACAATACCGCGGCCGCTTCGTCCGATCTGTCCCCGGCCGCTTCGTCCGATCCGCCCGATCCGTCCGGAAACGGCGACCTGCACAGCCGGACCGTGCACAACTCCGGCAGGACCGCCGCGATCGTCATCGGCGCCGTTTGCGCAGCTGCGACCGTGGCGGTTGCAGCCGTTCTGATTATCAAAGCGCATAACATAAGGAAAACCAAATGAAGCGAGGCAGAAGAATAATGAGTTTGTTTTTATTGACCGCGCTGCAGTCCGGAGAGCTTCCCGCGTGCAGCCCCGGCGTACCGGCCGGCGGAAACGGCGCTGAATTGCTGTACGGTTATAAATTGTCCGATCAGCGCGGCCCGGGTATCTACCACGGTATGGTGCAGAAGCAGAAAACGCTGAACAGATACATTGCGATGATAGAAGATCTGTCCACGCTGCCGGTGTCGTTTATCTACGACGGCATAGAGTTCCGCGGGCTGGATACGGGTAAAAACGGCGCGTTCAAAGAGAAGTCCCGCCGTACGACCCTGTCTGAGGACGGACGCAAAGTATCCACCGCGATCGATCTGTCGTTCCGGGACAGCATAGCAGTTACGCTGGAAACGGCGATCTACCCGGACTACTGTGCGTACGAATGGACGGTCTGGTTTGAAAACAAAGGTTCTGCCGAAACGGCGGTGCTGGAAGACCTGTACTCGGCGGATATGGTGTTAGATGGGGCGGATCCGGTGCTGAAGGGCATTTACGGTGACGGCGGCATTAAAAACGGCTGCCCGTATGAGCCCTACGAAATCCCGCTTACCAAGGGCAAAAAAGTGTCGATGACGCCCGAGACCGGCCGCTCCACATACAATTATTTTCCGTATTTCAATCTGCAATACGGCAACGGCGGCAAATTTGCGGCCATCGGCTGGCCGATAATGTGGGGCGCGACGTTCGAGCATGTTGATGGCGCGGCTGACGGCGGTACGGAAGGGCTGCGGTTCAGGGCGGGGCAAAAGTACTTTTCCACCACGCTGAAGCCCGGTGAAAAGATCCGCACGCCTATGACCGTGCTGCTGGACTACGACGGGAGGGTCGACAGCGTTGCCGCTAACCTGTGGCGCCACTGGTTCATTGACTGCAACATGCGCAGACCCGGCGGAGAGCTGTTCGAGCCCAACATTTCCGGCTGCACTTCCGGCATGTACGGCGAGATGGTTGCCGCCAACGAAGCGAATCAGATCGAAGCCATACAGACCTATCTTAGCCGCGACGTGCCGCTCACATACTGGTGGATGGACGCGGGCTGGTATTTCGAGTACGGCGAAAAATCGCTGGACGTCTGGCTGCCCACGGGTACCTGGATGGTGGATACCAAACGCTTCCCGACCGGATTCAAGGCAATCAGCGACCTCGCGGCGGCGCACGATATGAAGACGCTGCTCTGGTTCGAGCCAGAGGTGGTGCGGCTGGAGGAGCGGCTGCGCGACGCGGACAACGGCATTCCCGCCCGCTTTATGCTGGACAGCGTACTGGCCAACATGGGCGATCCGGAATTCATCGACTGGATGGTGGAGCGCGTTTCGGGCATCATCACCGAGGGCGGCATTTCGTTGTACCGGCAGGATTACGGCATTAACCCCGCGGGCAATTTTATGGCTCAGAACACGCCGGGCCGCACCGGCATTATAGAAAACAAATACGCGCAGGGCTACTACGCGTACTGGGACAAACTGATTGAGCGTTTCCCCGGCATGATGATCGATTCCTGTGCAGCGGGCGGCGGCCGCAACGACATTGAAAGCATGCGCCGGGCGGTACCGCTCCACAAGACCGACTACGACTACACGAACAACGAGGATAAGCAGAGCATGCACATGGCGCTGTACGCCTGGTTCCCGTATTTCGGATCGACTCTGGTGGGCGGGACGGTGGATCCGTACATTATGCGCACCAACTACACGCCGTGGGTCAACATGAGTCTCTCAATCGATTCCCGCACGCTTAAATGGAACACACTGAGCAGTTACTTGCAGGAATGGACGCAGCTCAGCAGCTGCATCTACAGCGATTACTATCCGCTCACCGGCTGGTCGCGCGGCAGGACTGAATGGCGCGCGTGGGAGTTTTATTCACCCGAGACCGGCGAAGGCTTCGCGGAGTTTTTCCGCCCGGATGAAGCACCGCAGGATTCGCTCCATGTAACGCTCAAAGGGCTGGAACCGGCGGCAACATACGCGGTCCGCAATCTGGACACCGGCATCGTAACGCGTGCAACCGGACAGGAACTGACGGAGCAGGGGATTGAACTTACGCTGAAGCCGCGGTCAACGGCAGTTTTGACCATTAGAAGAGAATGAGTTACATTGAGCATAATCAAAAAAAATACCATCTGGTATACCTGCGCATAATCAAAGAATGACAGTACACTGAATGCGCGTATTATCATTTGCTTGCGTTTAGAGGATAAACAGTGATCCTAAAAAAAAAATATACGCAAAATTACTTGCATGGAAAAAAGAATGTAACGGAAACAGAGCACTGCTTGTTGAAGGCGCAAGACGTATAGGAAAATCGACGATCTGCGAGGAGTTTGGAAAGAATGAATACGAGACCTGTTTAGTAATAGATTTTGCGAAACAGGATAAAGACGTAGAAGCGGATAATAAGACTATACAGATTCCAAAAAACGGATGCGGCGACATCAGCAAGGAGATAATATAAGGAGCAATTATTATGTACTCTTCAAACGATATTTCAATAATCCGTGATCTGTGCAAGCGTTATATGGAGATCGCCACCTCTGAAAAGCACGTCAAGATGCGCAAACGATTCCGTGACGTCAACGATCTCAAGGTTGTCCGTCCTCCTCTTATTATTGAGGAGATCCCCTGGGAACAGATGAACTACGAACACTTTTTGGATTGCAAATGCGAAAATCCGGAACTCAGAGGTATGGAGTACGGTCTTCGCGTCGCTTTGTTCAGAGAGAAGTATTTTAAGTGCGACAACTACATCGAACCGTATTGGGTCGTCTATAAATCATTCAGTTCCACGGGAAACGGTATTGACGACCTCTTCAGGGAAGAAGTAAGGGACGGACTTCATACGACAATTAAATCCCACAAATATATTGACGTTCTTGAAGATGAATCCTCGCTCGAGGCGTTCCACCTTCCGGTCATAACAGCTTATCCGGAGAAGGATGAATATAATGTAAATCACGTTAAGGAAATTGTCGGAGATACTATTCCGGTCATTCTTCGCGGTCACGGTATATATCACGCCCCCTGGGACAGGATCGCGAGACTGCGCGGCGTTCAGCCGATATTGTACGATATGTACGACCGCCCCGAGTATCTTATCAGGATCAGGCAGCTTTACGCGGACGCATATAAATCGGAAATGGATCAAATGGACGCGCTCGGACTGTATGAAGGAAACGGTTCGCTGCCGGTGCTCCACTGTACTCCCGGATATTTCACCGTTCCCGAAAACGCTCCGAACGGAGGCAGGGGACTCGGCGGCACCTGGTACAGGACAATGGCGCAGATGTTCTCGGCCGCATCTCCGGACGACCTGTACGAGTTTGACGTGAGATTTTCGATAGATCTTGCTCAGCGCTGTGCGTACACATATTACGGATGCTGCGAACCGCTTTACGACCGCATACATATCATAAAATGGTTCCCGAACCTCAGAAAGATCGGAGTCTCGCCCTGGTCTGACGTCGAGATCTCCGCGAGAGAGATCAAGGGAGATTACGTTTTCTCCAGAAAACCGAATCCGGCCTTCGTTGCGGTCAAAGTCGATACCGAACAGGTGAGAAAAGAAGCTGAAGAGACCGTCAAAGCATGCCTGAAATACGGCTGTCCCTGCGATATAACTTTGAAAGATATAAGCACGGTCGGTGACAGACCGGAGAATCTCATTATCTGGGCGGAGACGGTTTCCGAAGTGCTCGACGAGTATTACGGAAAAGAATAAAGGCGCGGGGCCATCATGATCTGCTGCGGCCCCGCGTTTCAACCGGTTGCGCGCGTCGTTTTGAGAAATCATGGCGACGCGCGCTTTTTGTATTTTTGATACGATCAACACAGAAAAAAGCCGGCGGCAGGAACCGGGGCACATTTGAGCAATCTGAGCAAATTTGAGCAATATGAGCAATATGAGCAATATTTTTGAATTTTCCTATTGACTTTTTACAAAGGATAAGTTACAATAATTTGAATTCGATTCAGGGCGGGTTATGCCTTCCCGAAATTAGTTCAGTTTATTGTTCTGATAAGCTTTTGATTTTCTACAAAGGATAAGACTTTTACGGCAAAATATAGTTCCCGGTACAAATGCCGGGTTCGCCTCCGTATGTCTTTCCTTTATTTTTTTTAATTTTTTACTGGAGTGTGCACAATATGAGAGGAAGCTTCAAAAGACTGCTTGGTTTGCTCCTCGCGCTCGTAATGGTTATAAGTATGTTGCCTTCAAACGCAATCAATACTTCCGCACCCGAACGCGTAAGAGTGACCCCTGCAGCCGGCAAGACCGCAGTCGATCCGGCGACTGCACGCGAAAATCAAATTCGCAAAATTATGGCAGACATGGCACTTGAAGACAAGGTTTACCAGCTCTTCATAGTCATGCCTTACGCGCTGGCGGGAACGTCCGCAGGCAGCAATTACTATACCGTTGAGAGCGGGCTGAAGAATAACATTAAGAAGTATCCGGTCGGCGGTATTATTCTTAATGACAAGAACATTCAGTCGGAGTCCCAGCTCATCAAGCTGAATCAGGACCTCCAGGCCGCG